>NZ_JBGSQX010000152.1:0-111883 GCF_041737845.1 Desulfococcus sp.
TGCCGCCGCCCAGGACCTTTCGGTTTCGCTGGGCCTCGGCGATGAAGTCCTTGCCGCCGCACAGCACCGATCCCACCGGCGCCCCAAGCCCCTTGCTGAGACAGAAGGAGACCGAATCCGCCGGCGCCGTCAGTTCCCGGACGTCCACCCCGAGGGCTGCGGCTGCGTTGAAAATCCTCGCGCCGTCCACATGGAGCGAAAGCCCGCGGTCCCGGGCCAGCCGCCCCACCGCCGCCGTGTATGCAGGGGTCAGGGGCGCGCCGCCGCACCGGTTGTGGGTGTTTTCCAACAGGATCAGGCGCGACCTTGGAAAATGGTTGTCGTCGGGCCGAACGGCTGCCGCGATCTCCTCAACGGCCAGGGTCCCGTCGGGCCGGTTGGGGATTGTCCGGGGGTGGATCCCGCCCAGGGCCGCGGCCCCGCCCTGTTCGTAGTAAAACACGTGGGATTCGTCACCCAGGATGGTTTCGCTCCCCCGGCCGCAGTGGGTCAACTGGGCCACCAGGTTTCCCATGGTCCCGCTGGCCACGAAAAGCGCCGCGGCCTTCCCCACGCGCGCCGCCGCCATCTCCTCCAGGCGGTTGACCGTGGGGTCCTCGCCGAACACGTCGTCCCCCACCCGGGCCTCCGCCATGGCCTTCCGCATGGCGTCCGTCGGACGCGTGAGGGTATCGGATCTCAATTCGATGACCTGCATTCCGTTTCCTTCCCCGTTGTTAAAGATGATCGCCGCAAGACTTGCCTGCAGCATGTTTACCGCCCCTGTAAAGGCAGGTCAAGCCGCATATGAACCGGCAACCGATTTCCCATGGGGCGGCGCCGGGAGAACCGGATGGAAAAACGAAATATTGACACGTCAGTTGGTTTTTCCTATTGTTCCGAATAGAATTTCCCGCGGCCCACCCAAGGGCATTCATCGGCACGACTATTTCACCCCATGGAGGTTCAGGATGACCCCACATCCCCCCCGGCACCGCCTGTTCCCGCACCCGCTTCGGACGCTCCGACGGATGATGCCGATCCTCCTTGCCCTGGCCTTTACGGGGTGTGTTTCCACCGTCACCGGCCGGTTCGCCGACAGCCTCTCAGCGGCCATCCTCAACAACAATGATCTGGAGACCGTGGAAGCGGGGGGGCCGGCCTACCTTCTCATGGTCGACGGGCTTCTCCGGGAGGATCCGAAGAATGCACCCCTCCTGCGGTCGGCCGCGAACCTGTACACCGCCTATGCCGGCTTCTATGTGACGGATGCGGCGCGGAAGCGGAAGCTGACGGAAAAGGCCCGGGACTATGCCTTGCAGGCCGTCTGCGCCCATAACCGGCGCGGGTGCGGGCTTCGGAAGGCAAATTTCGACGCCTTCCAGAAAACCGTCGGAGATATGGGGGCCGCCGAGGTTTCCTCCCTGTATACCCTCGGAACGGCCTGGGCCGGCTGGATCGAAGCCCACCAGGACGACTGGAACGCCGTTGCCGACATCTCCCGCGTCGAAGCCCTCATGACCCGGGTGGCCGTGCTGAACGAGGGGTATCAGGACGGCGGCGCCCATCTGTACCTGGGCATCCTGGCCACGCTGCTGCCGCCGGCATTGGGCGGCAGGCCGGAAATCGCCCGCCGCCACTTCGAGCGGGCCATCGCCTTGAGTCACGGCAGGAACCTGATGGTCAACGTGACCTATGCCCGCCGGTATGCCCGGCTGGTTTTTGACAGAACGCTCCATGACCGGCTCCTGATCGGGGTGGTGGCGGCCGATCCCGACAGGGAGGGGTACACCCTCATGAACACCCTGGCCCAGAAGGAAGCCCGCGCGCTGCTCGACAGCGCAGACGACTATTTCTGATTTACCATCGCCGCAGGCTCCGGCGTGATAAGGAGAGATATATGAAAATTCATCGCATGGTGTTACCGATACTGGCCCTCTGGGTCGCCCTGGCCGCGCTGCCGGCCCATGCCGCCCGGCTGAAGATCGCCACCCTCTCGCCGGACGGATCCCCCTGGATGGAACGGATGCGGCAGGGCGCGGCCGAGGTGGAGGAAAAAACCGGCGGACGGGTCCAGATCAAATATTACCCCGGCGGCGTCATGGGAAACGACACCGCCGTGCTTCAGAAGATGCGCATCGGCCAGCTTCAGGGGGGAACCCTGATGGCCGGCAGCCTGACGGGCTTTTATCCGGACATCGAGATTTACAGCCTCCCCATGAAGTTCCGCTCCCTCGATGAAGTGGACCACATCCGGAAAAAAATGGACCCCTTCCTGCTGGCGTCACTGGAAAAGAAGGGGGTAACGGCTTTCGGCATCGCTGAAGGGGGGTTTGCCTATATCCTGTCCAAGCACCCGGTTCGAAACCTCGCCGATCTCCGGCAGCGGAAAATGTGGATTCCCGATGACGACCCCAACATTCTGGAGGGGGTGAAGGCCTTTGATCTCAAGCCGATACCGCTGGCCATCTCCGACGTGCTCGCCGGGCTTCAGACGGGCCTCATCGATACGGTCACCACCTCCCCCATCGGCGCGGTGGCGCTCCAGTGGCACACCCAGGTCAAACATCTCATGAACGTGCCGTTCATGTACATCAACGCGCTCCTGGTGGCGGATCAGAAGGCCTTCTCCCGGCTGTCCGCCGAGGATCAGCCCGTCGTCCGGGAGGTCCTGAGCCGCATGTTCGCGGATATCGACCGGCAGAACCGGGAAGACAACATCAAGGCCATGGAGGCCCTCCGGAATCAGGGGATCAATTTCATCGCGCCGACCGGCGAAGCGCTCGCGGAACTCCGCGAACGTTCGGAAAAGGTGCCCCTGCGCCTGGTGGAGTCGGGACGGATCTCCGAGGCGATTGTGCGGTCCCTTGAAGACGGCCTCGACGCTTACCGGAAGCAATAGAAGCATTCCATGCCCCCGGATAAACCCGTATCGAGGACGGACAGGCTCCTCAATCTGCTCCACCGGCTGGAAGACGGACTCCTGGTGGGCCTGCTGCTCGCCATGATCCTCATGGCCGCGCTCCAGATTGTCATGAGGAACCTGTTGGGCGTCAGCATCCCGTGGGGGGACATGCTGGTCCGGATCATGGTGCTCTGGATCGGGCTCCTGGGCGCCATGATCGCCAGCCGGAACGGAGAGCACATCCGCATCGACATCCTGTCCCGCCTGATGCCCGGGCGGTTTCAGACCAGAGCCGACGCCGCGGTGCAGTTGATCACCGCGGTTCTCTGCGCGATCACGGCCGTCCATGCCTTCCGGTTTGTCAGGTCCGAAGCCGAATTCGGCGGAATGGCCTTCGTCCGGGTCCCCGCATGGCTCTGCGAGGCCATCATTCCGGTGGCCTTCTCGGTGATCGCCCTCCGCTACCTGGTTCTTTCCGTTCGGAATTTTCGACAAAAACAGCCGCCGAACACCCCCTGACCCCGGGAATGCCATGACCACCTATATTCTAGCCACAGGCCTTCTGCTCCTTGCGCTTTTCGGCACCCCCCTCTTCGCCATCATCCTTGCGGTGGCCATGGCCGGGTTCTACACCCTGGAGGTCGACCTCTCGGTCATCGCCATCGAACTCTACCGGATCGCCGGCACGCCCGTTCTGGTGGCCCTTCCGCTCTTCACCTTCGCCGGGTACGTCCTGGGGGAGAGCAACACCTCCCGGCGCCTGGTACGGCTGACCCGGGCCTTCATCGGATGGATTCCGGGCGGGCTCGCCATCGTGGCCTTCGTGGCCTGCGCGCTGTTCACGGCCTTTACGGGTGCGTCCGGGGTCACCATCGTAGCCCTGGGCGCCCTCCTCCTGCCCGCCCTGGGCGAGACCGGCTACAGCGAAAAATTCAGCATGGGGCTGGTCACCTCCTCCGGCAGCCTGGGGCTTCTTTTGCCCCCCTCCCTGCCGCTCATCCTATACGGCGTCGTGGCCCAGCAGCTCGATGTGGGTCAGGCGGTGACCTTTGAAGACCTGTTCCTGGCGGGGATGCTGCCGGCCCTCCTGATGGTGGTGCTCCTCTCCCTGTACAGCCTGTGGGCCAACCGAAAATCCCACATGCCCCTCACGCGGTTTTCCGTCCGGGAGGCCCTGGCGGCCGTCCGGGAGACGGCCTGGGAGCTGCCCCTGCCCGTGTTCGTTCTGGGCGGGATCTATTCCGGATACTTCGCCGTATCCGAGGCCGCCGCCGTAACGGCCCTGTATGTCCTCGTCGTGGAGGTGTTCGTCTACAAGGAAATCCACGTATCGGCCCTTGCTGGCATCATGCGGGATGCCATGGTGATGGTCGGCGGCATCCTCCTGATCCTGGGCGTCTCCCTGGCCTTCACCAATTTCCTGATCGACGCGGAGGTCCCGGCCCGCCTTTTCGAGATGATCCAGGCCCGGGTCACCGACCCGACGGTCTTTCTCGCGCTCCTCAACCTGCTTCTTCTGGTTTTGGGCATGCTTCTCGATATTTTCTCGGCCATCATCATCATGGTGCCCCTCATCCTTCCGGTGGCCGTAAGCTACGGCATCGACCCGGTCCACCTGGGCATCATCTTTCTGGCCAACATGCAGATCGGCTATTTCACCCCGCCCGTCGGCATGAACCTCTTCATCGCCAGCTACCGCTTCAAGAAGCCGGTGACGGACCTCTACCGGGCCGCCGTGCCGTTCATGCTGGTCCTTCTCGCAGCCGTTCTGATCATCACCTATCTGCCGCAACTGAGCCTCGTGTTCATCCGAAAATAGCCCCGCAACCCTCAAGGAACAGTGATTTTTTTGCCCGGTCCGCGCCGAAAAAAGACTTGCCAGGGAAATCCATTTCGTTCTATGAGTGTGACCGCATGGTCATTTTTGATGCACCGACGCGCCGACCCTGCCAAGGTGCGGCCCCGCCGGGCTGTAAGCGTTCTCAGGAGATTCCATGGAAATCGGGTTCTTAGATCCATCCCTTGCCCCCATTCTCGAAAAGGTCGAGGCCGGACGCCGCCTCGATTTCGAGGACGGCATGGCCCTCTACCACAGCCATGATTTGATCGGCGTGGGGAGGCTGGCCGACCGGGTCCGCCGGGGGCGCCACGGGCGCACGGCCTACTATGTCTACAACCAGCATATCAACTACACCAACGTCTGCCGGAACCGCTGCCGGTTCTGCGCCTTTGCCCGGGACAAGGCCGAGACCGGGGCCTATACCTACACCCTGGACGACGTGCGGGAGCGCCTCTTTTCCCGCATCCACGAGCCCATCCGCGAGGTGCACATGGTGGGCGGCGTCAACCCGTCCCTGCCGTTTTCGTATTATATCGATCTCCTGAAAACCGTCCGGGAAATCCGCCCCCATGCCGTCATCAAGGCCTTCACGGCCGTCGAGATCGATCATCTCGCCGGGATCTCCGGCCTTGGCCTGGATGCCGTCCTTGCGGCCCTCAAGGCGGCAGGTCTCGGCATGATCCCCGGCGGGGGCGCCGAGGTCCTGAACGACCGGGTCTGGTCGACGCTCTTCCCCAAAAAAATCAACAGCGAGCGCTGGCTCGCGGTCATGGGGGCCGTTCACCGGGCCGGCCTGACCGCCAATGCCACCCTGCTCTACGGGCATATCGAAACCCTGGAGGAGCGGGTCCGCCACTTCATCCGGCTGCGGGAGCTCCAGGACCGGACGGGCGGGTTCTCCGCCTTCATCCCCCTGGCCTTTCATGCCGAAAACACCCAACTGAGCGACCTCCCCCCCACCACGGGGTTCGACGACCTCAAAACCGTTGCCGTCGCCCGGCTCATGCTCGACAATTTCGATCACATCAAGGCCTACTGGGTCATGATCGGCGAAAAACTGGCCCAGGTCGCCCTCTCCTTCGGGGCCGACGACCTGGACGGCACCATCGTGGAGGAGAAGATCACCCACATGGCCGGCGCCACCTCCCCCAAGGGACTGGCCCGGGAGGAGATGGCGCGCCTCATCGCCTGTGCCGGCTTCACCCCGGTGGAGCGGGACTCCTTTTACCGGCCGGTCGCCGCAGCCCCCATCGAGACGGGAGGCGGCTCATGAGGGATCTTGCGCAGGCCCTTGAAAAAGCCCATGCCGGGGAGCGCCTGAGCCCCGAGGACGCCCTTCTTCTGCTCGCGGAGGCCGACCTGCTGGTGCTGGGCCATTTGGCCCACCGGGCACGACTCGCGCGCCACCCCGAGCCCCGGGTCACCTTTGTCATCGACCGGAACATCAACTACACCAACATCTGCGCCTCGGGCTGCCGGTTCTGCGCCTTCTACAGGCCTCCCGGGCATCCGGAAGGCTACCTGATCTCGCGGGAGGCCCTGCGGGAAAAGATCCGGGAGACCCTCGACCTGGGCGGCACCCAGATCCTCCTCCAGGGGGGCATGCACCCGGAGCTCGGAATCGATTACTACACAGATCTGCTCGGTTTCATCCGCGGGGAGTTCGACATCCACGTCCACGGGTTCTCGCCGCCGGAGATCGCCTTCATGGCGAAAACCTCCGGGCTCACCCTGGAAGAGACCCTGATCCGGCTCATCGACGCGGGCCTGGGCTCCATCCCCGGGGGCGGGGCCGAGATCCTCGTGGACGAGGTCCGGGAACAGATCTCCCCCCGAAAGTGCCCCGCTGGGGAATGGCTTGCGGTGATGGAGACCGCGCACCATATGGGCCTCCGGACCACGGCGACCATGATGTTCGGCCACGTGGAGACGCCCGGGCAGCTCATCCGGCACCTGGACGAGATCCGGAACCTCCAGGACCGGACCGGCGGCTTCACCGCCTTCATCCCCTGGACCTTCCAGCCCGCCAACACGCAACTCTCCGTCACGCCCAAAACCGCCGCCGAGTACCTGAAGGTGCTGGCCCTCTCCAGGCTCTACCTCGACAATATCCCCAATCTCCAGGCCTCCTGGGTGACCCAGGGGGCCAAGATCGCCCAGGTGTCCCTGGCCTTCGGCGCCAACGACCTGGGAAGCACCATGATCGAGGAGAACGTGGTGGCCGCCGCCGGGGTCTCCTTCCGGCTGCCCAAATCCGAGATGGTCCGCCTGATCCAGGCGGCGGGGTTCCGGGCAGTCCAGCGGGACTGTTTCTACACCCATCTGAAGGCCTTTGCATGACCCCGAAAATCGTCCATGCCTCCCCCGGAACAGCCGTCCACCGGGCCGGATGGGTGATCGCAGCCCCCGACCGGATCCTCCGGGACGGGTATGTCGCCGTGGACTCCGGCCGGATCACCGACGCGGGCGCCGGGGCCGACTTCCCCCGCAATCTTCCCGTCACGGACCACGGCCCCGGCGCCATCCTCCCCCTGCTGGTCAACGCCCACACCCACCTGGAGCTTTCGGCCCTCGCGGGGAAGGTGCCTTTCGACCGGGGATTCCGGGAATGGGTCCGAAGGCTGCTGGCAGAACGTGCGGCCGCAGGCCCCGAAGCCCTTGCCGCCGGGGTGGAAAAAGGGATAGATGCCCTTGCGGCCGGCGGATGCGGCGCGGTGGGCGAGGTCTCCACCCTGGGCATCACCTGGGCACCCCTGCGCGCTTCGGGCCTTTGCGGCGTCTGGTTCCGGGAATTTCTGGGGAGCCCCGGGGACGGGGCCGACACGGCCATGCCCCCATCGGAGCCGCTCCTGACGTCCGCCGTGGCGGGACACGCCCCCCACACGACCGACCCGGCATGGCTTCAGCGCCTGAAGGACGTATCCCGGCACAGCCGCCGGCCCTTCTCCATCCACCTGGACGAATCGGACGACGAACTGGCCTTCCTCACCACCGGCCGCGGGCCGTGGGCCGACTTCCTGAGGGAGCGCGGGATCGATTTTTCCGGGTGGGCCATCCCCGACGTGGGACCGGTGCAGTATGCGGACCGGCTGGGGATCCTGGACGAAAAAACCCTGGCCGTCCACCTGATCCATGCCGGCCGCAAGGAGTTCGACATCCTCCGAAGGCGCGGCGCCCGGGTCTGCCTCTGCCCCCGGAGCAACCAAAATCTCCACGGCAGGCTCCCGGACCTTCCGGGAATGATCGACGCAGGCCTGGCCCCCTGCCTGGGGACCGACAGCCTGGCCGGCACCGAATCCCTTTCGATGTTCGATGAGATGGCCTTCTGCGCACGGGCCTACCCCGGCATCTCCCCGGAAACGATCCTGGCCCTGGCCACCCGAAACGGCGCCGCCGCGCTGCACCTGGGCGACCATTTCGGGAGCCTCGCCCCGGGAAAATCGGCCGGCCTGTGCTACCTGCCCGTCACCGCATCCACCCCTTCCGCCCTGCTGGAGCGAATCGTCCATGACCTTTCCAATTGATGAATACCCGGCTGAAGCCGCATTCCGTCCAGCCGCACCGGTCCGGGTCGGCCGGATCAGCTACATGAACGTCGCCCCCGTCTATTACGGGCTCAACAACGGGCGAAAACCCGACTGGATCGACATCATCAGCGCCCCGCCGGCCGCCCTGAACGCCATGATGGACGAGGGCCGGATCGACATCAGCCCGGTGTCGTCCGCCGCCTACGCCCGCCACCAGGACGACTGGCTCGTACTGCCGGACCTCTCCATCGCCTGCCTCGGGCCGGTCATGAGCGTCCTTCTCGTAAGCCGCCACCCCTTTGAAGACCTGAACGGGAAGAAGGTCATTTTGACGCGGGACTCGGCCACGGCAGCGGCCCTCACCCGGTGCCTCCTGTCCTCGGCGGGCGTCCATGCGCGCCTGGCCACCGGGCGCGTCCGCACCGCGGCCGATCTGCCGGAGGACACCGGCGCCGCCCTGGTCATCGGCGATGCCGCCCTGCGGGAAGCATGGTCCGCCCGCTTCGATCATGTCTGGGACCTGGGGGAACTGTGGCGGGACCGCACCGGCCTGCCCTTCGTCTTCGCCCTCTGGGCCGTGCGGAGATCCTTTGCCGAGGCCCATCCGGCATGCGTGTCGGCCGTGCTTACGGCGCTCCACCGTTCCAGAAGGGAGGGGATGCGGAACATCGGCCGGATCCTGCCCCAGGCGTCGGACCGCCTGGGCATCCCCGAGGCCAGGTGCCGGGAATACTACAGCCGGCTGCGCTACTCTCTCGATCCCGCCGAAATCGAGGGCCTGTCGGCCTTCTTTCGCGGGCTCTGTCGGGAAAAGATCCTCTCCCGGCCGGTGCGCCTCTCGTTCTTCCGCCGCCCCGACGCGGCCTGCGCCGGGAGCCACGCGGCCTGAAGGCCTATCGCGTCAGCGCACCGTAGATCCTGAGCAGCTTGTCCGGAAGCTCCCGGACGTCTGAGATGACGTTGTGATGGAAGCTACCGTAGAGATCGTCGAGGGCTTCGCCGCCGACGATGTTGACGGTGATGGCCCGGGCGTGGATCCGCTTGGCCCGGGCCTCGGCGATGGCCTTCCGGGTGTCGGCGATGGCGTACTCCCGCTTGTACCCGGTGTCGTTGGGGAAACCGTCCCCCAGCACGATGAGGAGCCGCACCCGGGCCGCCGCCGTCATGAGCTGGGCTGTGGCGTGGCGGATGGCCGCTCCCATCCGGGTGCTGCGCTGGGGGGCCATGGCGCCGATCCGTCCCCGGACGGCATCGTCCACCGGCCGGTCGAAATCCTTGATCCGGTAGTAATCCACCCCCAGACGCCCCGTTCCGGAGAACCCCGCCACGGCGAAATTGTCCCCCACCACCGTCAGTGCCTCCGAGAAGAGCACGATGGCCTCCTTTTCAAGATCGAGCACCGTGGCCTTCGACCCGAAGACCCGGTTGGCGGTGGAGCGGGAAAGGTCCACCAGGAGCAGTACCGCAACGTCCCGCTGCTGCTTGACGCGCTTGGTGTAGAGCCGGTCCGAGGGCATGATGCCCGCCTTCCGGTCGACGGCGTAATCGATGAGCGCGCGGTAATCGAAGTCGTCCCCCTCGGTCCAGCGGCGGAGCAGGGTCAGTTCCCTGGGCCTCAGCAGCTCGAAGGCCCTCCGGATGTTCTGAATCAGCCCGTAGCGGGACCGGAGGACCCTGTCGTAAAAATCGACGGCAGCGCCTCCAAGGGGCCGGTCCGAGACCCGGACATGGTCGTGGAGATAGTCCCCCAGTCCGTGATCCCATTCGCGGTACCAGAAGACCGGATAGGGCGAGGACTCCGCCGCCCGGGCGTCCGCGGCTTTTTCTCCTAGAACCTCCGCCAGCACCTCCACCGTCAGCTCGGCCATGGCGGAAACCCCATCGGTGCTGCCGGACTCCCCGGCCTCGGGGGAGGCGACGATCTCCCGGAGGTCCTCCCGGGACAGGGCTCCCCGCTGCCGGATAAGACGCTTGCGGAGGTCCTGCCGGTAGACCTTGACCCCTTTCGCCTTCAAAAGGGCCTGGATCCGTCCGGCCATCCGCTCGAAACCAAGCTGGGTCGAAAACCGGAGGTCCGGCCGCAGGCGCCGGCCAAAGGGCGGCGACAGGGGTCTCAGGGGGCCGTCGCCGCCGGCAAGGCCCCGAACGATGGGATAGACCTCGTGCACCAGCATGCCCACGGCGTTCACGCCGGTTTCGGCGGTGATCCGGTCATAGAACCGCTCCTCGACCGCGCTCAGGGACCGGCGGAATTCCCTCGACCGGACCGTGAGGTCCTCTCCCAGGGCCACCCGCCGGTAGAGCCACGGCAGGAATTCCCGCCCCCTTTCCCCGGTGGCTGCAGGCCCCGCAGCAGCGATCAGGAAGGGAAAGGCGCTTCGCACCACGCCCGGATACACCTTCTTGAGGATCATGCGGATCCGGCCGTGCTCGAAGAGGGTAAAGAGGTCCCGGGCCAGGTCGGGATCGGGGAAGATCCGGAAAAACCGCTCGAGATCCGACCGGTCTGCCGCTTCCGGGTCCGCCTGCGGCAGCCCCAGGGCCTCCAGGGTCCTTTCCAGATCGAAATCGAAGGTGCCGAATTCGGTATACGCCGATTCGAGCCGCACCAGGCATTTATACAGATCCCGGTTGTCTTCCCTGCGCGGGAACAGGCTGATCTCGTCGGCAAGGTAAATCCACCGGCCGTCCGAGACGACCAGTGGCGGCTCCAAAAGCCCGGCTGTTGGGCTTCCGGGCATGGATGACAGGGGCCGGACGGAGACCCCCGTGCCGGTTCGGGCCTGGAGATATCGGTTGAGCTGCCCCCGGATCTCCGGGAGGGCCACGGCGACCAGGAGCTCCTGGCAGGCGTCGCGGCCCTGCTGGGAGGCCAGAGAGAGGAAGTTGACCCCCTGGTCCTCGCGGCGCTCGAAGGCTTCGATCCCCGCCGTGACGAACCGCCGCAAGCCGTCTTCCGAAAGGCGGCAGAGCGTTTCCGCAAGCGCGGCCATGAACGGGTGGGCGAGGCGGACATCCGCCCGCACCACCCGCCGGAACTGGGAAATCTGCCCGTTCCGTTTCAGCTCGGGAAGTCCGGCGACGGTTTCGGGCACGGCCCGGGCAAGAAAGAGGCACTCCTTGTAGGGCAGGTCCCGGGAAAAGATATCGTGGAGCAGACCCAGAAAGGCGGCTGCGGTGGCATGGCACCCCTCCCCCAGAAGCAGCGAGAGATAGTCGAAGGGCTTTTTGAGGGTGTATTCCCCCTTCTTCCGCATCACCCCGACCACCCGGGAGAAGCGTTCGACCAGGTCGTCGTCGCCGTGTTTCAAAACCGGCACCCAGTAGCGGGCGAGCATCCGCCCGAGATTGACGCCCTTTTCCCCGACATCGCGGACCATCTCCCGGTAGCCGGCAAGGCGGTCCGCGGAGACCTCCCCCAGCAGGCCGGCAACCCCCTCGGCCACCAGATAGCCAAGCTCGATGTCTTTCACCATGGCCCGGAGGGTCTCCTCCTCCAGCATCTCAGTCATCTCCCGGGGGATGCGGCGGTGCTTGGCCGCGAGGATGGCCGTCACCTTCCCGCTCAGTTCGGGATCGATGATTTCCAGGCGATCGAGACGGGGAATGTCGGCCATGGCGCGGGGGACGGTCGCGGGTGGATTTCCGGGGTCTTCAGAAAAGGTCATCGATCAGGTCCCCCAGGGTCTCCTGGAGGCGTTCGTCGTCCGTGAGGGGGAGACAGACGGCCGACCGGCAGGCCTCGCGGACGGGCACCCCCCGGCGGATGAGCTGGGCCGCGTAGATGAGCAGCCGCGTTCCGGCGCCCTCTGTCAGGCCGTGCTCCCGGATGTTCCGGATCTTCCCCGCAAGGGTCACCAGCTTCAGGGCGGTATCCAGGTCGATCCCGCCCTCGTGGGAGACGATCTCGGCCTCCCTTTCCGGCGCGGGGTAGTCGAAGGTCATGGAGACGAAGCGCTGGCGGGTGCTCTGCTTGAGGTCCTTCAAGACCGACTGGTAGCCCGGGTTATAGGAGATGACCAGGACGAAATCGGGATGGGCCGCAAGCACCTCCCCTTTTTTGTCGATGGCCAGGGTCCTCCGGTTGTCCGTGAGGGGATGGATGACCACCGTGGTATCCTTCCTGGCCTCCACGACCTCGTCCAGGTAGCAGATGGCGCCCATCCGGACGGCCCGGGTGAGGGGGCCGTCCTCCCAGACGGTCTCGTCGTTCTTGAGGAGGTACCGGCCGATGAGGTCGGAGGCGAAGAGGTCCTCGTGGCAGGCGACGGTGACGAGGGGGCGGCCCAGCCGAAAGGCCATGTGCTCCACGAAACGCGTCTTTCCGCAGCCGGTGGGCCCTTTCAGCATGACCGGCAGCCGCGCTGCATAGGCGGCCTCGAAGAGGGCGATCTCACGGCCCGTTTCCAGATAGTAGGGGGCGCTCCGGATCCGATATTTCTCCCTTTCCGCCGCAACCGCCGCGTCCGTCATTCCGTCCTCCCCGATGGGCTTTGATTGATCTTGCGTTGCACCGGCAAACATGTCTATATGACTCTCTTCCGGATGACTCTCTTCCGGGCCATGCCTGGCATTCCGGAGGATACGACCGCGTCATATTCATTACGAACGAATGAGGAATTATAGCATAATGGAAGTAAACCTCAACAGGAATGTCGATCGCATCTTCACCGCCGACAAGGAAATCCTCCTGGTGGGAACGGCCCACGTCTCCAAGGAGAGCGCCGCCCTGGTCCGGGAGGTCATCGAGGCCGAACAGCCCGACACGGTCTGCGTGGAACTCTGCGCATCCCGATACCAGGCCATCCGAAACCAGGACCAGTGGCGGGAGATGGACATCGTCAAGGTCATTCGGGAGAAAAAGGCCTTCCTCCTCCTGTCGAACCTGATGCTGGCCGCCTTTCAAAAGCGGATCGCCCAGAAGCTCGACGTCACCCCCGGCCAGGAGATGCTGACGGCCATGGAAACGGCCGACGCCATCGGGGCAAAAACCCACCTGGCCGACCGGGACATCCGCGTGACTCTCTCCCGGACCTGGCGCATCATGGGCTTCCGGGACAAGGTGAAGGTCCTGTTCCACCTCATCCTGTCCATGGGGGATCTGGGGGAGATCAGCGAGGCGGACGTGGAGCGGATGAAAGACCAGGACATCCTGGAAAGCCTGCTGGCGGAGGTCGGCAAATCCCTGCCCGTCCTGAAAACCATTCTCATCGACGAGCGGGACCTCTACCTGGCCCAGAAAATCCGGACCGCCCCCGGAACCAAGATCGTCGCGGTGGTCGGCGCGGGCCATGTGCCCGGCATTCGCGCGAACTGGGAGAAAGAGATCGATATCGCGGACCTGGAGAAGATTCCTCCCAAAGGCCGGTTTTCCGGGGTGCTCAAATGGCTGCTGCCCCTTGCGATCGCGGCCATCTTCGCTTTCGGATTCTATTACGGCGGCGCCGAGGCGGGCACCCACATGGCCCTCTCGTGGGTCGTCGCACACGGTATTTTCGCGGGAGGCGGCGCCCTCATCGCCCTGGGTCACCCGGCGACCATCGCCTCGGCCGTGCTGGCCTCGCCCCTCACCTCCCTCAACCCCATGGTGGCGGCGGGCTGGGTTTCGGGCCTGGTCGAAGCCCTTATGAAAAAGCCCAAGGTGATGGACTTCGAGGACCTGTCCAAAGACATCCTCTCCGTCCGGGGTTTCTGGCGCAATAAGGTGACGCGGGTCCTGCTCGTGGTGGTCTTCACCAACCTGGGAAGCTCCATCGGCACCTTCGTGGCCATTCCGCTCATGGTCAAGGTGCTGGGGTGACGCCGGGAGCATTCTCGGGAACGCGATATCAGCCCCAGACCTGGACGGACGGGAATAGCGACGGCTCGGTGTGGGGCAGGAACCTGGCCGCGCTGAAGCGGTTCATGAGCTCCTGGTTGACGTTGAGTTCGATGTAGGTGATCCGGTCCCGGATGCGGTCCATCTCGGCCGTACAGTCGTCGAGGGTCAGGGCCAGGGCCGCCCCGCCCAGGGAGCTGTTGCCCAGGGGCCGGTAGCATTCCATGGGAAGGTCCGGGATCATGCCGATGGTGAT
The DNA here is from genome assembly GCF_041737845.1 of Desulfococcus sp. Lineage (GTDB taxonomy): Bacteria > Desulfobacterota > Desulfobacteria > Desulfobacterales > Desulfococcaceae > Desulfococcus. The sequence continues at coordinate 14,326 of NZ_JBGSQX010000152.1, forward strand.
GGCCGAGCGGGGTTTGATGAACGAACCGAAGGTGCCGGCCACGTAGAAGCGGGTGAGGTCCCGGGGGGTCATCCCCACCGAGAGGGTGATGGTCTCCAGGATGGTGTACATGGCCGCCTTGGAGCGGATCAGGCTGTCGATGTCGGCCTGGCTCATCATGAGGGCCCGGCCGGTGGCCGAATCCGCCGCCGGGACCACGATGATATGGTTCATCCCGTCGATGACGGCAAGGTTTTTCCCGCACTTTTCCGGCACCAGCTTCCCCCGGATATCGAGCATCCCCGACAAGAAGAGATGGGCCGCCAGGTCGATGATGCCCGAGCCGCAGATGCCCCGGGGCGGGAGGCCCCCGATGGTTTCCCAGCGGAACCGCCGGGTTTGGCGGTCGACGGTCACCGTATCGATCACCCCCGGGGCCGCCATCATGCCCATCCGGGCCACGCCGCTCTCCAGGGCCGGTCCGGCCGCGCCGGCGCAGGCGATGAGCCAGTCCCGGTTGCCCAGGATCACCTCGGCGTTGGTGCCCACGTCCACCAGGATGGCCGTCTCCTCGATCTCGTTCATCCCGGAAAAGAGAATCCCGGCGATGAGGTCGCCGCCGAAGTAGCTCCCGACATTGGGAAACACCAGGACCCGGGCCCGGGGATGGATCTCGAGGCCCAGCTCCGAAGCCGGGATCGGATCGGGGGTGTTGACGGCGGGGATGTAGGGCTCCCGGATGATCCACCGGGGCGGGATGCCCAGGAAGAGGTGGCTCATGGCCGTGTTGCCGGCGACGGTCGCGAGGTATACGTCCGCGGGCGAGAAGCCCGCGCGGGCGCACAGGGCCGCGATGGCCCGGTTCAGCCCGCCGATGACCATGGCCTGCATCCCGGCCAGCCCCTCGGCCGCATCCGCATGATGGATCCGCGCAAGGACATCCGGACCCACGGCGATCTGGGGGTTGTCGAAGGCATCCTCTTCCAGGGTCCGGCCGGAGGCCAGGTCCACCAGACGGAGGACGATGCGCGTGGTTCCGAGGTCCACCGCGAGGCCGGCCATGACCCGGGGGGCCGCCGGGTCGGCCATGCCCAGGAGCTGGTGGCCGTACCGGTCCTTGAAGAGCAGGCAGCGGGCAGAATAGCCCCAGCTTCTGAGGGCCTCGGGGATCTCTCTCAGGAGGGGGAGGTCGATCCGGACCCGGTCCGAATCGAGCCGCCGCATCAGGGCCCGCTGCAGGCGGTCGGCGTCGGCCGTATTGTCTTTTAGGCTGGGGGGCGTGAGGCGGACCGTCACCACCCGGCGGTTCTCCCCCGCCGAGGGGGGTGCCGGCGCAGGTTCGGTCATCCCATGCTTTCCAGTTCCGACACCAGGGCGTTCATGACATCGCCGGCACCGCCCCGGATCAGGTAGTCGCTGACATATCCGGTGAGGGGGGTCCGCTCCGGGTTGATCTCGATGATTCTTGCCCCGGTCTCCCGGGCGATGACGGGCATGGTTGCCGCGGGATGGACCATGGCCGAGGTGCCCACCACCATCATGACATCGCACCTCATGGCGAGCTGCCGGGAGCGCTGGAGCGCCGCGGGGGGGATCTCCTCCCCGAAGAAGACCCAGTCCGGCCGCAGGACCCCGCCGCATGCGCAGACCGGAGGAAGACTGGAGATGTCCACATCCCGGGTCCGCTTCTTCCCCCCGCAGTCCATGCACCGCTGCCAGGCGCAGTTGCCGTGAAACTCCAGAACGTCCGTGCTGCCCGCCATCTGGTGAAGCCCGTCGACATTCTGGGTGATGACCGAGGCAAGGAGCCCCATGGCCTCCAGGCGCGCCAGCCCCTTGTGCCCGTCATTGGGCGCGGCGCGGTCGATGATCTCCTTGAGGTCCCGGATCAGGACGCGCCAGACCTTGCCCGGATCCTTCTCAAAGGTGTCGATATGCCCGAATTCCATGGGATCTACCCGTTCCCAGATGCCGCCCTTTCCGCGAAACGGCGGGATGCCGCTCTCCACGGAGATGCCGGCGCCCGTCAAGGCGACGGCGCATTTCGAGGCCAGGAGATCCTCCGCGGCCCGTCGAATCAAATCCATCATAACGTAAACTCCATATCCGTGCCCACGGCGAAGCATTCGAGGGATTTGCCGCGGGCGTCGATGACTTCCCGGCATGCCGCGACGATGCCGTCGACCTCCGGGTCCGTGCGGTCCTGGTTGAGGTGAAACAGGCCCAGGCGCTTCACCCCGCCCTCAAGCGCCAGCTCCAGGGCGTCTATATAGGTGGAGTGCCCCCATTTGCGCCGTTCGAGGTACTCCTCGGGGGTGTACTCCGCGTCGTGCATGAGCAGGTCGGCGCCTGCGACGAAATCGAGGTATCTGTCGTAGGTCACCCCGCCGACGTGCGGGTATCGCAGCTCGTTGTCCGTCAGGAACACAAAGGTCCTGCCGTTTTCGGTGAACTTGTATCCCATCCCCGTATTGGGGTGGCTCAAGGGGATCGCCTGGACAGACAGGGGGCCGATATTGAAGGCGACGCTGCACTGGATATCCTCGGCATAGGAGACCCTGGCACTGGTTTCGCCGTAGGGCACGGGAAAGTAGGGCGGCGCCATGACCTTGGAAAGCATCGTTTCCACGAATTTGGAATAGGGGCACCGATACATGCGGAGCTGCGTCCGGGAAATGTAAATGGGCTTGAAAAAGGGAAACCCCATCACGTGGTCCCAGTGGGCGTGGGTGAAGATCATATGGTATTCGTAGCGGCCTTCGGCCACCAGATGGCGGCCCAGCCGACGGATGCCGGTTCCCGCATCGACGATGATGATGTCCCCCGCCTGGTTGCGGATCTCGATACATGTGGTATCGCCGCCGTACCGAATGTACTCCTTCCCGGATACGGGAACGGATCCCCTTGAGCCCCAGCATCTGATAAACATAATCACCCTTGACGGTTCCGTAAAAAGGCCGATATCTGTGTTACGCTTCATCCCTCGTCACTGCGGCGTACTGCAGGTACTTCTTCATTCCTCGGGATTCGCAAGACTTGATCTCGGCTTTTTTACGGAACCGTCTGAAAATCGACTTGTTACGGGGGTATCTCCCTTTGCTTCGGAAACGCGGCAGCCCCGTCGTCCCCTGGAGATGCCGCGCCGCCCTTTTCAGCGGCGAACCCTTCCCAAATAGGTATGCCAGATCCCGTCGTGCCGGCGATGCTCCACGATCTCGACGGGGCCTCCGGAAAGCAGGCGCCCCACATCGGCGGACTGGCTCCGCAGGAGGCCCGACAGAATGACCCACCGCTTGTTGAGAATGGCGCCGGATGCGAGCAGGCGGACCATCACATCGTAATGGATGTTGGCGATCATCAGGTCCGCCGGGACATCCGCCATCTCAACGGCATTCCCCTGAAACGCGAGAATCCGGTCTTCCAGGCGGTTCAAGGCGATGTTCCGCCGTGCGGTCCGGACCGCCAGAAGGTTCAAATCAAAGGCGAGCACCCGCCCGCACCCGGCCTGGGCCGCGGCCAGGGCAAGCAGCCCGGTCCCGGTCCCGACATCGACGGCCGTTGAAATCGGGGCTTCCCGGCAGACCCGCTCGATAAGCTCCAGGCAATCGCGGGTGGTGGGGTGGGTCCCCGTGCCGAAGACGACCCCGGGATCCAGGATGAGCCGTTCCCGGGACCGGTCTCCCGCCGACGGATCCCAGGGGGGAACGATGTGAAACCGCCCCGCGGAAAAACCCGTGAACCGCTCTCCCAGCCAGTCTTCATACCGCATCTGGTAGGAATCCAGGAGCGTCAGCCCGGGCTGCCTTGCGAGCATCCGGACCACGGCGTCCCGTGCCGGCCGGGAGAAGAACAGAAAAGAATACCCCTCCTCCACCCAGTTGCCGATGTAAGGCTCGCCGGACATGCAGGCATCATCGACGACGCCGCCCTCGATGTAGTAAATGTGAAGATCCCGGCAGGGATGCGCTTTCGGGCCGACGTCCAATCGTTCACTCACTTTTCGGCAAACGGTCGAGATGCCAGTCCATGGGATCGATCAGGGAAAATCCCATTTCGACAAATTTCTTCTTGATTCGCCCCACGTTGTTGGTCAGGAGGTACGGAAACACGGCCCGTTTGGTTTCATCCCAGTGCCGGGCCACCAGCACGCTGCCGCACGAGATGTTCTCCTCGGCGATGGCATCCACGATCTTTTTGAGCTGACCGACCTTCTCCTCGACGAGGATCCCCAGGAGCGTGCCGGGCTCTCCGATCCCCAGCACATTGATGAAGGCGCGCATCAGGTCCCGGACGGAGAGGATCCCCTTGAGCTTGTTGTTTTCATCCACCACCGGCAGGGCCCCCACCTTCTTCTGCTGAATGATCAGGAGCGCGTCCTGGATGGTGTGCATCGGCTTCAAGGTCACGGGATTTTTGCTCATGATGTCCCGGGCCGTTATCTTGGCCTGCCGCTCCCGCTCCTTGGCGCTGTCGAAATCGTCCAGCAGGATGGACGGCGTGGCGCTTCGAACATCCCGGTCGGTTACGATCCCCACCAGGGTGTTCTCTTCGTCGGTCACCGGCAGATGGCGAATCTGGTGCTTGTTCAGGAGCGCCCTCGCTTCGAGGAGGCTCGTCTCCGGCCGGATGGTAATCACACCTTTGGTCATCGATTTATCGACAAACATTCATCTCCTCCCATACTTGGAAAATGTTTAATAAGCCTGCCTGAGATCGTCTATCCTTTCAGCAGGATCTCGACATGATTTTTCACGAGTTCGGGGAGCCGCTCGATGTTGTAGCCGCCCTCCAGAACCGACACGATCCTGCCGCCTGCGTATTTGTTCGCGAGATCCATCAGGGTCTCCATGATCCATGAAAAGCATTCCGTGGAGAGATTGATGCCCGACATGTCATCATCTTTATGGGCGTCGAATCCCGTGGAAACCAGGATGAAATCCGGCTCAAAGCGGGAAAAGGCGGGCAGGAGGTCCCGCTCGATCAATGCCATGTATTCCGCATCCCCCTGTCCCGGCAGAACCGGCGTGTTCAGGGTGTATCCCCGGCCGGCGTCCATCCCCTCTTCAAACTCCCGGCCCGTGCCGGGATAGGCAAAAGAGGGGTGTTCGTGGATGGAGTAGTAGAAAACCGTTGGATCGTACTCAAAAATGTGCTGCGTGCCGTTTCCGTGGTGGACGTCAAAGTCGACGATGCCCACGCGGCCCACCCGACACTCATCCTGAAGATACCTTGCCGCGATGGCCACGTTGTTGAAATAGCAGAAACCCATGGCCTTGCTGATTTCCGCATGATGCCCGGGAGGCCTGACCGCACAGAAGGCGTTGTCGATCTCCCCCGCCATGACGCGCCTCACCGTATCGATGACGCCGCCCACGGCAAGGACGGCGATATCATAGGTTTCCCGGCACATCTGGTTGTCTGGATAGTCGAACTCGCACATCCCCATGAGACAGGCTTCCTCGAGCCGCATGATGTAGTTGACGTGATGAACCTGCTCGATATACTTCTGGCTCATGCGCTTTCCCTCGATGAGGGTCAGCTTGGGGAGAAGACCGGCCTCTTCAAGTCCTCTGTAGGCCGCACGAAGCCGATCGGACGACTCCGGGTGCATGCGGCCGGTGTCATGGAGCAGAAACCTTTCATCGTAGAGAAAGCCTGTTCTTTTCATAATCCCCCCATCGTCAAAAGAAGTATTAATCGATGATCTTTTCAAAAATCTCGAAGGCGGCGCGAACGGCCGGATTGTCTTCGGGAATCGTCACGGTCGGCTTTCCCTTGAGGTCGTATTCGTAAACCGTTTCGTCCTCCTGAATGACGCCGGCCAACTGGATGCCGGCGTCGCGGATGATTTCAAGCGCGCCCGGATCGGGCTCCCCCTTGGCCTGGTTCATGATCAGGCAGCACTTTCCCGCGACGATATTCAGATCCTTGGCCAGTTCATTGATCCGCACGGCGGCCTGGATCCCTCTGCGGGAGGCGTCGGTCACCAGCAGGAGCACGTCCACGTTCCGCGTGGTGAGGCGGCTGATGTGCTCCATTCCCGCCTCGTTGTCCATGACGACATAAGGGTAGTTGACCGAAAGCTTTTCCAGGAACCCCGTGAGGATGCTGTTGGCTGCGCAGTAGCACCCCGCCCCTTCCGGCTGGCCCATGACGAGGAGATCGTATCCGTCCTCCTCGGCGATGGCCTCCTCCAGCCGCATGGACATGAAGACATCCTTGGTCATGCCCTCCGGCACACGGCCCTTTTTCATGTCCTCCCGCGCATTGCCCACGGTATCGCGGACCCTGAGCCCCAGCACCTCATTCAAATTCGCGTTGGCGTCCGCGTCGACGGCGAGGACGGGTGTTTTGTGTTTTTCGACAAGATATTTGACGAGCAATCCGGCGACGGTGGTTTTGCCCGTGCCGCCCTTTCCGGCGAGTGCAATTGAATAACTCATGTGCGTTACTTCCTCATTAACGGTTCCGTGAAACGTCCGCTGTCGGGATCAGGCAGATTCCCCGCCGCGACGGCAATGCGCCAGCCCGCCGTATTCGGGGGGGAATGGCAAGCCTTGATCCCGATCTTTTTCAAAACCGGCTTTACTGCAGATTTTTACGAACTTATCCTTTATCGGTGCGTGAATACATTCATGCAATTATGAATAGCATATCATTTTCAACCAATTAAGTCAGGTAAAATTAACAGTCAAGGAACTTTTCCGACAACGGCCGGTTCACGCCCCGCAGGCTGGTTTTTTTGCCGGGGTCGGGAAGCATTCTATTCAGGATCCCGTTTCCTAACGAGCGCTCGAACTTTTTTACGGTGCTCCCGGAAATTCCTTGCATCGGCAGTTCCCATATGCTATTTCTCCAATATTACTGTTAAAATTCAACAGACTAAATAAACGCCGCCAAATCACTGGGGGTCGATTCCGATCCTGAATATCGTTTAACCCTCGGGGCGGGATGAACTGTAATCCCAATCGCGAACATCCAACATCAACCAGGGGGAGGCAACATGGAATTTGAATTGACCAGAGAGCAAATGCGCATTCAGCAGTCGGTCAGGGAGTTTGTCAAAAAGGAATTTCAGAAAGACCTGATCGCGGAGATGGACGAAAAACACGAATATCCCGTGGATATCTGGAAGAAAGCCGCCGAACTCGGGTTTATCGGCATCCATTTCCCGGAAAAATACTCGGGCATGGGATACGGCGTCATGGAAAACATTCTGGTTGCCGAGGAGTTGTGCCGCGGCGATTCCTCCGTCGGCGCATGCCTCATTCTGGCCGATTTCGCCTCTGAGATCCTCCTGCACTTCGGATCGGAGGAGCAGAAATCCAACTGGCTCCCCAAGGTTGCCGAGGGCAAGGTCCTTTCCTGCGGCGCCTTCACGGAGCCGGACCATGGTTCGGACATCACCCGGATGGATACCACAGCCGTCAGGGACGGCGACGACTGGTTGATCAACGGCACCAAGATTTTCATCACCAACGGAGGCCCCCTTGCCGGGTTCTACAGCGTCCTCTGCCAGACGGACCCCGATGCATCGCCCCCCCATCGCGGCCAGAGCCTGATCCTGGTCGAGGCGGACCGGCCCGGCGTTTCGGCCGCCAGCGTGGGGACCAAGATGGGCATCCGCTCCATGTACACGGCGGAGGTCGTCTTCAAGGATGTCCGGGTGCCCGCGGCCAACCTGATCGGCAAGGAAAACAAGGGCTTTTACCAGGTCCTCGAATTCTTTGACGAAAGCCGCATCCTCATCGCCGCCCAAGGACTGGGAACGGCCCAGGGCGCCTTTGACCGGGCACTCGCCTACGTCAAGTCCCGGGAGCAGTTCGGCAAAAAGATCGCCCACTTCCAGATCACCCAGCACAAGATCGCGGATATCGCCACCAAGATCGAGCAGGTCCGCCTTCTGGTCCACAAGGCGGCATGGAACTTCGATCAGGGACGCATCGATCCCAAACTGACCTCCATGGCCAAGATGGCCGCCGGCCGCTGCGCGGTGGAGGTCTGCGACGAAGCCATCCAGCTTCTGGGCGGATACGGCTACATGCTGGATTACGAGGTGGAGCGGTTTGCCCGGGACGCGAAGATCTGCGAACTCTACGAGGGCACCAAGGAGATCCAGAAAAACACCATCGCAAGCGCCATCCTGGGAAAACTGTAATCACGCAGGCCTCCCGACGGGCGCGCGCCCATGTCCCGGGAAGACCCTCCCGGGACATCCGTCGTTTTTTTCCGCCTTGCCTGTAGACTTGGCCATCTTTATGTTATGCTGGTTACGGCTTCGGGAATGACGGTTCCGGAACATCCGATATCCACGCCGCCTGTTTCGCCGCGGGGGACTCTGCCTGCCCATCATGCCCCGGGATTTGAAGCCTTGTTCTCGAACCCTTGACGAAACCGTCTGCCAATCGACCGGTTGTGAGCTTGTCCATGCTGAGTATTCGAAAAATCGGGGCCTTCGGCCGGACCTACCGCCATCTCAACCGGTATCGCCAGATTTTGGGCATCCTCATCAAATACGGGTTCGGGGACGTCATCGAGCGCCTCAACATCGATCAGTATATCGAAATCGGCCTTCAGATGCTTTCCGCCAGCAAGCGGCCCATCCTCCAGACCCATAAGCTCACCCGGGCCGAGCGGGTCCGGATGGCCATCGAGGAACTGGGTCCGACCTACATCAAGCTGGGCCAGCTTCTCTCCACGCGGTCCGACCTCGTTTCGCCCGCCCTCATCGAGGAACTGTCCAAGCTCCAGGACGAGGTGCCGCCGTTCCCCTTTGACGACGTCAGGAACGTTTTTGAGTCCGAATTCCAGCGCATGCCGGAGGAGATGTTCGAGATGTTCGTCCCCGAACCCTTTGCCTCCGCCTCCATCGGCCAGGTGCACAAGGCCACGACCCGCGAGGGGGACATCGTCGCCGTAAAGGTGCAGCGCCCGGGCATCAAACAGCTGATCGAGGTCGACGTCGAAATCATGCTCCACCTGGCCACGCTGATCGAGCACAACATCGAGGAGATGGCGTTCCAGCGGCCGGTCAAGATCGTCGAGGAATTCGCCCGGAGCATCGAGAAGGAGATCGACTACAACATCGAGGCCGCCCACATCGAGCGGTTCGCCCGCCAGTTCCTGAGCATCCCCTCCATCTACGTCCCCAAGGTCTATCGGGAGATCACCACCGAGCGGATCCTGACCATGGAATTCGTGAAGGGAATCAAGGTGTCGCGGACGGAGAAGCTGGCGGAGGCCGGCCTTGATACGCGGCGGGTCGTGGACCTCGGGGCGGACCTCCTCCTCCAGCAGGTGTTCGACCACGGATTCTTCCACGCCGACCCCCACCCCGGGAACATCCTCGTGCTGCCGGGGCACGTCATCTGCCTCCTTGATTTCGGAATGATGGGATCCATCGACCGGTACACCAAGCAGGCCTTCGTAGACCTGATTTACGGGGCCGCCCGTCGGGACGAATTTCGCACGACCCAGGTCCTTCTCCGGATCACCAGCCGGGAGGGGGAGCCGGACGTCCGCATGCTGGAGCGGGATGTGGCGGACATCATGGGCCAGTATCTTTACAGGCCTCTCAAGGACATTAAGGCGAACAAGCTCCTCCACGACCTTCTGGCGCTGACCTCGCGACATCATCTGCGCATCCCGCCCGACCTCTTCCTGATGCTGAAGGCCTTCAGCACCGTCGAGGGCGTCGCCCGTCTTCTCAACCCGGAATTTGACATGGTCGCCAGGGCGCTTCCGTTCATCAAGCGGGAAAAGGCCGCCCGCATGCGCCCCGAACGGATCACCGAGGAGATCCTGGCCATTTCCCTCGACCTGATCGCCTTCCTTCAGCAGTTTCCCAAGGATGCGCTCGAGGTGGTCCGCCTCGTGAAACGCCAGCGGCTCGCGGTGCAGTTCGAGCACCACGGCCTGGAAAAAATGATCGAAACCCACGACCGGATCAGCAACAAGCTCTCCTTTGCCATCATCACCGCCGCCCTGATCATCGGGTCTTCCATCATCGTCATCGCCCGGATTCCGCCGTTGATCTACGGCATATCGCTCATCGGGATCATCATCTTCATCGCCGCCGCCATCCTGGGCCTGTATCTCATCTTCTCCATCATGAGCAAAAAACGCCTGTGAGCGTATCCGCTATCGATAGAGCGCATAGTCGACGCCGTACTTTTTCGCCTTGTACGCCACCTTCCGCACGGTCGTCTTGAGGAGGTCCGCAGACTGGGTGACGTTGCCCCGGGTATTCTTGAAGGCATCGATGATCATCTCCCGCTCCACGCTGGCGATGGCGTCTTCGAGAGAGAGGTCCGGCAGGGTGTCGGACTCCTTTCCGGTCTGGAGGGTCGGCGGCAGGTGGTAGCTGTGGACCACGCCCTCGTCGCAGACCAGGATCGCCCGCTCGATGCAGTTTTCCAGCTCCCGGACGTTTCCGGGCCAGTGGTAGGCCATGAGCATGTCGATGGCCGGCGTGGAAAAGCGGCGGATGTCCTTGCCGTTCTCCGCGCTGTATTTCTCGAGAAAATGATCGGCCAGGAGCAGGATATCGGTCTTGCGCTCCCGGAGGGGCGGCATGTAGATGGGAAAAACGTTCAGGCGGTAGTAGAGATCTCCCCGGAAAGAGCCCTCCTCGACCGCCAGCTCCAGGTTTTTGTTCGTGGCGGCCATCACCCGGACGTCGGTCTTGATGGTCTTCTGACCCCCGATCCGATCGAACTCCTTCTCCTGGAGGACCCGCAGAAGGTTCACCTGTACGTCCGGGGTGATCGACCCGATTTCATCCAGGAAAATGGTCCCTTTGTGGGCCAGCTCGAATTTCCCGAGCTTCTGGCGGATGGCGCCGGTGAACGCCCCCTTTTCATGGCCGAAGAGTTCGCTCTCGATCAGGTTGGCCGGCAGGGCCGCGCAGTTCATCTTGACGAACGGGCTCTTGGCCCGCCGGCTGTTGTAGTGGATGGAATTGGCGACGAGTTCCTTGCCGGTTCCGCTCTCCCCGCGGATCAGCACCGTGGCGTTGCTCTTGGAGACCTGGGAGATCATCTGGAACACCTCCCGCATCTTGTTGCTGTTGCCGATGATGTTGTTGATGCGGTATTTGTTTTCGAGTTCGTTCTTGAGGCGGCGGTTTTCCTCCCGGAGCTGCTCTTTTTCAAGATGGATCTTTTCGAGGTTGATCACGTGCTGGGCGATCATCATGGCGACAACGCTCAACAGCTCCGTTCCGTTGTTGAGGGAATAGGCGGGGTCGTAGGGGCGGTCCACGCTGAGGGCGCCGATGACGATGTTGCCTCTGGTGATGGGCACGCAGAAATAGGAAAATTCCTCCTTGGCCTTCCGGGAGTCGGTGCGGTCCAGGAAGAGGGGCTCTTCGCTGATCTTGGGAATGGCGACGGGCTTGCCGCTTTCGATCACCCGGCCGGTGATCCCCTCTCCCAGCTTGTATTTTCCCCGGGCGATGGCGGTCTGGGAGAGCCCGTGCGCCACCTCGATGCTGATTTCGTTACGGAGCGGATTCAGGATGGTGACCGTCCCCCGGATCATGTCCATGGAACCGGAGAGTATGCCCAGGACTTTGTAGAGGGATTTTCTCAGCTCCAGGTGCTCGTTGAGGGTCTTGCTGATTTCGTAAAGCAGGGTGACTTCCTCGATCTTCTTCATCATGTGTGCGCCAATCCAATCACGTTGCATATTTTCAGGCGGCAACCGGCCGCCGAACAGGTTTTCAAGAGCCTCCCGCAGGCAGGGACAACTGCGCCCATATTTTAGTACAGCAAAACAATTTTGCAATAAATAATTACAAATTTGGCCGGCTTTTCCGGGATCAAGGCGACGCGGCAGAGCATTTTTAAGGACAAGTCCTTGATGATTTCTGTAGCGAAACGGGCGCTATAATGATATTCAGAATATTTTAAATGTTCACCCTCAGCGGCATTGCCCACGCTGGGGTATGGAAGCGTTGATGAAAATGACCGTTAACCGCTAACCAAAAAGGACGCAGGATGGACGTTCAGAAAACTGAAATCAAAAAGAACAAGATCGAAGTCGGCATCATCGGAGGACGTTTCGACAAGGTATCGACGATCCTCGAGGAATTTGAGCCCGGAGACAGACGGTTCATTCATTCTTATGAAAAAATCGGCGTGGCGCCCCGGAAATTGGGCGAGGTCGGGGAACGGGAGGTCAAGGTCAAAGTCCCCGCCAGGCTTCACCCCACGGTTCTGGACATGAACTGTTTCAACCTCAACCGGCCGGGCGGCGGCGGTATCGGGATCAGCATCGCGGTCTATTTCCATGCCAGCGTGAAGGCCATCCAGAAGCCGGTCATCCGGACCTCGGGGGAACGCTCCCTGATCGTCCGGCATTTTGCCCACATCTTCAAGGAACTCCTCGGGTACGAGGGCGGATTCGAGATCGAACTCCAGGACCACAAGCGCCGGCATGTCGGTCTCGGATCGTCCATCGGTTCCATGTGTTCGGTGTGCATCGGCATGAACGAGGTCCTGGGAAGGCCTTTTGCCGGATGGGAACTCCGTAGGATCATGGGCTACCACTCCTGCGAGGAGAGCCCCATGAACGAGGGCTGCCTCCTGCCGGCCTTCGAAACCGGCATCGGCGCCATGGTCGGGATCAACGGCGGATGGGTCGTGGCCAGCGACGATCTTGTCATGGTCCACCGGGTCGAACTGCCCAACACCAAGGTGATCGTCTTCATCCCCGAGGTCAAGAGCCTGGAGGACGAATTCATGGGAAAGGAGACCTCCGCCGAATCCGAGGTGGAACTCCTGCTCCGGCGCGCAAGAAGCCTGGACGCCATGCAGGCCGGCGCCAAGGCCCAGATCGTTCTGTTCGACATGCTCCCGGCCATGATCATGGGCAACCTCAAAAAAATGGGCGACGCGCTCTTTGATCTCTCCTACCTGGGCTCCAAGCGGGCCGAATGCGAGCAGCACGGCGCCTTTGGAACGCCGATCTACAAATATATCAATGCATTCCGCGGAATCGGCGTCGAGATTGCCGGAATGAGCTCCGTGGGGCCGACCATTTTCGCCCTGACCCAGAAACAGGATGTCTACGACCGGGCCATGGCCTATCTGGATTCCCTCAACGTCTCGAAGACCCGGATCATTGAAACCGAGGTGGACAACACCGGCGGGACGGTCACCGAAAACGGGGTTGAACGCTCCTTCATCAACGACAACTGGCTGAAAGGGTAAAGCGCAGATGAAAGACGGCTACAAAGCCAAAATCTGCGGAACGACCAGCATGGCGGATGCCGCCCTGGCAGCCGATGCGGGCGCCGATTTTTTCGGCGTGGTCGTGGAGGTGGATTTTTCACCCAGGTCCCTGTCCGTCGACGACGCCGCGCCCCTCTTCGCGAATCCGCCGATCCCGGGCGTGGCCCTCGTCTTCAGGATGACGGCGGAACGGATCGAGACCCTCATCCAAGCACTCCGCCCCTTCGCGGTCCAGTTCCTGGACCCGGCGGCCGTCCCCTTGATGAAACGCCTGAAAAGCGCCCATCCGGCCGTTGAACTCTGGCAGTCCATCCACCTGCCCCAGGCCGGGGAGGCGGCGGATATGGCCCCCTTCAGGAAAACGGTCGAAAGCTATCTTGAGGCCGGCGTCGACGCCCTCCTGTTTGACACGGTCGCGGTGATGCAGGGAAAAACGAAGTTCGGCGGGACGGGCCGGGTCTCCGACTGGGGCCTCGTTAAAAAACTGATGGATGCCGTCGAGAGCCCTGTGCCCGTCTGGCTGGCCGGGGGCATCCATCCCGGAAATGTGGCCGATGCCCTCGATGCCGTGAACCCCCACGGCATTGATCTCTGTTCGGGAGTGGAGGCCCGGCCCGGAAAAAAAGACCCTGCGAAGGTCATGGCGCTCATGACGGCCATCCGGGAGAAATCAAAGATGAATAAATGATTGGGAGATATGCGACATGAAAGCAGCAGTAGTTCACGGAAAGGGCGACATCCGCATCGAGGAATACCCGACGCCCGCGGCGGGCGACGGCGAGGTGGTTGTCCGGACCAGGGTGTCGGGGATCTGCGCAACCGACATCAAGACCCTCCTCGGCCAGGGCTTGCCGAAGGACCTCCCGACGATTCTGGGGCACGAGGTCGTCGGAGAGATATCCGAGATCGGGAGGGGCGTCGAGGGCCTCCGGATCGGCGACCGGGTGGCGGTGTATCCCATCGCGGTCTGCGGGAACTGTTATTTCTGTAAAAGAGGCCGGCACAACCTCTGCGAACACGAGTTCGGCCTGGCCCACGGCATCGACGGCGGCTTTGCCGAGTATGTGAGGCTCCCGAAGGAGATCGTCAACATCGGCGGCGTCGTGAAGATCCCGGACAGCCTCTCCTTTGAAAAGGCCGTCCTGGCCGAGCCCTTGTCATGCGTGTATGCGTCCCTCAAAACATGTAAGGTGGAACCGGGAAGCGTCGTGGTGATCCTGGGGGCCGGCCCCATGGGACTGATGCATCTGAAAATGGCCAAATGGGCCGGCGCCAGGGTGATTTCCGTCGACCTGCGCGACGACCGGCTGAAAACCGCCAAAAACATGGGGGCGGAAGTCTGCCTGAACGCAAGCGCCGTCGACCACATCGATGAAATCCGAAAGATCACCGGCGGCCGCGGCGCTGAAACCGTCATCGCCTCCCTGGGGATCCCCGGGGTCATCGAGCAGAACCTGAAACTGACGCGAAACGGCGGCACCTTCAATATTTTCGGCGGCCCGCCCGCAGGGCAGACGATCTCCGTGGACCCGAGGTGGCTTCATTACGGTGAAATCAATCTTACCGGAACCTTTGCCGCATCACCGGTACAGTTCACGGCGTGCCTCGATCTCATCGCGCGCAACGAGATGGCGGTGGAAGACCTGATCTCCGACCGGTTCGGCCTCGACAATTTTCTCGATGCCGTCGAACGGGCCAAGAACCAGACCATGATTCGCGGCATCGTCGTTTTCTGACATCCGGGCGGACTGCCTCCAATGCCGCGCACGGCAAAACCCTACAAAAAAGAAGGAACGTCAATGAACGGAAAAGAACGGCGCCTCAGGAATATCCTCAACCGGAAAACCGGCCGCAGCCTTGTGATTGCGGTGGACCACGGCATGGCCCTGGGCGCCATGTCCGGCATCGTCGACATCGCGGGGACCATCAGGGCCCTCGACGCCACCGGAAAAATCGACTGCTGGCTCATGACCAAGGGGATCTACACCCATGCGTTCGACCCGGAGGGCGACCCCGGCGTCATCCTCCGGGCCAGCGGCGGGGCCACCATCGCAGGGCCCGACCTGACCCGCGAGGGCCGGACGGCCAGCGTCGAAGAGGCGCTCTTTCTGGGGGCGGACGCCATGGCGACAACAGCCTTCGTGGGCTCGAACTACGAACACGAGACCCTCATCGGCATGGCGGCCATGGCAACGGAATGCAGGCGTTGGGATATCCCCCTCCTGGGCGTCATCGGCCTCGGAAAAACCAACGAGGAGAAGAAAAAAGACCCCAAATTCATCGCCCTCGGCGCGCGCGTCGGCGCGGAGCACGGGGCGGACATCATCAAGACCTACTACACTGAAACGGATTTCGACAAGGTCACGGCCGGATGCCCCGTGCCGGTCATGATCGCCGGGGGGCCCAAATGCGAGACGGACCGGGACACCCTCGCCATGATCCACGGTGCCCTCCAGGGCGGGGCCAGGGGTATCGTCATGGGCCGGAACGTCTGGCAGAGCCCTCATCCCGCCGCCCTGCTTTCGGCGGTCTACGGATTGATCCACGAGAACATGACCGTCACGGAGGCGGCGGAGCTGCTGGCGCATCTGACCACCGGATAACGCCCAGGCAGGACATCGACCTCCGGGGGCTGCTGATGCCGTCCCTCCTGCAGCTCCCGGAGGATCGCTTTCCGCACGGGGTCCGGCGCGAGGCCGTCCGGCAATCCGCCGGGGAGGCGGCCGCCTGATTTCTGTAAAGTTTGCTTTGACAGCCGAAACTTCATGACTTAGTGTATCTGGTCACGCTGTTTTCCGCCGTTCTTGGCGAATGCTTCAGAATCGCTTTGGAAGGTCCTCTTTATGGCCCGAAAAGATCGAGATCATCTCAACCTGCTGTGCGACATCGGCGACCTTGCGGCGCTGGTCACCGGAAGCCACAACATCGAAACCTTCCTCGACAGCACGGTCAAACTGGTATCCCGGCACCTCGCGGCGGACGTCTGCTCCATCTACCTCTACGATGAAACCTCGGAAGAGCTGGTTCTCAAGGCAACGGTCGGACTCAACCCCAGGGCGGTGGGGCGGGTCCGGATGAAGCCCGGTGAAGGCCTCGTCGGGACGAGCTTCGAGCACCTCAGCCCCATACGGGAAGCGCATGCCAGATGCAATCCCCTGTTCAAATATTTCGAGGAAACCGACGAAGACCGATTTGAATCCTTTCTGTCCGTTCCGATCCAGCGGGGCGCTCAGAGGATCGGCGTGCTGGTGGTCCAGCACGAGGAGGCAGACTATTTCTCCGAACGGGATGTCATGGCTCTGAGGGCCTCCGCGTCCCAGCTCGCCGGCGCTGTTGAGAACGCGCGCCTGCTCATGGACCTTTACGAAGCGACCGGGACGCCTGTGGAAACCCAGGACCATGCCCAGGCCGCCCTGAAATTCATCCGGGGCCAGTCGGCCTCCGAGGGCGTCGCCCATGGCCCCATCTCCTTTTTCAAGAAAAGCCATGTCGCCTTCCTGTCGGGAAACGCCAACCTCTGCAGTCGGTATACGGTGGAGGATTTTCACCAGGCCGTGAACCAGACCTCCCGTCAGCTGGCCGACCTTCAGGCCCGGCTCTCCGAGAGACTGCCTGAAAGCGCATCCCTCATCTTCACGGCCCATTTCATGATCCTGAAGGACCCCAAGTTCATCGACCGGATCGTCCATCAGATATCGGAGGGCGCTTCCCCCCCGGATGCCGTGAGAAACGTTGCGCGGCACTACATCAGTGTCTTTTCGTCAAGCAGCCATGCCTATATCCGTGAAAAGGTCAGCGATATCGAGGACCTGGCGGGCCGCATCCTGAAAAACCTCTTCCGCCAGGGTTCTTCGGAGAGGCAGGAGAATGAAAAAGGGAAGATCGTCGTCGCGGGGGAGCTTTATCCGTCCGAAATCCTGAAGCTGGCGTCGGAGGATGTCCAGGGCATCATCCTGGTCAAGGGCGGCATCACCTCGCATGTCTCCATCCTCGCCCGTTCCCTGAAAATCCCCCTGGTGATCGCCGACCACCCCAATCTCATGGACCTCCCGGAAGAGACCCCGGTCCTTCTCGACGCCAATGTCGGAAACATCTACGTCCGTCCGGACAAGGAGATCCTTTTGCAGTTCGCCGGGCACAAGGCTGCGGGCCGGGTTCTGCCGAAATCGCCCCCCACGGCATGCCCCATCACCTGCACCCTTGACGGGACGCGCATCCGGCTGCTGGCCAACATCAACCTCCTGAGCGAACTGTCCATCGCAAAGGAGCTGAACGCCGAAGGCATCGGCCTCTACCGGACCGAATTCCCCTTCATCGTGCGTCCGACCTTTCCATCGGAAGAAGAGCAGTATCTCGTCTACAAGCACCTCTTCGATGAAATGGCCGGTCGGGAGATCACCATACGGACCCTGGACATCAGCGGCGACAAGGCCCTGGTTTATTCCAACGCCACCAGCGGGAAAAACCCCGATCTGGGCCTGAGATCCATCCGGTTCTCCCTCAGCAACCGCCCCCTGTTCGAGCAGCAGCTCCGGGCCATCCTGCGCGCCGGCGCCGAAGCCGGCCGCCTCCGCATCATGTTCCCCATGATCTCGTCCCTGGACGAATTCCGGGAGGCGCGGCGGATCGTCGATGACTGTCTGACGGACCTCGCCCGGGAAGACCTGCCCCATCACCCCAAGCCGTTCATCGGGATGATGGTGGAGGTCCCGTCGGTGGTGGAGATCATGCCGGCCCTGGGCCGGGAAGCCGATTTCTTCTCCATCGGCACCAACGATTTCATCCAGTACACCCTGGCCGTCGACCGGACCAACGAAAAGGTGGCCGGGTATTACAGGGCCTATCATCCGGCGGTGCTGCGGGGGCTGGCCCGGATCGTCCGGGCCGCGACGGCTGCGGGGCGGGAGATCGCCGTATGCGGCGAGATGGGGCATGAGGCGGAGTACATCCCATTCCTTCTGGGGATCGGCATCCGCACCCTGAGCGTCGGTCCGCAGTTTTTACCCGCGGTTCATGACCGCATCTCGGGCATGCGCCTTCGGGATGCCGAGCGGATCGCCGAAGCTCTGCTGTCCGAGGATACCCTGGCCGGGGCTTTCAGCGTGCTTGAAGCGCAGTCAAAATTGATGGATTCGTAAAAAGTCGATTTTCAGACGGTTTTGTAAAAAGGTCGAGATCAAGGCCTGCGAATCCCGAGGAATGAGGCATGCTGTTGGTGCGCTGCAGTGGCGAAGGATACGCGTAACGCAGATATCGGCCTGTTGACGGAACCGTCAAAATTCGTCGGCGCGATTCCCGCTCTCCCGAAAACGCTCCCTGATGGCCTGCCATTCAAACTCCTGACGCACAAACCCCTCGACAATCCGGGGATCGAACTGGGTTCCGCTCTTTTCCAGGATGATCCTCCTGGCGGTTTCGTGGCTGAATTCATCTTTGTAGGACCGCCGGCTGGTGAGGGCGTCATAGACATCCGCCAGGGCCATGATGCGGGAGGAGAGGGGGATGTCCTCCCCCGAGAGACCGCAGGGGTATCCCGAGCCGTCCCACCATTCATGATGAAACTTGGCGATTTCATAGGCAAACCGGAGGTACGGGGTCCCGTTCTTCTCGTAGAGTTCCTCGAGCAGATCGCCGCCGATGGTCGTATGCATCTGCATCTTTGCCCATTCTTCGGCGTCGAGCTTCCCGGGTTTGTGCAGGATGCAGTCGGGGACGGCGATCTTGCCGATATCGTGGAGGGGACTCACGAGGGCGATTTCATCGGCGACGCTCAGGTTCAGACGGTATTCGGGATGAGAGATCGCAAAATCCCGCGCCGCGATGCGGGTGAACCGCCGGACCCGTTCCAGGTGATACCCGGTCTCCTCACTGCGAAACTCCATCATTTTGGCCATGGAAAAGATCAGGGCGTCCTGACCTTCCAGGCGAAGCAGACGGGCGGCGCCCTCCAGGCGGAGCCTGACCTCGTCCAGGAAGATCGGCTTGGTCATGTAATCGTCGGCCCCGTTGGACAGTGCGTGGATGAGGGATTTCCGGTCGATCATCTGGCTCAGGACGATGATGTAGATATATCGCCCGTCTTCGCTCCGAATCCTGGAAATCAGATCAAACCCGCTCATCCGGGGCATCAGAAGGTCGGTGATGACGATGCGGATTTCGTGGTCGCCGGCCAGTTTTTCCAATGCCTGAATACCGTTTTCGGCTT
Source organism: Desulfococcus sp. (assembly GCF_041737845.1). Lineage (GTDB taxonomy): Bacteria > Desulfobacterota > Desulfobacteria > Desulfobacterales > Desulfococcaceae > Desulfococcus. The sequence continues at coordinate 33,745 of NZ_JBGSQX010000152.1, forward strand.
CTTCCACGGCGTATCCGTCGCCTTCGAGCCGGGTGCGAAGCAGGATACGCACCATGGGGTCGTCGTCAACGACCAGTACCTTGTAAAGTTTGTTTGGCTCCATCAGGTATCCACCGGATTCTCAGATTCCAGACGCCAAAAAGGGTCCGTTCATTTCCCCCCGGGAAATCGCCCTGCAAGCATCGATCGATGTCGATCCGCCCGATTAATGCATATCTAAGGCATATTTCGCGCCATGCTTCCGGGCATGCGGCGCATCACGGTCATTACTATAGTAATATCCTTTTGATGTCCATAGGTAGAAATACCTATTTTGTGTCATGAAGGGATCTTCGGGATGTGACAGACTCGGCCATGTTATATTTATCTTATTGTTTTTAATAAAATTTATTGTCAAGAAGGGAAATCCATCGCAAATTCAAAATAAATGTCGCACCGGACGGCCTTCCGGCCGATGCCGATGCGCCACGGAACTACAATCGGGTTATTTCACCGTAACCACCGGACAATGGGCTTCCAGGATCACATGCCGGGCATTGGACCCGAACACCATCTTGCTGACCCGCGAGCGCCGCCTCACGCCCATGATGATTTCATCCGCGCGGCATTCCTCGGCGAACCGGACAATGTCTTCTCCGGGACTGCACCCGCGGACGAGCAGGTGCGTCTCGAACGGAACGGACCGCTCCCGGCAGAATTGCTCCGCATAAGCCAGGTCCTGCTCCGCCGTCTGGATATCCTCGCTGTCGATGTCCGCTCCGCCCTTGAGGGACCGAACCAGCACCACCTTGCCTTTGAAGGCTTCCGCATGTTTCACGGCCAGGCTGAGCGCTTCATTTGCGGCTTTTGAGCCGTCAAAGGCCACCAGAACGATCATTTTCTCCTCCATTGTTCTCCCTTTTCCTGCGGTTTCCCTGTCGGCCGTCATAATATCGGCATCAGGGAATCCATTGGCCCATGAAATATTTTTGTTAACAGATGTCGTTTCACGCGGTATACTGCAACAATTCTACCGTACTGTTATGAAATAATCAAGATAACCCCCGATGAGATCATATGGACGTATCGAGGCTTCACGCCGCCTGCACCCTGCCCGTCCAGCAGGCCGCCGCGGCACGGCCCGGTGACGGCGGCCCCGCAACAATCCGACATGCCGGAATCCAATCCCCATGATGCTGATCACCGACGCCCATGTCAACACTGCCGCGGGCACCCACCGCCCCTTTTTCCGGATGCTGGACGCCCTCGGTAAAACCTCGGAAGACATCGTTTTCATGGGCGATATCTTCGACCTGTGGATCGCCCTCCCCGGCTACGAGGAGGCTGCCCACACCCGTTTTCTCTCTTGGTGCCGGGAGCAGAAAGCCGGCCGGAAGATCGGATACATCGAAGGCAACCACGAGTTCTTCCTCGCCGAGGAGAAAGCGGACGCCTTCTCCTGGGCGACCGCCCGGGCCGTTCTGGCCGACGGCAGGGGCAATCTCTTCTGCCACGGGGACTGCATCAACCGCCGGGACCGGAACTACCTCCGGTTCCGGGAACTCACCAAAAACCGCGCCGTGAAGCAGATCCTCCGCATCCTGCCGTCAGGACCCTTCTGGGCCGAAACCATCAAGAAAAAACTGAGGCATACCAATCAGGCCTTCCGGTCGGCCCTGCCCCGGGAGGAGATTCTTCGCTTCCTGTCGGCGGCGCGGGCTTTGGGCCTGAAAAGAATTTTCGTCGGCCATTTTCACCAGGAGGTTTTTTTCCGCTGCGGCGACACCCACCTCCATATCCTGCCGGACTGGATGACCACCCGAAGGATCACCCGGTTCAACCGGCGGACCGGCCAGGTTTCCCATTTCCGCTGGGAGGCCCTGGACCGGCATCCTCCTCTTCCCCGGAAAATGGGTTGACTTCCCGAAGAATTTTCGTTACCCTATCCTCGGAATTGCACTAACCAACTGCCGAATATCATGCGCGTGCACGGATCCGAACGCACCGCCCAGGAGAGATGCCGTGAAAGCCGCCATCCTCGACACGCTCCGCAGCAGCCGAACCGTTGTATCCGGCGAGCGTCTCAGAACCGACCTGGGCATATCCCGGGTCTCCGTCTGGAAGCACATCCAGAAACTCCAGGAACTGGGATACGACATCGAGGCCACCCCCAAAGGCTACCGGTTTCTGGGGGCTCCGGACACGCCGTTTCCCTGGGAATTTTCCGGAAGAAAAGACCTCATCCATTACCATGACCGCGTGGATTCGACCATGACCATTGCCCGGAACCTGGCCCGGGACGGCGCCCCGAATCTGACGACCGTCATCGCCGGAAGCCAGGACCGGGGCCGGGGAAGGCTTGCGCGGCAGTGGCTTTCCGATGAAGGCGGCGTGTACATGACCGTTGTCGTCCGGCCGGAGATCCCGCTCCTTCTGGGCTCACGGATCAATTTTGTCGCCTCCCTCGCCATGATCCATGTCCTCAGAGACCGATACGGGGTCGACGCCCTGGGCAAATGGCCCAACGACATCCTGGTGGGCGACAAAAAAATCCTCGGCATGCTTTCGGAGATGGAGGTCAGCGCCGACATGGTGGCCTTCATCAACATCGGCATGGGCCTCAACGTCAACAACGACCCGACGCCGGATGAACCCGGGGCCGTTTCCCTGTCGGGCCTGCTGGGAAAACAGGTTTCAAGGTGCGCGCTCATCGCCGCCTTTCTCGACGAATTTGAACACCGCATGGCCCGCGTCGATTACGACACGGTCGTGGCGGAGTGGAAAGCTTTCACCATGACCCTGGGCCGGCAGGTCCGGATCGCCACCACCGGCCAAACCCTGGAAGGGCGGGCCGCAGACGTGGAAGCGGACGGCGCCCTGATCCTGGCGCTTCCCTGCGGCACCCGAAGGCGGGTGATCTACGGGGACTGCTTTTTCCCGCCGCCCCATCCCGATACCGAAGGAGGAACAGCTCAACCATGAACCCCACCCCACTCTCCGCTGCCTGCTTGCATCAGACCGTCTACGCGTCCCTTTTTGCCGCACTGATCGCCGCGGGCGCTTTTCTGGCCATTCCCATCGGGCCGGTTCCCATCGTTCTCCAGAACCTGTTTGTCCTCCTGACCGGACTTCTTCTGGGGCCCCGGTGGGGCCTTGCGAGTGTGGGCATCTACCTCCTGGCCGGCGCCATCGGGCTTCCCGTCTTCGCCGGCGGGACCGGCGGCATCGGCCGCATCCTGGGCCCCACGGGCGGATACCTCGTCGCCTATCTCCCGGCGGTCTGGGTGGTCGGCATCGTCAGCGCACGCACCAAAGGCCGGGTCATGGGAGACATTGCCGCCATGGCGCTGGGCGCCCTGATCGTTTACGGGATGGGCGTCCCTCATCTCAAGGCGGTGACCGGGATGCCCTGGTCCAAGGCCGTTGCCGCGGGCATGCTGCCGTTTTTGATCGGCGACGCCCTCAAGATCGCGGCGGCCGTCCCCATCGCCCGCACCCTCCGGCCGGTGATGGCCGGGAGAGTCCAGGCATTCCGCTCCGATGAATATTCTCGAGGTTAGCGGCCTCACCCACCGGTTCGCCGACGGGACGACGGCCCTCTCCGGGATCGACCTGTCGGTCCGGCCGGGGGAGTTCGTCGTGGTGGCCGGCGCCAACGGCTCGGGGAAAACCACCTTTCTCAGGCACCTGAACGCCCTCCTCCTCCCCCACGCCGGCCGGGTCGTCGTGGACGGCGTGTCCACGATCGATAACGCCATCCACGCCCGCCGGGCGGTGGGGATGGTGTTCCAGGACGCCGACAGCCAGATCGTGGGGGAGACCGTCTACGACGACGTCGCCTTCGGGCCTGAAAACCTGGGCCTCGCGCGGGGGGAAATCCACCGGCGCGTCACGGCGGCGATTTCGGCCGTGGGGCTGGACGGATTTGCGGACCAGCGGCCCCATTTTCTCTCCGGGGGGGAAAAACGCAGGGTCGCCATCGCGGGCATCCTGGCCATGCAGTCCAGGGTCCTGGTATTCGACGAACCCTTTTCCAACCTGGACTACCCCGGGGTCCGCCAGGTGCTCCAACAGCTGATCACCCTCCACCGGGACGGCCACACCATCCTGCTGACCACCCACGACCTGGAAAAGGTCCTGGCCCATGCCGACCGCCTCGTGGTGATCCGAGCCGGCGCCGTCGTCCGGGACGGGGCGCCGGCGGACGCGGTGAAAGGTATCGATGCCTTCGGGGTGAGGGAGCCCGAGGCCTCCCGGAGAGGCATGGCCCTCTCTTCATGGCTCGGCTGATCCGATGGCCGAACCCGCAACCCTGGGCTTCCGGCCCGGCAGATCCATCCCCCACCGCCTGGATGCGCGGTTCAAGCTCGTCTCCCTGGCCATGATCAACATCGCGCTGCTCCGGGCCGATTTTTCGAGCCTTGCCGCCCTCACCGCGCTCCTGCTCGCGGCCATCGGGCACATGGGTGTCCCCTTCCGGTCCATGGCGCGGGAGATGCGGTATTTCGCCTTCCTGCTCCTGCTGGTTTTTGCAGCCCGGACGATCTCAACCCCGGGGGCGACCCTGATATCCGCCGCCGGCATGGCCGTCACCCAGGAGGGCGTCGCCGCCGGCGTGCTGGTCTGCTGGCGACTCGCCTGCGTCGTTTTCGCCGGCATCATCTTCATCGCCGCGACCCGGCCGTCGGAGGTCCGCGGCGCCGTTATCTGGATTCTCGCCCCGATCCCCGGGGTTCCCGAACGGCGGGCCGGAACCATGCTGAGCCTCCTGGTCCGCTTCGTCCCCATGATCCTGGACCAGGCCCGGGAGACGATGGACGCCCAGCGGGCCCGGTGCATCGAATGCCGAAAAAACCCGGTGTTCCGGCTGACGGCGCTTGCCGTCGCCCTCCTCAGGCGCATTTTCGAGGATGCGGACCGGCTGATCGTCGCCATGGAGGCGCGTTGCTACAACGAAGAACGGACCGGACCGGCATACCGGGCGACGCGGCTGGACTGGGCTGCCCTTTTCGGGACGGCGGCCGTCTGCGGCGGCGTCGTTCTGCGCTCGTGGTAGAAAAAGGCCCCGAACCCGATTCCTTCACGCCATCGCCTTTCCCGCCGGCCGCCATCGCTTCCGCGAAGTGGCCAGATCCTGCCGCCGAGGGAATTGACACCTTCCGCCGGCTATAGTAAAGCCTGAACGGTTCGTTTTCCTAAAACCACGGTCGCCTCTCCGGCTATTCCAATCCATGCAGGGCGACATCGACGCGCCGTTCCAGCAAAGGAGTGTCATCTTTTGAAAATCCTGATTGTAGGGGCCGGCGAGGTGGGGTTCCATATTGCCAGCCATCTCGCCCGGGAAAACAAGGATGTGGTGGTCATCGATCACAATATGGATGCCATACGCCGGGTTTCCGACCATATCGACGTTCAGACGATGATCGGGCTCGGGAGCAGCCCTGAAATCCTTGATCAGGCCGGGATTCAGGAGGCGGAAATCATGCTCGCCGTCACCAACAGCGACGAAACCAATCTGGTGGCCTGCATGGTGACCGACATCCTGTCGCCGTCCACCAAGAAACTGGCCCGGGTCCGCAGCGCCGATTATGACCACTACAGCGAGCTGTTCTGCAGCAACCCGCCCCATATCGACACCGTCATCAATCCGGAGATGGAACTGGTCAAGACCATCGAGCGCCTGATGAGCGTGCCCAATGCGACGGATGTGGGGGAATTTGCCGGCGGACGCGTCAAGTTCATCGGCATCCGGCTTGACGACAGCTCGCCTCTTGCGGGCGCCCGCCTCCTGGATCTGCCCGAACGGATCAAAGGCCACCGCCCCCTGATATTCGCCATCATCCGGGAGGAGGTGCTCATCGTCCCGTCCGGGAAAGACCGGCTTCTGCCCGGCGACCTGATCTATTTCATCACCGACGACGATCACCTGGCGGAATCGCTCAGGCACTTCAACATGTACGCCGACCCCATCCGAAGGGTCATGATCGTGGGTGGCGGCCGCATCGCCCTCAGGCTGGCCAAACGGCTCGAGAATAAATCGATCCACACGAAGATTATCGAGAAACGAAACGACCGATGCTCCCTCATCGCCGGAAAACTGAACCGCACCGTCGTGCTCTGCGGAGACGGTTCCGACCAGGCGCTCCTGAAAGAGGAGAATATCCAGGATACCGACATGGTGGTCACCCTGACCGACGAGGATGAAACCAACATTCTGGTATCGCTCCTAGCCAAGCGTCTCGGCGCCCGGAAAACCATCACCAAGATATCGAAATTCAGCTATTTTCCCCTGATGCATGCCATCGGCATCGACCAGGTGGTGGACCCGCGCCTCTCGGCCGTCAACTCGATCCTCCAGCACATCCGCCGGGGCAAGGTGCTGAGTTCCGTCTCCATCCGGGGGGAGGACGCCGAGATCATGGAGGCGGTGGCGCTGGAAACGACCGACATCGTGGGCAAGCCGCTGATGGAGGTCGCTTTCCCGAAGGGCGTCCTCGTCACGACCATCCTGCGGGGCGAAAAGGTGATTATCCCCACGGGCCGGAGCGTGGTGGAGCCCAACGACCGGATCATCATCTTCGCCCGCCGCGAAGCCATCCCGAAAATCGAAAAGATCCTGGCGGTCAAACTGGAGTATTTCTAGATGCGCTGGCACTATGTGCTCTACGTCATTGCGATTTTGATCGTCTTCCTCGGGCTGTTCATGCTGCTTCCGCTTGGGGTGAGCCTGATTTACGCGGAGGCGGGCCTCCTTCCCTATCTGAAATCCATGGTCATTTCACTCGGCGTCGGCGGGGTTCTCTTTCTTTCTCTTCGGAAAAAGAGCGCCCGGACCGATTTTGTCAGCCAGCGCGAAGGCATGGGGATCGTCGCCCTGGGCTGGATGGCCGTTGCGGGGTTTGGTGCGCTCCCCTTCTACTTCAGCGGGCAGTTCGGCGGGTTTACCGACTGCCTTTTCGAGTCGGTGTCCGGGTTCACCACGACCGGGGCATCCATATTGAGAGAAATCGAACCGATTCCCAAAGGGATGCTCTTCTGGCGGAGTTTCATCCAGTGGCTGGGCGGCATGGGCATCATCGTGCTCTCCCTGGCCATCCTGCCCATCCTGGGCGTGGGGGGGATGCAGCTATACAAGGCAGAGGTGCCGAGTCCGGTGCCGGATAAGCTCAAACCCCGCATCCGCGAAACGGCCATGATCCTCTGGAAGGTCTATGCCCTCATCACAGGCCTCCAAATCGTGCTTCTCATGCTCGGCGGAATGGACCTTTACGATGCTCTGAACCATGCCTTCGCCACCCTGCCCACCGGCGGGTTTTCCACCAAAAACGCCTCGGTTGCCCACTACAACAGCGTCTACATCGACATGGTCATCGCCCTGTTTATGATTCTGGCCGGCATCAACTTCACCCTTCACTACCAGTTTCTCAAGGGGGAGACACTGGCGTTCTGGCGGGATTCCGAGTGCCGTTTCTTTCTGGGGACGACGCTGCTCCTCACCCTCGTGGTCGCCTTCGACATCTTCGGAAGCGTCTACGACAGCGCGGCCGAAGCCTTCCGGTACAGCCTCTTCCAGATCGCCTCCATTCTGACGACAACGGGATTCGCGACGGCCGACTACGAGCAATGGCCCGCCATGTCCCAGGTCATCCTGCTCCTGTGCATGTTCATCGGCGGCTCCGCCGGATCGACAGGCGGCGGCATGAAATGCCTCCGGGTCATGGTCTGCTTCAAATACTGCTACAAGGAGCTTTTTTCTCTCATCCATCCCCATGCGGTCACCCATGTCAAGATCGCCGGAAAGACGGTTCCCGAGGACGTGGTGCGGAGCGTCTTGGGCTTCCTGGCCCTCTACATGATCCTCTTCGCCGCAGCCGTCGTGCTCCTGGCCGGGACCGGGGTCGACCTGTTGACCGCCTTCGGGGCCGTCGCCGGCACCATCGGGAACATCGGCCCGGGGTTCGGCATGGTGGGGCCCGTGGAGAATTACGCCGACATCCCCATCCTGGGGAAATGGCTGCTCATCTGGTGCATGCTCCTTGGGCGGCTTGAGATCTACACGGTAATCATTCTTCTGGTGCCGGAGTTCTGGCGGAAATAAGGGGTTTTTCCAAGACAGACTGCCGGTTGGCAAGGACACTCAAGGGGATCTTGGAAATACGCTTCCGATGATCTTTTTTTATTGACAACCTATATGTATCCATATATAGAAGCGGGGTCTTTTTTTGAGGGCCGTTAACTCAGTCGGTAGAGTATCTGCCTTTTAAGCAGAGAGTCGCTGGTTCGAGTCCAGCACGGCCCATAAGCCATCACGGCCCGATGAAAAGGATACACCACGTCCCCATCGTCTAGCCAGGTCCAGGACACCGGCCTTTCACGCCGGCAACAGGGGTTCGAATCCCCTTGGGGACGCCACTGGACAACCACATGATTTCCTTTGTCATAACCGCCTGAAGGGTGAACTCTTCAGGCGGCTTTTTTGTTGTGGACACAAAATCTGGACACAAATCCTTCCTGGGCTCTTCCGGATGAACGCAACATCCATCCGGCTTATACCGATTGTCTTTTCAGTGGGATGATCTTAGCCGGTTGGGTCAACCCCTCCTCCAACGCCTCCCGCGTTTCCTTCAACCCTATACTTCGGAGGTACCGTGTTGTGGTGTTCGGGTTTTTATGGGGCAAAATGGACTGGATCACTGATACCGACTTTCCCTTTCTGTAAAGAATCGACGCGTCAGGTGGGCACTGGTTCAGTTGAATAGGCAATGAGATAATGGCTTGTTGAATATGCTATTCAAAACAATGAGTTATACCCAATATGGCCATCCCCTATATTCGCTGTAACTTGTTGTAATAATTAGATCACCTATTGAACTGAACCAGTGCCTTGAAAGAACAAAAACATGCTCCCAAACACCTCAGTGCGTGAAGCATACCGAGTGCCCTTCCGTTCATTTACCCCATTTCTACTGATCTCGTTTGGATTGGCTTGGGGAATTCTTGGGTTGTACATCTTTCTTCCGGAACGAATGGGTGAGGTGTTCGGCCAGCTCACCGGCAACCATCCGCTCTTTTTCCTGGCCGTGTATGCGCCTGCAATCGCGGCGTTCACTCTTGTTGCCCGCACCGGTGGCCTCACAGGCCTGCGGCGCTTCCTCGGACGGGTGTTGCTCTGGCGCTGCGGCGCGGCCTGGTATGCCTTTCTGATCATTGGCATTCCATTGATCTTCATTAGCGGTTCTGCGCTTAGAGGGAACCTTCTCACGGAACCGTTCCCATTGGCGTCCTTTCAGGCTCTACTCGTGGCGTTGGTCCTTGCCGCCATCAAAGGCCCGATCGAAGAGTTCGGCTGGCGGGGTCTCGCGCTTCCTCTTCTGCAAAGGAAGTTCGCTCCGATTTGGGCCGGGCTGATTCTTGGTGTCATATGGGGGTTGTGGCATCTGCCAGCCTTTCTGTTGAGTGGAACACAGCAGAGCGCGTGGTCATTCAGGGCGTTCTTTGCTGGGTGCCTGGCGATAAGCGTCATCGCAACTGCACTGTTTAATAGGTCGCGTGGCAGCATTCTGCTGTCGGCGTTCTTCCACTTCGCGCTTATGAATCCAATCTTTCCGGACGCACAGCCCTACGACACGTACCTGCTGATCATTGTTGCGGCCCTGGTCCTCTGGTGGAACCGCAAGGATATGTTTACAAAGGAAGCTTCTGTCACAGAAGTCATTCCGCGGCGAGAAGCCGCCGATGGCTAATCGGGTAGTCGGAAGTTTCTCTCCGCCAGCCCCCACACCACCTGGCCATCAGGTCCGCACCAGGCGGTTCACAAAACCTACCGGGCCGCAGCCGGGTAATGAATTTTCACCAATAGTTCGTCGGCTTATAGCGTTGCACTCGGGGTTGGCCGCTCAGCGCACCCAGATATTTCTTTTCACCCACCACGACCACCTTGTCGAGCTCTGTCACCGGACTTTGCGTGAGGATAGTTTCCATCTTCACCGCCTTAACACTTGCACCAGCGAAAAAGGCGATTTTCACTGAACCGTCAAGTTTGATGCCGATTCCACCCCCGGCCCCCTCCTGAAGTTGATATAAATTTTGTTATATTAATTGCAAATAAATGAAATGTACCCCTTCAAAACATCAACAGGCTTCTCAGACGATCCACATTCCCGCCGAAAATAAAGTTTAACGATATTCGCTTACTATTGGCATTCACCCATCCCTGGCGGGCCTATTCCATCTTTTGGAACGCAACTTGCTTTGGCCTTTAGAGTGTGGATGCAGGCTCTGGAACCTCAACGGCATCCGGACGATGACGGTTACAGAATCGATCATGGATATATGGGGTTTTATCCCCGCTATATTCTTCAATATATTGTGGCAAACCGAAGCGGTTTCGCCTTTCTACAATTGCATCGTGTTTTCACCCTTGATTGCCAGGAGGCTGCATGTTGAGTCATTTCGGATTGGCCCGAAGAATCATCCATACCGGCGTGGTCGCCACCCTGGTTCTGATGGTTTCTGCGGCAACAAGTCTGGCCGCGCCATCAGATCTCGAAGGAACGCAGGGGCATGAAAGTTCCGGCGGGTTATCGACGCTGGAAGGGACGATGGGGCATCGTCCGGCCGTGCAAACCGGTCAGGCCGCCCCGCCGCTTGACGACGGCATTGCATGCCGGGGAGAAGGGCCCTGTGTGGAGACGGCCACGAAGCTTCCCTTGCGCGCTCTCCCCCGACCCTTCTCCAACATGTATCGGGAGGCAGCGGTCAGCGAGGCTGATGTGGTTCTATCCAATATGCCTGCTTTCCGTCCTTTTTACGTTTTTGAACGTCAAGGTCTTGACAGCAGCCAACCGTCCGAACCTCAAGGATGGTATCAGGTCGGCCGTTCCCGCACCAACCCGGAAGGGTGGATGCAGGCCAAGGACCTTATCGAATGGCGACAAGCGCTGCTCGTCTCCTATACCCATCCGGGGAATCCCATCGAAGGGCGGAATCCGGTGCTGATGTTTCGCGACCGCTTATCCCTGGAAAATATCGTCAACGACCTGGACATGGCCGGCAAGGCCAAGGCGCTTTTCGAGGAGATTGGCAAGGGAACCTATCCGGAAAGCCTGGTCAGCATGGAACCGAAACGATTTGTTGACATCACCCGTCAATTTTATGTCCTCCCCATACTGCAGTGGTCTCAGACCCAGATCAACGGCGACGACGTCCGGCTGCTGCAGGTGGCGGCCGCGGTGCCTCGCAGCCGTGGCGCCGATACCCTGGAGAACAGTGAATACCGGGAACAGGCCCAGGTTGACCGGTCCGCGGGAGGGGGTGCTTTGCAGGACGTGAAGACGGACATCGTTTTTGTCGTCGACACCACCCGCAGCATGCAGCCTTTCATTGACATGACGCGTGAAGCGGTGGCGCAAATGACCAAAAAGTTCAGCGCCGAAACCGCCGACCGTTTCCGCTTCGGCCTGGTGGTCTACCGGGACGACCTGAAGGTCGCACCCAATTTGGAGTACCTGACCCGCAACCTCACCCCTGAACTGGTGAGCGGTGAACAATTGGTGCAGCTTTTGGAAAAGGATGCCGGTGCCACGGCTGTCGGCAGTCTCGATTACACCGAAGAGGTCTTTGCCGGGGTGGATGTCGCCCTGCACTCCAAATGGAGAGAAGGGGCACTGCGTTTTGTCATCCTGATAGGGGACGCCGGCTCCCATCCCAAGGGGCATCCCCAGAACAAAACGGGTAAGGACGAAACCGATCTGCGGCGCGAATACGACGACGCCCAGGTACATCTGTTCGCCATCCATCTGCAGGACCCCCGCGCCGAGGAGGACCATCCCGTCGCTCTGGCCCAGTTCCGGAACCTGGCCAGGGTGCGAGGTGACGAATCCAGTTCGGCTATCCGTGAGGTCAAGGCATTCGACGAGAACGAATACCGCGCGCTGGCCGATCACCTCACGGCCCGCATCGACACCCTGCTTAACCGGACCATGGGAGGGAAGGCAACCGAAGAGGCCGCTCCGCTGAAGGAGTTTGACAAACTCTGGGAGGCCGCTCTCATCGAATACATCGGCAAGGAGGCCAGTCCGCCCAAGGACATCGTGGCCTGGACGCTTGACCGGGATCTGATCAATCCCGCCGACCGTGCCCTGGACGTGAGGATTCTGGTCACCCGCGAGGAGTTGTCGTCCCTTGCCCAGACGCTGGATCAGGTCGTTCAGGCCCTGATGAGGGCCGAAGTCACCCAATCCCAGTTCTTCGAAGCCCTGCAAAGCGTCTCCGGACAGGCGATGAAACGGCCCGAGGATCTCGGCAAGGGGGCACGGCTGGCCGATACGGGGCTGCTGCCGGCCTATATCCAGAGTCTGCCCTACAAGAGCGACATTCTCTCCCTGACGGATGAGATGTTTGCCAGCATGACTGCCGTACAGCGCTCCCAACTGGAATGGAGCATCCTGGCAAAGCTGGATCAGTACCGGGCCATCAACGAACAGGTCGACGCCTGGTTCCGTCTGAACGACACCGATCCCGATCAGGATATGGTCTATCCCCTCCACCTGGACTACCTTCCCTGAGCAGGATCGGAAGATGCCGGAGATAAATCCCTGCATGGTCTGCGTGGAGGGGCTGGTCAAGACCCGCCGCCAAAGCGAGAGCGCTTTCGAACTGGAGGTTCCCCGCTTTACCGTTCTGCGGGGGCAGATGGCGGCCGTCGTGGGAGACAGCGGCTGTGGCAAGAGCACGCTGCTCGATATGCTCGCCCTGGTCATGGCCCCGACCAGGGTGGCACGCTTCCGGATCAACCCCGATGCCGGGCCCCCCTGTGATGTTGCCGCCCTGTGGGAGCGCGGCGACGAGGGGGCTCTCGCCAGGCTCCGCCGCAGCACCTTGGGGTATGTTCTGCAAACAGGGGGGCTGCTCCCCTTCCTGAACGTGCGCGGCAACATCTGTCTGCCGGGTCGCATCAAGGGAGATGGCGTCTCCCCCGAGCGCCTCAAGGCCTTGGCCCGGCGCATGGGGGTCGGCAACTGTCTGGAGCGGATGCCCCTCACCCTTTCCATCGGCCAACGGCAGCGGGTAGCCATTCTCCGGGCTTTGGCCCATCGCCCCCGCCTGCTGCTGGCCGACGAACCGACGGCGTCGGTGGACAAGAGTCGCGCCAGGGCGATCATGGACGACATGCAGCGCCTGGCCCGCGACGAGGGTGTGGCCGTGGTGGTGGTGACCCATGACCTTGATCTGGTCATGGACCGGGCCGATCTGGCATACACCTTCGATACGGTCCAGGTTTCCGACCAAACCACCCGATCCGTGTGCCGCAGACTTCGGGAAAAGATCTCATGACCTCCCGTCCCCGTCCCCTGCGGGAAGTTCCCGGCCTGGCGGCTTTCCACCTGTTCCATGAATGGATCCTGACCCTTTGCCTGGTCATGGCCCTTGCCGCCGTCATCTCTCCCCTTCTCGTCCTTCTCGGCCTCAAGTACGGCACCATTCAGACCCTCCGGGAACGGCTGGTGGAGGACCCCGTATTCCGCGAGATCCGGCCAACCCAAACCCGCGAATTGGCTTCCAATTGGTTTGGCGAGGTCTCCTCCTGGCCGGGGGTAGCCTTTCTGACCCCGACGATTCTCCCCCTCTCCTCAATGATCCATGTCGTTTCAAACGAAGGAGGAAAAAGCGAACTCTTCGACCTGATCCCGACAGCCCCGGGGGATCCCCTGCTGATCGAAAACGGCGCCCTGGTTCCCAAGGAAGGCGAGGCGGTGGTTACCGCCGAGGCCGCCACGCGCTGCGGGCTGAGGGCGGGGGGGAAGATGGCGGCCCGTGTCAGCCGTTTTCGGGGTGGGAAAACCGAGCAGGTGGAGGTGCACCTCAGGGTCATCGATGTGCTCGATCCACGGGCCGGCTCCCTGCCGCGGGTCTACGCCCCATTGTCCTTCGTCCTTGATGTGGAATCCTACAAGGAGGGGTATGGGGCGCCCGAGCGAGGATGGGCGGGTCAAACCCCGGACCCTTACCCCAGCTTTGACGGGGCGGTGCTGCTGCTTCAGGAATCCCTTTTTCCCATTGATCGGACCGGCCTCATCATCCATACGGGCTTTGGCCGCATTCACGATCTGAATGGGAAAAAAGCCTCTGAACTGCTTGGCTTTTCCCCGCCTTCCGGGCTTGCGGCTTACGACCTGGCGGCGCCCGGCGCCTCCGTCACCGCATCGAACCTTCAGACCCTTGATCAGAAATTGAGGGGGCGGGAAAAGCTGCTCCTGCCTTACGCCGGTGGAATTCATCTGGTGAGCGAAGCGGAGGTGCTGCGTCCCATCGGGCTCTCCATGGACGATGAAAAAGCGGCGATGCTGGGACTGGGACCTCTCCCCTGGGGGAGATACGCGGGAGGGGATTTGCTCCAGGATGGCCGACTGCTGCAGGTATTGTGGCCGGAAAACAAATCACCGGGAAAGGGGGATGCCCTCGCCGTCTCCTTTTCGGGAATGGATGGGGAGCTGTCCTTTCGCCTGAAAATTGTCGGATCGACCCCATTGCCCCGGCCGGTCGTGCCCGCGGAACTGCTGGGGGTGCTGCGCACCGCCACTCAGAGAAAGGTCGTCTTCGAACGGAAAACGGGGCGCTTTCATATGGCCCGCGGCGGATACCGGGGGTTTCGCCTCTATGCCCAAAGCATCGATGACGTGCCGCCCCTTTACGAAAGGCTCAAGGCACAGGGGATAGAGGCGGCGGCCGAGGTGGAGACCATTGGGCGTATCCGGGTGCTGGACCGGGGATTAACCCGCCTCTTCCGGCTCATCTCCCTTTTAAGCCTTGTCGGCGGCACCTCGGTCCTGGTGGCCAGCCTCTATGCTGCCGTGGAGCGCCGGCGCCGGGATCTCGGCGTCCTTCGTCTGCTCGGTTTCGCCCGCGGGCATGTCTTTTTCTTCCCCGTTTTCCAGGGGCTGATCATCGCGGCGCTGGGGCTGCTGACAGGCTTTGGCAGCTATGCCGGCCTGGCCTGCGCCATCAACCGGACTTTCTCCACTGAGCTTGCCCCGGATGAGGCGTTCTGCGTCCTGCCGTTTTCTTATATTATCCTTTTCTGTTCGGTCACGCTTTTCCTGGCGGCTTTGGCTTCCATGGTCGCCGCCTGGCGGGCCACGTGCATCGATCCTGCGGAGGTCATTCGTGAGCAATAACGGTTTTTCTGCCCGGTGTTTCATGTTGATGAGCCTTTTACTGGCGTCTGCGATGGGGACCCTGTCGGCTTTGGCCGAAGCCCCGCCGCCGACCGTCTGCAACCCCAAGCCGGCCGAGGGGGACCTGATCCTGCCAATGCCCGGGGACGCGGAAATGGTCTTCCGCAGGGTCAGGGTGCCCGGTAGCGGTTTTTGGGGGGATCAGAGCCGTATCATCCAGATCGGCGATGCCGGGGGGGGAATTTTCGAGGGTCTGCAGCGCACCCAGATCAGCGGCTCTTTTCCCGTCGAGAAGGAAGACGCCTGGGAGGTAATGGTGGCCAAATACGAGTTGACCCGCGGGCAGTATGTCGCGGTCATGGGCATGGACGCCCTGATGGCGGCCAGCGGCGATCCCGAAGACCAGAAACTCCCGACTCTCGAAGGGCGCGTGCTGCGGGATGCATTCATGAGGCCGTTGACCTTTGTCAGCCATCAGGAGGTGTTGGAATTCATCCGCCGCTACAACCAGTGGCTCTTCGACCCGGCCCACCCGGAAAGGCTCACAGCCATGCCTCGCGTGGACGGCGCACCCGGATTCCTTCGCTTGCCCGCCGAGGATGAATGGGAGTACTGCGCTCGCGGCGGGACAAGCGCCGTCCAGGCGGGCACTTTCAATGACAGGATTCCATTCAGCGCGGAGGAGATCAACGAATACGCATGGCATTTGGGCAACGCCAAACACCAGATACGTCCGGTGGGGCTCAGAAAGGCCGATGCTCACGGCATCCACGACATCATAGGCAATGCCCAGGAAATGACATCAGGTCTGTTCAGACCCGAAATCTGGCAGGGTAAGCCAGGCGGCGTGGCTGTGCGCGGGGGGAGCGTTTCCACCCCGCCGGGCGATCTTCGCAGTTCGCTGCGCGCTGAACTTGACGTCTACGCATGGAATGCGGATGAAAAAAAAGTCGAAGAGCGAAGGTCTTTCAACAGCGGGGCCCGGCTGGCTATCGGGGCCAACGTGGTGGTCAACACCGCCCAGCGCGCCCGAATCGAAAAGGAGTACGAGGATTACAAGGCCTTGCTTCGCCGCAGCATGCCCGTGGGGCGCACCTTGGACAACCTGGTGGCCCAGGCGTCCGTGCAGTTGGGTTCGGTCGATCCTATTCTCGATCGGTTGATGAAGGAGAATGAAACGCTGCGTGAGCCCCTCAAGGCGGTTCAGGCGACATTGGACAAAGCCCGGGAACAGTTGGACCTGGCCCAGCGGGAAAACGCCCGCAGTCTGGCGCAGGATGCAACTCGCAACGGCGTCAATCTTTCCGCGTATCTCTCCCGCCTGGAGCGTCTCGCCGAGACGCTAAAAACGGCGAAAGATCTGGCCGCGGTCTCCACCCGCTACCAGGAACAGTTGGCGGCCGTGGAAAAATCGGTGCACGAACTGGAGATCGCCCTGAATGAACAACTTCAGGGCTATACGGACAAGATCGGCACGCTCGGGGAATACGAGCAAACCTATATTGAACATGCATTCCAACAGCTTGAGGGCAAGGAGATGACCCGGCGGGAGCGCCTGGTTTTGGAATTGGTCAAACTCCACGCCGCGTCCTTTGCCGAGAAGCGCCGCACGGATGGGGAGACCTGGCTAACGGAGTATCGTCAAAAATTTACCGGTTTTTCCGATTTATGAGCAACAGAAAAGGAGGGCGTATGAAAGTCATGAAATCAATGGTGGCAGTCCTGGTCATCTGTGCCGTGCTGTCGGGGTGCGCCGGTATGTCCGACCAGACCCGCACCCGGACGGAAGGGACGGCCGTTGGCGCGGTGATCGGCGGCTTGGTGGGCCTGGCTATCGGAGATGGGGAGGGGGCGGCCATCGGCGCCCTTGCCGGCGCCGGTATCGGTTATCTGGCCGGCAACGAGATTGCCAAGCGCAAGAAGAATTATGCCAGCACCGAGAAATTTCTGGATGCCGAAATTGCGAATATTCAAGAATACAATACGACAGCCGTAGCCTACAACAAGAAAACATACCAGGAGATCGCCTCCCTCGAAAAGGAGTCCGCATCGTTGCGGGCCAAGTACGACAAGGGGGCGGTGAATAAAAAAACCCTTGCCGCCAAACGCGATGGCCTCCAGAAACGCATCGAAGAGAACACGGAGCTGGAAAAGACCCTGTCCGAGGAACTGGAGGTCCAGACCGCCATTCTCAAGCAGGAGCGCAAGGGACGGCCCGAGGACGACCAGCGCATCGCCCGGATGGAAAAGGAGGTCAATGCTCTCCAGAAGAACCTGGAGACCCTGCGTGAGGGGAGCACGCAACTTGCCAAAATCGACCAGAGGCTGTCCGTATGAAGGCCCAGGCAATCATCGTCCTCGTTGTATCCACGATCCTTTTCGGCGGATGTGCGGGAAAGGATTACGATCCCGGTCAAGGGGGGTTTTTTGGCGGTTTGGCAGGCTTGAGCAGCGGCAGGTACGAGAACCGGGTGCAGGAGCGGGAAACCCGTCTGGCGGAGCTGCGCGCCACCCGGGACCATCTGAATGACGAGAACGCCCGGCTGGATGCCAGAAAGTCGCAGGCCCGGGTCCGGCTCGCAGAAGACCAGACCCGGGTCAAAACCATGCAGGCTGAGATTGCCGATTTAGAAAAGAAGACCAAGGCGCTGGCTGCCAAGCAGGGAGCGGATCAGAAGCGCGTGGCGGAATTGCGGAAAGGCACGGCAGCGCTCAAGAAACAGACGGGAAAGCAGTCCTCCACCCTGGATGCCTTGGAAGGCAGCGGACTGGGCGACGAGGAAGTGGACCTGCGGCGCAAGCAGATGGAGCAGCAGCGCGATGCATTGCGCAAAGAATACGACTTGTTGATGAAGATGCAGATGGAGCTGGCCCAGTGAAGAGGCCCTTGGCCTGGGCCATTGCCGCGACGCTGGTTCTGGCGGCGCAGTGGGTGGTGGCCGCCCCGCTGGAGGAAATCCGCCAGATCCTGCGCCAGCAGGCCCTTGACCCGCCTCCGGAAGCGGCCCTGACGGCGTTGAGGGAAGAACATCTGGCAGAATCGTTGAAGGAAATCGACCCGTATGCCCGGCACTTCAACGCCCATAATTATCGGTCCCCCATGCTTGGGCGCGATGCGTGGATCGGTATCGGGGCGGAGCTCGTCCCCCGCGGCGGCGACGTGCTCCTTTCCGTGTATATGGGCGGTGCGGCGGACAGGGCGGGCGTGGCCGATCGGTCCGTGCTGCTGGAAGTCGATGGGAAGAAAATCCCGGGACTGGACATGATTTCCGTGGCGGACCGGCTTCGGGGCGATGCGGGAACACCGGTCAAATTGACCGTGAGAGGGGCTGACGGCAAACGAGTGACAAAGACCGTCGTGCGTGAAGCTTTCCGGCCCCTGGATGTGGAGCCCGTCCAGCCGGGAGACGATCAGGTGCTGCGAATACGCGAGTTCGTCGGTGGAAAAACGCGGGCCGCTCTGCTCGCCACCATCGATTTTTTGCGAGTCACCGAGGAGGCCGCCCCCCTTTTCATCGACCTGCGCGACGCATCCGGCGGGGACCTCTACGAAGCCCTTGATATTGCAGGCCTCTTTCTGCCGACCGGGACGCTTCTCGGGATCCTGCGGAGCCCGGGCGGGGAGCGGCGTCTATTTCATGCCCCGGGTGGGCAAAAGATTTTAAGATCGGTATTCCTGTTCGTTGGGCCCGAAACAGCCAGTGCGGCCGAAATACTGGCCGGAATACTGCAACAGCACGGACGGGCCAGGCTCATCGGCCGGCGAACGTTCGGAAAGTGCTGTTCCCAGACAGACGCGCGTCTTTCGGACGGTTCAGTCCTGCGTTACACGAACAGCGAAATGCTTTTTCCCGATGGGGGGTCTTGTACCGGCGCGGGGCTTGTTCCTGATAAAACCATCAGCGACAAGGACTTGAATCATCTCTCCAGGATTGTGGAGCGGGCCCTCAGTCCGTCCACGAAATGAAATGAAGGGTCTTCGATTCCCCGCAGGGACGTGACCCTTTCCAGGAAAGCGTTCATATACAATGTCGCTGTCCATTTCTATTTTTTTGCTGCCCCGATATGGGGGGCAGATAACGCCTTGAGGCAACACGGGGGAACTTTTTCAGGGAGAACCTCACGAAGCCCCGTTGTGGAGGATCCATGTTTCGCAGACTCTTCTCATCCATCGTTTTCCTCGTCTCTGTTTCCCTGTCGGTGTTTTCGCATGCCGACGATCTCGGCCGGCACATCCTCGATGCGATCCGGGCCGAAAAAACGCCCACGGATGCATCGCTGCTGCTGATGACCCGTGATTTGAAATGGTATGAGCAGAACATGAAGCATCTCCCTGAACGATACCGGGTGAGGGTCGAGAAGCTGCGTATCGAGATGGCGGGGCGATCGGCCAGGTCCGCAGCCGCGCGCATGGGGGAACCCGAGGCCGTCTTCGGCGCGACAGGCTCATGGAAGCCCGGGCGGGATATGGACATGGTGTACTTCGGCAAACGCATCGAGGAAGCTCGGGGCAAGGTGAACCAAGCCTTCGAAGAGGCCACGTCGGCGATCATCGCCAAGAATATCGCAGGCGATGAAATTCTGGCAGGCGCCCGCAATCTGCAGGTTCCCCGCAAGCTGTCCATCGATACCCTGTCCCTGGTGGTCTCGGACGTTCCGGATTTTGGCTACAAGGATCTCGAAAGGATGTATCTCGGTATCCGGGATGCCTTGGCGCAAGGAGAGAGTCCGGCCTCCGTGCAAAAGAAACTTCATGAGGATCTTTGGACAGCCCTTGGCAAAAATTACGAAGCTCACATCGCGTCCACTTCCCCCGACATGTACCGCGGCGCGGCGGGACAAGAATGGTGGAGCCGCATGTACCTCGAGAATCCCGAGAAAATGCGGATTTTTATGTTCGACCCCGAGCAGGGCGCCTGGATCCTTAAATCCGGGGGGCTTGCGGCTGTACCCCGGGAAATCGCCGAGCGCGTCGGATTCAACGCCTTCAGAGGGAAGGGGAATCTGATTTTTTCAAAAACCGCCTCGGATTTCGCCATGTTCTTCAAGCACGAGAAGGGCGGCCTGTCCGATACGGCCAAATACATGCATCGCATCTATCAGGACCTGGATCCCGCCATCATCGCCAAATCCTTGAACAAGGAGAATCTCAGCCCCTTCCTCGTCGCCAACGCCATCGCCAAGGATCCAGAGAAGCTCAAGCAGCTTTTGCAGGAGACGGGGTTGACCGAGGAGGCCATCCGAAAGAGCCTTTCGGAACTTCTCTATCACTGGACTGAAACACAGATGGTTCTGGATGCCGAGAAATTGGTGAATGAATTGTCGTCGCACCTTCTCTCCTCTCCGCCAGACAATGCGGACGATGTCATCGGCGACCTCGTGGCCAAGGCGCGGCTGAAATTCGATCTCAACGAGATGTCGAGCGGACTCGATATCCTCCGGGATGTGCCCGACGAGGCGCAAAAGCGCTTTATCGCTACGCTTGAGGCCAAATTCGGGGAGTCGGATGCCGGCAAGATCACCATCAGGTACATCAAGAAACAGATGCGCCTGCTGGCCGACGAGGGTGGCGAAATCACCCTGCGTGTTCTGAAGATACTCAAAGATCTGCGACGGATTGATGATGAACAGTACAAAGCGGCCCTGGCCCTGTTCGAGAAGGAGGGAAAGCTTCCGGCGGATGTCGCGGCCAGTGTCAAGAAGGCCAGAAAGGAGATCATGCTCATCTCCAGCGCCGGCATGTTCGACGTGGTGGATGATCCCCAGGCTCTGGACAGCCTCATGGAGGCCTGGAGGCAAAAGACCTCGGGGGCGCTCATCCAATCCCCCAGCACGGATTTGGCGTTATTTCGCAAAGAGTTCAGGGACCTGCCGGAGTCCGATCTTTTGCACCGCGGATGGTCGCCCGATGAGTTGCGCGTTCACAGAAGCGTCCGTCAAAAGCTTCCCGGAGGGGCCAGGCAGCTTGCGCAACTGGAAAGCAGGCTCGGGGCGCAGTTGGCCAAGTCCGGACTCAGCGTCAGGCAGTTTCAGTCGAAACTTCACGAATTCATCTTCAGCAGAGACTGGGCGCAACTGGGGGACGCGGGTTCGGATATAGGGGCACTGGATGCCTTTGTGGGTGTCGCCACCGGCCTGTATATGACCTATGACATCATGTTCAACCGCAGCCTTTCCCCCGAGGAGGAAAATCTTGAACTCGGCAATGCCTGGGTCACGGCCCTTCCCGTGGTGGGCGATTTCGCTCAGGGTCTCATCACCGGAGGACAGGCCTGGTACGAGGGCGACAAGGGCAAAGCACTCGAAGCGGGGCTGTGGATTTCCATCGGCATCATGGGATGCGTTCCGGGCGGGCAATTGCCTGCGGTGATCATTGGCATCTCCTTGGCGGCCAAGCCTCTTGCGGCCGGCGTGTACGACGCGCGTCAGGCCCAGAACCTGATCCAGGCCTGGGTGGAATCAGGCGATTGGGCCATGGACCGGAAGCCGCGAGAACTCAAAGGCCTTCTCGACCGGGAGGGCAGTCTCCACGCCCTGACCTACGACGACCTGCTGACGTCCAAAGGAGACAAACCCTACAAGTCCGCAAAGGCCGACGGGCTCTTGGGAAAAGGGGCGACCATCAACGATTCCATCAGGGGCTACGCCGAAAAGTACGTCATGCCTCAATACAAGGCCATGGCAGATCTGCGGGATGCCCTGAAGTCTCTTTACCCGAATTTCAGCGACAAGGAATGGGAGGACGAGTTTACCGCCAAGTACAAGATTGAAGCTCGGGGGGGGAAAGGCGGGCTCGCCCTTTTCCGGGCCTATGCCCTGGTCAGGACCAGGGCCCTCGACCAGACCGTTATGCAGCTCAAAAGCTGGGCTGAGGACGAGATGCGGGCGGCCAGGGATTATGACGCAGAAGTGGAGCGGATGAAGATGGAACTCCAGGCGCTCCAGGACGAACTCAAGTGCCCGGTTCTGATTCGCCATGCCGAAGCATCCGTCGAAGCCTACTCGCGGATCATTAAAAACGTTTGGGAGCAAGAGAGTTTGCCGCTCTCGAAACTCAGGATCTACGAGCACTACCTCAAGGCGTATCAGAACATGGCGGGCAAACTTCGCCGCGTCGGGGATCTCTTCCGGGAGAGTTCCGTGCCGTATATTCCCTCGAGTTGGCATCTGACGGGTTTTCCCGAATTGGATGCAGATCGTGTCAACACCCTGTTCGCGAACATGGAAAATGGGCGAAAGGGCGCTATCATCCACCTCGAGAAGCTGCTGGATGATTTTGAGCAGCCGGTGACAAAGTTCGATCCCGGCAACGAGTGCCACAAGAAGTGTTTCGATATTCTGGCCCCTTTGCGTTACAAGGTCTCGTTTATTGAGAATCTATCCATCTATTATAAGCAATTGGCAGAAGGGGAGTCCGTCTGGGCCGGCGCCTACGATTCGGCGGTGCAGCGTTACACGCAGCAACGCGACAGCCTGACGGCATTGGGTGGGCCGTCTCTTTTAGGGGAAGCAGAGTCTGCAGCGTTTCAAGATGCACTCATGACCTTCGTCGCAGCGATCCCCTATGCCCTGGCCTCGTCCGAAGCGGATCTCTACCGAGAAACAGGTAAAGATTACGAAATCCGTCTGATCTCTGCGCAAAACGAATTCGAGAGGGCAACAGAGATGGCGGGCTCCGGGGGGAAGGCCCTGGAAAGCTGTCTTTTGGCCGCCTTGAAGATCGAGCTGATCCTGTCCGACGAGACGCCCGAGGAAGGAACGGAGATCACGGCCAAGGTGAAACTTGCGGGCGGCACCCCGCCCAGGGATAATTATTGGTTTTGGAAGGCAACGGGAGGACTTATCCCTTCAAGCAGAAGCGGCGAGGAAATATCCCTCAAGGCGGATTCCAAGGGAATCGTGACCGTTGCATTGTTGGATCATTTGGATCCAAGTCGGGCCAAGGTATTGGTCAACGCTATCGCGACGGTGAGCCCGGTCAAGAAGAGCGATGAAAAGGACAAGGCTGGAGAAAAAAAGGACGGCCAACAGGACGGGGGAGAAACCACCAATGGAAGCACCTCCCCGAATAAAGCGACTCCCGAAAACAAAGAACGGACGGAAAAAAATGAAGAATCTGTTTCTGAATCCGTTCCCGCCCCTGTGGCGCAGCGCGTTGACACGCAATCCGAATGGTTCGGTTCGGGCCTGGCCGGCGGATGGAAGGTCGGACACAACGAGGCGCGGTACTGGTCGGCCAAGATGATGCGCGAGATCTCGGCGAAGTCGGAAAACTGCCGGGCGCAAACCGTGCACGGCACGGTCAGCGCCAAGCTCGAAAGCAGCTTTCTCCCGCGTCCCGAAGAAATCGATGCAAAGCTTCGCGGCCTTGTCAAAAACAGCGGTTGGTACCCTGAAGAGGAGTCCCTGGGGCCGTTTTCCATCGGCAGCTACAAGGGCAAACTGATCACGACCACGCTCAAGTACAAGAACGGTTTCGGCAATCCCATGGCCGGATACAAGGATGGGACTGCGCATGTTCATGGCCATGCCATCGTTCTGCATGAAAGCGACCGGCGGATGATCAGCATCGATTTCAGCGTCTACGGTGGAAGCTGCTGGGATAATTCCGGTAAGGCCAACGCCATGGCCCAGGCCAAGGCGGGCAAGGCCGAGGCCATGGCCATTATCCAGGGGCTGACCCTGCATGAGAAGCAGCAGGAGAGTTCCGTCACCACAGGCACGCCCGTCGTGGAATCCGGTTCGGAAACGGAAAAGAAAGAAAAGAAATACCAGGTCACCCTGACCCGCGTGTCTCCCCAGACCGGTCCGGTCACCGTCGGGACGCCCGTGACATTCAAGGCGGCATTGACCGGCGACAAGCCGGAGGGCGACCTGCGATTCCATTTTGATCCCCACCCGGAAGTCGCCTTCACGCCTTATGATACGGCTATCGGTTCGACCACGGCCGTGTTTTCCAATCCCGGCACCACGGGGGTCTGGGTCAGCGCCGTCGACGCCACCGGCACCATCGCCAAGTCGGACCCACTGGAAATAGAAATCGTCAAGCCTCGGCTGGACCTTGCCTTTGAACCCCGCGCGCCCATGGTGGGGCAGGAGGTCAAGGCCAGGCTCACGGTGCAGCCCGAGGTCAAAGAGATCGACTTCCGCTGGATGCCCGTACCCGGAAACGCCAAACATACCATGACGTCAAAGGACAACCGCGAGATCACCTTTTACCTCAAGGATGACAAGCCGGCCGAAATTCAGGTCAACGCCCGCGTGCCTTTCAGCGGCGAGGACCTGGGAGAGGCCAGGGCGGCCATCGCGGCCAGGAAATACGCGGTGAAGGTTTCGGCCCCAAAGGCCATGGGGCCGCCGCCGCAGGTTTGGAAGGAAGGTGTTGGGCTGGTAACCGTGGAAAAGGCCATTTCCGTAGACCAGATTGTGGAATTTTCAGCCGGCGTGGAACCGGCCGTGCTGAGCGGCCCGGTAAAGTACCAGTGGTCAGCCGCAAACGGTCCTTGCCGGGTGAACAATCCCTCATCCAGCGTTGCTCGGGTCATCGCCAATGCTCCTGGAACCTGCGAATTGGTCGTGACCGTGCGTGATCGCAATGACGTCGAGCTGGGCGAGGGCTCCGGGAGTTTTTCGGCCAGCGTACCCCAGGAAGCCGTCGGACAGGGGCGGCAGAAGGTCCCGGTTGCCGTCGACGCGAAAAAGTTGGTTCAGCGTGCGAAGGACAAGGTTCGTAAAGGCGATTACGATGGTGCCGTCAAGGATGCTCAAGATGCGGCGCGACTGGATCCAAAGGACACGGAAGCGACGGCTTTGGCGGAAAAGCTGCGCGGGGACAAGGGGCGGATTGACGCGCAACTCGCCGGGAAAAAGGCTCTTATGGCAGAGAATCGCTTAGCCGAGGCCCAGAAGGGAGCGTCATCCGCTCCTTCCGGCCAGTCTTCCTTGACGCCGCTGCAGGCGGCGGAGTCCTTGTGGAATGAGGCCAAACAGCTGCAAAAAGAACAAAACTACGAAGCGGCTCTGGAAAAATACAGGGAAGGGCTCAGACTTTCGCCTGATGCGGCAGTAGCGGACCGGGTAAAGAAACTGGAAAAATATGTGGCGTTGATCAAAGGGCAAGCCCGGCAGAAATCAGGGGCGGCCGGCCAAACAACCGGAAGGCAGGACGCTTCCGGTACGCAGCAGAAAACGAGCGAGAATCTATCAGCAGTTCTCCCACAACCCGGAATAAAAGCCGGAGAAGCGTCAACGGTTCCCAAAGGTTGGACGCCCGTGACCATCGGCAATGTCCATTTCGCGGTTCCGTCTTCCTGGCAGCATATCACCAGAGAAGAATCGGATGTGGAGAAACTCGATCTGTATTGGGACGGGAGTTTCGATGCCCCGCTGCATGGCGTGTCCGGCGGAATCTCCATGGATTATGCCCTGGCCAAAAAGGATCTGACCGATGCTCGCTCCATCCGTCTTGGCGGAGTTGACGTCCTGCGGGCCGACGACGGTCCGACCATCAACCTGCTCTTCCCCTCCTTGGGCGGAAATCGCGGCGTGGCCTTGCTCCTGTTCCGCGGCGAAAAGGGCAGCCAGGCCACCATAGACGCCGTGCTCCAGACCTTTTCCGTTGGCCCGGGCGACAAAGATTCAGAGGCTTCGGACGTTCCCGACGCCTCATAGACACAGGGCCGGACATGGCAGAGCGTCACTGTCGCGGAGGAGTGAGCCCACGGGCGATGTTGGGTGGACATGCGGGGCCCGGGAGGCCCCAACAACGGCACGGGGGAAATGATGCGCCTGATGTTGCGACAGATTCTTGCCACTTTCGTCATCCTGGCCGCGGCCGCGGCCTGGTGGTTCCCAGCGCCGCTCTTGCTGCGGACGGAACTGATCCATTGGGAAAAGCTGTATGAGGCACGTTATGCGCCGTCCGGTTTCCGGGGGGCACGCAAGCCCTTCTTTCAGTCCGTGAGCAAGCCCCAGCCGCTGACGCAGTTCATCGCTTCACGAACCGCCGGCCAGGTCGTGACAGGGACAGACCCGGCCTGGGGTGGAATTTTCAGCAGGCTTGAGGCGAATCTTGCCCAAAAGGGCGCAGCCGTGTCCTTTGTCGATCCGAAGGTTTATCCTTTTTCGGTCCTGCCCGGGACAAGCCGCTATCTGGAGTGGCGGGACGCGGAAGGCATACGATACCTGGAATACCAGGTCATCCCGGCCAAGGATTTCGAGTCGCATCACATTCCCCCGGAAATCGAATTTCCCTATCGGCAGCACTGGGCCTTGCTGTTGGCCGGAGGAGCCGGGGCCATGCTTTTTGGTTTTGTCCGCGGCGGAACGGCCGGCCTGGTGGCAGGCAGTTCTGCCGGGAAAGGCATGCGCTGGTCGGCTGTACTTGCTCTCCTTTTCGCCGGAGCAATTCTTTGGCCCTTCCTCTATCAGAATGTCGGTTCCGGGTTCAGTTATGCCTCGATCCTGATGGGCGGCCTTTTTCTCATTGGCGCCCTGCTCGGGGTGTGGCTTTTCGGTCTCCAGGCAGCCTTGCTGCGCCGCATGATCGGCGGCGGATGCCTGGCGCATTTCACCTACGCCCCGGAAGAATGGACACGTTTCGTGGAGTGGAATTTCGGGGAGGAAGCCTCGGAGAAGATGGCGCTGTGGTGGCTCATCTTCGCCATCAGCCTGGTCATCGGGTTGGGGTTCATGGCCGTCATGCGTGACGGGGCTTCGGTTTGGGTCTTCGGCGTACTGATGGGGCTCATGGCGTTTTTGTGGATTCTGGCCGTGCTCATGCCCCGGCTGGCCTGCCGTCGCCACCTCCGCCGGACCGGAGAGGTCTATATCGCGAAGGATGGGATATATTTGAACGGCTCCGTGCACAGTTGGGGCACCTTGGGGGCCAGGCTCGATTCGGTCGAATTCAACACCAAACCGTTGCCTCATCTGCACGTGGTCTACTCCTATTGGATGGTGGCCGGGCGATCGCTCCATGTTACCCGTAACTGCGTCAACGTCCGGGTTCCCGTGCCCGCCGGACAGGAATCCGCCGGGCGCGATGTCGCCAAACAGTTGCAGGAACCTGCCTGATTGTTTGGTTTTCTGAGGATCCTAACAATGGCCGAACAAGCCAAGGGCCTGGAACGGGGACATGCTCGTCCCGGAAGAGGCAGATATTGAGGAGGAATGATGAAATCGTGGTTTTTCTGTGTACTCGTCGCGATGGTCATGACCCAGCCGCTGCATGCGTCCGAACCCGCCTGCGATTCCCTGCCCCCCGAGTTGGTCAGGCTTCACAGCGAAGGGCGGCTCACGGTCCGAGCGTTGTGGGCCTGGCGGATGGTACCCGGGTCCACGGCTGCCATGGCCGTGCAGCTTCGAGATCTTGGGCACGATCTTTTGGATGCGGACAAAAACCGCATTGCGCAGTGGCTGGGCGAAGCCGGCGAAGGGAAACTCGACCTGACCCGGGAGCAGCGTGAGTTTCTGCTTGACTTGCGCGATCGCATGGCGCCTTCGGCCGACGAGGAGACGATGCCGGACGAAAAAGGGGAGGATTTTGAGCCCTCGTCCGCTGTGCAGGATGCTCCGGCTTCCGCGGCCGAAAAAGCCGATTCCGTCTCATCCCCCCCCCATGGGACACCGGCCGTGATGACCAAGGACGTTCCGGCGGCAGGCGGAGCACCCCTTCCCGATTCTGGAGTGAAGCCTCCAGGCCCGGCCTGGGTCCTCCTTCGATCCTGGTCCGAGACGTCGCGCGACGCCTACATCGAAAGCCTGGGGTATGAGCCCGAACCGCATTTTCTGGAGGAGACATTCCTGACCAAAATCGAGGAGACGTCGGCATCCACTGCCTGGCCGTCCCGCGTGAAAGGCGAGGTAAGACATTTTTGGGATGAACCGCCCAAGTGGATGCTTTCCGATCAGCCCTTCACCCTGGTCACCCGGACGGAGCCCGAATCCAGCGACAAGGGGGATAATGGGACCCACTTCCAGTGGATATATGGTGACAGCCGGTTGCGGAACTTCGATTACTGGAAGTCATCGACTGGAGATTATGACTGGATCCCTCAAATCACCACCGGCATGTACCGCAAGTTTCAGGACGCGCCGGTCGAGTTGACCCCGCGGCAGGGAAAGCCCGGCGAATATTTGGTGGTCCGGGTCCTGCTCGGCGCGATCAACGGGCAAATCTCCGGGGCATGCAACTACGAGTACCAATGGGTGGACCAAGCCCAATAAATTTCGTCTTCATAATGCTTTTGGTTTGAAGGAGGAAGGCTCATGCGCATGTTTCCCATTGTCCTGATCAGTCAACAACACGCCCAGCGGATGTTCACGGGAAGCCGGGGATCTGTCGCCCGGGGCCCGCTGCCGATATGTCCCCCCTGGAAAGGGCGGCAATCACCGCCTCTCTCACCATTCTATAGATTGCATCGGGCCGGGCTTTATCCGCAACAGGGCCGCGGATACTGTCCAGGGCAGACAGAAACCCGTCGGCATTCCGATCGACAAGGACCAGGAGCGGCTTCTCCCGGGCATCGGCGTTATCCACCAACACCTGAAGGGAGCGACCATAGCCTTTTCCCTCCCGGATGGTGAAGCTCGTCCGGCCCAGGGAGGTCGGGAGCTCGGCCTGATAGGTGCAGACTCCGCCCGGGCAGATGGGCACTCCTCTCCCGTCAATCTTTCGGACGCGGGTAAACGGCCGGATGATGCCGTAGAGGTTCCTGCGGCTGTTATAGATGACCACCGGGTCACCTGGCCTGGATACATCGAAGAGCGTTTCGATGTCCGGGTTATTCAGTGCGATGCACCCCTCGGTCCAGTCTCTCTCCCTGGCCTTGTCGAAATATCGGAAAACCCCTCCCCCATGGATGGCGATACCGCCTCCCAAACCGGTATTGTGGGGCGCCGGTCTCGATTTCCGGACAGCCTCGTATATCCGTTTGTATTCCCCCGGGGATATCACCCCCGCAGCCAGGCCTTTTCCTGCATTGGCAAGCGTCGGGTAGGACAGGCCCAACGCCCGGTGAAAGCGGCTTTTGTTTTTTTTATAGGCAATATGATAGAGCCCCTCGGGGGTTGCGCAATCCAATGCCTTGGATTTGTCGGAACTCGGGTCGACTCCGAAGGAGGCCGGAAATTGGACACTCGGCTTCCCGTCCGTGACCAGGACCAAATGCTGTTTGGCCTTGTCAATCACGAGGATTTTCCTGGTCAGGGGCGGCGGTTCTGCCGCCAGGGCAGTTACAGTGGAAAGAGCCAGGATCAACAATATTAGGAATTGACTTTTTAAAACGGGATAAGTTAACATAAATTCAGATGAATCTCACCTTTTACACTTACAAGAAAGAAGGATGAAAGATGTTCACGTCAAAAATGAAACGCAGGCTGTCCACGATGATCCTTGTTGCGCTTCTGTGCCTTGCAGGGTTTGGGGGCTGCGCAACCCTCAGCCAAGAAGACAGGGCTCTTTTAGAGAGCACAAGGCAATCTGCCGAGGAGGCCAAGGCCGCAGCCGCCAAGGCAGAGGAGATGGTTTCACGCCTTGAAACCACTGCCGGAAATGCGGAGCAGGCGGCAACCAGCGCCCAGATGGCCGCCGAGCGCGCAGAAGCCGCGGCCCTGAAGGCGGAGCGCATCTTCGACAAATCCCTGAGGAAGTAGCCCTCCCCTGTTCAGGGGCTTTTCAGGCGCGCGACCGCCGTGGGCACCCCGGTTTTTTCCTTCAAGGCCCAGAAAAGGGCCTTGAAATCGACCTCCAGCGGACCCACGGCGGATTCAAAATCCGCGAGCTGCTCCCGCACCTTCGAAAGCGGATTGTCGATCCGATTGTCAAAGTCGTCAAAGATCTGTACCCAACACCTCCCGTCTCCCCATCCAAATTTGATCGGTTCATAAATGACCTCGACCGTCGTCTGCACGGGCACCACGGGATAAAGCGCCGCCACGTCCTCCGGGTACATGCGGATGCAGCCGTGGCTCACCCTTCTGCCAACACCCCAGGGTTTGTTGGTGCCATGGATGGCGTATAGCAATCGGGAAAGGCGGAATACGTAGTCGCCCAGCGGGTTGTCCGGCCCCGGCGGCACCTCGGCCGGGAGGTCGGGCTCCGCCTTCCGGATGGATTCCGGCACCACCCAGGCGGGGTTGGGGGTCTTGCTTTTGATCTGGTAGGTGCCCAATTCGGTGAGAAAGCCCTCCGCGCCGACGCCGATGGGGGCGGTGAAGAAATAGTCGTGGCCCCCGTTCGAGAAGAAATAGTACAGCCGCATCTCCGCCAGATTTACGACGATGCCGGAAGGGATACGCTTTTGAGGGAGAACGAAGGCCATTGGGGCAAGCACCACGCTCCCCTTGGGCGGCACCCAGGGGTCGATGCCCGGGTTGGCCGCAGTGATCTGATTGTATCCAAGGCCCAGGTCCCGGGCGATATCGAGAAGCGTATCTTTTTCGTTCACCTTCACCCAGCGCGCGGTACCGTATAAGCCCGTGTCAGGCGACACCATGAAGCATTTCAACCCCCATGAAGAGAGGGGATAGAGCCATATCAGCAGAAAGGCCGCCGCCGTTGTCAGGTTTAAGCGCATGGATTGAAATGCCTCCATTTCCCTGAAGGTTATTGAGCGCATCACGGATTCCTCAGACCAAAACGGGCTGATGTTCACTTCATACAGGGTCGTCCAAGTTTCCAGTCTCTCAGATCGTGGCGGTGGGTGTCAAGCTCGTTGCGGCCGGAGCGATCCATCTCATCACTGTTCAATGGACTGGTTAAAAAGGGATCGTTGTGCTACAGTCTTCCTGCATATTTTGGCTCTCCCTTCGATCAGGGCTATTTGATAATATATTGATTTTAAAGTCAATACAGTATCATCCCCCACAAAGAACCGGAAGCCGACAGGCGCTTACCTTCATATTTTCAAAGGTTTTTTTCAGTTTCTACAGAAGCTGGTTCGACAGGACGTGGACGCGGGGTGAGATCGAACTCGTGATATGACCAAATCCATCAAAAGACACCGGTTATTGAAGCGTCGTCCGGCAAGCCGCGCCCAGTCGACATCCCATCAAAAAGGAAATGATTGATGATGAAATCCACTTATCTCATGGCGGCCTTGTTGTTGCTGGTGCAGGGCTGCGCGATGGCGCCCCCGCGCCTGCCGGCGGTTCCGTCCCCGTTGACATCAAAAGCGGAAATCCCGGGAATGCCCGGGGTACGGTATGTCGCAGGCGGCGACATGACCGCGCTCACCCGGGTTGCGATGGCGGCGCTGCGGCGGGAGCAGGATGATCTCCTGAAACAAGGGCACAAAGGGCCGATACCTCCGGCGGTTTTTCTGGCGATTTCGGGTGGGGGTGACAATGGCGCCTTCACCGCGGGGGTGCTGAATGCCTGGACAGCGACCGGAACGCGCCCTGAGTTCAAACTCGTTACCGGCATCAGCACGGGCGCGCTGATTGCACCTTTCGCCTTCCTCGGGCCGGATTACGACGCGACGCTGAAAAAGGTCTATACCACGATCTCCCCGAAAGACGTCATCGCGCCGCGCATTTTCATCTCCGGCGTCTTGAGCGACGCAATGGCGGACAATGCACCACTGATGAACCTGACGCGAAAAACCGTGAACGAGGAATTGCTTCAGAAGGTCGCTGCGGAGTATGCGAAGGGCCGCTTTCTCTTGATTGCCACTGCCGACCTCGATGCACGCCGCCCGATCATCTGGGACATGGGGAAAATCGCGACCTACGGCGGCCCTAAGGCTCTGGATCTTTTTGTTAAAATCATGATTGCATCCGCCTCGATTCCAGGCGGTTTTCCACCGACCATGTTTGATGTGGAAGTCGACGGCAAGCCTTATCAGGAAATGCACGTGGACGGAGGCATCATGGCGCAGGTATTCGCATATCCGGCAGGAATCCGCATTAAAGACGGAGCGGCGGCCATCGGCGTGAATCGCGAGCGCAAGCTTTACGTGATCCGCAACGCTCGGCTCGACCCGGACTGGGCCGAGGTCGAACGCAGAACGCTCAGCATCGCCGGGCGTGCGGTCGTTTCGTTGATCCACAGTCAGGGCATTGGCGACCTCTACCGGATCTATGCCGTCGCCGAGCGCGACGAAGTGGATTTCAACCTCGGGTTCATACCGGCAAGTTTCAAAGCGCCCCATAAGGAGGAATTCGACACCGAGTACATGCGCGCGCTTTACAACACCGGTTATGACATGATGTTGAAGGGTTTCCCGTGGCTCAAGGTACCGCCGGGATTCGCTCAGGCGGACGCTGCGTCAGCGGTTAAAACGGCGCCGTAGCGGGCTCGTTGCTATTTCTGCTTGCCCTGTTCGTAACCCTGCCGATAGGCATCTTCCTTGGCTTTTTGATTCCTGTCATAGAGGTATCCGCCGCCGGCGCCCGCGGCGGCCCCTATTGCTGCGCCCCAGCCCGCATTGCCCGACATCGCTCCGATCGCGGTCCCTGCCACGGTGCCCACTGCCGCCCCGCTCAGGGTTCGCTGCTGCGTATCTGTCATGCCGGCGCACCCCGCAAACGCCAGGCTGATCACCAGGACAAGGACAGTTGCTAGTTTTTTCATGGGTCTCTCCTTTCACAATCCGATCACATTCAAAATCATTCTATTCCATCAAATCCTTCTGCGCCCGAAACCACGTCTTCATCCGACGCGATTCCTCCTATTTGGCGCAGGGCCAAATTTCCGTCAAAAACCGGAATTCGGTCTCAACCGGCAATTCGTTCCAGTACTGCGGGTGGGCTTTGGCCCATTCCACGAACTTCTGAATGGTTTCATCCCGAGAGGGCCGTTTTTCGGGCGGGCAGACAATCGGCGATGCGTTGGGGCCCGCCGTGCTTGCCTCATAATAATGGTATGCCCCCACCAGATACCCGTGGCAGAAGTGAATGGCTTTGGGATAGAGCGGGTCATCGAGGGGGGCGGTGCAAAGGTCGATGAGATCCCTGGTGGTCTTGACCTCGAAATCTTCGATACTCAGGTCGCCCGCCAGGACCGGGTTGATCATCAATCCTGCCAGAATCAAAGCGCCGGCAATCCATTTCATCATACAAACCTCCTTCTTTTGTGGTTTCAATAGGACGGTTTCGCAAAAGGACCGATATCTGCGTTACCCGTATCCTTCGTCACTGCGGCTTACTGTAAAGTACGCATCATACCTCGGGATTCGCAAGCCGTATCCCGGCCTTTTTTGCGAAACCGTCCGGAAATCGACTTTTTTGCGGACGCATCCAATAGGATTCTCCAGGAAACCCGGCTACTGCGCCGGCGCCGTGCCGCGCAGCTCGGCCAGGCGCCTAGCTGTCAGCACGGACCACTTGTCGAAGGCATTTTTGGCGTACGCCCAGCTCTGGAAGGAGTTCACATACCCGTTCGCCCAGGTCTGGGCCGCGCCTGCAGTCCCTGAATTCAGGTCAGCCGCATACTTTCGGCCGATCTGGGTGTCGCGGCACTCGGCGACAACGGTCCCGGAAACGCCGTCGATGAACTGCATCTCCATGCCGGCCTCGCCGAGATAGGGCGTGGACCCGGCAGGCCGGCCCGTAGCCACGCCGGAACCCGCTTCGGCAACGAACCCGTAAGGCACCAGCGTTCCTGTCAGGCTTCTGGACACCTCGGTGGGAACGAGATTGGTCAGCGCGATGCGAATGCCGAGCACTCCCGGCCCAGCTTTCTCGACCACCGGCATCTGGGGTTCGAGCGCCTTTACCATGGCGTTGTGGAAATAGTCCGTCAGCGTCTTGAGGTCGGTCGGATCGATACCCTTCTGCTGGTCCGGTTTCAGCGTGACGGTCATTCGCGAGATCAACACCTTGTCGAACTTTTTCGCGTCGAGGTTTGCCTGCCGCCAGCACTGGATGCCCTCTGTCCAGGTTACCGGGGCCAGGCGCGCATAGTCCGACAGGAACCCGCTTTGGGTCAGGCGGCTCGGATCCGTGACGGTAACGCCGGTGCCGCTGCCGAAGGTGTTGGCGCCCGAGGATGCGCAGCCGCCTGCGAGAATCGCCGCGGCCAGGGCAAGGCAGCAAATCCAAGTCGTCGCATGGGTATTGTTGTTGTCGGTCATGATTTTGTCTCCTTTGTAAAATTCTTCACAGGTTGGGCGGCATTACTCAAAGCCCGGGGTCCGGATGAGCGAGTCGATGACC
Organism: Desulfococcus sp.; assembly: GCF_041737845.1. GTDB lineage: Bacteria > Desulfobacterota > Desulfobacteria > Desulfobacterales > Desulfococcaceae > Desulfococcus. The sequence continues at coordinate 68,058 of NZ_JBGSQX010000152.1, forward strand.
CGATATACAACCGGTACCCCTTTTTATGCTCGGCGGCAACAGCCTCCATGACCTGGTTGTTGATGTATCCGGCGAGCATTTTCCTCATTCCGTGATTGTTCCGCCTCGACAGAAAACATTCAAAACCGATATCCGATATTGCCGGTCACCGTGTAGCCGTTCAGATCCACGTCAACGTCATTGTAATCCGGATTTACCCAGATATATCGGGCCTCAATCCCCAGGATCAACTGCTGCAGACGCACTTCGGCGCCCGCACCGGCGTGGGCGCCGAAGTTGGTTTCGTTTTCGGATTCAAGTCCCCTGGGCTCCATGTCCGTAAAATAGAGGCCGATCCCGCCTAAAAGATACGGGCAGAATATATCAATGGGAAACTGAAGTCTGCCGGTCAGCAGGATCGGTATGGATGTCACATCGATCAAATCGTTTTCCGTCGTCATGTATCCGGTGCCGATCTCCACTCCGAACATTCCCAGGTCCGTTCCCAGCGCCAGCTCCCAGTAAGCCTTGCCGTCCAGGTCTTCATTCTGAAAATCTTGTGAAGGACCGAAATATCCGCCTTTGAAAACCATGTATCCCACATATTCATCCGCCGCATCGGACATCGGCATGTAAGACAGAAAAATCATCACCGCTCCAACGATGGTAAATACCGCTTTCTTCATCATCCATTTCCTTTCATCCAGGTTTTCCCAAGCTTCTGATAATGTCGTTCTTGATGCAGCCGCATCTTCTCAATTCCCTTGGGGCGGCAGCAGGTAAAGCGTCATGGCGAAGACCAGGTAGACCATCAGCAGCAGCACTCCGACGAACCACGCCGATCGCCCGCTGTTTGTGACAAAGGCCACGCTGAAGGTCGCGATGAGGATCATCACCACCGCGCCGGGCCAAAATTGCAGGCCCATCGGCGTCGGCCCGATAACATAGCTCGCAAGCACCAGCAGCGGGGCAACAAAGAGCGCGATCTGCGACGCGCTGCCCAGTGCGATGCCCACGCTCAGGTCCAGACGATTCTTGCGCGCGCCGGAAAACGCGGAGGCCATCTCCGCTGCACCGCCGACCAGCGCCACGACGATGAACCCCACGAAAGCGGGGCTCATCCCGAAGACCTCCGCCGCCTTCTGCACCGATTCGACGAACACCTCGCTCACCAGCGCCACCAGGACCGTGACGCCGGCCAGCGCAGCCATGGCCACACCCACAGGCCACGGCGCTTCTCCGGCCTCCCCGGACTCCGCAGCGACAAACAGCTCCCGGTGCGTTTTAAGCGAAAACAGCATGCTCAATCCATAGGCTGCGATGAGCAGCACCGCGAGCCCCACGCTCAGCTTCTGACTGAAGGCTGCGCCCCCGACGGCGTCGGCCCTTGAGACGGCCGAAGGAATCGACAGCGCGACCGTGGCCAGGACGAGCAGGCCGGCTTGCATTCGGGCGCTGATCCGGTTGTATTCCTGGACGTGGTGCTTTAGCCCGCCAAGGAGAAACGATGCGCCGAGCATGAAGAGCGTATTGGTGACAATCGCGCCGGCGATGGACGCCTTCACCAGCATGTATTCCCCGGCACGCAATGCCGTAAGGGCGATGACCAGTTCGGTCAGGTTTCCCAGCGTGGCGTTGAGCAAGCCGCCCACCGCATCGCCCGTCTTGGCCGCAACGGATTCAGTAGCGTGACTCAGCAACGCCGCCAGGGGCACGATGGCGCACACCGAGAGCACGAAGAGCAGCGTGTGCGCTTCGGGTTTGAGCTTCTCTACCGCCAGAACCACCGGCACAAAGGCCAGGAGCCAGAGGAGCGGGTTGTGACGGATTTCGTTGAGCACGTGTTTCATTCGCCGATCCTCTTCATTTCTTCGCAAACGGATCCGTTGTGTCAGGATTCCCCCTTGCCTCGCCCATGTCGATCATAATTTAATGGTTTTCTGGCGGGAATAGGCGTCCTGCACGGCCGCAATGACGATCGCGGTCGACCAGCCGAACATGATGATGCCGTTGATGGCTTCAAAGGAAGACAGCAGGCGCCGGCTGCCGTCGAGGACCACGTCCCCGTATCCCAGCGTGGTAAAGGTGACAGCCGAGAAATAAACTGCCTTTTCGAATCCGTCAACGGCATCGAAGGCCAGATAAGCGAAGCCCCAGATCAGCACCTCCACGATTCCGACGAGATACATGATCATCACGACCCTCGCCACGCTGAACACCCGTTGAATCTGCGATGGCGACCTTTCGGCGGCGGAAGGGTCTCGGATGGGCCGCAAGGCCAGAAACATTCCCCCTGCGTGAACAATGGTTGTCATGAAAATCAGTATGGCGCCGATGGCGATGTTGCGAAGCATTCAGTCCCCCGCCAGGTGGTTTCTGCGGTCAGGGAATAAAGCCCGCCGCCTTCACCGGTTGCGATGTCACGCCGGCCTCCGCGGTCTCCACCCAGCCGCCGCCCATGGCCTTGTAAATGTTGATCAATGCCCGAAACAGGGCGTTCTGGCCGGCGGCTTTCGACAGTTCGACGTTGAACAGGCTGCGTTCGGCGTCGAGCACCTCGAGGTAGCTCGTGAAGCCTTCGTCATACCGCATGTTGGCCAGCCGGGCATAGTTCTCCAGCGCCTTGGCCTGTCTGCTCAGCGCCTGGAGTTTCTGCGCCGACTTGGCGCGGTCGACCAGGGCGTCGTCCACTTCGCGGAAGGCGTTCTGCACCGTTTGAAGGTAGCTGTAGAGTGCCTGCTGCTGGAAGGCCTCGGCGCCCTTGACCTCGCCGCCGATGCGGCCCGCCGAGAAAATCGGCACGGTCAGGGGAACGCCCAGGCTCCAGATCTTGGACTCGCCGGTGAAGAGATCCGACAGATCGGTGCTCACCGTACCGAGCGAACCGGTCAGGGAAATGGTCGGGAAATAGAGCGATCTGGCGACGCCGATCCGGGCGTTGGCGGCGACCAGGTCCTGCTCGGCGGCCCGGATGTCGGGACGTTTCTCCAGCAGGTCGGAGGGAAGTCCGGACGGGACCTCCGGCAGGATCAATTGGTCGATAGTGAGTCCCCGGGAAATCGGGCCGGGGTTGCGGCCAAGCAGAACACTGAGCGCATTCTCCGCCCGTGCGATGGCAAGCTCGATTTCGGGGAGGCGCGCCAGGGCATCCTCGTACTCGGCTTCCGCCTGGCTCAGGTCGATCTCCGGGATGATCCCCTTGTCCAAACGGAGCTGAAACAGGCCCCGAGTCTGTCTCCGGGTCTCCACCGTGCGATGGGTGATCTCGAGCTGCTTGTCCAGGGCCCGGATCTCCACGTAAGTGGTTGCCACCGCGCTGACCAGGGTCAGGACCACCGTCCGCCGGGCCTCCTCCGTGCTGAAGAGTTCGGCGCGGGCGGCCTCGGAAGCACGGCGGTATTTGCCCCAGAAATCGATCTCCCAACTGCCGCTCAGGAACGCCTCGTAGTAATCAAAGGTCGAGTCCACGCCCGAGGGGATGGGGGTCGGCCCCGCTTCGGTCACGCGCTCCCGGGATGCGCCGGCACCGGCACCGATAAAGGGGTACTGATCGCCGTGGGTGGAAAAATATCGGCCGAAGAACTCCTCGACCCGGGCCGTGGCGATCATCAGGTCCTTGTTCTCCGCCAGGGCGGTGCGGACCAGGCCGTTCAGGACAGGGTCGTTGAACTGCTCCCACCAGGCCGTGTTGGCGAGGTCCCGGGCTTCTTTCTCCTCAAACCGCCAGGAGGCGGGCGTATCGACGACGGGGCGCTTGTAGTCCGGCCCCATTGCGCAGCCCGTCACCATGATCAACAGTATGCAGCACAGAACTCCGTTACGCATGCTCCTCTCCCTTTCTCGCTTTCGGTTCCAGATCTTGAGGCCCGGTCGCAGCGTGTGCGTCGTCAGACTTGCCCCGGTGGGCCAGTTTTTCCACCACGTAGAAGGTCATGGGGATCAGGAAAATGGCGATAAAGCTTGCCGCCAGCATGCCGCCGATGACCCCGGTGCCCATGACCTGCCGGGATACGGCTCCCGACCCCGTGGCGACGGCCAGGGGCACGCATCCCAGGATGAAGGCAAAGCTTGTCATCAGGATCGGCCGCAGGCGCAGGCGCGCCCCTTCCAGGGCCGCATCCGCAATGGACCTCCCCTTTTCATACTCCACCTTGGCGAACTCGACGATCAGAATCGCGTTCTTGGCGGCAAGCCCGATCAGCATGATGAGCCCGATCTGGGCGTAGAGGTTGAACTCCATGTTGCGGATGAACAGGCCGGCAAACGCGCCCAGGACCGCGATGGGCGTGCCCAGAAGAACGCTGAAGGGCAGGGACCAGCTCTCGTACTGGGCGGCCAGAATCAGGAAAACGAACACCATCGACAGCCCGAAGATGACCGACACCGGAACCCCCTCGAGTGCCTTTTTCTCCTGGAAGCTCATGCCGAGATAGTCGTAGCCCATCTCGGAAGGCATGCTGGCTTCGAACACCTCCTCCAGCGCCTTCATGGCCTGTGCCGAGCTGAACCCCGGATTGGAGACGACGTTGAGCTGGGCTGCGCGGTAGAGGTTGTACCGCATGGTGAACTCCGGTCCGGAGCGCTCTTCGATGGTGGTCAAGGCGGAGAGCGGCACGGTGTTTCCGGCGGAATTTCTGACATGGAACTGGCCGAGCTGCTCCGCCTGGGTGCGGTATTCGCCCTCGGCCTGGATATAGACCTGCCACTGTCGGCCGAACCGGTTGAAGTAATTTACAAAATAGCCGCCCATGAAGGCCTGGAGGGTGCGGTAGACCTGGTCCAGTTCGATCCCCTGCTTGAGCACCCTGTCCCGGTCGACGTTTACGAAGATTTGAGGCACCGTGGGCAGGAAGGTGGTGGTCACCCGCGCGATCTCCGGCCGCTTCTTGGCCGCTTCCATGAATTTCTGAACGTTTTCCCAGAGAAAGGCGATGTCCTTGCCGGCCCGATCCTCGAGGATGAAGGTCACCCCGCCCGAGGTGCCGATGCCCGGGATGGCCGGCGGCGAGAAGGCAAAGGCGACCCCCTGGGAGATCCGGCCCATGCGCTGGTTGAGGCTTGCCATGATGGCCCCGTATTGCTCCTCCGGGCTTTTTCGCTCGTCCCAGGGCTTGAGCGTGATGAAGAAAAAACTGCTGTAGGTGTTCGTTACCCCGGACAGCAGGCTGAAGCCCACCACCGTGGTGCAGTACTCGACCCCGGGGGTCTCCATGATGATCTTCTCCAGCTCCCGGGTGGCTTCGTCCGTCCGCTGCAGGGAAGCGGCATTCGGAAGCTGCGCCCCGGCGTAGAGATACCCCTGGTCCTCCTCGGGCAGAAATCCGCCGGGGACCCGCTTGCCGATCACGCCGATGGCACCGGTCATGATCACCAGCAGGATCAGGCTGATCACGAACTTGCGAATGAACCACCCGGAGAGCTTCACGTAGCCGTTCGTGGCTTTGCCAAAGAGATTGTTGAACCCGCGGTAGAACGCCCCCAGGGGGCCGCGGGCCTGTTTCTTGGGCTTCAGGATCAGGGACGCCAGGGCCGGGCTCAGGGTCAGGGCGTTGAAGGCCGAGATGATGACCGAGATGGCGATGGTGACCGCAAACTGCTGGTAGAGCTTGCCCGTGATGCCGGGAATGAAAATGGTGGGGAGAAAGACAGCGGAGAGCACCAGGGCGATGGCGATCACCGGCCCGGAGACCTCCTCCATGGCCTTGAAGGTCGCCTCCTTGGGAGAGAGGCCGTGCTCGATGTGGTGCTCCACCGCCTCCACCACCACGATGGCGTCGTCCACCACGAGTCCGATGGCGAGCACCAGGCCCATGAGGGCGATCGTGTTGATGGAAAACCCCAGCAGGGGAAACATGGCGAAGGTCCCGATCAGCGAAACCGGCACCGCCAGCGCCGGGATCAGGGTCGCCCGCCAGCCCTGCAGGAAGATGAACACCACGATGATGACGAGCACGAGGGCCTCGACCAGGGTATGCAGGATCTCCTCGATGCCCGCGCGCACCGACTGGGTGGTGTCGAGGGGGATGCTGTACTCGAGGTCCTCCGGGAAATTCTTCTTCACCTCCTCCATGAGACGGTTGACCCCGTCCACGGCAGCGATCGCATTTGAGCCGGGAAGCTGGTAGAGGGCGAGCACGGCGGCCGATTTTCCGTTCAGCCGGCCGGACATGGCATAGGTCTGAGAGCCCAGCTCGACGCGGGCGACATCGCTCAGCCGCACCACCGAACCGTCCGGGTTGGCCCGCACCACGATCCGGTCGAACTCCTCCGGGCTCTCCAGTCGGCCCTGGGCGCGGATGGCGTAGGTGTACTCCTGGCCCGGCGGCACGGGTTCGCCGCCCACCTGGCCGGCCGGGTTTACCGTGTTCTGCTTCTTGATGGCATCCACGATCTCCGGCACGGTGAGGTTCAGCTTGGCGAGCTGGTCGGGTTTCACCCACAGGCGCATGGCATACTGCCCGGCGCCGAAAACGGTGACACTCGCGATCCCCGGAACGCGCGTAAGCTGGTCGTTCAGGTTGATGTAGGCATAGTTGGCCAGGAAGGTCGCGTCATAGGTGCCCTTCGGCGAGGAGAGCGCGACCAGCATGAGCGGCGAAGAGGTGGATTTCTTGACCGTGACCCCGTAATCGCGAACCTCGGCGGGCATTTTGGAATCCGCCTGGGCCTTGCGCATCTGGGTCAGCACCTGGTCGATGTTGGGGTCGGTCTTGACGTCGAAGTTGACGTAGAGCTTCAGCTCGCCGTTGTTGGCGTTGAGGGAATACATGTAGTTCATGTTGTCCACCCCGCTCATCTCCTGCTCGATGGGGGTGGCCACCGACTGCTCCACGGTCTGGGCGTCGGCCCCGACATAGGTCGTATTGACGACGATCTCCGGCGGGACGATGTCGGGGTACTGGGCGATTGGCAGGCCCAGAATCGCCACGATCCCCACGATGACGAAGATGATGGAGATCACGATCGCCACGATCGGCCGGTTGATGAAAAATTTTGCCATGGAAGATCAACCTTTCTTCTGAAATTGGAGTGTCGCGGCGTGCGCCTAAGGTTTTGCCGAATAGGGCACGGGGCTCACCTTGACGCCTTCGCGTACCTTCTGGATGCCTTCGACAACAACCCGCTCCCCGGGGCGCAGCCCTTCCTGAATGACCCAGAACGCCTCGAACCGCTCACCGACCTTTACGGATCGGAGCCTTACCGTGTTGTCGGCATCCACCACCGCCACCCGGTAGGTCCCCTGGAGCTCGGCCACGGCACGCTGGGGCACCATCAGGGCCCCCTTCTCGGTTGCCATGAGGGCTTTCACCCGGGCATACTGCCCGGGCCGCAGGGCGTTGTCCGGGTTGGGGAAGAGGATCGCCACCCGGATGGTCCCCGTCTGCGGGTCCACCTCCCGGTCGGCAAAACCCAATGTCCCCTTGTGGGGCCAGATGGTGCCGTCGGTCAGGATCAGATCGAACTGGGTTTTCGTGTACTCCGCCGTGCGGGTTTTGATGCGTTCCACCGCCTGCAGATATTCGCGCTCGCTGATGGGCACATAGACCTTGATGGGGTCCACCGTGGACACCGTGGTCAGCGCCTGCGACTGGGAGGTGCCGACCAGGTCTCCGATCTGGGCACTGGCGGCGCCCGCGATGCCGTCGATGGGGGATATGATTTTCGTGAAGCCGAGATCCAGCTCGGCCTTGCGGACCTCCGCCCGGGCGGCCAATACCTCGGCTTCCGATGCCTGAACCCGCCCCACGGCCTCGTCTTTATCCTTTTGGCTCACCGCTCGGGCTGCGGCCAGCGGCAGGATGCGCCTGAGCGTGGATTGCGCCGTGTTGAGCACGGCCTGATGCCTGGCAAGAATCGCGTTGGCCACGTCCAGGGACGCCTGGAACGGCCTCGGGTCGATCTCGAAGAGCAGATCGCCCTTTTTGACGAGACTGCCTTCCTTGTAGTTCTGCGCGATCAGATACCCCTGGACCTGGGCCAGGATCGTCGCGTTCATCATTCCGTCCGTGGTGGCCACATACTCCTTGTAAACGGGAACCGATTTTTCAATCACATCGGCCACCGCCACCTCCGGCGGCGCTGCCGCCGGGGTCATGGGCGCTTCCGTTTTTTTCTTCTCGGCGTGGCCGACCCCGCTGATCACCGCCACGAAAGCCATGAGAACCAGAATCAAAACATGCTTTCTCTTCACGCTGCCTCCTCTTTCTTGCTCGCAATTTTTAATATTATCTCATTTTAACCATAACGATTTTTTGAGATGACGATCTTTCACCGGCGCCTGTGGGCGCCGTGGTAACGCTGTGATAGCCGAGTTTATAGCCATCCGGCGATAAAAAACAGATGGATTTCCGGAATGACGGCATCGGGCGCTCTTGACACGCCCTTCATGAACCCAGGCATTCGCCGGCGGAAACCGTTGCCAGCACGGCCACCCGTTTTACCCGGTTGGGAATTTCCAGTTCGGTCATCGTAATGGCCTGGCCGTTTCCGGTTGCGTCCCCGCCTTGTTTCACACCCATCCAGTTGAGGCGCATCTCCTGGGTCTTCTCCGTCAGGACCGTGTCGGCGCCGCTTAAAACGTTATCCAGCTTCCGCAGATAGTCTCGGGGCGTTCCCGACCCGGGTCCGAGGGCCGTGAGCTGCTGGTCGATTTCCGCCAGGAACTGTTCCCATTTTTCGACTTCCGTCCCGGATCGGCTGCTGCCGGCCAGCAGGTACCCCACGCCGCGGTCCCGGGTCTGCTGAATCTTGATTTTGAACACGGCACTGTTCCGCTGGGCGGTCAGCTCCTCCCTGAGGGCCTGAACCTGCATGACCTCTTCGAGAGCGTAGGTCGCCAGAAGATACAATCCGCGGGGAATCAATTCCCGTCGGCTCTCCTCCTCCGTCGCCCCCGGAGCAATGACGCGGTGATCGTAGAATTCGACAACCGTCTGGGCGACGTCGCGCCTCAGGATTTCACCCTCCAGGGCCGTTCCGAAAACCGTCCGCTCCACCTTCGTTGCCGTTAGAAGGGCAACGGCGGTCTTCACGCCGCTTTTCTGAAAAAAGGATTTGAGATCAGCGCAGCTTTGAAGCAGGGATTGAATGTCGCCGGGGTTGACAAACAGCGCGTGCATCAGCGGGTCCGTGTCCCAGCGATCGGCTGTAAGGCGGAAAGGTCCGGGGATGGCGGAGATCACGCCGTCGACGTGCCTCAGGGCGTTTTCGACGGGCGTCCGGAGCTGTTTCCGGTATCCCTCGACCTTTCGAATCGAAGGATCGGTCTCCTGCACCATGCGCTCGATCCATTCGGCCGCGGCCGCCTCCTTTTCGCCCTGCCTCCTTTTCAGCTCCCGATACTGGTTCCACCTGTCCATGATTCCCATGTGTTCGGTACTCCTTGTCCAAAATGTCCTGCCGGAACATGTTAACCGACCGCAGGCGAGCTGCACCGATGCAGCCTCGCGCCAACCGGCCTCCCGCTCACCTCTCCCGATGTCCGGACTCCTCGACCCCGGCGATCTCCTCATCGACCCAGGCCGACAGGAGGGTGTGGGCCACGGCGAGCACCACCGGCCCGACGAAAATGCCGATGAGGCCGAAGGCGATCAGGCCGCCGACGACACCGGTAAAGATGAGCAGAAAGGGAAGATCGGCGCCTTTCTTGATGAGAAAGGGGCGCAGAAAATTATCCATGGTGCCGACCACCAGGGTCCACAGGAGCAGAAAGGTTCCCCACCCGGTGCCGCCGGTCCAGTAGAGCCAGGCCACCGAAGGCCCGAGCACGAGGAGCGGTCCGATCTGGGCGATGGCAAGCATGAACATCACCGCCGTGAGAACCGCCACAAAAGGAACGCCCGCGATGGCGAGGCCCAGGCCGCCCAGGACCGACTGGGCCAGCGCGGTCACCACCACGCCGAGGGCGACGCCGCGCACGGCCTGTCCGGCCAGCCGGATCGAATGTTCTCCGCGCACGCCGCCCAAACGGCGTCCAAAACGTCTGATCCAGGAGCCCGCTTGCTCTCCCCTGGCATACAGCAGGGAGGCCAGCACCACCGTAAGCAGAAACTGCAGGACCAGGGCGCCGAAGCCGCCCACCTCCGAGGCGAACCATCGGAGGGCCGTGCCCCCGTATGGGGCAAGTTTTTTGATGAAAACCTGAAGCTCCGTAAGCAGAACCTTCTCCCATGCCGCCGCCAGATCGGGGCCGAAAAGCGGCAGATGCGCAAGCCATGCCGGCGGCGGCGGTATCTCGAAGGCGGTAAGGGCACCCATCCAGCCGGAAATTCGGTCGGCATTCGACACGATGGTGCCGATGGCCAGCCAGAGCGGCAGCACCAGGACGCAGAGCAGGATCAGGGTCATCACCGCCACCGCCAGCGACCGACGGCCCCAGAGCCGGTTCTGAATGGAAATCATCAACGACCATGTCGCCGTCACGATCGTCACCGCCCAGATCGCGGCCCCGATAAAGGGTTTCAGGATCCATATCGCGGTGCCCATCATCGCACCGATGAAGAGCACCGCAAGAACGGTTTGGGTGATATCGCTTTTGATTCTTGTCACTTATATCCCCTCATGCTTTTCCCGTCCTCACCCCTGAAGGCTTCTCTTCACCTGCTGATCTTGACGCAGGTGATGGGCAAACGCCGCCGCAACGGCGCAGGACGCCAGCCTGGCTTCGGCCGAATCCGCCCGGCTGGTCAGAATAATGGGGACCCGTGCCCCGAGAACGATGCCGGCCGAATCGGCCCTGCCAAGATAGGCCAGCTGTTTGGCCAGCATGTTGCCGGCCTCCAGGTCCGGTGCCAGAAGGATGTCCGCCTCACCGGCCACCGGCGAATGGATCCCCTTGATCAGGGCGGCCTCTTTGCTGATGGCGTTGTCAAATGCCAGGGGGCCGTCGAGGAGCGCTCCTTCAATTTGACCGCGATCCGCCATTTTGCACAAGGCGGCGGCTTCGACGGTGGAGGGAATCTTCGGGTTCACCGTTTCCACGGCCGAGAGAATGGCCACCTTGGGCTGGGGAATGTGGAGCGCGTGGGCAAGCTGGATGGCATTCTTGAGAATATGGATCTTGTCCTCCAGGGTCGGGTAGATGTTGATGGCCGCGTCGGTGATGAACAGGGGCCGTGGATAGGTGGGCACATCCATAACGAAAACATGGCTGATCCGCCGCTCGGTGCGCAGCCCCGTAGCCGACGGGACCACGGCGCTCATCAACTCGTCGGTATGCAGGCTGCCCTTCATGAGCGCTTCCGCCTCGCCCGATCGGCACAGCGCCACGGCTTTTACGGCCGCGTCATGACTGTGGAGCGCGTCCATGACGCGGTAAGGGCTGATGTCCAGCTTCAGGCTCTCGGCCAGGGCGCGGATTTTGGCTTCTGGCCCCACCAGGATGGGATCGATCACGTTGGCCCTGGCGGAATCGACGGCGCCTTCCAGGGCCTCCTTGCTGCAGGGATGACATACGGCGACAGGAATCGGATCCCAGTCATCGACGTAGTCGATCAGTCTTTTGAAAGCGGTTTTGTGGTGCAGTTGCATTGTGGCGTAGGGGGATCCGGCATCGGTGGGCTTATTTGTCGGGGCCTTGACCCTGGCGATGCCGGTGATGACATCCTCACCCCGCTGATTGACCGCCCGGCAGTCGAACACCACCGTCCCGTCCACGGCGTTCTTGGATCTGGCGGTCACGGTGATGATGAGCGTGTCGTCCAACTCCACCGCATTGTGGAAATCGAAATGTTGAGACTGGTAGACCGTGCCGGGACCCGGCAGGTCGTTTCCCAGCAGGCTCGATATCAGCGCCCCGCCCCACATGCTGTGGCCGACCAGCTTGTGACGCGACAAAAGCATCTGCGCGTACTCGTCGCTGAAATGCGTCGGGTTCATGTCGCCCGACAGCAGCCCGAACCCGTCGATATCCTGCTTGGTCAACATCCGTTCCATTCGGGCGGTGTCACCGATCTGGATTTCATCGAACGTCTTGTTGGTGATCATTGGCGCGAACCTCCTGTGCTGAAGCGTTTCAAGAATGGTCCTCGGGACCCCCGGCCGGCGGCGGGGAGGTGAACAGTCTCTCCATCTCGGCAAGGCGCCTTTGTGCCTCGTCTTGCAATGGTCCGCCGGCGGTGACGACCTTGCGCACAACCTCCAGCAGCTTCCGGGCCTCGTCCTCACGGCCCGTGAGCAGGGAGGGGATGGCCGCCACGGCCCGGCGTTCGTCCAGTCGGAGCATATAGTACTGTTCGCGAAGGTCCTGCTTGAATTCGGTCAGGGGTTTTCCCGCGCCATGTTCGGCGCGGATCCGGCGAAGCATCTCAAATCCCCGTTCGTCGGCTGCGTTTTCGGGCAAGCGTATGTAGATCAGGGCACGGATCGCCGCCTCACGCGGTCCCCCCTGGTCCATTTTGGCCTTCAATTCCTCGATCCGGCGCTGAACGAAGGCCGCATGTTCCGGGTCCTCGCCGGGACGATTTCTGGGCGGCCCGTCCGACGCCCGCAGACCCAGCAGGGCCTGGAGCCAGGACTGGCTGTAGACGCCGAAGAAAACCTGCTCCACCATCATGTCCCGCCAGTCCCCATAGGCCTTGAGGCCCCGGGTCATCCAGTCGGAGAATCCCTTTTCCCACTGCAGGAAGGGGTTGTCGCCCGCGGCCGGCTGACGGTTCTCCTTGACGGTTTCCGCCGCCGAAGCCAGGGGCTGCATGGCCGGGTTGCGGTCGGAGAAAAGCTCGTACCCCAGCCGCAGCGGGTGCATGCGGCGCAGCCCTTCGGCGCTCTGTTCAGTGGACAGGGCGCGGATCATGGGCTGCATCGTGGTGCGGTAGAGGCCCTGGGTAACTTCAGACAACCGGGCCACGGCCGCAAAACAGCGCTCATCTTCGGGGGTGTTCCCGCCCATGGCGCGGATGTCCGCCAGGGTTCGCCGCTCGAAACGGGAGATATAGCCTCCGGTGACCAGATCGACATTTGCGACATCCGCCGCTTTCGTCTGGAAGACGGCTTCATAGAGGCCGGGGGGCAGACAATCGATAAGATCGATGTTTTCGGCGAACTCCTGATGCTCTTTTTTGGCGACGCTGCCCGACACGAAGATCCCCAGGTGCCCGATGGTCTCATGCACCGCGTAGACAATCGTCTGGCCCGCGGCCAGAATGTCCTCATCGCTGCCGTACAGGTCCAGGATCCAGCCGAGGGCCTGTTGGGGCGGCGTGATGTCGTCGCCCTTGGAGCACAGGCAAACGATGGGGGAGCGGATCTTTCTGAAATCCAGCTTCACGCCGTCTTCGGTCACCATCTCCGCATTGCTGAGCTTGTTGCCGACGAAGAGGTTGTCGACGATATACTGCATTTCATCGCCGGTCAATATCACGTGCCTGCCCCACCATCGTTCGAAGCCCAGATAGCGGGGCGCCTCCTTGTCGATGTTGGCGTAGAGGTTGTACTGCTTTGACCAGAGGGTGTTGGCCGGGTTGAGACTCTCGAAGTTCTGCACCAGCCAGGCGCCGTCGAAATTCCCATGCCCCAGGTCGCTCATCATGGACGTCAGCCAGCTCCCCCCCAGCAGGCCGCCGGTATACCGCATGGGGTTGACACCGCGCACCCCCGCCCAGTAGGAAATGGGCGATCCGGCCACGATGATCGGGCCGCAGAGCCCCGGGCGCTTTGCCGCCAGCATCATGAGCGCCCACCCCGCCTGGCAGTTGCCGATCACCACCGGTTTGCCCTCTGCCGCCGGGTGCAGCTCCGCGACCCGTTCGAGGAAGACCGCCCACGCCTCGATTACGGCCTCGATGGTCTGCCCCGGTTCAGGCACCGGCGTAAACCCGATAAAGTAACAGGCATGTCCCGCGCCCAGGGCTTCGCCGATCTCGCTGTCGGCCTTGAAGCCGCCGATGCCCGGGCCGTGGCCCGCACGCGGATCGATCACCACGAAGGGCCGCTTTCGGTCGTCGATGACCGTCCCTTCGGGCGGATCTATTTTGATGATCCCGTAATTCACGGGCCGGGGAAGGGTCCGACCGTCCAGGATCAGGTGATGGTTGAACTGCAGCACGTGGGGGACCTTCTCCGCCATGCGCGCCAGGTACTGATTGCCGCGCTGCCGCATCACGTCCCAGTACAGCACCGTCCGCTGTCCGGCGTCGACAAGGTATTCCATCAGGTCCTTGGATCCAAGGATTGGATTGACCTTCTTTGTCTCTGTCATGTAACTTTCCTTATTGTTTAGATTATTTTGTAATCCGCGAAAATGCGAATGTCATCCGGTGCCGGGCGGAGACATCCGGCTCAGGCCATGATGCCGGCGCCGCCGTCGACATACACGGTCTGGCCGGTGAGGCGCCGCGCGAACGGCGTCGCCAGGAAGGCGCAGGTGAACCCCACATCCATGATGTCCACCAGTTCGCCGACCGGAGAGCGCTCGACGGCGTCATTCAGCATCCGGTCGAAGTCCTTGAGCCCCGAGGCGGCCCGCGTCTTGAGCGGACCCGGCGAGATCGCGTGCACACGGATCTTCCGGGAGCCGAGTTCGTAGGCCAGGTAGCGGCAGACCGCCTCCAGGGCCGCCTTGACCGGCCCCATCACGTTGTAGTTGGGCACCACCTTCTGGGCCCCGTGGTAGCTCATGGCAAAGAGGGTCCCGCCGTCCTTCATCAGCGGCGCCGCCAGAAGCGCCATGCGGATAAAGGAGTGGCAGGAGATGTCCATCGCGGCCGAGAACCCCTCGGCGGAGCAGTTCAACAGGCCGCCCTGCAGGTCCGCTTTGGGAGCGAACGCGATGGAATGCACGAGGATGTCGAGACGCCCCCACTCCCGCCCGATGCGATCGAACACGGCTTCCAGTTCGCCGGGTTTGGAAACATCCAACGGCAGGAGCATCGCCGCCTCCAGCTCCTGGGCCAGGGGCTCGACATGGGGTTTTGCCTTGTCGTTGAGATAGGTGACCGCCACGTCGGCGCCAACTTCACGGAAGGCCTTGGCGCAGCCGTAGGCGATGGAGTGTTCGTTGGCGATGCCGACCACCAGGGCCTTTTTGTCTTTCAGAATCGGTCGCGGCAGGTCTGTTTTCATTGGAATCCTCCTTGGCTTGCTTCAAGCAGGCGCCGGGTGTGGCGCGCGATCATCAATTCCTCGTCCGTCGGGATGACATGGACCTCGACGCGGCTTACGCCGGTGCTGATGCGTCCCCGGCCGCCATCGTTGGCCCCTTCGTCGGTTGCGACGCCCAGCCATGCGGCGTTTTGGCAGACGCGGCTGCGGATGATCGGGGCGTTTTCCCCGATACCCCCGGTAAACACGATGGCATCCAGTCCTCCCAGCGCCGCCGCCAATGAGCCGAGCTCGCGGCGGATGCGATACAGAAAAAGATCGACGGCAAGCCTGGCCGGCGGCTCCCCGCTCGCAAGCAGCGTGCGCATGTCGCTGGATATGCCGGAAACGCCCAGCAGTCCCGATTGGGTGTAAAGGAGTTTTTCGATGGCGCGGGCATCCATCCCGCGCTGGTCCATGAGATAGAGGATCACGCCGGGATCGAGCGTGCCGCTGCGCGTGCCCATCGGCAGGCCTTCGACCGCCGTGAACCCCATGGTGCTGGCAATGCTCCGCCCCGCCTCCAGGGCGCACATGCTCGCCCCGTTGCCCAGGTGAAGCACGACGCACCTTCCCTTGGCCGCCTTCGGCGAGATGTCGGGCAGGACCGAGGCGATGTACTCGTAGGACAAGCCGTGGAACCCGTACCGCATGACCCCCGCCTCCCGCAGTTCGGCCGGCAGGGCGAACATCTGGGCCACCTCGGGCTGGCTTCGGTGAAAAGCGGTGTCGAAGCAGGCCACCTGCGGCAGATCGGGAGCTTGCTCCAGCGCCCGGCGGATCGGCGCGAGATTGTGGGGCTGATGCAGGGGGGCCAGCGGAACGAAGGTTTCCAGGACCTTCAGCACCTCCGCATCCACCCGGACCGGCTGCGTGTAGGCCAATCCGCCGTGCACCACCCGGTGCCCGATGCCGATGAGCCGGTCGTCCGAAATCTCCGACCGCAGGTGGGCGATCAGGTGGTCGAGCGCCCCGTCATGCCCCAGCGCGACGCCGTCGGGCCAGGAATTTTCGGCTTTCACCGCACCATCCGGCGTCTTCGAAACAAATCGTGCGCCGGTGTAAATGCCTTCGATCTGACCCCGGATGTCCAGTTCCAGGTTTCCGTCTTTTTCCAGAAACAGTGAAAATTTGATGCTCGACGAACCCGCGTTGAGCACGACAATGGCGTTGGACATGGTCATCCCCTTTCTTTAAGACGCGACGGCTTCCTGGATCAGGCGGCAGCCTCCGCGAGCGACATCGTTACATGCAGCGTTCCGCCTTCAAACTTCCGTTTCACGGGGAGGCCGCTGCGCTCGAATACGCGGATCATGGCCTTGTTTTCCGCAAGCACCTCCGCCTCGAGCTGGGAAAGCCCCTTTTCCCGGGCAATGCCGGCAAGGTACCGCATCAGACGGCCGGCGATCCCCTGGCCGTGATAATCCTCCTCCACGGCAAAGGCCACCTCGGCGCTTCGGATCGGACCTTCGGCGGGGAGGACCGCATAGCGCCCTGCGCCGATGATCACCTCGCCTTCCCCCTCCCCGACCGTGACCACCAGGGCGACCACGTTTTCGAAATCAACCTCGGTGGCGGTCTTGAGTTCGGCATCGGTCAAGGCTTTTTTGTGGTGAAAAAACCGCGTGTAGATCGATTCGGCTTCAAGGTTCCGGAAAGCCTCGGCAAGCCGGTTCTTGTCGTCGGCCCGGATGGACCGGATTCTCGCCACGGTGCCGTTCTTGAGCGTCTCGATTTTTTCAAATTTTGCTGCGTCTGCCATTTCTGTTCCCCCTGCTGGAAAAAAAGTTCGCCGGCTTCAATCGCCCGGGGTTCAGTCGCACCTGCAGGCAGGTCCGCCTGACCGCAGGCGTTTCCCATTTGGCTTTATTTCAGCCCGACTTCCTTGAGCGCGCCCTTGCACCGCTTGCTCACCTTGGCGTCGTTTTTTTTCAGGCACTCCAGCACGCGCCCCTCGCCCACCTGAACATCAGCGCAGTAAGTCATCAAATCCGCTTCGCACTCATTGGCGACATACCCCAGGGCCGCCACCGCCCTTTCGAGCCTTGAAGCCGCATCGTACAGCGCATAATCGCATTTTCCGGAGAGCTTATCCTGATGGGCATAGAGGCATGCAAGGACCCGCCCCTCGCCGGGCGTCACATCCTTGCAGTAGGTTTCGATCTCGGATTTGCAGCCGTTGGAGACGGTCTCGATGATATTCTCCTCCGCGGACAGGCTTCCGGCAACGCCAAAGGACATCATCACCACGCAGGCGATCAGAAAAACATGTTTCATGGACTTCTCCTTTCTTGACTCCGGTTTAGTATATTGATGATAGCCATCCAATCAACCCTCCTCACTTACGACTGATTCCCGGTTTTCTCTCCGCTGTTCCCCCCGGCTCCTTCAGGCGACTTCCGTCGTTGGCCCAACACCTTCCGGATCAGGCCCACCAGCGCTTCCTCCGTAAAGGGTTTTCGCAGAAAACCGGCTGCGCCGGCCTTCAAGGCATCCTCTTCGATCCCATCGTCTCCGTGGGCGGTGATAAAAATAACCGGCACATCCATTCCTGCCCGGTTCATGCGTTCCTGAACCTCACGGCCGGTCATTCCCGGCATCTGAACATCGATCACCAGGCAATCCACATCCTGGCGATTTCCCAGGGCCGAAAGAAACGCACCGCCGGATTCAAATGTCCGTACCCGCATTCCCCAGGCGTGCAGCAATCGCTTCAACGCCCTGGCCACTGAAGGGTCGTCGTCGACAACATGAACGAATGGCGCGATGACAGGCAATCGATTCTTCCGTTTCCTTGGTTCAGACCCTCAGCCTGCTGCAGCGGTCAAAGATGATGATCCGCCGGGCCGGCTCAATCGACGTATACGACGACGTACTGATTGTTGTGGGCCTGGTAATAGGTGCCGCCGCACTGCCAGAGTGTTGCGCCGTTTACGATGACGGTCCGGCATCCCGAGGGGAGGGACGCGGCATAGATGGTCGACCGGCGGATTACCCTGCGGGTCGTGCGCCGGGCGACGCCGGCCACGCTGCCCGGGGTTAACGGCCTGCCGATGACGGCCTGGGCGTTGCCGACCCCCCACCCTTCCGGGAGCCCGCCGTCCGATAAAAGGCCCCCGGCGATGAGACCGACTGCCATTGCCATTGCCTTGAATGCGGTTTTCCTCGTCATCATTGCGCCTCCTCCGTCAACATCGCTTCACCGACCGGGTTTACCCGGACGGACTCGATTTTTTTGGCCCCGCCGGGGAGATTGAAGTTGAAGCGCCCGGACGGAATCGCCGGCGTCGCATTCCAGTTGTAGAACCGGACCGCGTACTGGGGGGCGCCGGTGACCCACTTCGTGGTGATCACGTACTTGACCGGAAAGGGCGCGTCGCCGGCCTGGACCCAGAGCTGCCAGTCTACCTCGGCCTCCCGAAAGGCCAGGTAATGGCATTCGAGGCCGTTGACATAGACCATGCCGAAATAGGTGGCGCTCTGCACGCCGTCGATCAGTCCGGAATAGGGATCGGCATAGAGCAGGTCCGCTCCCGGTGCGTCGAGTCCGATCTCGCTGCGGACGGTTTCTATGGCGTCATCGATGCTTCCGGGGCTGTCGATCTGGAGATAGGCGTTGCGGTCCTTGCCATAGAGGGTCAGGACCTTGCCGTTAAAAATGAACTCCGTGTCGGCGAAGACCCCCCACCGATACATGTACAGCTTTCCGGGGCGCTCGGCCACAAGCGACGCGAAGCTGCTGAGCTGAAGCTTTTGCCCGTTCGTATCGATGTGTTCGTTGTCGATATCGACATCCACGCTGAAGGCGCGCAGCCCCCCCAGATAGGCCGACATCGACCGCAGGACCTTGTCCGCTTCCGGATCGATGCCCTCGGCGCTTGAGGCGGACACCGACATCCATCCAAGCACCAGGCAGATGCCCGCCGCCAGGACGGTTCGCCGGATGAGATGCCCCGCACCGCCCCTTCGGCCGGGCGCAGGCACCGCTCCGGGAACGGCGTCACCTGCGGGGCTCCCGCAGGGATTGCTTTCCCTCTTCATACGACTTCCTTTCTCTTTGTTGGACAGCGTCAAATAAAGTGGCTCTCTTGATCGACGGCAGGGAATAAGAAGGGCTCCAGACAAAAAGCGGCGCCCTTGTCATGGGTTCCATATCAGCCATCACAGCGCCGTGGATATAGGACCTTGGTCCTATGTCAGGCAGGGCCGCCGCTCGGACCGAGTTTTTGTGCGATGCGAACGAGATCCGCGAGGGACTGGGCATTCATTTTTTCCATCACGCGGCCCCGGTGGATTTTAATGGTTTTCTCGCTGGTCCCGAGTTCAAAGGCGATCTGCTTGTTCAGCATGCCGCGGACCACCAGCACCATCACCTCGCGTTCCCGCGGGGTCAGCACCGCATAGCGCTTCTCGACGGCTTCATGTTCCGCGCGCTGGGCGCGCCGCTCTTCATCGTATTGGAGCGCCTGCCGCACGGCGTTGAAAAGATCGTCGTCACGGATGGGCTTGGGCAGAAAATCCACCGCACCCGCTTTCATGGCCTTGACGGACATCGGGATGTCGCCTTGACCGGTGATGAAGATGATGGGGATCGAGGCACCCGAAGCCTGCATCTTCTGCTGGAGCTGGAATCCATCCAGGCCGGGCATCAGGATGTCGAGCAACAGGCAGCCGGGTGCGGGGTCCTGTCGCCAGTGATCCAGGAATTCATCCGCCGAAGCGAAGCTTTCCGTCTGGTAGCCGGCCGACCGGATCTGGCGCACCAGGCTCCTCCGAAATGAGGGATCATCATCCACCACAAAAACAGTGGGAAGGCATTCTGTGATGTTCATCCTGAGATCTGTCCATCGGTTGCCACAGGAAGGCTGACATAAAACGTCGCCCCCCCGTCGGAATTGTTTTCAAACCAGATGCTTCCCTTATGCCGGTGAATAATGGAACGGCTGATGGACAGCCCCATGCCCAGCCCCTGCGGTTTGGATGTGTAATAAGAATTGAAGATCCTTTCAGATTCTTCCGTCGGGATGCCTGTTCCGCTGTCCGCAACAGCCGCCAGGACCTGCGGCGCTTCCAGGCGGGTCCAAATCCGCAGCCGCCGCACTTCCCGCGATCCATTGTCCATGGCATCGAAGGCGTTCAGCAACAGGTTCAGGGCGACCTGCTGGAGCTGAATCCGGTCACCCGGCACCGGAGGAAGACGGGCGTCGAGTTCAAAGGAAACCCTGACATTGCGCATTACGGCATCGGTGTGAAGAAGCCCGACCACCTCGCGGAAAATCACATTGAGGTCCACCGGTTCAAAAACCGGTTTTGTCTTTTTTAGCAGTGTCCGAAGGCCGTTGATGACTTCACCGGCCCGGGCGTCGTCCTTTACGATATCGTCCAGGATCTCATTCACCTCCTCGATGTCCGGCGTCGGGGCGTTGAGGTACCTTTTGGCCGCCTGGGCATTGCTCATGATGGCGCTGAGCGGCTGGTTGATCTCATGGGCGAGCGATCCGGCCAGCTCACCCATGGTGGAGATGCGGCCGGCGTGGAGCAGTTCATCCTGCAGGCGCCTGGATTCCTGCCGGGCGAGATGCTGTTCCGTGACGTCTATCGCCAGAACATAGAACCCGTTCACAACCCCGCGATCATCCACGTCCGGCACATAAACGGCATCCATGTAAATGAGGCGTCCATCACCCAGATCGATATCCTGGACGTATCGAACGCGTTCACCCGACAGCGCCCTCTCGATATACGGAAGAACGCTTCTGTAGAATCGCTCCCCGGCCACTTCCCGGATGGTCCGCCCCAATGCCTCTTCCGGACTGACACCGAACCACGCCTTGTATGCGTCATTATTGAACCGGTAGCGATGGTCCGCGTCCACATAGGCGATCAGCACCGGCAGGGCATTCGTGATCATGCGAAGCCTCTCTTCGCTTTTCGCGAGCTCCCGTTCGGCAGCATCCCGGCGGCGCTTCTGAAAAAGAAGTCTTGCAATCAACACCGCCTGAAAGACCAGCAACCCGGCTCCCCCGACGATATGCCAATGGTACAGCGCCCATAGGGACGGCTGACGGAAATAGACCTGGCTGCCCCTGGGCAGTCGGCGCTCATCGATCCGCCACCGCTGGAGCGCCCGCCAGTCAAACGCCGCAGCATCGGATGGCGGCTTCGGCATGGATATGCCGGTTGCCGGCTCTCCGTCAAGGATACGCAAAGCGGCCTCCGCCGCCCATAATCCGTGGCCGCGTTCGTGCGTGTGTCGACCCCCGACGGTCCCGGATCCCAAGAAACTTTCGAACAGAGCGAATACGGGTGCGTTTGCGTCCGCGATGATCACTTTCAGTGCCTCACGCGGGTCGAACGACGTTCCAGCCGCGTCAACGATCATGATAGCGAAAAATATCGCGGAATTCTCCGGCAGCGCGGCGACGCGACGTTTTATGTTTTTTACCGACAGATGGTCCAGGTATGAAAAATTCAATCGGTCGGAAAAAGCGGAAAATTCGCGCCGGCATTGGTCACCCCAGAACCTTTCACGGGCGGAAGCGCCCAAAACAACGTAGACGTTCCTTGTATCGGGGAGGACCTGCAGAATGTCTTCCATCACCCCTCGCAGATTGATCTGCAAGGGAAGTACGGCGGCATTCCCGAGAACCGGTCCCGCATCCAGAACCTGTTCCGCCGCGCCGACAATCAATACCGGTATGGATGGAAAAAGATACTCCCGATGACGCGCCAGAAAAGAAAACGCCGACCCGCCGAAGGAGACCACCAGATCAGGAGCGTATCCCGAAAAACGCTCCTTGAGAAAATTGACAAAAGGCGCCTCCTGTTCAGGTTGAGTGAACCAGGCCATTCCAAGATTGACTTCTTGCAGGTCGATCGCCTCAGGCGATCGTGAGGAGAGCTCCGTCCGGAAGATTGAAATGACATCACTGAGGGGGCTGACATCGCGACCGAATGAGTCGAGAAGGAGGACGCGCTTGGGCGACTCCGCCGCCCGGGACCCTGGGCTGGAAAAAAGCAACATCGTCAACGCAATGAACAGCGGCAAGGCCGCCCGCATGCGCCACGATGGATGATATGGAACCGTTGATTGTAAATATTTCTTCATATTATTAGGTTATTTCAGCGGATTGCGCCGTCAAATCCTTGGAGGGCGATCGCAGGGGCATCCGGGCCGTCGTCGCTTCAGAAGGAGATATTCGCGTTCATTGCTCGATTTTGTACATGGAGCTTGTCATTTTGTCCAATATGATAATATTTATCATATAAGCATACGTCAATCCCGCAAACTCAACAAGCCTGATTCAATTCCGCATGTGAAAAACGAATTGACTTCCGGGTTTGGACCGGGCAACAGGGTTTCGCCCGCCGCCTCATCAGGCCCCGCGCCCGGAAGCCCCCTCAAGACCCACCGGTAAGAAAAAATCCGACATAAGATTCAGAACCCTTCTGATTGACGCTCTCGCTGCAATTCTATAGTGTTAGGCAACTTTTCATGCAAGCCCCGCTTGTGAAACCCACACTCAAAACATGAAACAAAGGAGAAGCATATGAAAAAAGGCATCGTATTTGCAGCAGTCGCCGCCATGGTGATCGCGGCTGCGTCAACGGCCATGGCCGAACCGATCGTCATCAAATTCAGCCATGTCGTGGCCACGGACACCCCGAAGGGGATGGCCGCCGATTATTTCAAGAAGCTGGCGGAAGAACGCACCAACGGCGCCGTGAAGGTCGAGGTCTACCCGAACAGCCAGCTTTACAAGGACAAGGAAGAGATGGAAGCGCTTCAGATGGGCTCGGTTCAGATGCTGGCGCCGTCCCTGGCCAAATTCGCACCGCTGGGGGTCAAGGAATTCGAGATGTTCGACCTTCCCTATATCTTCACCAACTATGAAGACCTGCACAAGGTGACCACCGGCCCCATCGGCAAGAAGCTGCTCACCATGCTGGAGCCCAAGGGCCTTCTCGGGCTGTCTTACTGGGACAACGGCTTCAAGGTCATGAGCGCCAACAAGCCGCTCCGGGTGCCCGCCGATTTCAAAGGCATAAAGATGCGCATCCAGTCCTCCAAGATCCTGGATGCCCAGATGCGTGCGTTGGGCGCCATTCCCCAGGTACTGGCATTCTCCGAGGTCTATCAGGCGCTGCAGACGGGCGTCGTTGATGGTTGCGAGAACCCGCCGTCGAACCTCTACACCCAGAAAATGTTTGAAGTCCAGAAATATGTCACCCTCTCCGATCACGGCTACCTGGGGTACGCCGTCATCGTCAACAAGAAGTTCTGGGAAGGACTGCCCGCGGATATCCGGACCCAGCTTGACAGCGCCATGGCGGACGCCACCATCTTCGCCAACAACATCGCCAAGGAACAAAACGAAAAGGACATGGCGTCCGTGAAGGCATCCGGAAAGTCCGAACTGATCTCCCTCACGCCGGAGCAGCTCGCGGAATGGAAGGCCAAACTCCTGCCGGTTCACGACAAGATGGCTGGTCGCATCGGCAAGGATCTGATTCAGGAAGTCTACCAGGCAACCGGCTTCAAGAAATAGGCCGCACACCCGACACGCAGGCGGATGCCGAAGCACAATGGTGCGTCGGCATCCGCGGCATGCACGCCGCTGTCATCACCATTCATTCGGAGGGCCCAGGGATATGTCCAACTTCCTGCAAATGTTTGTAAAATTTCTCGATCATCTTGAGGAATGGCTGGTTGCCACCCTGATCGGCGCCGCAACCATCATTATTTTTATTGCCGTATTGCACCGTTACGCCAGCGGCTGGCCCATTCCCGGGGTTCAGGACTGGCTGCTCACCCTCAACACGAGCTGGGCCCAGGAACTGTGCATTTATATGTTCGTCTGGATGGCGAAATTCGGCGCCGCCTATGGGGTGCGCACCGGGATCCATGTGGGCGTCGACGTCTTCATCAACAGCCTCCGGGACAAAACCCGCGCCAAGTTCGTCGTCATCGGCCTGAGCGGCGGGGCGCTGTTCACCGCCATCATCGGCACCCTGGGCTGGCAATTCGTCTGGGAGGTGGGCATGCGCTACGCCGTGGCCTCGACCTTCGGCTTCGACTGGCCCGATCTGACGGAAGGCCCGGTCTCCCCCGACCTGGAATGGCCGGTGTGGATCTTCTATCTGGCCGTCCCGCTCGGCTCCTATCTCATGTGCTTCCGCTTCCTCCAGGTCATCCGGAATTTCATCCGCTCGGGCGAGCTGCCCCATCACGACGCAGGCCATGTCGAGGGTCTCGACGATACCGACGGAAACGGTTTTCAGCCGCTTGGCGCACAAGGAGGCAAATCATGACCGCACTCATTATCTTCGGGTTGCTGACCGTGCTGATGCTGACCGGCATGCCCATATCCATCTCCCTTGGACTGACGGTTCTCACCTTTCTCTTCACCATGACCCAGGTGCCGATCGAGGCGGTCGCCATGAAGCTCTTCACCGGGATTGAAAAATTCGAGATCATGGCCATTCCCTTCTTTATCCTCGCCGGCAATTTTCTCACCCACGGCGGCGTGGCCCGGCGCATGATCAATTTCGCGACGGCCTTGGTGGGCCACCTTCGCGGCGGCCTCGCCCTGGGCGGCGTGCTGGCCTGCGCCCTGTTTGCCGCGGTCTCCGGTTCGAGCCCCGCAACCGTGGTCGCCATCGGCTCCATTCTCCTTCCCGCCATGGTCAAGCAGGGATACCCGATGAAGTTCGGCGTCGGCGTCATCGGCACCTCGGGCGGGCTGGGGATATTGATTCCCCCGTCCATCGTCATGGTCATCTACGCGGTCTCCACCAACGCCTCCATCGGCGAACTCTTCATCGCAGGAATCATCCCCGGCCTTCTTCTGGCGGCGCTCCTGATGTTCGTGACCTGGTTCGTGGCCAAGAAGCGCGACTACCCGCGCCTGCCCAAGGCGAGTTTCACAACGATGGTGAAGGCCTTTCGCGAGAGCGTCTGGGGACTCGCCCTCATCATCGTGGTCATCGGCGGGATCTACACCGGCATCTTCACGCCCACCGAGGCAGCGGCCATGAGCGCGGTCTATGCTTTTATCGTGGCGGTCTATATCTATCGCGACATGACCCTCAAGGAGGTGCCGAAAACCCTCCTGGCCGCCGCCAACATGTCGGCCATGATCCTCTACATCATCACCAACGCCGTTCTCTTCTCCTTCCTGCTGACCTCCGAGCAGATCCCGCAGCAGCTCAGCGCATGGATCAGCGGCATGGGCCTGGGATCGGTCGGCTTTCTGATCATGGTCAACCTCCTGCTCCTGGCGGCGGGCAACTTCATGGAGCCCTCCTCGATTCTCCTGATCACGGCGCCGCTCCTTTTCCCCATGGCCATGCACCTCAAGATCGACCCTATTCACCTTGGCATTCTCATGACGGTGAACATGGAAATCGGCATGATCACGCCGCCGGTCGGCCTCAACCTGTACGTGGCGTCGGGCATCTCCCACCTGGGGCTCACCGAGACGACCAAGGCCTGCGCGCCCTGGATCCTGGTGATGATGCTCTACCTGATCCTGATCACCTACGTGCCGGCCATTTCCCTGTGGCTGCCCACCCTGCTCTTTAGATAAGGAGAACAGTTATGATTCTTCCCAAGATTTCAATCAAAAAAATACTCTACGCCACGGACCTGTCCGACAGCGCCCGCCAGGCCCTGGCCTTTGCGGTCAGCCTCTCGCACACCTACGGCGCGGGCATCACCATCGTTCACGCCATCGACGAATCCCCGGGCATGGATGCCGCGGTCCGGTACCATGTCGGACCCCAGGAATGGGAACGGATCAAAAAGCGGACCGAGGACGAGGCCAGAAACATGATCATCGCCAAGCAGCATGAAGACAATCCGGCCATGACGGAGGCGCTGAAGCACCTGTTCCGGAATGTGGCGGAAAATTTTGAAAACCAGTCCTTCATTCTGGATGACGTGGTGGTGAAAAGAGGGCAGCCCGTTGACCTGATCATCGAAACAGCGGAGCGGTTGAACTGCGACCTGATCGTCATGGGCACCCAGGGTCACGGCCGGCTGGCGCAGATGTTCCTCGGAAGCACGGCCCGCAAGGTGATGCAGCAGTCGAAGATCCCCGTGCTGGTGGTAAGGCTTCCCGAAAGCGACTGAAAGCGGCGGGGGCGCTGGATGTAAGAAGCGGATTTTCTCAAATTCCTCCCGCCCCCCGGCCGGGACGCAACCGAAAAACTACAGCTCCACCAGCTTGTTCTGGATGGCGAACCGGGAGAGGT
Source organism: Desulfococcus sp. (assembly GCF_041737845.1). Classification (GTDB taxonomy): domain Bacteria; phylum Desulfobacterota; class Desulfobacteria; order Desulfobacterales; family Desulfococcaceae; genus Desulfococcus. The sequence continues at coordinate 94,371 of NZ_JBGSQX010000152.1, forward strand.
CGGCGTTGTTGCGCAGGTCGAGCTTCTTGAGCAGGCGGTGCCGATAGGTGTCCACCGTCTTGATGCTCACCCCGTAGGCCTCGGCGATCTCCCGGTTGGTCTGGCCCATGGCCAGCCGCCGGAGGACCTGGAGTTCGCGCATGGAGAGGGACTCGACGGTCGACTTCTGCCGGTCGCCCCGGAGCACCCGAAGGGCCAGAGCCTCCGCCGCATCCTCGGAGAGGTAGCGGTGGCCGGCGATGATCCTCCGGATGGCGCACACCAGCTTTTCCGGCGCGGACTGCTTGGTGATATACCCCATGGCTCCGGCCTCGATGGCCCGGACCACATACTGCCGCTCTTCATGCATCGTCAGCACCAGGACCGGCAGGCCCGGGTCCGTCTCGCGGAGGCGGCCCAGCACCTCGAGGCCGTCGATATCCGGCATGGAGATATCGACGACGGCGATGTCCGGCTTGTGCAGGGCCGCCTCCCGAAGGGCGATCCGCCCGTTTTCGGCCTCGGCCACCACCGTCATGTCGCCGCTCTCCTCGATGATCCGCCTCAGCCCCGCGCGGACGATACTGTGGTCATCCGCCAGCAGCACCCTGATCATGTTTCTTTCTCCATTTCCCTGTCTGAATTTATTGCGGAGACCGGCACGAGAAAGCGCACCCGGGTCCCCGCGCCCGGCCGGGAGTTGACCTCCAGGGTGCCGCCCACCAGGGATGCCCGTTCCCGCATGCCGGCCACGCCCAGCGCCCCCGAGGCATCCAGGGCCGACGTCAGGAAGCCCTTCCCGTCGTCTTCCACCGACAGCGCCAGGCTGCCGTTGCTCCCCTGGAGCCGGACCTCCACCTTGGCGGCCCCGGCATGGCGGGCCACGTTGGTGAGCGCCTCCTGGGCGATGCGGTAGGCGGCGGTGGCGACGGTGGTATCCATCTCCGGAACCCCCTCGGCGTCGAAAAGGCAGGTGATCCCCGTCCGCCTTTCGAAATCGGAGGTGTACAGCTCCAGGGCGTCCACCAGCCCCAGGTCGTCCAGGATCCCCGGCCGGAGCCGGAAGGCCAGGCTCCGCACATCCTGGATGGTCCCGTCGATGAGCCGGCACATGTCCCGGGCCCGGTCGGCGGCCCGGGTGTCCGCCGTCTTCAGCCGCTCCAGTACCCATACCGCGTCCATGCGGAGGGCCGTCAGCACCTGCCCCAGCTCGTCGTGAAGCTCCCGGGAAATGGCCGCCCGCTCCTTTTCCTGGTTGGTGAGGATGGCTGCCGACAGGAGGCGGAGCTGGTCCTGGGCCTTCTTGGCCTCGGTGATGTCCGTTGCGATCCCGCAGAGCCTGCGGACCTTCCCGGTTTCGTCGAAGAGCGGGAATTTGACCGTCAGATAGGTGTGGACCCCGTCTTTCTGGACGATCCGCTTCTCGACCTGGACGGGTGCGGCATTCTCCAGGACGTCGCTGTCCCCGGCCCGGAACTGGGAGGCCACGGCGGCCGGCAGGATCTCCTCGTCCACCTTTCCCCTTACCGCCTCGTTGCGAACGCCGAAAAGCTCCTCGAACCGGGAGTTGACGAGCATGTACCGGCCGGACAGGTCCTTGATATAGATGACCGCCGGGGTGTACCTCAGGATATCGCCGGTCTCCTTGGTCCGGAGCTGGACCTTGCGCTCCAGCTCCTTGGAATAGCGGCTCAGTTCCTCCTTGGCCAGCCGGAGTTCCTTCTCGGCCTCCTTCCGCTCGGTAACATCCACGGATACCGCAAGGGACCTCACGATCCTGCCGTCGGGGTCCCGTTCGGCGATGGCCGACAGGAGGATATCGATGATCTCCCCGGTTTTCCGGACATACTGGTAGGGGATCTCCTTGCAGATCCCCCTGCGGAAGAAGGTCGGAATGACATCGTCTTCGGCGAAGCGGCGGGAGCTTGCGGTCATGAAGTCGGTAAGCGGGCGGCCGATTACCTCGTCGTAGCGGTATCCCAGGGCCGTAAGCCAGTAATCGCTGACGCTCAGCAGGCGCCCCTGGGGGTCGATGGAGTGGAGCATCGCCGGCGTGTTATGGTAGAGGGAGCGGTAGCGCTCCTCGTTTTCCCGAAGGGCGATCTCCATCTGTCTGCGCTGCTTGATATCCTCGCTGGCCTTGTGATAGAGCACCATCACGCTCGCCCCGATGAGCAGGCAGAGCGCCAGGACGATGGAGCCGGTCATGCGGATCAGGGAGGCCTCGACCGGCCGGGAGATGACGTCCGCCGGCGAAAGATAATAGACCTTCCAGCCGGGGAAATACCGGATCTCCGTCTCATTGAACAGATACTTCTGCCCGTCGAGGACGGCCATGTCGGACTGGGCGGGATGGGTGAGGCCGATCCACCGCCCTTCGACGTCGCCGAATTGCCGGCCATGGTGAATCTGTTCGCGCTGCGCGCCTGTGGGCTCCCAGGCCAGTTGAAAGAGCCACCCGATCCGGTTGGTGATGAAGATCACCCCCTCGGGGGAGGTGACCAGCAGGATGTCCCTTCCCGGAAGGCCCAACCGGTCCTCGATCTCCTCGATGGAGGACTTGATGACCACAACGCCCAGGGGGTGCTGTTCAGACTCGGAAAAAACCGGGCGGCCGTTGTAGACCCCCCGCCTGCCCGAGGTGACGCCCACGGCCAGATACGCATGGGGACTGCCCGCCATGCCGTTGGTGAAATAGGGCCGGAAGGAAAAATTCTGACCCACGAAGCTGTCCGGACCGTTGCGATTGCTCGATGCCACGGTCACGCCCCGGCTGTTCATGAGATAACAGACATCCGCATGGAGGGTCTCCTGAAACCGGTCCAGCACCTCGTGGGCTCCCGCCCGGGCCTCCTCGGACGGCCGGTGGAGCAGGCGGATGAGGGCGGGTGCGGCCGCCAGGGTTTCCGTGACGCGCATATTTTCCGTCAGGTACTTTTCCAGGCTGTTGGCGATCAATATCAGGCGGGTCCTGGACTGCCGCCGCGACTCCATGACGGCCGCATCCTGAACCGCCTCAAAATAGAAAACCCCGCCGGTGGACGCGGACACCACGGCAAGGATGGACAGCACCAGCAGGATCAGGCGAAGGCGCATGCGGGTTGCTCCGGGTTCGGGCCGCCCCGCGGGGACGCGGGACCGGGAATGGAGGTGGATGCCTCATTTGTAAGCCGATCCGGGGAATTAGTCAATACGGGGGTTGCATGACGCCGGTTTTCCAAGAGGCCTGAAGGTGTCGTTTCCTGTTTTTAAGCCGCCCTTTCCAGACGAAGATGCCCCCGAATAAAATACATAGAATTTTTGTGATAGATTAACAAAAATTACTACCTTTTTTATTGATTTTCGTGTACATCATCCATCTCAAGATCCAGAAACTTATAATTTCGATTATAATCAGTATAGAGCCCCCCTTGTCAAAACCACCTGGCTTGAGGCTTCCCAGGCCAGGTCACGAGGAGAGATGGAATATGAACAACTGCAAAACCGTGACCTTCGGCCGCATGGCTGTCCTGATGGCCTGCATCGTGTTGATCGCCTGTTCGGGAGGCGGAGGTGGATCGGGAGCCCCCGATTCCGCCGCCCCTCCGGGATTGAACACCTCGCCCGGACCGGGGATGCTTCAGGTGGATCCGCCGGCCCATGATTTCGGAGTCGTCACGGATGGGAATGTACCCGCTCCCCTCAGGCTCAAGATCACCAATGTCGGGGGAGCGACGCTTCCCGTCCGCGATCTCGTGCTTTCGGATGTCGTGAATTTCAGGCTGAATCCGGGCGCCGAGACGAATTCCTGCGGCACCGGGTCACCCACGCTGGGCCCGGGAGCGACCTGCACCCTGGAGGTGGCATTTCAACCGACGAATTTTGGCAGCTATGAATCGGTGTTGACCGTCACCCCCGGCGAACCCGTGACGCCCGTCGCAACCGTTCAAATTAGCGGCACATTCGAGGCGGAAGCGGAGCTGAAAGTTCGCATCAATCAGGTCGAAACCGATTCCAAGTGCCCGGGGGCGGAGGTTACTGCCTATGTTTCCGTGACCGACCAGGGCGGATATCCGGTAATAGGTCTGTCGGAAGCGAATTTTTCCATCTTCGAGAACATGTCGCAGGTAGACTTTTCCAGGCCGCCGGTCTTTGTTTCGCAGGTGCATGCCCCCATATCCGTCGCCCTGGCCCTGGACTACAGCAAAAGCATCACCGACACGCCGGAATATGTGGCCGACATGGAAGCGGCGGCAGCCGATTTCATCCACCACCTGGGCGCGGGAGATGAGGCGGAAATCATCAAGTTCGGGACGGAGGTCGAGGTTTTCCAGGAATTCACCTCCGATAAGGCACTCTTGCTGACCGCCCTCCAGACCCCGTGGGTGAAGGAGGGCAAAACAAACCTTTATGACGCCGTCCAACGGGCCGTTCAGGACACCGCCCCCAGAAAGAATTCCCGGAAAGCCGTGATTGTCATCACCGACGGAGAAAACAGGGGCGATCAGACGAGATACAGCCTCAAAACCGTCATCCAATATGCCGGCAAGAAGGGAATCCCGGTCTTCACCGTTGGGCTCGGCCTCTTCGACAGCGGTATTCTTGAAACACTTGCCGACGGAACCGGCGGCCAATTTTACCGCGCAGCGACCTCCGACAATCTTGAAAACACCTACCTGCAGTTGGTCGATACACTTCTGCAATATCAATATGTCCTGTCCTATGTCTCACATATAACGGATGGAGCTTCCGCCGATCTGAGGGTCAAGACGGTATCCCAGACGATCGCAGGGGAGGATACCCGAAGGATCACGCCGTGTCCATGACAGTCTCTCCGACGGCGCCGTGAGGCCAGTTTTTACCTGGAAACGGGAAAATGTCGATTCCATGCCTCAGTGAATATGGTACCACGAGAGCTGCGCGCAGAGCGCAAGGCGGCAGGGCGGTACCTGCGCACCGCAAGCGGCCGGGGGCACCCCGGCTGAAGGCCGTCTCATAAAAGGAGTTTCCCATGGGCACAAACAACCTCTTCTTTCTGGAAAATATCGAGTGGTTTGATGAAACGGGCCGGGAACTGGTCCACCGGATCCCCGAAAGCGGGTCGGGAGAGATCAAGTACGGGGCACAGCTCACGGTGCGGGAAAGCCAGGCCGGGGTCTTCGTCTACCAGGGCAAGGCCGTGGGGGTTTTCGGCGCAGGCCGCCACACCCTCAAGACCGCCAACATCCCCCTGCTCACCAAGATCGCGGCCCTCCCCTGGGGCCTGTCGAGCCCCCTTCGGGCCGAGGTCTGGTTCGTCAACATGAAGGTGTTCACCAACCTGAAATGGGGGACCCGGGACCCGGTGGCCTTCAAGGACGCGGAGCTGGGCCTGATCCGGCTCAGGGCCTTCGGCGTCTTCAACCTCCAGGTCGTCCAGCCCGTCCTCTTCATCAACCGGCTGGTGGGCACCCAGGGGGTTTACACCACCGAGGCGGTGGAGGATTACCTGAGCCAGGTCATCGTCTCCCGCTTCAACGACACCATCGGCGAAAGCCTGGGCACCCTGGCCCGGCTCCCGGCCCGGTACGAAGAGATCTCCCGGAGCCTTTCCGATCGCCTCCAGGCGGACCTCGGCCATTTCGGCCTGCACCTGACCCATCTCTATATCAATTCCATCACGCCGCCCGCCGAGGTCCAGCAGGCCATCGACGACCAGAGCCGCATGGAGGTCATCGGGGACATGGACCGGCTCATGCGGATGAAGGCGGCCATGGCCCTGGAGAAGGCGGCCGGAAGCGGGGCGGGTGAGACCATGGGCGCAGGCCTCGGATTGATGATGCCCGCCATGTTCGCACGGTATTTGAATCCGGCGCCGACCGGGGCGGAAAAAACCTTCTCCTGCCCCGAATGCCGGAGCCCGGTTCCGGAGAATGCCCGGTTCTGCCCCCAGTGCGGCCACCAGCAGGTGATCTTTGCCCAGTGCGCGGGCTGCGGCAAGAACCTGACCCCCAACGCCCGCTTCTGCCCCCGCTGCGGCTGCGCCACGGCGGAAAAGCCGGCCGCCGGACCCTGCGCCAAATGCGGTGCGGAAAACCTCCCCGAATCCGTTTTCTGCAACCAGTGCGGGGAGCGGCTGTGACGACCCTCCGGGTCGAACACCAGTGCCCCCAATGCGGTGCGCCGGCCGTCCTGGAAGAGACGGACCGGATCTTTACCTGCGGATACTGCCGGGTGAGTTCCTATCTCCTCCAGGACGGATGCTTCCGCTACATGCTGCCCCACGCCGCCCCCGAGGGAAGGAATCTCCTCTATTTTCCCTACTGGCGGTGCCGGGGCATGCTCTTCTCGTGCGGGCCGGACACCATCCACCAGCGGGCCGTCGACCACAGCCTTCCGGCAGCCCCCGCCGCCTGTTTCCCCCAAAGCCTGGGGCTGAGGTCCCAGGCCATGACGCTCAGGCCGGCATCCGGCGGGAACGGAACCCGCTTCATCTCGCCGGCGGCCGCGGCCCCCGATGCGGTTCTGGATTTCAAGGCCCATTTCCGGAGGGTCCTGCCCGAACCGGTCCATGTCGATGCCCTCGTCGGGGAAACCCTCAGCATGATCTACGCGCCGTTTTATGTGGACAATGCCCTGATGGACGCGGTCCTGAACCGCCCGGTGGCCCAGGCGGGCCCGGCCGAAGAGGCCATTTCCGATCTTCCGTCGGCCGGAGCCGACTGGACCCTCCGGTTCGTCCCCACCCTCTGCCCCAACTGCGGCTGGGACATGGCGGCGGAAAAGGACGCCCTGTCCCTTGCCTGCCCCGGGTGCCGGACCCTCTGGCGGGCCGGAAAAGACGGCCTGAAACGGATGACCTGCCTGACGCTCCCCGATTTGGATGGGTTTACGGAAGGGCGGCTCTTCCTGCCCTTCTGGCGGATCACCGCGTCGGTTTCGGGCCTGCCGCTGGCCTCCTACGCCGACTTTGCGCGGCAGGCCAACCTGCCCAAGGTTCTCCGGGACGGCTGGGAGATCGTCCCCTTCCATTTCTGGACGCCCGCCCTGAGATTGTCGCCACAGGGGTTCCTGAAGGCTGCGTGCGCCATGACCCTTGCCCAGCCCGGGGATGCCCCGGCCGGGGAGCTCCCGGACGGCCGGTGCCACCCGGTCACCCTCGCGTTCACCGGGGCCGTGCCGGCCCTCAAGATCCTCATGGCGGCGCTGCTGCGCCCGAAGAACCGCATCCTCCCTCGATTGGCGGGCATGACCGTTTCGGTAAAAGACGGCCTCCTGGTCTACGTCCCGTTCCGGGAAACCCCCCATGAATACGTCCATTCCCGCTTCGGCCTCTGCATCGGCAGGAACATGCTGCGGCTGTCCCGTCAGCCCCGGGGATAGAGCGCCCACCACATTTATCTTGATCAAAGGCCGCGATTCAAGATATCCAGAAGACTGACTTCCACATACTTACAGGAGACCCCCATGAGCCACCATCACGACCACGGCGATCATCATCACCACGACCATGACAGTCATCACCACTCCCATGACCATCACCACCACCACGAACCGGAAGCCATGTCATTCGAGGAAAAAACCAGGAAGATCCTGGCCCACTGGCAGAAGCACAATTCCGATCATGCCAAAACCTACGGGGATTGGGCCGGGAAAGCCCGGGAACACGGCATGGACGAGGTGGCGGGCCTGATTGGCGAGGTCGAGGAGATGACGCTGGCCATCAACGTCAAACTCGAGGCGGCGCTGAAAAAACTGGGGTAATCGCCCGGGCCTGGGCGCCCCGGCGCCTCCCCGCTTTCGGAGCTACCAGCCGGCCCAGGTAAAGATCCGGTCGCCGGCCAGGGCGTTGAAGGCCCTGACCGTCATCACGCTTTCCGTGTGAAAGACGTTCATGAGGGCCATGGAAAGCCCTGCGGCGGCCAGCATGGGAAGGTAGGTTCGTTCGAGGCGCAGTTTCTTATCCAGCGGGCCATGCCCCGTCGTCAGGTTGGAGATCCCTGCGATGGTCCTCACGGGGAAGCCCAGCAGATCGGGCAGGGTCCGGATCACCGAGAGGATCTCCATGTCCTGGCGGTTCCCGTCCTCCCACATGACCGGCGCGACGATGGGGTCGATGATCAGCCGTTCCCGGTCCACCCCCGCCCGCTGAAACGCCCCGAACAATTCCACCGCGACGTTGAGACGTTCTGATTCATCGGCGGGGACGTGGCTGTTGGGGTAGAGAAGGTATCCGATGATGTCCGCGTCGTACTTTCCGGCCAGGGGCAGAATCCTCTCGAGCTTGGCCGGCTCCAGGGAAAACCCGTTGATGATGGTCCGGCTTTTCGAGACCTGAAGCCCGGCCTCCATGGCCTTGGGGTTGGTCGTGTCCAGCAGGACCGGCAGATCGGTGATGGATTGAACCGCCTCCACCAGAAAGGCCATCTTCTTTTCCGGGTCCCGGGAAAGGGGGCCGGAGTTGATGTCGACGGCATCGGCGCCTGCGGCGACGCATTGCCGGACCAGCTCCCGGATGGGCGCCGGGTCCATTTCCTTGACCGCGCGGTCAACGGCCCCATGGGTGATCTGCAGATTATCCGAAACCACGATCATTTCCTGTTGCCCTCCCGACAGCGTTGCCATTGGTCTTCCAGAACCCGCAGGGACGGGACGAGGTGACGATAGGAAAAGACCTCCAGGGAGACCACGCCCTCAAATGCGCTCAATATCTCCATGATTGAAGGAAAATGGTTCGGGGCCATCTCGTCCAGCCCCACATGGTCCTGACCGGCGGACTTGTCCCCGCCTGCAAACCGGACGCCGTGAAGATGAATGAGGGAGATCTTTTTCCGAAAGCGCTCAAAAAACCCCAGGGGATCGACGCCGTAAAGGATCAGGTGCCCGATGTCCATGCAGACGGAGAGGCCGTAGTCTTCAATGAGGGGCGCGGCCCACACAAAGGGATAGTCGAGGGTCTCGACGGCGAGCCGGTCGCTCCGGACCCCTGTGCCGAGGAGGGCCTCAATCCCTCGGGCTGCGGCCTTCCGCCATTGGTCGACCCCTTCGGGATCCGCGGAATACCCTTCGTACGGCAGATGAAGGGCATAGGCCGAGGGAGAGAGGGGGGCGGTTGCCGCGATAAACCGTCCGAGGACATCGGCCGCCCAACCCCGCTCTTCGCCATCGGCAGCGGCGAGGGAGACGTCCGTGGGGAGATGCACATTGTAGCCGGTATCTGTTTCGGCGGAAAGCCGGCCAAGGGCCTCCACGGTCTCTTTGGACGGGAGACTGTCCGGCCGGCGGCTCTCGAACATCAGGAGTTCTATCTCATCAAAACAGGGGGCCAGGACCCGGACATTGGGGATATAGTCGTCCGGAAAGATGAAGGATGTCGTGCCCAGTCGGAATGGATAGACACCCTTGCAGGACGGTGGCGGCGGATAGGCCGGGGAGGCGGTCATCGTCTGGTCAGCCTCCCCACGCCCTTGAAAACATCCCGGCATACCAGATGATCACGAACCACAGAAACGCGGACAGCTCCAGGAGGTCGCAGGCCCTGGGAATATCCTTTGCGGTGACATCGCCGAACGCGCCGCCGATATAGGGCTTGTCCACCACCCTGCCGTGATAGACATTGGGGCCCCCCAGCTTCACCCGGAGTGCCCCGGCAAAGGCGGCCTCGGCCCAGCCGGCATTGGGGCTGCTGTGGCGGCGGCCTTCGTTTGCGGCCATGCGGAAGGCGGGGATGCCGCGGCGGTTGAGAAGCTGTGCGGCCAGCGCGATGACGGGCGCAGAGAGCCGGGCCGGAAGGTAGTTGGCCGCGTCGTCGATGCGGGCCGAGACCTTACCGAACTCCCGGTAGGCGTCATTCTTGTACCCCACCATGGAATCGAGGGTGTTCACCATCTTGTAGGCCGCAGCCAGCGGCACCCCGCCCAGGAGGAAGAAGAAGAGCGGGGCGATGAAGCCGTCCACGAGATTTTCCGCCACTGTCTCCACCGCGGCCCGGGCCACGCCGGCATCGGATAGCCGATCCGTCTCCCTTCCCACGATCATGGAAAGCGCGGACCGTGCCGCGGCCAGGTCCCCCTGCCTCAGGATACCATAGATCTCTCCTGCGGCGGCGGAAAGCCCCCGGGCGGCGATGCAGAAATAAAGAGCTATGATCTCAAGAAGAATCTGAAATTCAGGTGAAATGACGCAGGCCGCCCCGAACATTAGGGCGACAAGCGCCCACGTTCCCAGAATGAGGGAAAGGGCAAAAAGTCCGCCGGAAACCGTTGGCGGAACGGGGAGTTTCCGGAAGCGCGGCTCAAAAAATTCGATGGCCCGCCCCATGCAACGCACCGGATGGTGGGCGAATTGGGGATCGCCGATGAAAAAATCCAGCAAAAACGCGGCGGGAAGAACCAGCCACTCGGCGGATAGCGTCACCTCTTGCCTCCTCCCTTGGGGCATTGCCTGCATACGGCCGGTTTTCAGACCGGCATGCCCTGAAAACAAAAACGGGGGAGAAAACGATCCCTCGGTAGAAACCGAAGAACCGTTTTGCTCCCCCGCCGAAGTACCAGAAGATGCGGTAGGATGTCAATCCATACCATTTTAAAAAGCGCCGGCAAAACCATCCTGATGCCGGAACGGCCTGCCGGCCTTCACGGTAAGGCACGGCGGACGGACCTGATACGGCTGAGACCGGGCCGGGCAGGCGGGGTCTCAGCCGGGGTCGGGACCCTGTCAACTCATTGCGTAATCCCGATACCGTTGAACAGAACTTCCGTGACTTCATTGGGGCCGGTCTTTTTGTTGTTGAAGCCCCCGACAGTCAGCGTATGCCCCCCCGCCGTCAAATTGATGTTCAGGGTGACCTGCTGCCAAGCGGAATCTCCGATGCCGCAGATCTGTTCGAGATAATCCTTCCCGCCCAGCCCGACGAGCTTGCCGTCCACCGACACCAGGGCCTGACCGCACTCATCGGCGTCATACCGATTCGTGATCAGCCGGTACATCAGGTTGATCTGGGCGCTGCCGCTGACAGGGGCCGTGAACTTCGACGTCCAGCCGCCGGACATGCCGTTCGTGATGTCCTTTTCATCAATGCCACCGAGCATGACCTTCAGCGCGTCGCCTTCGGTGCTCCCTGAGGCATAGAGAGCGTTGTTGGTGCCTCGGAAGGTGTTGTCCGAATAGCCAAAGGCACCCAACACCGGCTGCGATCCGCCGCCATCCACCTGCGTGATGACGACATCATCGATGAACACCTCCGCCTGCTCCAGGGCCCCGGTCTTTTTGTTGTTGAAGGCCCCGATGGTCAAGGTGTGGGACCCTGATGCCAGGCTGATCTCAAAGGAGGCCTGTTTCCATCCGGAATCACTCCTCCCGCAGATCTGTTCGATGTAGTCGTTTCCATTCAACTGAAGCAGCTTGCCGTCGATCGCCGCAAGAACCTGTCCGCATTCATCGGCGTCGAACCGATTGGCGATCAGACGGTATTTCAGGGAAATGCCCACCATGCCCCCGGCATTCAAGTTAAACGTATCCGTCCATCCTCCGGACATGCCATTCGTAATGGCGACGGTATCGACCCCGCCCACGATCACCCGCAGCGCCCCTCCGGAATAACCGCCATTCGCCACAAAATCACCTTTAGCATACAGCGGGTTTTTGGTGCCGCGGAAGGTGTCGTCCTTATAAACAAACCCTTCAGCCCCTGTAGTGAAGCTCTCTGAAAACAGCGTTGAACCGCAGGCCCCCACGCTGACGCAGTCGGCGTCGGCGCAGTCTGTACGGCCGTCGCCGTCGTTATCGTAGGCATCGGCGCAGGAATCCTCCACCTGCTCGCACAAGCCCCCGCCGGGGCCTTTGAGCCCGCCACAATCCGCATCGGCGCAATCGGTGGCGCCGTCCTGGTCATTGTCGATGCCATCGCTGCAGTTGGTCTCCTTGCTCGGGGGCTTGCAGTTGGTGGCGCCGATGCAGTCCGAATCTGTACAGTCGGTGTTGCCGTCCTTGTCATTGTCAATACCGTCGCTGCAGTTGGTCTCGGTTTTCGGCACAACGCAATTTGAGGCGGTTGCGCAATCGCCGTCCGCGCAGTCGACCTTACCGTCCCCATCATTGTCGATCCCGTCGCTGCAGTTGGTCTCGGTTTTTGGCGCAACGCAATTCGAGGCGTTGGCGCAGTCGCTGTCCGCGCAGTCGATCCTGCCGTCCTTGTCATTGTCGATGCCGTCGCTGCAATTGGTCTCCGGCGATGGGGCGACGCCGCCGGTCACGATGAAGTTGGACGGATCCGGCCGATTGATTTCATCCGTATTCTGAGGGACACTCTGGTTTTTAGTTAGCCAGATCTGGTCAACATGCGACCCCTTGTCCCGCCTAAGGATGGCAAACGACCTCACACCGGGGGTCGGAACATTGAAGCTGACCTTGAGACCGCGCTTTTCCGCCCCACCGCCGTCGGTATACCACGACCAATTGCAGCAGGTATTGGGAACCCAGATGAAATATGCCATGGGATCACTCCCATAGCTTACCTCTTTCCCGTCGACGGTGGCAAAAAAACCGTTCTGGGTATGGTCAATGACATAGGTTCTAAAGTGAATATAGTAGGTTCCGGCGGTCTTAAAGTCGATATCATATTCCGCCCGTATGATACCGTCTTTGTAAACCAGCGTCGATGGGTCATTTTTAGTCGATTCGATATATCCGGTGCCTTTGAATCCAGATTTTGCTGTATTTACAAACCATTGTCCACCAATGGTTCCGCCAAGCCGGGTATATTGTTCGGCGTCGATCACGACCTCGTCATTGACGGTTTTGAATGTTGCCGCTGCTGCGGTGTCCAACGCACCGATCGCCAAAACCAGAAAACCGACCGACATCAGGCGGACTGCTGCATTGAATACAACCCTCCCGAAAGATATCTGTTTTTGCATGTTTTCCAATCTCCTTCTTCTCCTTGTAAGCTTTAAAGAAATTAAAATTCAATAGGTTATGCAAAAGAGGGTGGTTTTCGCTTTCACATCCTAAAAATGAACCGCCTTGTTCAGGGCCAACCCGTGCTTTTGCAAAAAAGTAGGTTATGACCGTAGGGCCTAGCTACGGCTGTTGTTTTATTTCTATCCCTTCGAAGAAGATCTCTCCATATTCATTGAGCCCGGTCTTTTTATTATTAAATCCGCCGACCGTCAACCTGTGGGACCCACCTGAAAGATAGACCTCAAGCGCAACCTGCTGCCACCCTGAATCGCCTATTCCGCAAATTTGGTCAACGTAATCTTCACCGTTGCAACCGGTAAGATTACCATCGACGGCAACCCAAACCTGGTTACATTCGTCAATGTCATACCGGCTGGTGATCAATCGATACATGAAGGATATGGTGGCATAACCGTTAGATTCCACATCAAATGCCCCGGACCATCCGCCTGAAATCCCATCTATAATGTTATTGATGTCAACCCCGCCGAGGGTCACTTTCAGCGCCTCCCCCTCGATGCTGCCCGAGGCATACAGGCCGTTTCGGGTATCGCCGAATGCTGAGTCCGCGTATTTGAAATCATTTGGATAAAAAATCTCGCTGCCGCTTCCCGGCTCCGCCGCTACTGCAGGAGTATACTGGATTTGGTTGGAATAAGGGCTTTCAACGCCGCCAGTGCTATAGGCGGTTGCGGCAAAATAGTAGGGTTTTCCCGGCGTAAGGCCGGAAATCACGCAACTTGTGGCATTGACCACATTGACACAGTAATCGTAGCTTTTGCTGGAAGCTCCATAATATATCTTATATCCTTTTAAGTCCGACGCTACAATTTTTCCCCAAGCCAATGTCACCTCGGCCGAATTCGCCTTTCCAATAAACAGAAGGAAGCCCGAAAGCAAGAACACCATGCATATCGAACGCGATAAACAGAATCGAAAACCATTTGGAAACGCTTGAAGTTTTTTTCTCATATCCCCTCTCCACAACCTGAAATCACATCGCCTGAAAATTACCAATATGATATTATTTTGTTATAATTACAAAACCTTAATATCTGTCCAGAAACAGCACAATTTCAAGTAATTTATATATTGGATTGGATTATTTCTGTTAATTTTTCACATTTCCCAACATGTAACGCCCACGACCCAGCTTTCTCCGGGCAAAAAAAAAGCCTCCCGATAGAGAGGCTTTTCGATGTAATTTCAAAAAGATGGGATTACAATGGCTTGGCTCAACCCTTCCCGTTGTATCGTTCTCAGGAGTAGATCAATTAGCCATTTTTATCAATTTTTGCAAGCTATTGTCACTTAAATCGAACCGATCCTGATTCTGCAAAAAAATATCCGATTGTTTTTTGCCGCATCAGCGGCCTTTGGAGGGAAATTCCGCCGCCATCCCTTTTTCGGAAAAACAAGATTTATAGACATCCACCAAATACAGCGGGCGCCGTTTGGTCTCATCGAACATTCTTCCAAGATACTCCCCGATCGCCCCCATGAACAGCAATTGGATCCCGCCAAGAAAAAGGACCACCGCCATGAGGGACGGATAGCCTCTTACCGGATCGCCGAAAAGAAGTGTTTTTGCTATGATGACCGCCCCGTAGCAAAAGGATCCGAGAGACAGCAGCACTCCCACATACGAGGCGATCTTCAGTGGAAGGGTCGTGAAGGACGTGATTCCGTCGAGTGCAAAATTCCACAATTTCCAATAATCGAATTTGGTCTTGCCGGCATAACGAGGATCACGGGAATAAGGCAAGGCGATCTGGCGGTAGCCTATCCAGGCAAAAAGACCTTTCATGAATCGGTTGGACTCCGGCAGGCTGCGCAATGCCAGGACCGCCCTTCGGCTCAATAATCGAAAATCTCCGGCATCCTTTGGAATGCTGAAGCGCCCAACCCTTGCCATCAACCTGTAAAAGTACTTCGCGGTGAATTTCTTGAAAAAGCCCTCCCCCAGACGCTCCATACGCTGCCCGTAGACGTTGTCGTACCCCTCCCTCCAAAGTCGAACCATCTCCGGGATCAGTTCAGGGGGGTCCTGAAGATCGGCATCAATGATCACCACCGCATCGCCGTCCGCGTGGTCGAGACCGGCCGATAGCGCCGCCTCCTTCCCGAAGTTTCGGCTCAGGGCGACATAGCTCACGCGTTGGTCTTTCTCACTCAGTTCCTGGATCACCGAAAGGGAACGGTCACTGCTCCCATCATTCACAAAGAGGATCTCCCCCCTCATATCGATTCGATCGAGCACCGCCCCAAGCCGCTCATGCAATTCAACCAAGCCATCCTCCTCATTAAAAACCGGAACGATCACGATAAGAAGCACATGAGACTCCTTTCAGGTTCTTGCAAACGTCCATATACGATTGAGCATGAAGGTGGAGAGAAACACGGCTCCAGTGGCGATGACTTGAGATATCAGATATTGCAGGCCGGCAATTTCTGAAAGCGTGTAAAAGACGCCAAGATTTAAAAAGAAGCCTCCCAATGCCACGCCATAGAACTGAAACGCCGTTTGCCGCAGCATTTGTTTCGACTTGAACACCCAGATATGGTTCAATATGTGGTTGATGACCGCCCCGACCACAAACCCCAGTGAAGTGGCTGCAGTTGGGGACATCAGGTCAAACTCAACGCCCATCGCCAGCACGGTGTAATGTGCCAGGGTACCCACCAGCCCTACCATGCCGTATCCGATGATCTGCCTTGCAATTTTTTTTACCTGAGCTTCCATCATCCATATTTTAGGCAAAATAGCGTATTGAGTTCTCCGATCGTGATCGGTCATCGTTCCTGTGCGCGGCCAACCCTGTGAACTAAAGCCGCTGAAACCGCTCTGCGATTTCCGGAACCAACTGCATTTTTTCATACAGCTTACGGGCTATGTATGCGTTTCCTTTCTCCGAATAATGTCCGTCGAAGAGCTGGCCTACCTCTTGGGTGGAATATTTTCGAATCTCCTCAATCAGGTCAATCAGCACAAAACCCCTTTTTTCGGATTCGGCGTGCAGAAATTGGCGCCACTTTTCGGAATGTTTATCCTTGTAATCCGTCACTGTCGGCAAGTGAACCAGGACCAGAATACTGTTTTTGTCTTTATTGATCCGTTGGAGGTCCTCAATGATCTTTTCAACCACTGCCTGCGTCTCGCGATCCTTTTGATCCTGTTTTCCCAGTTCCAGCGAAGCATCTTTTTTGAACAGTTTCTTTTTCAAGATTCCGATCATTTTGATGGAATTCAACTGGCTCAATTCCTGCAGATACAGCGGCAATCTGGGGAAGAGATAAGACTGCTTCGGAACCGGATCGTTCACGTTCACAAGCCTGTTATCTTTCAGTACCAAAAGCGGTTTGCCATACCCAAGAAAGGTGCCGCTTTGCATCCGGGTAAAATCCGGGGTAATAAAGGCAAAGAGATGAACATCATGCCCCAGCTTGGGGCTGTTTCGCTTATACCAGAGATATGCCTGGTCGAAGCCGTATCCCCCCTGCCCCAGGTTGACGCTTTCAATCCGGTTGTTCATGGATTCAAGGAGGCTGCACCACACCTCTTCATTGCCGACGCCATAACCCATCGTAAAGGAGTCGCCCGAGCAGATCACCCTCACCTTCTTGTCGGGCACATCCACTCCGAATTCTTTATCATTACGAAACGACATGGAATTGGTGATGAACGTTTTCCCTCTATACATATTCCTGATGTTAAGGTTGGGCAGATTGATCCAGCCGATCTCCGAATCGTATTGGGTGTGTTTCCTCTCGGATACCAGCCCCTGGTGGCGTGCGCTGCGAACCAGGAGCAGGATGCTGGTCATCCCCTCAAACAGCAGGAAAAGGATCAGCACGCCGAACAGATTCACCAGTATGATGATGGATACTTCCCGAATTGACCAAATGATTTTGTTCGCCATATTCCCCCTTGCCGCACTGAAGTCATTTTGGATCGGGGATCAGAGCTGTCGGCCGATGCATTCCATGCTCCATCGCGCCGTCAGTGACCGCCCGATCCCACGAGAGCGGCTTCGACTGCCTCGTATTCCTTCGGATGGGATTTCTCTCCCTAAAACAAGGCGTAAATAAACGGAGCGATCGCGCTGCTCTGGGTGAAAACGATCAGGCCGCTGAACAGAAGGAGAAACAGGACAATCGGCAGGGGCCAGAAACGCTTTCTCTCCTTCATCATACCCCAAAACTCTTTGACTATACTTTGATTTGGCATCGTATTTTCCTTTGTTAGAATCTTTTCAAGAATTGTTCCTTGGATTGAGCGGCTTCCTTCCGGGGGACCCAATAAGAGGGCAGTTCCCTGTCCGGCTTCACGGGCAATGGACGCCCGCCGAAAATCCGTTTCATGAAAGCCGCCGGGGTAATCACGAGATAGTAGGCCAAGGTCAGGACCAGGGCCGTGACACATCTGCCGATGAAATGGGCAACCTTGAGCCATCCCAGAAAAACCGGCCGCAGTGCGTACATTCCGCACCCCAAAGGTGCAATTACTGATTAATTTATTTCGTAACGAAAACAAGCCCATGATGGCTTTAATATATTGATATCATTGTAAATAAAAAAATCTAGACATTTCAACTAGTTGCTGATATCCTTCCCTC
>NZ_JBGSQX010000164.1:0-13267 GCF_041737845.1 Desulfococcus sp.
GCAGCGCCCCCTCGGCCGAACCGCAGCCTGCGCCCCAGTCGACGGACCCGGCTGCCGGCAGCGCTCCGAAATGATCCAAAAAGATTGAATGACAATGATCTTTCCCTGTGCCGAAGTGGTGGAATTTGGTAGACACGCTATCTTGAGGGGGTAGTGGGCTACGCCCGTGCCGGTTCAAATCCGGCCTTCGGCACCATTTTTTCGATATCTGAGCCAAGCGCCCGAGCCAAGTGATGGATCTCAAGCAGTCCGAGTCCATTCTCTTGGCTTTTTTTATTTGGAAGAATTGCCCGAGAAAGGAAGAATATGGTCCTCGCCTACAGCAGCAACGCGTTCGTCAAGCATTCCCTCGCCGACACCATTGAAAACGTCGCCCGCCTGGGATTCAAGGGCATCGAGATCATGTGCGACAAGCCGCACCTCTACCCGCCCGACTTCACGGACGACGACCTGGCAGGGGTTGGGAGTGCGCTTGAGAAATGCGGCCTCAAGGCCACCAACCTCAACTGCTTCACGCTCTTTGCCGTGGGAGACACCTATCTGCCGTCCTGGATCGAAGCGGACGCGTCGCGGCGGGAGATTCGCGTCCGCCACACCCTCGATTGCCTGAAGGTCGCCAGCCGGCTGGGATGCGGATGCATTTCCGTCCCCCCGGGCGGACCCCTGGACGGCATGGACCCCCGAGAAGCGGTACGCCTTTTTCGGGAGGGCCTGGATCGGGTCCTGCCCGAGGCCGAGGCATCGGGCGTTACGGTCCTTATTGAGCCGGAGCCCGACCTGCTGATCGAAAACACCGCCCAGTTCAAGTCATTCATGAAAGAGATGCATTCCCCCAACCTCGGCCTCAATTTCGACATCGGCCATTTCTACTGCGTGGGGGAAGACCCCGCGGCGGCCTTCGAAGAGCTGTTCCGGTGGATCGGCCACGTGCATATCGAGGATATCGCCGACACCCGCGTACACCAGCATCTGGTTCCCGGGCGCGGGGCGATCCCTTTCATATCGGTTTTCAAGGCCATGAAGCGGCTGGGATACGAAGGCGATATCTGCCTGGAACTCTATCCGTACGTAGACATGCCGGCGCTTGCGGGCCGGGAGGGCCTGGCCTATCTTACACCGATTTTTCAGGATGCCGGTTTGAGCATTGACGGGATTCCCGTCTAAGGAAAGGGTTTTTGGATTCTCGATCGTTCCGAGAAGCATATGGAGAGCCCCGTGAAACACTTGATCCCCTATGTCCAGTCATTTTCAGTGCCCTTTGAATATCCGGTCTATTTTACAACGGATCTTTTCTCTCCCGACAACCCGGCGCTGGCCCTGGCAGCGGCGCGTCTCCACGAGCGGCGGCGCCATCGCTTCATGATCTTTGTGGATTCGGGCGTCGCGGCCGCCCATGAAAACCTGACATTTCGCATGCGGGAATATTTCGAGAGCCGTTCGGCGGACATGCGCCTTGCGGCCGACCCGGCCGTTGTCCCCGGCGGGGAATCCGCGAAAAACGGCTGGGAGCATGTCCATGATATCATCGGCGCGATCAACCGGCACCGCCTGGACCGGCAAAGCTACATCGTTGCCGTAGGGGGCGGCGCCGTGCTGGACATGGTCGGATTTGCGGCGGCCTTGGTCCATCGCGGGCTGAGGCTGCTCCGGGTGCCGACGACGACGCTGGCCCAGAACGATGCCGGCATCGGCGTCAAGAACGGCATCAATGATCAGGGCCAGAAGAATTATATCGGCACCTTCGCACCGCCCTTTGCGGTGCTGAACGATGCCGCGTTTCTCACGACCCTCACCTTTGAACAATGGATCGGGGGCATTTCCGAGGCCTTCAAGGTGGCCATCATCAAGGATGCCGCGTTTTTTGAGTTTCTGGTCGACGCCGCGGCGGCGCTCAGAGCCCGGGACGGGGCGGTGATGGAAGAGGCCGTCCGGCGGTGCGCCATCCTCCATCTGGACCATATCCGCAATACCGGAGACCCCTTCGAATTTGGATCGGCCAGACCCCTGGACTTCGGGCATTGGGCCGCCCACAAGCTGGAGAGCATGTCCGGCTTCACGATGGGCCACGGTCAGGCCGTCGCCGTGGGCATTGCCTTGGATGCCTATATCGCGGTCCGTCAGGGATTGATGGCAGAGGCGGATTTCATCCGGATCGTTTACGGGCTGCAGGCCTGCGGCCTGCCGGTGTGGGAGGAGCGGCTTCACCGGCGGGCCCCGGACGGATCCCTGGAGATCCTGGCCGGGCTGGCCCAGTTCCGGGAGCATCTGGGAGGCGACCTGATGATTACCCTCCCCAACGGCATCGGCGGGAAGGTGGAGGTCGGCGCCGTCGAGGCCGAAGATGTCGCCGCGGCCATCGCGGTCCTGCGGGACTGCGCGGGAAGGACGGCGTCCGCGTTCGGGGAGATCACGGAGGCGCCAACGAGAGCGGGGCGGCGCTGCGGCCATGTTTGATTTGAAGCATTATCTCGCTGAAAAGCGCCGGAGCATCAACACGGCCCTCGACCAGTGGTGCGGGGAGACCGACAGCCCGTCCCGAATCGTCCAGGCCATGCGGTATTCGCTGACGGCCGGAGGGAAGCGGCTGAGGCCCATCCTCTGCCTGGCGGCAGCCGAGGCCGTCGGCGGCGACCCGGACGCCGCCCTCGTGCCGGCCTGCGCGCTGGAGATGATCCATACCTACTCCCTCATCCACGACGATCTCCCGGCGATGGACGACGACGATCTCAGGCGGGGGCGGCCAACCAGCCACATCCAGTTTGATGAGGCGACGGCCCTGCTTGCGGGGGACGCCCTCCTGACGATGGCCTTCGAGATTCTCGCAAAGGAGGGGGATCCGGCAGGGGGAGATCCGGCAAGGCGGATGCGCATCATCCATGAAATCGCCGCCGCCGCGGGATATCAGGGCATGATCGAGGGGCAGATGCGGGATATGGCCGCCGAAGGGGCGGCGCTGGATGCGGCGTCCCTCGCGGAAATGCATTCCCTGAAAACCGGCGCCCTGATCCGGGCGTCGGTGGCGGCCGGGGCGATCTCCGGCGGCGCGGACCCGGCCCGCATCGAGGACTTGACGCAATATGCCGGGCGAATCGGCCTGGCCTTCCAGGTTGCGGATGACATCCTGAATGTGGAAGGGGACCCCGGGGTGATGGGGAAGGCCGCCGGCACCGACAGGGATCGAAAAAAGAGCACCTACCCCGCCCTCCTGGGCCTGGAGGGCTCCCGTCGGTTTTCACTCAGACTCGTCGAGGAAGCCCTGCATGCAATTGCCGGGTTCGACGGCGGGGCCGATCCGCTCCGGGCTATTGCACGCTATATCATCGAACGAAAGAGGTAGTTCCCGGCAGTATCCGTCGTCGATTGCCGGGTCCGGGGGCTCATGTCGCGTCGTTGACCATGGGTTTGGACGGCGGTATCGGTTTCTGGCTGCAGCGGGACGAATTGGACGCCCTTTTCAGCCATGCATTGATCCGGTCGCGGATCATTTCCGAATCCTCGGTATTTTTGACGTTCTTGATCACCTTCCGCTCCTCGCCCGTTCTCAGAACCGCGATGATATCCGTTGCGCCTTCCCCTTCCTCCGCATCCGCATTTTCAAGCCAGATGCTCCTGAGGTCGCTGGTGGGGAAGCGCTCATTTTTGGCGAGGCTGGGAAAGGGCCCGTGCCGCACCCGCATCTCTTGTCGGGTGAGTTGGATGACGGTGCGATTCACGGTCAACAAAAGCATCCAGTAGGTCGGAATCACCCACAATGACCCGAACAGGGTCATCGCCGCGACGCTTTTCGCAACCGTCAGCCCCCCGGAAACAAGCCTCACAAGCTCTTCGTGAAACAGAATCATGCTCAGCACGCTCCAAACCGTAAAAAAGATGCATCCCGAAATATGATAGGGCTCATACCACCGGTAGGTGATTTCCAGCACGTTTTGGTCTTCTATGACATTTTTATCCAGGCTCATGGTGCGCCCCTTACGGCTCCTGATGGTTCCGCCGGTGTGTGGTTTCGTTTGAAACTAAATTAATCATAATTCTATGAAACCCAAAGAAAATGTATGAACATGAGCCGATGTTTGGCCGCAGCCATTTGGAAAAACTTCTCTCCGGATGCGTCAATACGCTTTACTATATGATCTTATGATGATAGGGAGGCGGGGAAAAAATCATTTTTCCGATTTTTCTCGCCTTCCTCCATCATAGCTTCTGAAATGGCAGAACTCATGCGTGCACCGGTTTCCCGTAAGCGGATTCATCCGCAGGAGGGAGGGGGCTGGAATTTATCTTCATCGGTGCGTGGTCGATTTCAAACGAGAAAGGAAATTGTATGGCGGTGGACGTGAAACTTCTGGAGACCATCGATCTTTTCGAGGGGCTCGGAAATCAAGACCTGGATGCGCTCGCAGCCCTGTTGAAGCCCATGCGGGTGAAGGAGGGCGAGGTCCTGATGCGCATGGGGGATTCGGCCCAGAACTTCTACGTTATCCTTTCCGGCAGCTTCATGATCTTTTTCAAGGATGGAAAGGCATTCACCCTCCACGAGAAGGGGGATGTGATCGGCATGTCCACCATGCTCGAACCCTTCAACTATCGGGGGACGACCGTCGCGTTGACGGACGGAGAGGTCCTCATCGTCTCCGGGGACCCATTCAACGAACTCATCCGGGGCAGCGCACGCGCGGGCGAGGTGATCATGCGACGGCTGAACGACGTGATCACCCAGAGGATGTTTTTCTTCGCCGAACCCGTCCGTCCGTCGGAAGATGAGGCGGAGTCCGACGGGCGGTGAGGGGGCGTGATCGCTATCGCGGAAATATGGCTTGATCCAATTCCGAAGACGATGGTGTAAAATACGGCTGATTTTTGCCGATTGCCATAAAATTCGGCCTATTTTCTTGATCTGAAGACATATATCCGCTATTTTTGCGGATAAACAGGTAAAGGAGGTATCCCTTGACAGGCCTTGATGCGATCTCCGCCGCGAACGGCTGGTCGATTGCCGCGGTAGGGGTTTCCATTGTATTCACGGGGCTCAGCGTCCTCGCCCTGATGATCTCCCAACTCCACAAGCTGCTGACCTTTTGGGAAAACCGCGATCAATTCTACGCAACGTTCCGCAGACAACGCGGCGAAAAGCCGACGGCGGAAGAGACCTTGATCGCCCTGCCCGGGAACATTCAGGAATCTGCCAGAAATTACAGGATGCTGGCGGACCGCATGCCGGAACCGTTCGCGCTTCCCAGACTCCTTGAAGCCGCCGTGCGCTGCGGCATATCCCATCCCCATTCAACCCTCAACGAACTCATCCTGTCTCAGTTCGTTGTCCCGGACGGCGAGGGGTATTACCGCTGGAACAGGAACGCCGGAATATGAATTCTTGATGAGACAGGGGCGCATGTCAACCTCAGGCCGGAAAAAGGAGCGGAAGCATCATCCATGGAACAGATGTTAGATTTGTTGTCACAATTCATACAAAATACAGGGTATTATATGCTCGACTACCGGTATGTGATCATGATCGGCATCGGGCTCATTTTCATTTACTTAGGCATTGCCAAGAATTACGAACCGTTGCTGCTGGTGCCCATCGGCTTCGGCATCCTTGTCGGGAATATTCCGGTCTTCCAGGGGCTGGGCCTTGCCATCTACGAGGACAACAGCGTCCTTCACTACCTGTACATGGGCGTCACCCTGGGGATTTATCCGCCCCTCATCTTCCTGGGGATCGGGGCCATGACCGATTTTTCGACCATGCTGGCCCGCCCCGTTCTCATGCTCCTGGGCGCCGCGGCCCAGACGGGCATCTTTTTAACCTTCCTGGGCGCCCTGGCACTGGGGTTTGACCCCAAGGAGGCCGCCTCCATCGGCATCATCGGCGGGGCGGACGGCCCGACGGCCATCTTCCTGACGGCCCAACTGGCGCCTGATCTCATCGGCCCCATCGCGGTGGCGGCCTATTCTTACATGGCTCTGGTCCCGGTGATCCAGCCTCCCATCATGAAGCTGCTCACCACCCGGAAGGAGCGGCTCATTCAGATGGAGGACCCGCGGGAGGTATCCAAAAAAGAGAGGATTATCTTTCCCGTCATGGGCTTTCTCCTCTGCTGCCTCCTGGCCCCCGCGGCCCTGCCGCTTCTGGGCATGCTCTTCTTCGGGAACCTGCTCAAAGAGTGCGTGGTGGCGGAGCGCCTGGCCGCTACCGCCCGAAATGCCATCATCGACACGGTCACCATTCTCCTGGGCATCACGGTGGGCGCGAGCACCCAGGCGGACGTCTTCCTGACGCCCCGATCCGTGGGTATTTTTATTCTCGGCGCCCTCGCCTTCGGCGTTGCCACGGCATCCGGGGTGATTTTCGCTAAAATCATGAACCTCTTCCTGCGCAGCAAGATCAATCCGCTTCTGGGCGCCGCGGGCGTATCGGCGGTGCCGGATTCGGCCCGCGTGGTGCAGCATGTCGGACATCAGGAGGACCCCACCAATTTTCTTCTCATGCACGCCATGGGGCCCAACGTCTCCGGTGTTATCGGCTCGGCCATCGCCGCCGGCGTCATGTGGAGTTTCCTGGTGCGCTAAGGCGGTCGCGGGGCATTCCGCCGATCGGAATGCCCTGCCCGCAGGGGCAGCCCCCTTCCCCCTCATCTTCGTCGACCGTCCTTCTGTCCACAGCACATCGCCGTCCGGCGGAATGCCACAAGAGAGCCGGCCCTCCCGTCGGGGGCGGGTGAAAAGGGGTATGCGGCCGCGGCCCTTCCTCCGGGAAAAGGGGGTTGATTGTTTGATTCAAGCGGTACTATAGTATGCCAATGCATCGATCATGAGGCGTGGTTCGTTCCCGCGGGAACGATTTGAGGGACGGCAACCTACAGCGATCAAGGAGGGGGAATGATTGACAGACAGGCGTTTTTGCGGCGGGTCCAGGCGGCCGGGCGGGAGTATGCAATCGCGGATATCCGGCTGCTGGAGGAAAAAGGCATCGCCGATATCGGCAGGCTGCCCTTTTCAATTCGGATCCTGGTGGAAAACCTGCTCAGGAAGCTGGACGGCCGGGTGGTCACGGAGGAAGACCTCCTGAACATCGCCCGGTGGCGGAAACGGTATGACGCCCCGGTGGAAATTCCCTTTCATCCGGCCCGGGTTCTCATGCAGGATTTTACGGGGGTTCCCGCCGTCGTCGACCTGGCCGCCATGAGGGATGCGGTGAAGAACATGGGCGGCGATCCCCGGAAGATCAATCCCCTCATCCCCGTGGAGCTGGTCGTCGACCACTCCGTTCAAGTGGATTACTACGGCACCGCCGACGCCCTCAGGAAGAACGTGGCGAAGGAGTATGAAAGAAACGGCGAACGATACGCGCTGCTCAAATGGGCTCAGAAAAGCTTCGACAATTTCAAGGTCGTGCCCCCCAATTCGGGGATCTGCCACCAGGTCAACCTGGAGCACCTGGGGCGGGTGATCATCACGGAGCCGGACGACGACGGCGTCATGACGGCCTTCCCCGACTCCCTGGTGGGGACCGACTCCCACACCACCATGATCAACGGCATTGGCGTCCTGGGGTGGGGGGTCGGCGGCATCGAGGCGGAGGCGGTCATGCTGGGGCAGCCCTATTTCATGGCCATCCCCGAGGTCATCGGCGTCCGGATGACCGGCGGACTCCGGCCGGGGGTGACGGCCACGGACCTGGTGCTGACGGTCACCCAGATGCTCCGGCAGTATAATGTCGTGGAGAAGTTTGTCGAGTTTTTCGGGCCGGGGATGAAGGGCCTGACGGTGCCCGACCGGGCCACCATCGCCAACATGGCCCCGGAATACGGCGCCACGATGGGATTTTTCCCGGTGGATGAAAAGACGGTGGCCTATCTCGAGATGACGGACCGGGAGGACCGGGCGCGGGTCGTCGAGCGCTGTGCAGCGGCTTTGGGGCTTTTCTATACTGGGGATGAGACCCCGGAATACACGGATATCCTGGATCTGGACCTTTCGACCGTCGTGCCCTCCCTGGCCGGCCCGTCGCGTCCCCAGGACCGGATCGTGCTGACCGACCTGGAAAACCATTTTGACAACCTCCTGAAATGCGGGCATGAGCGGGACACGGACATCAGGAACATCTCCAAGTTCCTCGACGAGTCCGGGTCGGTCACCGCTCGGGAGGCCTTCTGCGAGCCCAGCGGCCGGCGGCGGTTCACCATCAACATGAATGGTAAGGAGGTCGGCGTGGGGGACGGCAGCATCGTGATCGCGGCCATCACCTCCTGCACCAACACTTCCAATCCGTATGTGCTCCTGGGCGCCGGCCTGCTGGCGAAAAAGGCGGTTGAAAAGGGGCTCAAGGTGCCGGCCCATGTGAAAACCTCTCTCGTGCCGGGCTCCAAGGTGGTCGTGGATTACCTCGAGGACGCCGGGCTGATGCCTTACCTTCAGGCCCTGGGGTTCCACCTGGCCGGATTCGGCTGCACCACCTGCATCGGCAACTCCGGCCCGCTCCATCCCCAGATCGAACGCCTGATCCGGGAATACGACCTGACGGTGGCCTCGGTCCTGTCCGGGAACCGAAACTTCGAGGCGCGCATCCATCAGGCCGTCAAGGGCAATTTCCTCGCCTCGCCCATGCTGGTGGTCGCCTTCGCCATCGCGGGCCGGATCGACGTCAACCTCCTCCGGCGGCCCCTGGGCCTCGACCCCAACGGTGAACCGGTCTATCTCGAGGATATCTGGCCTCGGAAGAATGAGATCGACCCTCTTATCCAGCGGCATGTCAAACAGGCGTTCTACCGGGATGAATATGCCAAAATCTATGACGGGGACGAGTTCTGGGCCGCCCTCGACACCCCGGAGAGCACCACCTTCAACTGGGACGGGGAATCCACCTATATCAAGAACCCGCCTTATTTCGAGGGGTTCGCCCTCGATGTCAAGAAGCCCTCGGACATCGACGGGGCGCGCACGCTCCTCCTGCTCGGGGATTCCGTCACGACCGACCACATTTCACCGGCGGGCGCCATTCCCGTGGAATACCCCGCCGGCAGGTATCTCGTCGAAAAAGGGGTTGCCGCCGGGGAATTCAATTCCTACGGCTCCCGCCGGGGCAACCACGAGGTGATGATGCGGGGGACCTTCGGGAATATCCGGATCAAAAATCAACTTGTGGCGCCGAGGGAAGGCAGCTTTACCCGGAAGTTCCCCCAGGACGAGGAGGCCTATATCTATGAGGCCGCCATGAAATACAGGGATGAAAAGGTTCCCCTGGTGGTGATGGGCGGCAAGGAATACGGAACGGGATCCTCCCGGGACTGGGCCGCCAAGGGCGCCGTTCTACTGGGCGTCAGGGCCGTCATTGCCGAGTCCTTCGAGAGGATCCACCGGAGCAATCTGGTGGGCATGGGCGTGCTGCCGCTGGTTTTCCGGGAAGGCGAGGGGTGGCGGCAGTTGGGCCTCGACGGTTCGGAAACCTATACCGTGAGCGGCCTTTCTGATATGACGCCGAGAAGCCTCCTGAAGATCAGGGCGGTCCGGAAAGACGGCACTGCGAAGGAGTTCGAGGCGGAATCCAAGCTGAATACGGGCATCGAAGTGGAGTATTTCGAAAACGGCGGCATCCTGCCGTATGTGTTGAGGAAGCTCATGGCCTCCTGAACGCTTCCGGCCGGGGAAGGACGGGCCATTACGACCGTCCCCGGCCGGTCGCATCCCCGCCGTCATCCGTTTTCTTCCGGAAGCCCTGAAAAAAATGTCAGGCACCCTGTTTGCCCCGGACCTAAGATCAGCCACCGAATTATTTTGAATCCTTTTTCAGCGAGGTGAATCATGAACATTGCATGGTTTATGGCAGGACTGATGTTGTCGGCCGGGACCGCCTCCGCCGGGGACTTCGACCACGGCCACGGCGAGTGGCGGCAGCTTCTCGGGAAGCACGTCGTCTGGATCGACGGCGGCGGGGGAAGCCAGGTGGATTACGACGGCTTCCAGAAAGACCGTTCCCGGCTGACGGCCTACCTCGAATCGCTTTCCGCCGTCTCCCGCAAGACCTTCGACGGATGGTCCAGGGAGCGCCGGCTGGCCTTTCTGATCAACGCCTACAATGCGTTCACCGTGGAACTCATCCTGACCCGGTATCCGGACCTGACCTCCATCAAGGATCTCGGCTCGCTCCTCAGCAGCCCGTGGAAAAAGAAATTTTTCAATCTCCTGGAAGAGAAGCGGCATCTGGACTGGATCGAACACGACATGATCCGCAAACCCGGCGTGTATGACGACCCGAGGATTCATGCGGCCGTCAACTGCGCGTCGGTCGGGTGCCCGGCGCTGCGGGACGAAGCCTTTGCGGCGGAGCGCCTCGACGCGCAGCTCGAGGACAATCTCATCCGGTTTCTGAAGGACCGGTCCCGCAACCGCTACAATCCCCGGTCCGGAACCCTGGAGGTGTCCAGAATCTTCGACTGGTACGGCGGCGATTTCAGGGAAGGATACCGGGGGTACGATACCCTGGAAGGATTTTTTGCAATATACGCCGACCTGCTGGGGGATGCCCCGGCCGACAGGGAAAGGATCCGGTCGCGGCGGGTGAAGATCGATTTCCTGGAGTACGACTGGCGGCTCAATGGCGCCCGATGACGGCGGACGGTCCGCCGCGTCCCCGGGCGCACGGCGGCCGCGCCGGATCGCCTTGAAAATAAAGGTTGCAACTCCGGGATAATCTGCGTAAACGTGGGCCTTCCCCCGCGGAACTTGAAAAAAATATATTTCAGTATAATCGGAGAGATATCGATGCATTACGAACATCCGGCCCGGGTGATCCGGCCGCCCAGCGAGGCCTACAGCATCCTGCTCCAGGCAACGGTCGGCTGCTCCCACAACAAATGCACCTTCTGCGGAGCCTACAAGGGGCTGCGCTTCAAGATCAAGCCGGAGGAAAGGATCCTGGCGGACATCGCCTATGCCGCCCTCCATTTTGAACATGTGAGGCGCGTCTTCATCTGCGACGGGGATGCCCTGATCATCCCCCAGCGTCGGCTTCTGGGCATCCTGAAGGAGATAGAACGTCAGCTCCCGTGGGTCACCCGGGTCGGCCTTTACGCCAACAGCAAGGGGATCGACCTGAAAACCGATGAAGAGCTGGCCGAGCTAGCGGCCCACGGCCTCAAGATCGCCTACATGGGGCTGGAGTCGGGGGATGACCTCACCCTGGAAAAGGTGAAAAAGGGCGCCGACGCGGAGAAAATGATCCGGATGGGGAAAAAGATCCGGCGGGCCGGCATCAAGCTCTCCCTGACCGTGCTCCTGGGGCTCGCCGGAAGGGAGCGGTCCCGGATCCACGCCGAGGCCACAGGAAGGGTCTTGAGCGAGATCGATCCGGAGTACGTGGGGGCATTGAGCCTCATGCTCCTGCCCGGAACCCCCCTCCACGAGGAGTATGCATCCGGACGGTTCGCCCTCATCGAACCCATGGAAATGCTCATGGAACTCAGGACCATGATCGCCCACACCCACCTGACGCGCGGCCTGTTTCATGCCAACCACGCCTCCAACTATCTGCCGATCAAGGCAAGGCTCCCCAAAGACAGGGACGCCACCCTCAGCCGCATCGACGAGGCCCTGGCCGGGAGCATCAAGCTGAAACCCGAATGGCTGAGGGCGCTGTAAAGAGCATCGGAAGCCATCCGCCGGCTTGCCGGCCGGATTCGATCAATAGAACACCAAGGAGAAAAGAGAAGATGAACAAATCATTGGCGGAATGCCGGGCAATCAACGATCGGCAGTGCATCAACACCATCCGCACCCTGTCCATGGACGCCATCCAGGCGGCCAATTCAGGGCACCCCGGCGCGCCCATGGGCCTGGCCCCCGCCGCCTACGTCCTCTGGACCCGGGTGATGAAGCACAACCCGAAAAATCCCCTGTGGCCCGACCGGGACCGGTTTGTCCTGTCCGGCGGCCACGCCTCCATGCTGCTGTACAGCCTGCTGCACCTCACGGGATACGACGTGACCCTGGACGACATCCGCAATTTCCGCCAGTGGGGCAGCAAGACGCCGGGGCACCCCGAATACGGCCACACGCCGGGCGTGGAAACCACCACCGGGCCCCTGGGTCAGGGGATCGCCAACGCCGTGGGCATGGCCATGGCGGAGCGGTTCCTGGCCGGCCGGTTCAACCGCGAGGGCAAAGGGATCGTCGATCATCACACCTACGTCATGTGCGGGGACGGCGACCTGATGGAGGGGATCAGCCACGAGGCCGCCTCCCTGGCCGGACACTTAGGCCTTGGCAAACTGATCTGTATTTACGACGACAACCGGATCTCCATCGAGGGAAGCACCGACCTCGCCTTCACCGAGAATACGGCCCTCCGGTTCGAGGCCATGAACTGGCATGTCCAGCGGGTGGCGGACGGCAACGACGTCGATGCCGTCCTGGACGCCCTGACGGCGGCCAAGGCAGAAACCGCAAAGCCCTCCATCATCCTCCTCCGCACCGAGATCGCCTTCGGCAGCCCCAACAAGCAGGGCACCGCCGACGCCCATGGCGCGCCCCTGGGGAAAGAGGAGGTCCGCCTCACGAAGATCAACCTGGGGAGTCCCGAGGACGAATTTTTCTGCGTGCTTGAGGACCCCCTCAAGGTGTTCCGGAAATGCGTCGACACCGGCCAGGCCCTTCAGGTGAAATGGCTCGAGAGCTTCAACGCCTATGCCAAGGCCCATCCCGAGCCGGCCGCGGAGTGGAACCGGATGATCACCGGTGCCCTGCCCGAGGGATGGGACGCCGATCTGCCCGTTTTCCCGGCCGAAGGCGGCGCCGTGGCAACCCGGTCGGCATCCGGGCAGGTGCTCAACGGGCTCGCGGCGAAAATCCCCGAGCTCATGGGGGGATCGGCCGACCTGGCCCCGTCCAACAAGACCCTCATCGCCGGCGCCGCGGACTTCCAGAAACAGGACTATACCGGCAGGAACATCCGCTTCGGGGTCCGCGAACATGCCATGGGGGCGATCCTGTCGGGTCTGGCCCTCCACGGCGGCATCCGGCCCTACGGCGGTACCTTCCTGGTCTTCGCCGACTACATGCGGGCCGCCATCCGGCTCGCAGCCCTTATGAAGATCCCGGTGACCTATGTCTTCACCCACGACAGCGTCGCAGTCGGGGAGGACGGGCCGACCCACCAGCCGGTGGAGCACCTCATGAGCCTCAGGGCCATTCCGGGGGTCACCGTGATCCGGCCTGCGGACGCCAACGAGACGCGGGAGGCCTGGCGTGCGGCCATGGCGCCGGGCGCCGG
>NZ_JBGSQX010000178.1:0-13374 GCF_041737845.1 Desulfococcus sp.
CGACCCCGCGGCCCAGGACCTCCGCCGCGCGCAGCGCCGGGTCGCCCGCCGCCGGCCACGATTTCACCTCCCGGCCGTCGTGGCGGAGGGTAAAGGAGACCCCGGGCCAACCCATGGCCATGTTGGCCACCGTG
Source organism: Desulfococcus sp. (assembly GCF_041737845.1). GTDB lineage: Bacteria > Desulfobacterota > Desulfobacteria > Desulfobacterales > Desulfococcaceae > Desulfococcus. Next base: position 135 of record NZ_JBGSQX010000178.1, read on the forward strand.
TCGGCGATGTGGCTCATCTCCGTTGAAACGCCCTTCAGGAACTTCCTGCGGGCCGGGGTGTTGAAAAAGAGGTCCCGGACGGCGACGAGGGTTCCGGTCGGCGCGCCGATCTCCGTGACCTTCCGGAGGGTTCCGCCCGAGATTTCGACCCGGATGCCGGCGTCGGCATCCCGGTGCCGGGTTTCCAGGACAAACCGGGACACCGAGGCGATGCTGGGCAGGGCCTCCCCCCGGAAGCCCAGGGTGCCGATGGCAAAGAGGTCCCGGTCATCGTAAATCTTGCTGGTGGCGTACCGCTCGATGGAGAGGAGGGCGTCATCGGCGGCCATGCCCGTGCCGTTGTCCGACACCTGGATGAGGGATCGGCCGCCGTTTTCCACGGCTATCCTGACGCGGGTGCTCCCGGCGTCGAGAGCGTTTTCGGCGAGTTCCTTGACCACCGAGGCCGGCCGCTCCACCACCTCGCCGGCAGCGATCTTGTTGGAGAGGATCTCCGGGAGGATCTTGATCCTGGACACGGCTACACCACCGGGGGGCTCTTTTCCCGGACAAACCGATCCAGAAAGTCCGCGTCGAGAGGCGACAGGTCGAACCGGGCGCAGGCCTCCTGGACCAGCTTGCCCAGCTCTTTATCGGGATGGGATTTGCGCTCTTCGGCGACCCATTTCACCGCGTTCCGAAGGTCTTCCCCCTGGGGCAGAATGCTCATGGCGTCTCCTTGTGGCCCCGTCAGCGGGGCATCGAATTCCGGCGGCCTATGGCAGCGCCGGTTTTCTGAGATGGAATTCCGTGGCCTGCTCAAAGGCGTAGGCGACCCTGAGCAGGGTCTCTTCATCGAAATGATTCCCCATGATCTGGAGCCCGATGGGCAGGCCCTCATCGGAAAACCCGCACGGGACGGACATCCCTGGAATGCCTGCCAGGTTCGCCGACAGGGTGAAGACATCCGAGAGGTACATGGTCAGCGGGTCGTCGATATTCTCCCCGATGGGGAAGGCCGGCGTCGGGGCGACCGGGGAAAGGATCACGTCGCAGGCCTCGAACGCCTTCCGGAAATCGGCCATGATCAGGGTCCTCACCTGGGAGGCCTTGCCGTAATAGGCATCGTAATACCCCGCCGACAGGGCATAGGTTCCCAGGATGATCCGCCGCTGGACCTCGGGGCCGAATCCCCTGGAGCGGGTGCTCCGGTACATCTCCAGGAGGTCGTCCTGTCCCGGGCCGCGGAAGCCGTACTTCACCCCGTCGTAGCGGGCCAGGTTGGAGGACGCCTCGGACGGGGCGATGAGATAATAGACCGCCACGGCATGGGGCGTATGCGGGAGCGAGATTTCCACGCACCGGGCGCCCATCTCTTCCAGGCGTCGGACGGCGGCCCGGATGGCCTCCCCGACCTCGGGCGAGAGCCCCCGGGCGGTGTAGTACTCCCTGGGCATGCCGATCCTGAGCCCCTCGATGTCGGGCCGGAGCGCCGCGGCATAGTCGGGGACCGCGCGGGGGACGGAGGTGGAATCGCGCTTGTCGTGCCCGGAGACGGCCGACAGGAGCAGCGCGCAGTCGGTCACGTCCTTGGCGAGGGGGCCGATCTGGTCGAGGGACGAGGCAAAGGCGACCAGGCCGTACCGGGATACCCGGCCATAGGTCGGCTTGAGGCCCACCACGCCGCAGTGGGAGGCCGGTTGGCGGATGGACCCGCCCGTGTCCGACCCCAGGGCGCCCAGGCACATGTCCGCGGCCACCGCGGCCGCCGATCCGCCGCTGGACCCGCCGGGGATCCGCGTCGGGTCCCAGGGGTTCCGGGTGATGCCCATGGCGGAATTTTCGGTGGAGGAGCCCATGGCGAACTCGTCCATGTTCGCCTTGCCCACGATGACGGCACCCTCGGCGTGGAGCCTCTCGATCACCCCGGCGTCGTAGGGCGGGATGAAATTTTCGAGGATCCTGGAAGCGCAGGTCGTCCGGAGCCCCCGGGTGCAGATCAGGTCCTTGACGGCCAGGGGGATGCCGGTGAGCCGCCCGATGCGCCCGTCTCCGATGGCGCGGTCGGCCGCCTCGGCCCCGGCCATGGCCGTCTCCCCGGCCACCGTGATATAGGCCCCCACCCGCCCGTCCACGTCCCGGATACGATCCAGGACCGACCGGGTCAGCTCCGCGGAGGAGATCTCCTTTCGCTTCAAAAGCTCATGGGCCTCATGAATCGTCAGCTCAAACAGGTTCATCCGGGACCCTCCCTTACTTGACGATTCTGGGGACGACAAAACAGCCGTCCTCCTGTTCCGGGGCGTTTACCAGGGCCGCGTCCCGTGCCAGACCGCCCGTCTCCTCATCCTCCCGGAAGGCGCTGCCGAGGGAGACGGCGTGGGAAGTGGGGGTCACCCCCCGGGTATCCACCTGGTCGAGGGACTCCATATAGGCCAGGATGGTGCCGATCTGCTCGGAGAATTTCTCCACCGCGGCGTCGTCCATGTCCAGGCGGGCGAGCTTCGCCACGTGCAGGACCTCTTCTTTGGTAATTTTCATCCGTGTTTCCTGTGAACCCGTCGATGATGTTACAAAATCGTCTGGATGGCGGCTTTTCAGGCGGTCGTCATCGCCTGAAAAGATACGCATCCCGAAAATGATCCGTGTTCCTGAGCCGCCCCAATGCCTCCCGCGCCGATGCGGCATCGGTGAACTGAGCGATCCTGACCCGGTAGCGGATGCCGATGCCCGGCACCGTGTCTTCCGTCCGGTAGACGCCGGCATACCCTTTCCCCTTGAGCATGGCCACCGTCCGATCCGCGTCCGACGCAGTGACGAATGACGCCACCTGAATGGCGAGCCGGTCGGCCGCGATCCCCCGGGGGGCCGGCTCCGGCGCCATCGGTTCCGACGGCGCAGGCTTCGGGGCCCTGACGGGGGAATCCCCCCCCGCCTCGGGGGAAGGGGGTGAGCCGGTCCTCGCTTCCTGGCGCGCCTCGGCGCTGTGCTTGGTGGACAGGGGCCGCTTGATCATCGGGGAGGCCGGCCGGTCCCCGCCGGGATCATCCACCCCGGCCGGTTCCGGCGCCGGGGTTTTCGCGGAACTCGGCAGGGCGTTGTAAAAGTCGAGTTCCAGGTCGTACAGGGCCTTGGCCTCGGCCTTGAGGCGCTCCTTTTCCTTCTGAACCTCCTCCGCGCGAAGCTCGGCCAGCTCCTTTTCCAATCGTTTGGGATCAAAGTCGACCGGCGTCGCGTAGCGCCCCACGATGATCCCCAGAACGAACATCCACACGGCGACAAACAGGAGGAAACCCCATCGGAAAATGGGGCCACGGATCCCCCGCTCCCTGGGCGGGGTATATTCCCGCGCCGCCTTTCTGGGCAGGGGACGGGATTTTAATCCTCTCTTGTTCATATGTCCCGCCGCATCACATCTTGTCCGGCGCGGAGACGCCCAGGAGCGTCAATCCGTTTCGGATGATCTTCTGGACGGCCCTCACGAGCCGCAGGCGGCCCGCCGTCACCTCAGGGTCGTCCGTGAGCACCCGATGCCGGTTGTAATAGGCGTGAAAGGCCGCGGCAAGCTCCATCAGGTAATAGGTGATGCGGTGGGGCTCCATCAGCCGGCAGCTTGACGCGACCACCTCGGGGTAACGCACCAGCAGCTTGAGGAGGCTGATCTCCTCGGCCTCCGTCAGGACGGCGACAGCCCCCGCCCCGGCATTCCGATCCGCCCCCAAGGCGTCGGAAGCGGCGTCCTTGGCGAAAATGCTCGATATCCGCGCATGGACATACTGGACGTAGTAAACCGGGTTGTCGTTGCTCTTTTTCTTGGCGAGCGCCAGGTCAAAATCGAGCTTGCTCTCATAGTGCCGGGTCAGGAAAATAAACCGCGCGGCGTCCGCGCCCACCTCTTCGACCACGTCCTTCAAGGTTTCAAACTGGCCGGCGCGGCTCGACATGGCCACCGGAAGGCCGTCCCGCAGCAGATTGACCAACTGGACGAGAATGACGTCGAACTGGTCCCGCTTCATGCCCGAGGCCTGGATGGCTGCGGCCATCCGGGGGATATAGCCGTGGTGATCTGCGCCCCAGACATCGATGACGCGGGTCATCCCCCGTTCGTATTTATCCTGGTGGTAGGCGATGTCGGATGCGAAATAGGTAGTGAGGCCGTTGGCGCGGACCACGACCCGGTCTTTTTCGTCCCCGTAACGGGTGCTGTTGAACCAGAGGGCGCCGTCCTTCTCATAGATCAGCCCGCTGTTCCGGAAATTCTCGACCGTCCGGTCGACCCGGCCCGAATCATAGAGGCTCTGTTCGCTGTACCACCGGTCGAAACGGACCCCGAACTCTTCCAGGTCCCGGCGTATGCCGGTCAGGATGGCGTCGGCGGCGAACCGGGCGCAGTGATCGACGGCCGCGGCCTCATCCCCGTCCTTCAGGCTGTCGCCCTGGTCCGCAAGGACCCGGCGCGCCAGATCGATGATGTACTCCCCCTGATAGTAATCCCCGGGAAAGTCGACCGCCTCTCCGGCAAGCGCCCGGTACCTGAGGTAGACCGATCGCCCCAGGGTCTGGATCTGCCGTCCCGAATCGTTGATGTAATACTCCCGCTCGACGTCGTAACCGCAGAAGGCGAGGATGTTGGCCACGCTGTCGCCCACCGCGGCCCCCCGGCCGTGGCCGACATGGAGCGGCCCCGTGGGGTTGGCGCTCACGAACTCGACCTGGATCTTCCGCCCGTCGCCGATGTTGACGGCGCCGTAGCGACCGTCCGCGGAATGGATCGCATCCAGGACCGGATGCCAGGCTTCCGGACGGATGAAAAAGTTGATGAACCCCGGACCGGCGATCTCCGTCTTCAGCAGAATGCCCTCGGCGTCTGAAATATGGGCAACAATGGCCTCGGCGATCTTGCGGGGGGCCATTTTCTGGCCGCCGGCCATCACCATGGCCATGTTGGTGGAAAAATCTCCGTGGGCCGGGATCTTGGGCGCCTCGGCCTCGACCGGGGGAAATTCGGACGACGGCAGAACGCCCGACTCATGGGCCTTCCGGGCCGACCGGAGGATCAATGCGGCGATTTTTTCTTTCATCATGACGGTATGGTCACCCTTCCAGGGAATTCGGATTCATGAACTTCCAGAGAGTCTGCGAATTGATCAAACTTGACGGTTCCGTAAAAACCCCGATATCTGCGTTATGCTTCATCCCTCGTCACTGCGGCGTACTTTAAGTAGGCCTCATTCCTCGGGGTTCACAAGCCTCGATCTCGAATTTTTTACAAAACCGTCTGAAAATTTACTTTTTACAAAATCATCAAACCTGAGTAATAAAGAGTTTTGGCGGCCAAGTCAAGGAGCTGTCAAGATTGAAGCCTGTTTTCCAAAAAAAACCGGCCTCTGAACGGAGAGGCCGGCTTTTTGGGAAATAATGAGAAGCTGCGTGGGCTCTGGCCTAGATCGCCTCCTTGCCCTTTTCTCCGGTGCGGACGCGCACCGCTTTTTCCACGGACAGCACGAAGATTTTCCCGTCACCCAGCTTGCCGGTGTAGGCGGACGCCTGGATCTTCTCCACCACCTTGTCCACCCAGCTCGCCTCCACGACGATCTCGATCTTGATTTTCGGGATAAAATCGACCACATATTCGGCCCCCCGATAGATCTCCTTGTGCCCCTTCTGGCGGCCGTACCCTTTGACCTCCGAGATCGTCATGCCCTGGATGCCGATCTCGTTCAGCGCTTCCTTGACGTCGTCCAGCTTGAAGGGCTTGATGATCGCCTCAATCTTTTTCATGGTCGTTCCTCCTGTCGTTATATTTAGAATTCTATCTCAAAACCTCGTTCGCCGTGGATGGCGCCGTCCAGGCCCCTGACCTCATCCTCTTCGTCCACCCGGAGCCCCCCGGTGATCGCCCGGGTCACCAGGACCACGATAAAGGTGGCCAACGCCGAAAACAGGACCGTGGCGACAATGGAGACGAACTGGATCCAAACCTGACGCGGGTTCCCGTAGAGAAGCCCCGCCTTGCCCGCCGTAATCGCGGGGTTGGCGAAGATGCCCGTGGCCAGCGCCCCCCACATGCCGCACATGCCGTGCACGCCAAAGGCATCCAGGGAATCATCGTATCCCAGCTTGCGCTTGAGGACGGCGACGCTGTAGAACCCGAACACGCCCGCGACCAGCCCGATGACCAGGGCCGCCTTCATATCCACAAATCCGGCCGCGGGGGTGATGGACACCAGGCCGGCAACCACGCCCGACGCAATGCCCAGCACCGTCGGGCGCTTGTTAACATACCATTCCGCCGCCATCCACGCAAGCGCGCCCACGGCCGCGGAGGTATTGGTCACCAGAAAGGCCGAGGCGGCCACGCCGTCTGCGGCCAGTTGACTGCCCGCATTGAAGCCGAACCAGCCGAACCAGAGCATGGCGGCCCCCAGCGCCGTAAGGGTGATGCTCGACGGAAACATGGCATCCTTGCCGTAGCCGAGCCGCTTGCCCACCATGGAAGAGAGCACCAGCCCGGCGACGCCGGCGTTGATGTGGACCACGTTCCCGCCCGCGAAATCGAGGGCGCCCATGGCGTGCATCCATCCGCCGCCCCAGACCCAGTGGCAGACCGGGCTGTAGACAAAGGTCAGCCACAGGATGGTGAAGACGATCCACGACGAAAACTTCATGCGGTCGACGATGGCTCCCAGCACCAGGGCCACGGTGATGGCCGCGAAGGTCATCTGGAACACCACGAAGACATAGGTCGGGATGGTCCCGGTAACGCTGCCGACGGTGATGCCGTTCAGGAATATGTGATCCAGCCCGCCGATGAATTTCCCGACGTCGGGTCCGAAGGCCAGGGTGTATCCCCAGAGCACCCAGACGATGCTGCCCAGGCAGTAGGCGACGAAGGTCATGGCAAAGGTGTTGAGCAGGTTCTTGTACCGTGACATGCCGCCGTAAAAAAGCGCCAGGCCGGCCGGCGTCATCATCATGACAAGGGCCGTCGAGACGATGATCCAGGCCGTATCGCCGCTGTTGATGGCGTCTTCGGCGAAGGCCGTTGAAAAGGGCAGCAGGGTCAGAACCGCCGTGGTAAGGATGCTTTTACATTTCATGATCCATTTTCCTCCTGATTTCAATTTTTTTTCTCCTGTTTAGATAGAGCAATTTAGATAGAGCAATGATAAATGAGGACACATGACCGGCAATGCGGGAAATCCCCGTCCCCCCAGTCCCGTTGAACCATTATGCCGCGCCGTTGCAGGAAGCCGCTTCCGGCGGGCGCTCCTCGTCCGGAGAGGGGCCTTCCCGGGCGCGCGGCAGGACCGATGCGATCCTCGCGCGCACTCTTTCGATCTCGGCTTGGGATGCGATCTTCCGACCGTCGAAATCCCTCACGTAAAACACGTCGACCACCTGGTCCGACCGGGTGGCGATCTGGGCGCTCCAGATGTCCAGGCCGCACTGGAAAAGGGTGCGGGTCAGCCGGTAGAGCAGCCCCGGCATGTCGCGGGTGTGGACCTCGATGATGGTGAAGTCGCCCGAGGCGGCGTTGTCGACGTGGATCCGGTCGGGCGGGCCGAGGGGACATGCCGCCGGCGCGGGCATGGAGGAGGCGTTCTCCCCTATAGCCTGCCGGATGTCCAGTTTCCCGGAAACAACCGCGGAAAGCTCCTGGGCCGCCCGGTGCCACCGGTCGTCTTCAAAAAGGGGGTCCGGCGGCGGCGTGACCGTGAAGATGCAGAGGGCGGTGTTGTTCCGCCACGTGCGGACCTGGGCCTCCAGCACATCGATCCGGTTCAGCGCAAGGACACCCGCGATGTCGGAGAAAAAGCCGGGGACATCCCGGCCCAGGACCACCACCTTCCGGGTGTCGGATTCAGGCATCTTATCGATCCGCCAGACAAAGGGCTTTTCCCCCAGCCCCCTGAAGAGATCGACATGGTCCTGGATCTCCGACGCGGGGGTGCCAAGGAGATACCGGGACGACATGACGCCCATGAGGGTTTCCGCATCCGACCTGTCCCGGGAGGACGGCATCGCCGCCATGACCTCGAGGGCCTTATCCCGCAACGCCCGGACGGTGTTCCCGGAAACGGCCCCGCGCGAAGAGAGCCGATGTCGAACCTTCAGAAACAGGCTCCTCATGAGGATGGCGGTCCACTCGTTCCATGCCTTGGGGCCCGTGGCCCTGAGATCGGCGACGCTGAGCAGGTAGAGCATGTTGAGCCGCGGCAGGTCGCCGACCTCCCCCGCCAGAAAAAGGGCGGTCTCCTCATTGTCGATATCCCGCCGTGTTGCGGTGTGCGGGAGAAGCTGATGGCTGCGGACCAGGAAGCCCACGGTGTCGATCATCTCCCGGGGGTAATCCAGGCGCGCCAGCACCGACCGGCTGATGCGCTCCCCCGCCTCGGGATGGGCCAGGCCCGTGCCCTTGCCCACATCATGGAGCAGCGCCGACCAGACCAGGGGGCGCCGGTCCGGGAGCTCTTCCATCAGGGTGCGGCACAGGTCCTTATCGACGGACGGCTTGAATGCATCCCGGCCCTCGTCATCGGGAAGGCCCAGCCGACTGACCGCGGCAACCGTTTTCAGCAGATGCCTGTCCACCGGATAAACATGGTAGGTGTCGTATTCGATCTGATTCACGACGGTTTTCAACTCCGGAACGAACTGCATGAGCATGCCGGTGGTGTGCATTTCGCCAAGCACGTCATGGGCGCCGGCGGCGGGCTCAAGCAGGACCTGTTCCAGGGCGCGGACCGCCCCGGGACGGCGGACGGCGTCTGCGTCCATCAGGTGACGGAACTCCCGGATGAGGCGCCGGGCTTCCCGGTCGAGGGGGAGGCCTGTCCGAACGCTCTCTTCAAAGATCCGGACGAGGCATTCCGGGGTGTCGATAACCGTTTTTACCGAGGCAAAGGCCAAGGCCTGCTTCCGGACCTCCACCCCCGCCGCAAGCTTGGCCGCGGCGGGCTTCCGATGGAAGAGGAACCGCTTCCGGGGCGTCCCCGCCTCCTGAAAGAAGAGGAGATGCGCCTGCTGGATCACGTCCATGTGTCCGTGAAGCTCCCCCAGGAACTGTTCGACGCCGTGCTGCATCGATCCCTGCCGATAGCCGAACCTTTCGGCCAGTTCGACCTGATGGGCGAAATGGAGCTGATCGTATTTCCGGCGGACGAGGATATGGAGCCCGCTCCGCACCTTCCAGACAAAAGCCAGGGCTCTTTCGAGATCCTGAAATTCCTCGTGGGAGAGATATCCGTGGTATTCGAGGTCCCGCGGGGTCTCCAGATTGAACCTGACCCGGGAGAGCCAGAGCAGCGCATGGTAATCCCGAAGCCCGCCCCGCCCCTCCTTGAGGTTGGGTTCCAGCAGGTAGGCGGAATCGCCGAAAACGCGGTGACGCTCGCGGTTCGCTTCCGTCAGCCAGTCGACGATCTTCCCCCCCCGGCGGAAGACGATCTTCTCCCGGATCCGGCCCGCCATCTCGGAATAGAGCGGCGACATGCCGCAGACGAACCGCGCATCCAGAAGGGACATCAGAACCTCGAAATCCTTGGCAGCCAGGTTGATGCAGTCCTTGAGGGAGCGGGTGGCGTGCCCGATGTCCAGCCCGATGTCCCAGAGGGGATAGATGATTTCACGGATGAGCGCTTCAGCCTTTTTGGGGAGTTCCTTTTTGAAAAGAAACAGGATGTCCACGTCGGAGTGGGCGCACTGCTCCTGGCGTCCGTATCCTCCCAGGGCGATCATGGCATAGGGGTTCTTGTCGATGCCCATATTGGGTCCGATCATGCTGTTTTCAAAGCTTTCACGGAAATAATCATCGAGCAGCCGGGTGTAATTTTCCATGAAACCGGGAGAATCGTGCGAAAAAAACCGGGACACCATCCCCCGCTGCTTTTCCTGGAGCACCCGTGAAGCATCTATGTATCGTTTTTTTGAGCTTGACTCCGTCATCGCTTTCCTTCAATTCTTATCGGCGTTCATCCTTCCCCGAATTCTCGTCTCCCGGGAGGGATGCGCCGGTCGGTCCCATCCCGGGATGAGAGAAACTGCAGCGAATTTTCCATTGAATCATTCCTGCGATAATGATAAGCAAACAGTATGCCATTGGAGTGGAAAATAAAAAACCATAAAGAAATCAATGCATCAAACGCCCGTAATCCGCAGGCGCGAAAAAGACGGATGTTACAATTTTGTTTTGTTATTCAAAATTTAATTACATTTTTGCCATATCAAAACTCCCGCAGGGGGTTCATCAAGGAGATCAAACGATGTTCAGAGTCATGATCCGGGACAACATGTCCCCTGTGGCGAAGGAGATTCTGGAAGCGACCGGAAAGATCGCGGTGGTGGTGGACAACGACAAGGCGACCTCCGATCCCGAGGCCCTCTCCAAAATCATCCGGGAATTCGACGGCCTCGCCGTCCGGAGCGGTACCCGGGTGACCGAAGCCGTGCTCGAAAACGCCCCCAGGCTCAAGGTCATCGGGCGGGCCGGGATCGGGGTGGACAACATCGATCAGCAGGCCGCCACGAAAAAGGGGATCGTGGTGATGAACGCGCCCGGGGGGAATACGGTGACGACGGCCGAACATGCGCTCTCCATGATGTTCGCCCTGGCCCGCAACATCCCCCAGGCCACCGCATCCCTCCGCGAGGGGAAATGGGAGAAGAAGCAGCTCACGGGGGTGGAGATCACCGGAAAGACCCTGGGCATCGTAGGGCTGGGCCACATCGGGCGGGTCGTGGCGGACCGGGCATTGGGCCTCAAGATGAAGGTTGTCGCCGCCGATCCCTTCGTCAGCCGGGAAGCGGCCGGCAAAATGGGCGTCCGGCTGGCGGGTTTTGACGAGCTTCTGGCCCAGTCCGATTTCATTACCCTCCACGTGCCCCGCCTCAAGGAGACCGAAAACCTCATCAACGCCGATACCCTGGCCAGAATGAAGCCGGGGGCCCGGCTCATTAACTGCTCCCGGGGGGAGGTGGTCAACCTGGACGACCTCTATGACGCCGTTTCGAGCGGGCATATCGCGGGCGCGGCCCTGGACGTCTTTCCCAAGGAGCCGCCGGACCCGGGCCTGGCCGTCCTCAGCCACCCCAACATCATCTTCACCCCCCACCTGGGCGCCAGCACCAGCGAGGCTCAGGTCAACGTGGCCCGGATGATCGCGGAGCAGATGGCCGCCTATCTCCTCGACGGGGTCATCACCAACGCCGTCAATTTCCCCTCGGTTTCCATGGAAGAGATGGCCCGGCTTCGCCCCCACCTCACCCTGGCCGAGAAGATGGGGTCCCTCATCGGGCAGTTGGTCGGGGCGGTCCATGACATCACCATCACCTACAGCGGAGAGATCGCCAAGCTTTCGACCCGGCCGGTGACCCACGCCCTCCTCAAGGGACTCCTGGGCGCCTACACCGACACCCCGATCAACTACGTCAATGCCCGGGCCATCGCCCAGGACAAGGGGATGCGGATCCGGGAGACCACGGACCAATCCCCCGAGGATTTTTCAAGCATCATCAAACTCAGGATCGAGGGCGCCAACGCTTCGCCCGACGAGATCTGGGGGACGGTCTACGAGAAGAAATACCCGCGGCTGGTCCGCATGGGCGATGTCTACCTCGATGCCATCCCCGACGGATCGATGATCGTCATCGAGAACATCGACAAGCCCGGCGTGATCGGCCATGTGGGAACCACCCTGGGACGCCATAAGGTCAATATCGGCCGCTTTCAGTTGGGACGGCAGGATGACCGTGCCGTGTGCCTGGTCAACATCGACTCTCCGGCCAGCGAACAGGCATTGGACGAAATCCGGGCCCTGCCGGTGATCCTCTCGGTCCGGCAGGTGCACCTCGGATGACCGTCGCAGGAAGGCTACGCTTCACGCCGGGACGAGCGCCGGGCGGGGCTCATCCCGCCCGGAACCCCACCCGGCAACACCCGCGCAAAGGAGCCGGGATACGCCATGTTCAACAGACGCATTAAAAACATCATCATCGCGGGCGTCGTGGGATACGCCCTCTATTTCCTGCTCACCCACCACTTCATCTACGTGGACCAGGGCGTTGAAATCCTCCCGAAATCGGAGGCCACGCTGACCAACACCCTGTTCAGCCCGGGGGACCGGAAAGAGATCCTCTACAAGGGCATCGACAGCATCCTCCAAAATGAAGACCTCCGCGAGGCGGGCATCGGCCCCCTGCTGGTGGAAAAGGGCCTGATCACGGAAGAAGAATTGCGGGCCGCGGAGGACAAGGTCGACAGCGAGGGGTGATTCCGCATCGCGCCCGATGACGCCCTCCGCCCCAAACCGATAGATGGAAGGGCACCGGAGCGACAATGGCTTTCCGACAAAAATGGACGCCCGCGCTTTTCAAGATATGCCTTGCCCTGATCGGCACGGCCGCAGCCCTCTGGATCGGCATCGGCCTGGTGCTGCCCGCATACCTGGGCTCCGGGGCATTTTATCGCACCCTGGACGCCCTCGGCCTGCCCGATCTTGACTGGGACGTCCGGCGTGTGGGCCTCTTCGGCGCCGATATCGCGGCGGTGCGCATCGGCGATCCGGAAGGGCCGGGGCCGATCATGGACGCCGTCCGCCTGGACTATTCCCCGGCCGGCATGCGCCTCGGCCGGGTTGCGATCACGGGCCTGGAGGTGACCTGCGGCATTGAAAACGGCCGGTTCTTCATCGAAGGCATCGACCTCGAAAGCCTGAAAAACCAGTTCCAGCCCGAAACATCGCCCTCCGGGGCCCCGGCCCGATCCGAGGCCCCGCCCACGCGCCCCGCCCTGCTGCCGGAAGCGATCGAGATCCGCCATTCCCGGGTCCGCTTCACCTGGGAAAAGCAGACCTTCCGCATCCCCGTCGACCTCCGCGTCGTCTTCCCCCGGGAGGGCCCCCACCGTTTCCAGGTCCGGATCCACGCCGTCCTGCAGAATCAGGACATTGCCTGCACGGGGGAGGCGGAGCGCCGGTCCGGGCGATCCAGTTGGCGGATCTCGGCCCCCGGGGTCCCCATCGCCCCCCTCCTCCGGGCGGCGGGCCTGGCTCTCGACCCGGCGCTCTCCGGCGCCGTGGATATTCATGTGGAAACCGGGATCGCCGCAGGGGATGCCGGCATCGAGGGCGGCGGGGAGGTACGCTTCGCGCTCACGCCGCCCCGAGCGGCTCCGGACGGACCCGCCGAAAAACGCCTTTCCGCCGAATTCACCTTCGGCGCGGCGGCCTCGGGGGCGTGGCGCTTCAGCCTCGCCGGCCGG
>NZ_JBGSQX010000050.1:0-18049 GCF_041737845.1 Desulfococcus sp.
CGTCCTCGCGGCCCCGGCCCCGGCCCCGGCCCCGCCGCGAAACCTCCTCCTGCGCGCCGAGGCAACTGAAGGCGCCCCGGTGGTGGGGGTGGCGCCTTCCCTCCATGACGCCGACCTGGTGGAAGAGGGGGAGGACGGGTGGACGCGGGTGAACTACCGGGGGGTGGTGGGGTGGGTGCACCTGGATCTGGGCTGAAGGCGCGGCCATACCAGCGTGGGAGAGCGCGGGGCAGTGCGGCATTTTAGATTGCTCATGCCTCTTCTCCCGGTATCTCCGCTCAAGCATGGGCATCAGACCTCAGATCATCCATCGAAAGGAGATATATCATGCGTTTTGCGGCAAAAAAACCGAAGGCATTTCAGCAGGACGGATCGGCCAAGCCCATCACGCATGGCCGGATGCATTCCGGACAAGATCGTGAAGCAGGCGACATCCTTCACCTGCAGCGTGCGGTTGGGAACCAGGCCGTCCAGCGATTGCTGGGGGCTGCCTCCGATCTGCGCGAAGCGGGGTCACACCCTCCTGCATCGCCCCATTTTTCGGATGATGCAAGCCGAATACCTGTCCCTGCGATCACAGGCAGGTACATCCAGCCCAAGCTGAAGGTGAGCGTGTCGGGAGACCCTTACGAGCGGGAGGCGGATCGTGTCGCCGATCAGATGGTGGGCGCCCCTGAAACAGCGGCCGGATCTGATGATCATCCGTCAGTGTTTCGCTCAACCACCGGGGGTGAAGGCGATGACATGCTCCTCCCCGCCGGGCGGACGCCCACCGCCGGCAGACCACTCCCGGCATCTTCCCATGCCGCAATTTCCGCGCTGACGGGCGGCGCGCCGCTGCCGGCGTCCGAGCTTGCGTACTTTGAACCCCGGTTCCGACGGTCCTTTGAAAGTATACGAATTCACCGGGGCGCGGACGCCGATGCCGCCGCGAGATCCATCAACGCCCGGGCGTTCACCCTGGGCGGCGACATCGGGTTTGCCCATGGGCAATACCGGCCGGGCACCCGGGACGGACGCCGCCTCCTTGCCCATGAATTGACGCATACGCTGCAGCAGGGGCATGGGCGGGTGGATTCCGGCACGGTGCAGGCGGACTTCTGGGATACGCTGGGACGGGGCTGGGAGATGTACTGGGGTGTTGATGATGAAGGCGCGCCCTTCGCCCGGCAATTGATGGAGCATTACCTCCTGGGGTTTGGGACGGATTTTGATGTCAGCTCCGGAAGCGACCTCGCCTGGAACCGGTTCATGCTCGAAAGGCCCGAGATCCAGCGCGCCATGCGCCCCGTGCTGGAGGCCATGGCGGCCCGGGTCGCCGGCGCCGGACCGACCGACCAGCCGTGGTTCCGCTGGGGCGCCGGCCCCACGGTGACCGAGACGGTCACGGGGGTCCGGCTGAATGAACTGGAATCCATGCGACTGACGCTGCACGGCTGTCATCGCATCGATGTAGAGGTGAACTATGATGTCAACGCGATCACGGGCGGCCACGAGGTGATCTTCCGGCGCATCTCCATGACATGGGTCGATGTGGCGGACATGCACCCGGGCACGACCACCGAGCTTGACAGCGGCGAGGAGGTCGATGATGCCGAACTGACCTCAGCCGGATCATCCTACAATATCTATATCGAGTTCGACCCGTCCCAATCCCCCGTCAATGAGCGCACCGTCTATCATGTAACGGGCGGCTCGGTGACGCAGGTATCCGGCTGGCCCCCGACTCCCGGCGCCGCGGCGCCCGGCCGGCGGGATTGAGCCTCTTTCCATGGGCGGCCCGCGTCGCATTTCACCGAATCTGCTGGTGATGGGGCTGATCGTCACCGCTGTCGTTGTGGCGGTCAGTCTGATCCGAAAGGAGAAACTATCGATGCCCTCCCGATCCGACGAAATCCCGGTCTCCTTTTTGGGGTCCGGAAGCAGCCCCTCCGGCCTGAAGGCCGTTACGGAGATCACGTATGAAGACCCTGAACGCAACGCGTGGCCCTATCTGTCTGTTTCGATATTCGGCCAGAATGGCGGCAGGCTCTACCAGTCGCCACGCTATGCCGCCTGGTTCGAAATCAAGCTCTGCTGGGATGATGCCGAAAGGTTGTGGATCGCGTCGACCGACATCGGTACGGACGTCATTGCCGCTGCGCCTGACGGCTGGCACAGGCATCGCTGGTTGCCCGAGCCGGGCATCCAGACAATGCTCGACGCTGAGACCGGGGAGCGGCTTCGCGTCGTGAACTGGATCCCGCCGCACGGCATCAGGGCAGGCGGCGCCCCCGGATGAGGGGGCCGGGCGCCATACCCCGCTGTGTCAAAAACGAATTCGCTTTTCTTCACTGTTCAGGAAGGAGGAAGCCATGCCTATTGCTCACGCCATGTGGATTCATGGCCATAGTATTCGCATCGAGTATCCGGATCGGATGGATGCCGACACCCGCAGGCTTGGGGGATACATCCGCCTGGTCGGGCGCGCGGGAACCAGCAATTGGTTTCACGCGGCGATTCCGACCGCGGTGATCGTCTTGGACAAGCGGCTGCGCATTGGCAGGGTGATGCTGCGGTTCCGCACCTCCGGTGCCACCGTCACGAGCGTCCATGTCTATGACGGCGGCAGCAGGATCGCGTCCCATGACGGGTTGAGTTTAAGCCCGAACGACTGGGCGTTTGAAGGATTCGACATCCCCGCCGAACCTGAGATACGATGGGGTCTGGGCCTTTCATTCAAGGGCGAATTCGGTTCGGGAACCCACCGGCGGATCGAAGTCTCTTCCGTCGGCGGGGATTTCACGCCTTAACGGGAAAGCGGAGGAAATCATGAGCTTACATCATGCACTCTGGGTTCACGGCCACAGCGCTGAAATCGAGTACCCGGACCGCGTCGCCTCGATCGTTCAAAAAGGATCCTCCGTCCGCGTCGATGGAAATCCGTCCACAACCAACTGGCTCCATATCGCGGTGCCCACGGCGGTCATCGTCGACGACGCCCGAATGCGGCCGGTGAACGTCCAATTCCGCTACAAGGCCGCCGGCGGCGGCAGCGTGGAAGCCGTGCATGTATATGACGGCGACAGAAAAATCGCGGATGAAAAGAGCCCGGCCGCTACGGTTGACCCCGACGGCTGGACACGCGTCAGGGTGGTGAATTTCGATGACATCCTCTGCGTCGAGTGGGGCATCGGGATCTCGATAAAGCTCCGGTTCGGAGCCACGGGCGGGCTGTTGGAATTCGAATCCGCCGGGGGAGACTTCGAACTCGCCAACCGGTTGGCCCCCCATCGCCTTCAGATCCTTACCCGGAAGGCGCCCATGGAATTTCCCTACCACAGCAGCCTGCCGATCGATCTTCCCAATGACGCCGTCGAGCGCATCCTGATCTCCCTGCACGGCACCGGGGGCAGTGCGGACGTCTATCTCTCCAACGGGCTGGCGGCCGCCCGGGCCGCGGCCGACACCGGCGTGGATCCTCACGCTCTGAGCAACACCCTGGTTATTGCGCCGCAGTTTCTCAGCACCAGTGAGTGTTGCAGAAGGCTTGCGCCCAATATCCTTCTCTGGAACAGCGGCCGGGCATCGAGCAAGTCGTCCACCGAGGGGGACATGGACGGCGACGGGGTTCCCGACACCGGCACCCTCAGCTCCTTCACCGTGATGGACACGCTGCTCGAGCGGATATGCCGGCGAAGCCTCTTTCCCAATCTGGCGATCGTCGTCATCGCCGGCCACTCCAACGGCGGCCGGTTCATGAGCGGTTATGCGGCGGCCAGTCGGTTCGAGCAGGAGGCGGCGGCACCCCGGGGGATCCACGTGCGCTATCTCGTGATGGGGTCCGGCTCGTATCTCTACATGGATGAAGGGCGCCTGGCGTTTGAGGACGACACCTACCTGAGCGCCGCGCACAACGACGGCTGGCGGGACACCATTCTAGACCTCACGGATTTCAGCACGGTCTGCAGTGAAGACCCGGCAGGCTTCAATGACTGGCCGTGGGGGCTCACGATGCCGACGATCAACGGAAACCCCAAGTATCCCTATCCGGCCCGGGTCGGCGCAGCGAAGATCCGGAGCCAGTTCGGCTCGCGCGACGTGCACTACATCATCGGCGAAGGGGACCTTCTCGCGAGCTTCACCAACTGCCCGGAGCGGGTCCAGGGGCAGGACACCCTCGCCAAGACGCTCCTCTACTATCGCCATTTGGAGCAGTTCTACGGGTCGGATCTGAAGCATCACCTCCATGTTTTGGCGAATGTCGGCCATAACGGGCTGAAGGAGATGACCTCTTCCCGGGGGCTTGCGGCGATATTTGGGCCGATTGCATAGAACAGGCGGGCGGCGACGGCTGCCCCTTGGCACGAAGATGCTGACAGGCCTGAATGAAAATGGTAAGAAGGGTGACGCAACCACAGGAGCGGGATCACCGATGAAAGGAGATATCACAACATGGCAGTCGAGGTGAGGTACCTTGTCATTCGAGAGGGGAAAGAGGTGGGGATGTACCTGACGAAAAAGGAAGCCGACGAGCATGACAAGATGCTCGATATCGCGCTGGCGCTGGCCGACTTCATTCAATCGGCCGAAAAGATCAAGATCGATGAAGACACCCTGGAGGAGCTGACCATCCATCTTTCCCGAAACCGCGAGGAGGTGATGCGCATCCTGAAGGGGCTTGGCGCGGGCGCGCAGCCCCCGGTCGAAAAACCGGAAAAACTCATCGATATCAAGGACAAGGGGAAAAAAGCCGCCGGCGCCGCATAGACTGCATCTTCATCAACCAGGACACAACCGACGGAGGATGGAACATGCCTGTTTTCATGATGTTTGGAAAGTACAACGCGGCGGCCATGGCGGGCATCAGCCCCCGGCGGACCGACAAAGCGGTGGAGATCGTCAAGAAAAACGGAGGAAAGGTCATCTCCATGTATGCCGTGATGGGCGAGCACGACCTGGTGTTCACGCTCGATTTCCCGGATCTGGAAAAAGCCCTGACCGCGTCCGTCGCCCTGAACCGGCTGACCGGCATCAGCTTTACGACATCGCCGGTGGTGGAGGTCGAAAAGTTCGACAGCCTCATCGCCAAGGCCGAGCACATTTAGGGCACCGCCCACCCGCTGCCGGCATTTGAGACATCGGTGTAAACCGTGACGCGGCCGACCGTGAAGACCTGTCGGCGGACCTCGGCGGGATGGGAAGGATCGTCGCCTGACGGCCCCCGCCGGGTGGCCGCGTGCGCTGAACTGGCCGAATTAGCTTAAAGAACGGAAGTTTGAGCTTATGAAAATACTCATCTGCGGAAAAGGCGGCTGCGGCAAAAGCACGGTGGCAGCGCTCCTGGCCGCCGCCATGCACAGGAGAGGCAAACGGGTTCTCCTGGTGGATGCGGACGAATCGAATATCGGCCTGTACCGAATGCTGGGGCTGGAGCTCCCCGAGCCGCTCCTGGACAGCCTGGGCGGAAAAAAGGGATTCCAGGAGCGGACAAAGGCGTCGGGGATGCCGCTCGGCGGCGCGCCGCAGCTCTTCCCTGAGGGCCTCTGCCTCGACGGGCTGCTGGATGGCGTCATCGCCTCGCGGGAGGGGATCCGGGTGATGTCGGTGGGCAAGATTCACCATTACGGAGAAGGCTGCGCCTGCCCCATGGGAAAGCTCTTCCGCATGCTGTTTTCATCCCTCCGCCTGGACCCGCAGGACCGGGTGATTGTGGACACCGCCGCCGGCGTGGAGCATTTCGGGCGCAGCCTCGACGGGCAGTGCGATCAGGTGCTCTGCGTGGTGGACCCGTCCTATGAATCCATCATGATGGCGAAGCGGGTCATTGCCTTTGCCGGGGAGGCCCGTCTGCCGGCCGCCGCCGTTCTCAACCGGGTGACCCCCGAGGTCGACCGCGAACTCAGCGCGGCCCTGGGCGGCATCCCCGTCGTCGGGCGCCTGCCGGACAGCCGGTCGATTTTCATGAACAATCTCCAGGGCCGCCCCCTGGACCTGGAAATGCCGGAGATGGAAGCCCTCTGCGACGCGCTTGAAACGGCCCGGGGAGGATGCGCCGCAAATTGACGGCAGCGGCGCTTCCAGTTCACGGGGCCGCCGCCGGGCCGATGGCGGGGTGCCGGGTTTTGGCCTTTACCTTTTCGGGGTGATTCCGCCCACCAGGGGCTCATACAGGACGTAGGCCGTGGTTTCGCCCAGCAGGTCGTCAATCTGCTTCTGGATCTGCACGCGCGTCTCGCTGGTCCGCCAGCGGTTCCAGTCCTCAACGCTGTGCCATGTGCTGAGGACAAGATACTCGCCGGGGGCGTCGATGCAGCGGAAGGTCTTCCCGGTGATGTATCCGGGCTGAATGGTCGCAAGCGACCTGAGCTTGACGATCAGTGGGGCGAGCTGGGCGGCTTTTTCCATGTGGGTGAAGGTTCGACGAATCATTACGGTAACGGCCATGGTTGCCTCCTTTGGGTTGAGGGTGACGGATCTCCGCCGAGTTTACAAGGTCTGTTGAAGCGACATGTTCGCCGACGAACCTTGATTCGAATTCATCCAATCAAATAAAGGGGAGTTCGTTGCCTCAGAATAAAGTGTTTCCGGTGCAATATCTATTTTATCCCCCCAATTTCCTCATTGATTTTGAAATTTTTGAAAAAATCCATATCCTTGAATTTTTTAAAGACACCGCCTTCACGCAAATATTTTGAGAAGTCGACAATTCCAGAGGCGCCGTCCTCAAATGCCCTTTCCGGTCAAGTTGGTCGACAGGTTCGGCCACGATCCTATGCCTCTTGCCCCGCTTTCAGACAGCAGCCGCCTGATAGATGACAGGTCGATACTTTGGGGGCGGGACAGGCTTGCTCTCGGCGCGCGCAGCCTCTAACCAGAGCGATTTCGCAATCTGTACCTCTCTTAGTGCTTCTTCCGGAGTCTCGCCAAAGGCAGAGCATGCCTCCAGGTCCGGGATGTCGGCAATGTAGCCCCCGTCTTCTTCAGAATAGAAGATGTTTATATGGTAATCTCCCATCACTCGTCCTCCAGTTTCAGGCTGTAACGTTCCACCAGCTTCAAGAACTGGCGTATCTGGTAAACCTTCGCTTGACCTCCCACTTCTTGGAGGTTCAGAAGTTCCGGAATCTCCGAATGCACGAAAATGTGGTGGCTCCCCTCTGTCCGTGACAGCCGGAATCCGAAACCTTCCACGACTCCCACCATATCAGAAAACCGGATGTTCTTCGATCCGGCAAGTATCCTTTGGAGTATCGTACATTCCGCACCCCAAAGGTGCAATTACTGGTTAATTTATTTCGTAACGAAAACAAGCCCATGATGGCTTTAATATATTGATATCATTGTAAATAAAAAAATCTAGACATTTCAACTAGTTGCTGATATCCTTCCCTCACGTGCTAACTCAAGATAGCTGGTGAGGGGAAAATGAAAAACATCAACACCGATCAAATGACATTCACGGAGGCCAGACATTTGCCTATTGTAAAGCAATATGCCAAGCGCCTCCATCTGGTAGAAACCATTAACCGGATCGTTGATTCCAAGATGGATCTTTCGCCGGGGATGGCCGTTTTGGCGATGGTACTCGATACCTTGTCAGGGCGCACACCGCTATACAGGTTGACCGAGTTCTTTGAGGAAAAGGACACCGAACTGCTGCTGGGAACCGCTGTCGCCCCTGAACTGTTTTGCGATACCAATCTTGGCCGAACCATGGACAAGATCTACGAAGTGGGTACGATGAAGATTTTTTCCCAGGTAGCCCAAAACGCCATTGTCGTGTTCAGTGTGAATCCCCGTCGCCTGAATTTCGATACGACCTCAATCAGCGTCTATGGCGATTACAATCTGGAGAATCCACCGTTTCAGATCACCTACGGTCACAGCAAGGACAAGCGGCCCGATCTGAAACAGTTCCTCATCTCCATGCTTTGTGTTGACCGCAATATTCCGATCCTCGGTGCGACCCATGACGGCAACGCTTCTGACAAAACGCTCAATAACGAACTGCTGACCAACATATCAAAGCATATGTCACAGCATGGCCTTTCCCCGGGAGCCTACGTTTATGTTGCGGATTCGGCGTTTGTCACGCCCAAAAACTTGGAGAAAGCCGAAAAGACCGAGACCTGGTTTTTGTCGCGGCTGCCGGCCACCTATGACGAATGTGCCCGGGTGATCACGCAAGCGGTTAAAGCCGACAGATGGTTCGACATCGGCCCCCTGGCGGATGAACCCGATCGCCCCAAACGGCCAACAGCGTACTACAAAGCCTTTGAGAGTACCGTCGACTTGTATGGAAAAACATACCGGGCCATCGTCGTTCATTCGAGCGCCCATGACAAAAGGCGCCACAAGAGAATCGATCGCCTCCTCAAAGAGGATCGAAAACAGCTCGAACAGCTTTGCAAAGAGGCTGGATTGTCTGCGTTCTTCTGCCATGCCGATGCCGAAGCAGCTCTTGAAAAGCTCATGCGATCTGCAGACAAGAGCTATCATCAGATTGCAGCTCAGATCGAAAAAGTACCGAAGTATGGCCGAGGCAGACCTGCTAAAGGCAAACCCAGAACGCCTTTGCACTATGAGTATATGCTGGTCACCAAGATTCTCGAAGCACCTGAAAAGGTCGCACCCTTAAGGGACCAGGCCGGATGTTTCGTACTGCTTTCAAATCTTGTCGAGCAGCATGAGGAGTGGCCGGCTGACGAGTTGTTGAAACTGTACAAGAGTCAAATCGGCATCGAAAAGAACTTCAGCTTTCTCAAGGATCCGGTGATCGTCAACAGCATCTTCCTCAAGAAAGCGGAAAGAATCGAAGTCCTTGGCCTTGTCCTCTTGATCTCTCTTCTGATCTGGCGATTGATGGAACGCTCTATGCGCCTTTATGTTGAAGGAAACGACTGCACATTGACCGGGTGGGAGCGTCGGCCGACAAAGAAACCGACCGCTTTCATGATGACCACAAAATTTGCTGGAATGATGGTCATTACCATGGGGCGGCATCGTCAGCTGGCCAGGCCGATAAAAGATTACCAACGGGAGTACCTGGTCGCTTTGGGGGTTACTGCAGAGGTATTCACAGAGCCTTAGACCGAAACAACTTTTCAAAGAGCAATGGATAAAAAATTAGTCAATTATGCGTTAGTTGGGGTGAGGAATGTACGGAGTATCTTTCGTTTGGCCGTCATTTTGTTCGTCTCCCACTGGCTGAATGCCCGAGCTGACGGGAACCCGGAAACTCGGGTGTTCCCGGGCGCGGAGCGCCGCGGGAGCGTCCCTCTGGAGCGCTTTGATATGCATTCCCTATTTTTTTATTCTTTCCTTCCAGTAACCATGCTTGCGGCTCAAATGCATAACAGCCTGTATTATAAAATAATTATTGCTTTCAACTGTATAATAAATTCCGAACGGAAAACGCTTTACAAGACACCTTCGAACTCCAACCTCTATGGGCTGCCAGGCTTGAGGGTATAGCAGAATTTGATTGATGGAATTTTCAACCTCCACAACGAATGCGTTTGCCATTGAAGGAGAAATTTCGTGGTAATAATGTGTTGCTTCGATATATTCTTGAAGAGCCTCGGGATGAAATGAAAAATTCATCATTGTTCAAAAATTGCTCGGACTTTAGCTAAACCCTCTTCGCCATGTATAGTTTGAACTTTTCCCGACCGGATTTCATCTCTTCGTCGAATTACCTCAGCAAGGTGAATTTTGGTAATCTGTGGATCGATTTTTTCTTCGATACTCGCCACAAGCTTTTCGGCCAAAATTACTTTTGATTCATCCGGTAGAATCTGGACTTCTGCCAGAATTTGTTCTATCGACATGGGCATTGAAGTACCTCCTTTTTTCAACCAATATAACCAATTTAACACCAATGGTATAGCAGGATGATTGACAGGCCGGTGTATTTTTTTCACGCATATCGTGTTGCTCACAGGGCGCGGCTTTTTGCGCTCCTGTGCAGTAATTTGTTCGACATATCACCTTCGTGAAACTGATCGTTTTTCCACTCGCTCATCCGTTGTTTTCGTTAACATTGCACGCATAACGTGGAGGTGACCGGCGCTGCGCGGCTTAATCGCGCAGCGTCCAGTGACCGAAGGGAACGGGGTCGACCACCGGGTTAGAGCCCATTGCCAAGATGCTCCGCGATAAGCCTCCAGTTGTTGAGGTACTTCTCGTGCTCGGGAATATTTGAAATTGTGACCTTTCCCCGTTTGTCATTCCCGTTCTGCGCTGTGCGGACAACTTCCACAGGAAACACATAGAAAACTGGTTCGCGTACTCCACTGTCTCCAGCCTTCGGCGCTTTGCCGAAGCGAAACCCTCGATTCAGCGCAACGTGCACGACGAACTCACATTCAAAGTTTTTGATTGGGAAGCTCTTGTCGTAGTTGGTGGCCCAGCAACTCTTGACTGAATGCGTGCAGTCTTCGAATTGTCCGGGTTGGCGGTTTGTAAGCCGAATGCCTTCGCACCTCGAACCGTGGCCTGACGCAGCAAGCCACGGGTTTTCCGGTAGATGCAGGCGGGCTACATGACCTTCAGCAGCTCCACCTCGAAGATCAGGGTTTCATAGGGGCCGATGGCGCTGCCGGCGCCGTTGGGGCCGTAGGCCAGGTCGAAGGGGATGAACAGCTCGTATCTGGCGCCTTCCTTCATCAACTGGAGGGCCTCCTGCCATCCCTGGATGACGCCGTTCACCCGGAAGCTCGCCGGTTTTCCGCGCTTGACGGAGCTGTCGAAGACCGCACCGTCAACGGTTTTGCCTTCGTAGTGGGTTTCGACCGTATCGGTTGCCTTGGGCATTTTCCCGTCGCCGTCAGCGATCACACGATACTGGAGCCCGCTGGCGGTTTCGACAACCCCTTCTTTTTTCCGGTTTTCCGCAAGAAAGGCCTTGCCTTTTTCAAGATTGGCTTCGGCTTTGCCGGAATTTGCCGCCTGATGACTTTCCTGGACGGCGTTTTTGAACCCCTCCATGACCTGCTGCATTTCCCCCATGCGCATTTTGCTGGGTTCACCGGCAAACGCGGCCCTGAAGGAGTCGACAAAGGTCTCGACATTGATATCGAAGGCCTGCCGCTTGAAATCGCCGCCGATGCTCTGGCCCAGGATGTAGCTCACTTTTTCCATATCCACTTTCATGTTGTCTCCCTTTCAGCGCTCCTAAATGCAATTTGTCTCTTTTGACTGGTTTCAAACCCCTCACAACGCTTCAGGGAGTCAGTCCGGACACCCGGAGGATCAGGCCCGCCGACAAAAACGCCCCACGGGGGTCATCCCCGCAGGGCGCCGTACCCTTCCCACGATTCAAATGAGCGGCTCTTTTTGATTCCGTATTATCGATGATTCATCTTGTCTTATCAAGAAATTTCG
Organism: Desulfococcus sp.; assembly: GCF_041737845.1. GTDB lineage: Bacteria > Desulfobacterota > Desulfobacteria > Desulfobacterales > Desulfococcaceae > Desulfococcus. The sequence goes on from NZ_JBGSQX010000050.1 coordinate 11,368, forward strand.
CCGCCGGACGCGTCATCTGCCGGCTCGCGGCCCCGGCTTCCCGCATCAATCGTCGTTCCCGCCCAGCCACCGGTACACGCTGCCGCCCAGAACGGCCCCGATGATCGGCGCGATCCAGAAGAGCCAGAGCTGCTGGACGGCCCAGCCGCCCACGAACAGGGCCACGCCCGTGCTCCGGGCGGGGTTGACGGAGGTGTTGGTGACCGGAATGCTGATGAGGTGGATGAGGGTCAGGGCCAGGCCGATGGCCACCGGCGCCAGCCCCTGGGGCGCCCGCTTGTCGGTGGCGCCGTGGATGATCACGAGGAACATGAAGGTCATGACCACCTCGGTGACGAATGCCGCCGCAAGGGAGTATCCGCCCGGGGAGTGCTCACCGTAGCCGTTCGACGCAAAGCCGGCCGAGACGTCGAAGCCCGCCTTCCCGCTCGCGATAAAATAGAGCACCGCGCCCGCCGTAATCCCCCCGAGCACCTGGACGATGATGTAGGGCAGAAGATCCTTGGCGTCAAAACGCCCCCCGGCCCAGAGGCCGATGGAGACCGCCGGGTTGAGATGGCAGCCGGAGATGTGGCCGATGGCGAAGGCCATGGTCAGGACGGTCAGACCGAAGGCCAGGGAAACCCCGTGAAGGCCGATGCCCACCTCCGGAAAGGCCGCGGCCAGCACGGCGCTGCCGCAGCCGCCCAGCACCAGCCAGAAGGTCCCGATAAACTCCGCAGCAAGTTGTTTGGTTTTCATGCGATTCTCCTTTTCTTCATCCATGTGGTATGTTGAGCGGATCGCCCCCGTCCCCCCGGGGGAACGGAAGGGCGACCCGCAGTAGCCGCTTTCTGGCGGGCACAGCCGTTCCATCGCACGGGCGGAACTGGTGTCTTGCGCTCCGGCCTGCAATAAATCATTCGGAGGACAATTCGATTCAGCCGCCGGCAGTACCTCTGAGGAATAGATCTCAAACCTGCTTTTCAGTACAATATGGCAGTCCGGGTCGTGACGCAAGAGACCTGCGCAGGGATATCCCTCATGATTCTACCGCTTACTAGAATTCTCATGCTTTTTCAACATCATAAACCGGCGGGCAGGATCGCCGCGACATGGGGATTCCGCCGGACGGCGTCTCACAAAGGGCTTGCCGTCCCGAAAAGCATTTGGTAGGGAACAGTATCCCATGGAATTTCAGTCCGCTTATCCCGGCGGACATGCCTCAACCGCGTTCGACCGGCCAGGAAGAGCCGCCATGATGACCGACAGCCATAAAAGCATCCTCCTTTCCGTTTCCGTATTGATCACGGCGATTCTCATTTCCATGGGGACCACCTTCTACATCCTTTACCGTATCCACATGGAGGAGGAAAAGGTCAGGCTGACCCTTATCGCCCAGAGCCAGGCGAGGCTGCTGGAGGCCGTGGCGCGGTTTGATGCGGCGCACAGCCAAGCCTTTCCCGGGGGACCGTTTGAAGCCACCCTGTCCCAGTTCAAGGCCGCCCACAGGATCTATAAAGAATTCGGAAAAACCGGCGAATTCGTTCTGGGGCGGCGCGCGGACGACCGCATAATGATTCTTCTCTCCAGCAGACAAGGCGATATGGACCTGCCCGATGCCGTTCCTTTCGACTCCCCCCGGGCCGAGCCGATACGAAGGGCCCTGAACGGCGAAAAAGGATGCATGGTAGGACCGGATTATCGGGGCGTCACCGTCCTTGCCGCTTATGAATGGATCGCGGAAATGCACCTGGGCCTGGTCGCAAAAATCGATATGCGGGAGGTCCGGCGGCCTTTTTTGACCGCCGGCCTGGCGGCCGGCCTTCTTGCCATCGTCATCGCCGCCGTGGGGGCACTGCTGCTGCTCAAGGCCAACCCGTTTTTCAGACGGCTGGTCGAAAGCGAGGAGCGATATCGGTTTCTGGTCCAAAACCAGAATGATTTCGTCGTGAAGTTCGACCCGGACGGACGCCTGCTGTTTGCCGGCCCCAACTATTTAAAAACCTTCAGTTTAGAGCCGGATGATCTTGGTACGGCGACCTTTTTGGCCACGATCCATAAGGAAGACAGGGAGCGCTTTATCCGGTCGCTGGACGCCCTGACCCGTCCCCCTTTCGAAACAGCCCATGAAGGGAGGGCCATGACCGCTTACGGGTGGCGATGGTTCGAATGGTCGGCAAAAAGCGTTCTGGACGATCATGGGAGCGTTCGCGAGATCATATCGGTCGGCCGTGACATCACCCCGCGCAAGGAAGCGGAAAAGCAGTTGCTCATTACCCAGTTTGCCGTCGACAAAAGCAAGAGCACATTTTTCTGGATGAATCCCGAATGCCGGATCGTGTACGCCAACGAGCATGCCTGCGGGAGCCTGGGATATACCCGGGACGAGCTGGTGGGGAGGTATGTCTGGGACATCGATCCCGATTTCAGTCCCGCGCATTGGGCGGAGTTCTGGCCGAGGCTCAAGCAGGAGAAATCCATCACTTTAGAAACACGGCACAGACGCAAGGACGGAACGGTTTTTTTCGTCGAAGTCACGGCCAATTACATCGTGTACGACGGTCAGGAGCACGATTTCGCCTATGCCAGGGATATCTCCGTACGCAAAGAGGTGGAGCAAGAGCTGAAACAACACCGGGAACACCTCGAGGAGCTTGTCTCCGAGCGGACCGCCCTGGCCGAGACGCGCGCCTTGCAGCTTCAGCAGCTCGCAGTGGAGCTGTCGAAGGCGGAGGATCTGGAGCGCCGACGGCTGGCGACCGTCCTGCACGACGATATCCAGCAGCTTCTGGCGCTGCTCAAAATGAAAGTCAGGATTCTCCTCCCCCCCGATGCCGATTGCCGGACGGGCGATCAAACCAACGGCGGGTTCACCGACATGCGCCGGCCCATCGAACATTTGATCGACAAAATCCTGGATAAATCCCGCAATCTGTCACATCATCTGAGCCCACCCATCCTTTACCAGAGTGGACTGACGGCCGCGCTGGCGTGGCTCGCCCAGGACATGGAGAACCGGCACGGCCTCCGGGTCGCGGTGGAGACCTTGCCCGGCGCCGACCCGGATTCGCCGGTGATCGCCTCCATCCTGTTCCGCTCGGCCCGGGAACTCCTCTTCAACGTCGTCAAGCACTCGGGAACGACTGCCGCCCGCATCACGGCAGGCTCGGAAGACGATCATCATCTGCTTCGGGTGGCGGACTCCGGAAAAGGGTTCCACCCGGACCTGGTGCGGCAGAAATGGCGGCAGAATGCCGGTTTCGGCCTCTTCAGCATCGAGGACAGGATCAGCATGCTGGGAGGTCGCATGGAGATCGAGAGCGCGCCCGAACTGGGATGTATCGTAGCCCTGATCGTCCCGAAGTCTGCCGCGGCGAAGGCCGGGGAAGGGCCGATCGACCTTCTTGCCGCCCCCGGCCCAGAACCCCCTGAATTTCCATTTCAATCATCGCTCCCCGTGCCGGATGAGCAGGACCGGATCCGCATCATGATCGTCGACGAGCATGAACTCCTGTGCGAAACCCTGACGAATCTCCTGGAGGGGGAGCCGGATTTTGACATCGTGGGCCAGGCCCACAACGGCAGGGAGGCGGTGCGCCTCGCCGCGGAGTGGAAGCCGTACGTGATCCTCATGGATGTCTCCATGCCGGAGGTCAGCGGCATCGAAGCGACCGACATCATCCACAAGACAGCGCCCGACATCCGGATCATCGGCCTCAGCATGCACCAGAATGCTGCCATGCGACAGAAGATGCTGGACGCCGGAGCCTGCGCCTACCTCACCAAGGGCGGGTCGTCCGAGGAACTGATCGAAACCGTCCGCCGGGTCGTATCCGAGGCCGGATCCGCCCCCTGAAGACTGTTCTCCCGCCGTCTTCCATGGTCTGTCGCCGGTTCGCGCCCCCACCGCAAAAGCCCCCCATCCTTGGGTGCCGGCACCCACGAAAAACACATCGCACAGGCGCTGGTTGACCATCCGAACCAGGTGGAGGTCTTTGAACTCGGCGCCCGGCTCCCATGGGGTGTCGTATTTTGTTAAACGGACAGCGCGGCGGAGACGATTTCAACCGGATGGCGGATGGGCGTTTCACTCATCTCCTCCATCTGCATCCGACAGGTTGGGCAGTCCGTCACGCCGAAGGCGGCGCCCGACCGGTCGAGGCGGGCGATCATCCCGGCGCCGATTCGGCGGCTCAGGCCGTCGTTTGCGGCACACATGCCCCAGGTGCCGGCCATGCCGCAGCAGTGGCTGTCGAGGTCGAGCGTATCCAGGCCCGGGACCCTCGAGAGCAGGGTGAGGGAGCTTTCGGGCGACGGCTGGACCTTCAGGTGGCAGGGGGCGTGGTAGGCCGCCCTGCCCGGTAATGGCGAGAGGCGGAGCCGGCCGCCGCAGCGGTTGATCAGCCGGCTGATGTGAATCGTTTTTTCCCGGATGGCGCGGATGTCAGGCGTATCGATGAGGTCCACCCATTCCCGCATCAGGGAAAGACCGCAGGACGAGCACGTGACCCCCACGTAATCCGCGGAAGCGGCCAGGCGGCCCCATCGCCCGAGGTTGTCCCGGATCTTTTTCGACGCCGCGGCGGTCATGCCCTTGGCCAGCATGGGCAGGCCGCAGCAGTGCTGCCGCGGAACCTGGACCCTCATTCCCATGGCGGTGAGCACCCGGACGGCCGCCTCGCCGATTTCGGGACGGATGTAAGAGGCGTAGCACCCCGCGAAATAAAGCACCCGGATCGGACCGCCCCCGGATTCACCCGGGACCCGGTCATACAGGGACCGGGCCGGAAAATCCGGAACGGCCCGGCGGGCGGAGATGCCGGCAAACCGTTCGGCCGCCTTCCGGGCGACGCCGGTTTTCGCGAGATCTTTCAGCGCCCGGGGGAGGTGCTGCGCGGCGCGCCCCGCGAACTCGACGGCCGTAAGGATTCGGTTTTCCAGGGTCGCGCCGAACCTTTCGACGTACTGGGCCCGGGCCTCGACGGCCAGCTTGGGGATGTTGACCCCCGACGGGCATTCATGGGCGCAGCTCCCGCAGTGGACGCATCGCTCCATCACCCGCTGAAACGCCCGTTCATAGAGCGCCCGGTCCGGGAGCGCGCCGCTGATGAGCCCCCTCAGGAGGTTGGCCTTGGCCCTGGGGGACGCTTCTTCGTCCCGGGTGAACTTGTAGACGGGACACATGCGGGCGGCCGTCGTCGTCGTGGTGCATTTGGCGCAGCCGTGGCATTTTTCGGCCTCCCGAACGAACCCCTCGGGCCAAAGAAGAGCCTTGCGGCGCACATCCGATGCCGTGTAGCTCGCGCCGTAGCGGAGGAGCTGCGTCATCTGTTCCGGGTCGTGATGGGTCTTGATCTCCGGGTTGAAGATCCCCGCCGGGTCCAGGAGGCGCTTGACCTCGGTGAACAGCCCCCAGATCTCCGGGTAGCACTGCCGGATGTAAGCGCTCCGGAGCCGGCCGTCCCCGTGTTCGCCCGAGACCGACCCGCCCAGGGTATGGACCAGCGCAAAGACGTCGTCCGCCAGGGGTTTCAGCAGGGCCACGTCCCCGGCGTCCCTGAGGTCCAAGAGGGGCCGGGTATGGAGGAGCCCCTTGGCGATATGGCCGTAGGTCACGAACCGGACCCCGTGGCGGTTCAGGATCTCGTAGATGCCCGCGAAATAGTCCACCAGGCGGTCCGTGGGCACGGCCGCGTCCTCGATGAGGGCCAGGATTTTCTTCTCGCCCTTGAGCCTGTACAGGATCGGCACGGCGGCCTTGCGGACGGCCCAGAACCGGGCCTTCTCCCCGGTGGACACGGCGAGGTGGGCGTCCCGGGCCAGGCCCGCCGATTCGATAAGGCTCTTTGCGGCTTCCGCCGATCGGGCGCACGCGGCGGCGTCTCCGTCGAACTCGATCAGGAGCACATTGTCCACGCCGGCGGGAATCCTGTCCCGGAGGCGGGGATCGCTTTCCCGGGCAAGGTCGAGGAGGGATTTGTCCATCCCCTCGATGCCCGAAGGCCCCATGGGCAGGATGTGCTGGACCGCCGTTGCGGCGTTCACGATGTCGTCGAAGAACGCCACGACCAGGCTGTCGTGGGCCGGTTTCTCCCGGAGCCGGAAGGTGAGGCGGACGGCGATGCCCAGGGTGCCCTCGGCCCCCGCGAAGAGCCCGGCCAAACGAAGCCTGCCGGCGGAGACCAGGCCCCGCAGGTTGTATCCGGCCACATTGCACCGGACGGAGGGATAGCTTCCCTCGATGGCCGCCGTGTTTTCCGTGTAGAGCCGGTGAAGGGCCTGGAGATGCGGGGGCAGCGCCCCGACATCCCGGCCTTCGATATCCGAAAGGATGATCGTGCGGCCGTCGCCCGTCACCACCGCCGCGTCCAGCAGGTAGTCTGCGACGTTCCCGTACTTGACGCTGTGGGCCCCGCTGGCATTGGTGGCGACCATGCCGCCCAGGGTCGCATATTCGCCGCTGGAGGGGTCCGGGGGGAAAAAGAGCCCCGTGCCGGCCAGGGCCGCCTCCAGTTCCCCCAGGCGATAGCCGGGTTCGCATTCCACGGTCCCGGCATCCAGGTCGATCCGGATGAGCCGGTTCATATACCGGGTGAAATCCACCACGATCCCGCCGCCCAGGGCCCCCCCGCAGAGCCCGCTCCCGGCCCCCCGGGGGTGGACCGAAAGGCCGCGCTCCCGCGCGAACGCCACGGTCGCG
>NZ_JBGSQX010000105.1:0-11138 GCF_041737845.1 Desulfococcus sp.
TCCGATGCAGCCAGCAGAGACTCATCATGGGCGAGAATGGGTCCTCAAAAACTCGTCGGAGCCCATGATGGGTCTCTGCGCGTTGCGCAGAGCTGGATGATCGAGCAGCTCGGATGTTAACTGTCAATCATTATGTCTATACAAAATCGACAGCCAAAAAAGTGATGGGTTTCGGCGTTGCTTCTTATGTTGTCTTTTCAGTCAGAATCATTCAAAATGCGTACTTGAACGGCCATTCATAAACGCATAAACGCATGAACCCAAGGCATATGGAGGGGACCATGAATTGCCGCCTCAAGAACACCGAGCACCTGTTGATCGACTTTTTCAATACCGTGGATCATCAGATGGCCATTCTGGAACTGAAAGATGACAAGCTCATCTTCAACATGTCAAACCGCAGCATTGCCAATTTGTTCAACATGCCCTCGGGCCTTTTGAAATGCAGGCCACTTGACGAATTCATCGCCTCGGACGGCCGCCTGGAACGCTATCTGATGTGCCATAAATCAGATCCGGGTACAGCGTCGGTATTCACTTTCGAATGTCAACTCCGGTCCCCTATGCCCACGGTCTGGCTGGAATGTCGAATCTTCCCGATGACGGATGGGGTGGATGGCTCAACATTTTACGGTTTCGTTGGAATGGACATCACGAAGCGCAAAAAGGATCAGGACGAACTCGGCAAGGTGAAGAACCAGCTTTACAATATTATCGACATCGGAACCGATGAGCTGGAAACCATCACCGAATCACTCCAGATCATCCTTGACAAGGCACCCGTGATGATTTGCTGCTACGATGCTTCCGGCAATGTACTATTCGTCAACCGCGCCTTCGAAGACACGCTCGGATGGTCTCTTGCGGAAGCCCGCAGCAACGACATGGTGGCATCATGCTATCCCGACCCTGTCGACCGCCGTCGGGCGATGGATTTCATGATGAGCGACAGGGCGGACTGCCAGGACTTTCGTATGCACTGTCGAAACAACGATGTGCTCGAAACGTCCTGGGCCAATGCGCCGCTGACCGAAAATATCCGGATCGGCATTGGCCTTGATATCACCAAACGAAAACAGGCCGAAGAAGCTGTCCGGCGGCTGTCCAGGAAGACCCTGGAAATGCTGGAAAGTGATCGGCAGTCGGTGGCAAAGGAACTTCATGACAGCATCGCTGCAAGCCTTGCGGCCATCAAGTTCAGCCTGGAGGGCCGGATCATGGCCATGGGTGAACCTCCTGCGGATGATGAAATGCCCTTTGAAACGATCATCGCATATCTGGCCGACACCATTAAGGAGACCAAGCGCATTTCCAATGGCCTGCGACCCCTGACCCTGGACGATCTTGGACTGCTGCCGACGCTCGCGGCCTACGTCCGAAAACTGAAGGAAGTTTATCCCCACGTCAAGATATCCCAGGAGATTGAAATCAAAGAGATGGATTTGCCCGACCCTCTGAAAATCGTACTTTATCGGGTGGCGCAGGAAGCCTTGAACAACATCCACAAGCACAGCGGGGCAACCAAGGTCAGTCTGCGCTTGACGCGGATCGGCAATACCGTTGAGCTGGAGGTCCACGACAATGGATGCGGGTTTGATGTCGAGGAGGCTCTTGAAAGAAACGACCCGCTTTCGGGCTATGGGCTGCGCAGCATGAGGGAGCGGGTTGAGATCAGCGATGGAACGTTTCGGATTCAATCCTCAGCGGGTTCGGGAACCCGGATATCGGCAATCTTCCGCATCACGTGAGTCATCGATGCATGATGCCATCTTTAAACCAAACTCATGCAACGGCCCTCTCATGGCCACTTCCAGGTGCCTGTTTGGCAGCCCCCACGCCATTTCAACCAATCTGATAATCTGCGCACGTGATTATTTTAGGAAGACCTCCCTGCTCGAGCGTTGTCAAATTGTTCCAACACATCCACATCCGTCGGGACAGGCGTGCATTCGGGTTTATTCGATGGTCTTGCCGCCGGGGGTAAAGAAATGCAGGCCGCTGGTATCGATATTGAGTCGCAACGGCTCACCGGGACGGAGCGGCCGGTGTCCATGGAGCACTGTGGCGAGGGTCGGGGCCGCCCCGATTGCGGTGCCGGGCATTTTGGTATCGGTGGAGACGGTGGCCATCTCAACGGTAGCATGGAGAACAGTCTCATGACCTATGAATTCGGCGGCACGCACTTCCGCCGGAATGGCGTTGGGTTGGTCATCATCGGCCAGAGCGATCGCCTCGGGGCGGATGCCGACAAGGAGTTCCCGGCCGGTCCATGCTTCGAGGCCCCGGCGGCGATGGCGCAAATCCTCGGGCATCGCCAGCCGGAATCCGCCCAACCGGACGGCGAGGTCGCCGCGGTCTGATTCTAGTGAGGCGCGAAGCACGTTCATGCCAGGGCTGCCGATGAAGCCGGCCACGAAGACGCTGGCGGGGTGAGCATAGAGTTCGCGGGGCGGCGCCACCTGCTCAAGCCTGCCCGCGCGCATCACCGCCACCCTCTCGCCCAGCGTCATGGCCTCGACCTGGTCATGGGTGACATAGAGGGTGGTGATGCCAAGCCGCGCCTGGAGGGCGGCAATCTCGGTGCGGATATGCACCCTCAGCCTTGCGTCGAGGTTGGAAAGCGGCTCATCCATCAGGAAGACATCGGCATCGCGCACGATGGCACGGCCCATGGCCACGCGCTGGCGCTGGCCGCCGGAGAGGGCCTTGGGGCGCCGTTCGAGCAGCATGGCGATGTCGAGCATCTCGGCAGTCCGCGCCACCCGCCGGGCGATCTCCTTCCGCGGCAACTTCTGCATCCTAAGGGGGAATTCCAGGTTGCGGCGCACCGTCATGTGCGGGTAGAGGGCATAGTTCTGGAACACCATCGCCACATTGCGCTGCTGCGGCGGCAGATCGTTCACCACCCGTCCGCCGATCCGGATTTCGCCGCCGCTCACCGGCTCCAGGCCCGCCACCATGCGCAGCACCGTGGACTTGCCGCATCCTGACGGGCCCACCAACACCAACATTTCGCCGTCGTGAACCGCAAGGTCCATGCGGTCGATGACCGGCGCGCCACCGGCGTAGCGCTTCCATACTTGGTCAAAAACGATCGAGGACATGATTACCCCTTGATGGCCGAGGCGGCAACGCCGCGCACAAAGCCGCGTTGAAAGATCAGAAACACCAGCAGCACCGGCGCCACCATCATCACGCCAAAGGCGAGGATGTCGCCCCACTGGAGCGGCGGCAGGGTGTAGAAGGCCGCAATGGCCACCGGCAGGGGGCGCACCCGCGGGCCGATAGTGACCATCATCGGCCACAGGTAGGTCCCCCACCACATGAGAAACGAAAGGATCGCCGCGCTGGCGAAGGCCGGCCGGGCGTTGGGCACGATAATGCTGAAGAAGATGCGCAGGGTGGCGGCACCGTCGAGGCGCGCTGCCTCTTCCAGCTCCCGGGGCAGGCCGATGAAAAATGTGTAAAACAGGACGATGGAGAAGGCGTTGGCAATGAACGGCAGGATCTGCGCGGCATAGGTATCGCGCAGTCCCAGGATGGAAATCCCGTAGAAAAGCGGCACTGCGATCGCCTCAAAGGGAAGGATCATCAGCGCCATAATGAGGTTGAAGCAGAGGTTGCGGCCGCGCCAGCGGAGGCGCGCAAAGGCATAGGCGGCAAGGGAATTGACCAGCAGGCCGCAGACGACGATCGACCCGGTGATGAAAAGCGAGTTGAAGAAAAACCGCATGAATTCGGTGCGGGCGAAGACGTCTATGTAGTTTTGCAGGGAAAGCTCGGCGGGCACGAAGGCGGCCGCGGTTCCGGCTTCGACCAACACCCGTTCATCAGGCTTCAGGCTCCCCGCCACCATCATGGCTACAGGCGCCACGAACAGCAGCGCCAGCACCGCGAGGGCCCCATAGATGAGGGCGGCGTCCAGGATCCGCTTCATTTTACCTCCCGCTCCTGGCGCGCAAGGCGCCGCTGGACCCACGTGACCACCAGCACCAGGACGAAGAAGACCACCGTCATGGCGCTGGCGCGGGCCACCTGCTGGCGGGTGAAAACGGCCTGCACCGCCTCATACATCACCGTGGTGGTGGCGGTGTCCGGCCCGCCGCGGGTCATGATCTGCACCTGGTCGAATAGGCGGAAGGCGAGGATGGTGGTGATCAGCATGACGAAGATGAGTGGATTGCGAAGCTGGGGCAGGGTAACATGGCGAAAGCGATGCCAGGATCCTGCGCCGTCTAAAGCAGCCGCTTCGTAAAGTTCTTCAGGGATCCCCTGGAGTCCGGCAAGGAGGATCACCATTTGGAACCCTGCCCCCTGCCAGATGGAGAGAAGCATGATCGAGGGCAGCGCCAGGACGGGATCCCGCAGGAAGTCTCGGGCCTCCCATCGGCCCATGGTCAGCAGGTCGAGGAAGGCGTTCATCATCCCCCCCGGGCCGGGTGCGTAAATGAGTATCCAGATCACTGCAACCAGCGACATAGGAAAGACCACCGGCATGAAAAAGAGGATCCGGAACACCACCGTGCCCCTGAGTCCCTGGTTCACAAGATGGGCCAGTCCAAGGGCCAGCAGCGTCTGCAGCGGCACCACCCCCAGTGCGAAGACCAGAGTGTTGGCGAGGGCGTGGCAGAAATCAGGGTCGGTGAGAATGCGCTGGAACTGCTTGAGGCCGACGAAGGCCAGCGGCAGCGGTGAGCCGAGGCGCAGGTTGGTGAAGGCGAGCATCAGCGCAGTCAGAAAAGGCGCGAGGATGAAGAGGATAAGCCCCGTCACGGCCGGGCCCGCCATCAGCAGGGCGACAGGCGTCTGGTCGCCGAACCTGCGGCATCTGTTCATCGCTTCGCCTCATCCCGGGCGCGACCGATGAGCGGATAACCTTGATTGTCCTCGATCTCGTCGTCGATCACCACTGCTGCGCGGTCAAGGGCCGCCTGGATGTCGCCGCCGCTCCGGATGCGGTCGAAAGCCTTCTGGAAAGCCACTGTGATCACGGGATAGGCCGGTGTGCGAGGCCGCGGAACGGCAAAGCCCCCTTCAAGCTGTTCCGCGAACAGGCGCAGTGGTCCGTCGGCGCGGTAACGTGGGGAACGGGACACGGCAGTCCGGCTCGCCGGGACGGCGTTATTAGCGTCGGTCATGGTGAGCACCTCCTCCGGTCCCAGCAGGAAGGCGAGAAATCTCGCCGCAGCTTCGGGCCGCGCACTCTCCACCGTGACGGCCCAACTCCAGGAACCCTGGCCCGTCCGGGGACCTCGGCCAAAGTCGGGCAGGGGCAGCAGCATCAGGTCGCGGCCGAGATGCTCGCGGTATTGCGACGCGTTCCAGTGGCCGCCCAGGGCCAGCGCCACGCGCCCCGAAGTGAAGGCGGCATCGTCGATGTTAGGGTCAACCCGCCCGTCATCGATCCAGCGTTGAATGACCCCCATAGCCCCCACCGCCTCCGGGCCGTTGAGGATGCCCGCCGCCCGGCCTTCGCCCTCCCGGTCGATGAGATCGCCGCCCGCCGACTGGATCATCGGCGAGAAAGCATATGTGTACCACTCGCCGGCGTAGTTGAGCTTCAAGTCCATCACCTGTCCGTCCGGGTCATCGGCGGCCAGCCGTTCGAAAATTCCCGTGAATTCGGCGAGGGTCCACGGCTGCGCCAAGGTGGGGATGCGGATTCCCGCCCGGTCGAGACGGGTGCGGTCGGCATAGAGCCCGAGACCGGAATCGAAGGTGCCCACCGACCAGAGACGGCCGTGGTAGGTGCCCTGGGTGATGATCGACGGGATTAGGTCGGAAAGCAGGGTCTCGGGCAGCAGGCTGTCCAGCGCCCGCAGCCGTCCCTGCCAGACATAGGCATAGAGGAAGGGCCCATCGAACTCCAGCAGGTCGGGCAGCTCGCCCGCCACTGCGGCGGCCTGGACCTGGGCGTTGTAGCTTCCCTCGGGGATCAGGGTCAGGCGGACCTGAAGGTCGGGATGGGCGGCGTTGAAGCGGGACACCTGGTCCAGGAGCACAGCGCGCTCACGCTTCTGACCGGCGTGTGCCCAGACCTCGATCATGGGGGTATCCCCGGGCGCGGGCGCATCGCCGCACCCCGGCACCACCGAGAGGAATACCAGGAGGACAAGAGCGCGCAACAGTGCCGCTTTGTCGGGATGGTGCGGTCCCCGTTGGCGACTAATCGTTGATCTGCCTTGCTTTCAGGCAGTTGCGTTCGATATAGCTGCCGATTTTTTCATCAAACAGAGCTTCATTTTCATGGATCCACTTCGGCGGTCCCTCCCAGCCTCCGCAGGCAAGAACCACCGTCTCCCCTAAATTGAAGGGGTTCCCGCAGGCGGCGCATCGCTTCAGCTGCATCAGCGCCTCGCGGTCAATGATGTTTTTTACAGGTGTTCGGATGTTTTGAACCTTCATAAAGCACTCCTTCCTCGAATGTCTCGGTTAAAAGACGGTTTGTTTCAAGTCATCGCGGGAAGGTGGCATCCTCTTCCACGGACTTATGTCCTTTCGCTTTCACGGACAGCCCCGGGAGGAGTCTTCTGCACCCTCGGGTGGTCGGCAGAAAAGGAGCAAAACTGTCGGGTTTTTCATTGGATTTTCGCAGACTCCAGCTTCCAGAAAAATGGTATAGCGTTCGGAACGTATTCCTGGCAATTGGGTCAACCCTACATTCGGCATCGATTTTACGGGTAGGGCGGTGATTCTGACGATGCCGTCGGTAGACCCGGTTATCAGTAAGGACCGTTCGCTGATGGGTTTCATATCGATATCATACTTTCAACTCCGCCGACAGGCTGATCTGGGTGCCGGCCAGGGCCTGGGACACCGGGCAGCCCTCCTTGGCCGCATTCGCCTGTTGTCGGAACGAATCGACATCCATACCGGGCACTTCGGCCCGGGTCGTCAGATCGATGCGGGTAATCTTGAAACCGTCGTCGACTTTCTCAATCGTGACGTCGGCCCGGGTCTGGATATCCTTGGGCGGATATCCAGCCTTTTCGAGCAGCATGGAGAGAGCCATCGAAAAGCAGCCGGCGTGGGCTGCACCGATCAGCTCCTCTGGGTTGGTCCCCGGAGCATCTTCGAACCGCGTTGCAAAGGAGTAGGATCCTTCGAATGCACCGCTTTCCAGTGACAGGGTTCCTTTGCCCTGCTGCAGTGTTCCAATCCATCGTGCGTGAGCGCTTCTTTTGGGCATGGCATTTCTCCTTTGTCAGTTGGGTTTTATAATATTGGTCCTTTGATACAGATACAGGAAGATAAGCATACCGGCGCTGCTGCTGCAGTGGGGTGTTAAATGTATATGCGTCCCAGCCGATCTGTATTGGGCGATTCCTGCATTGCCAAAGGGGAATTTTTTATTCCGGAGCGGAGTGCCGGAAGCGATTCATCGCGAAGCGCGATGGTCCCGCAACAGTCGACCGTCCTTTTCCTCCTTGAACACCTGCTTCGGTCCCACGACACCACACGATCGGGTTTTCCATCGGTCCGTGAACGGCAGCAATCCCGACGGACAGGAGCGCCATAATGATCACGGCCAGAATGAAATACTGCAACCGGAACGCAAGGCGGGTGCTGAAAAGCGTGATACCGAATATGACGATAAAAACGGTCAAGTCGACAACCAGGGCGGAAAACGCGGGAAACCGCATCGCGGCAGCCGCCCATTCCCATCCTGCACGAAAGCCAAATATGTACATGACCACCGCAAGAGCCTGGGAAAAGTAAAGGGGTACGCCGATGGCGCCGCCGATTTCCAGGCCCAATGACTTCGAAATCATTGAGAACGCCCCTCCCGGCCCTACCCGGATGTTTGTTACGAATGAGGCCATCGATAGACTGGTGCAGCCCGTGATAGCAAAGGACATCCCAATGATGAGGTACGCGCCGGCCAGTCCGGCGTTACCCACCACCCAGCCTTCACGCAAGAATAAAATGACGCCTAAAATGGTCAACAAGGTCGGCGTAAACACACCTCCGAAAACACCGTACTTTTGGGATTGTTAGACCTCGTGTTCTTCAGCCTGCTGCTGGATGTTCTTGCCTTTTTCGCCGCCAGCGCCTGCCAGCGTTTCGACATGCGAATCATTCAGTGCCGTTTTACCTGAAAGCCCTAAGGGTTCTCTGCCTTTTGGTTCTTTGCGTTCTTGAGTATCTTTTGCATTCATGATGAACACCTCTCGGTGTCGACCATAACGCATGTCGACATGACCACGCCGGAAGGTCGAAGCTTGTTTTGCTGGCATGCCGTATGATACCCGTGATGCGATCGCTGGTCCTCTCGCCTTCTTTGAAGAAAAATGCCCCAAACATATCTTTTTGCTTCACCTGATTTTTTTGGATTTTATAACACCCTTATAGCAAAATTCAGTCGCGTTCCATGAGGTGTCGACCATATCTTCGCCCTCGGAAAGATGTATTTCCCTCTCGAATACCGATGTTTTTATAGGTAGTTACAGGATCAGCTGTATTGACGATTTTTGTATTCGACCGTACTCTATTTAGAACGATCGAAAAGATTTGCAATGTCTTTGAAGAATGAGGATTTGCCATGTCTTCCGCTGATATGTTTTCAATCGATTGGCCGCAGGTCATTTCCCGCCTGATTCGCCTGTTTGTGGCTTGCGCGCTGGCCACTGCCCATAGGACTCAACCGTCTTCTCAGCGAACAGCAGTTCGGTCTGCGTACCTTTCCGCTGATGGCAGTCGTGTCCTGCGGTTTCATGCTGGTTGGCATTTCAGTCATAGATACCACGGACGGTGAAGCAAGGGTGCCTCAGGATGTAACACCGGTATCGGCTTTATCGGCGGCGGGACGATTTTCAAAAAAGAAGACAATGTCGGGGGAATGATTTCCGCCGCGAGCATCTGGAATACCGGTGCTATTGTAATCGCGGTGGCGTATAGTCGCCTGGAGATCGCGCTGGTGTTGAGCGCCATCAATATCCTGACGCTTTTTATGATCGGACGGATCAAGGATAAAATTGATGAACAGGTTCACCCAACGCAGCGTAAGACATAAAAAAAGCGAGGAGGTGGGATCCGGGGAAGTGCTTCAATCGTAAAGACAACTCCCGTCAACCCGCATAGACAAAAGAAAGGATAATACCATGTCAAAAAAAGACGCTTATGTTCAGAAATTACATGCAAAGTTGGATGAATGGAATGCTGAGATCGATAAGCTGAAAGCCAAACTCGATGCAGCGAAGGCGGACAAGCGAGCCGAATATCAAGAGCAGATCGAAGATCTCAAGGAAAAACGAAAAACTGTTGAACAGAGAGCTGAAAAATTGCGTGACGCTGGAGAGAGCGCTTGGGAGGATCTGAAAAAAGGGATTGAAAACGCTTGGGAATCTATGGAAAATGCAGTAAAATCAGCTAAATCAAAATTCTAATAGACCTTATCAAGAATATCGGTTTTATTTTCAGAGCAGGTTGTCACATATCATCGCCAGACCATCGTCTGCAATAAACAGCGTGTTTACTGCAGACGCACAGAAAGGAAATAAATCTGATTATAACGGATCTTGGGGACCCAATTTGCACGCCTTCTCTAATAAAGAAATGAGTTTAAATTCAGTCACTAATGAAAGATATAGACTTAGTGTCATATTCCTCATTTTGGGCAGGGTGTTTCAAAAGAGCCTGATAACTGGGCCTTAATTGGGGTGGCACAACATAAAAAAAATCAGCACGGCGAGGGCAACGGCCAGAGCCGCCACCCAGTCTTTCACCCCGTTGTTCCAAAAAGTAGTTTTCAGAAATTCCATAACATTTTCTAATTCCATAATATTCCTTTTTTCTTTTCATCCATTTTTGATTTCATTCACGCCTGTGATGCTGTGTCCATCCACCTACAGAATTTTTCTACCCTAACCGCATGGGGCGCGAAAAAAAAATAGGGGCAAGGCCCCATACCCATGCAGGTTGAAGCGTATTTTGGTTATGTCGGGAAACGCGTGACCGGTTGTTTGCCAGAGAAAAGAAATTTCGGTTCGAGGATGTTCGGGGCTATCGGAATGCGCCAGTTCCGGGCGGTTTTAGGTGACGGATCTGTTATTCCGATAAAGGGTGTTTCCCGTTTCAATAAGCCATCCATACGGCCGATATGCCTGAAACACCGTATTCACATATACGATTGCATGCCTTAGAATTCATTCATCGGCAACAAAATACTATCAATCTTCAACCACTGGAAAAAGGAGGCAACGTATACCAGAAACAATGCCGAAAAGAGATGTTACGGGTCAATGTGAGGGAGAATGCCGTGATCGTGTCAAAGAAGGAGAAAAAGATCGACGAGCAGCCCTTGAAAAAGAAAATGTAAAGGCACCGGAAGAATACCCCAAGGCTCCGGGTGCCGGGGAACGAAACAATCCGCCGGGCGGTATGGGCGGCCATGTATACCCTGTAGTTGCATAAATTTGTGGGGAAGAAATGAAAAAGAAGCTTGCGGAGGCCCGAGAATAGTGGGTATAAATTGTTTACGACGACAACTTAAAACCCTATTCAGGAGGCCACCGCAAGTGAAATCCAGCAAATCACAAATTCATGCAAAGTTCCACAAAATTCCGATGATCCGGTTCGAGGATCAGCAACTCACTTCCTTCTCCGGTTTACTGGTTTTTCAGAGGCTCTTCAAGCGCCTCGACTTGAAGAAAAAGCTCAAGGACTGCTTCGATCATTTGAAAGTTTCTCCCATTTTCGGGTACCATTTGGTTGTGATGCTGCTCATCGTCCATCTGTTGTTGGGTTTCCGGCGTTTAAGGGAGATCGATTATTACCGTGATGATCCTCTTGTTCTTCGGATAATGGGATTGCGCAAAATCTTGGATGTTTCAACGATTTCACGCAATCTTGCCAAGATGGAAACACAAAGTGCTGAAAATTATCGAGGATTATCCCGCTCCCTGGTGATTGGAGGCCTTCAACGTGAAGGTTTTTCACGTCTGACCTTCGATTTCGATGGCTCTGTCCTATCCACCAAGGGCCACGCAGAAGGCACAGCCGTCGGATTCAACAAAGCAAAAAAGGGCGCCCGAAGTTATTACCCTTTGTTCTGCACAGTGGCGCAGACCGGCCAATTTTTCGATGTGTACCATCGGCCGGGGAACGTCCATGACTCCAATGGGGCGCCCGAATTCATG
>NZ_JBGSQX010000107.1:0-86427 GCF_041737845.1 Desulfococcus sp.
CATGAATTCGGGCGCCCCATTGGAGTCATGGACGTTCCCCGGCCGATGGTACACATCGAAAAATTGGCCGGTCTGCGCCACTGTGCAGAACAAAGGGTAATAACTTCGGGCGCCCTTTTTTGCTTTGTTGAATCCGACGGCCGTGCCTTCTGCGTGGCCCTTGGTGGACAGGACAGAGCCATCGAAATCGAAGGTCAGACGTGAAAAACCTTCACGTTGAAGGCCAGCAATCACAAGGAAGTGAGTTGTTGATCCTCGAACCGGATCATCGGAATTTTGTGGAACTTTGCATGAATTTGTGATTTGCTGGATTTCACTTGCGGTGGCCTCCTGAATTTGGTTTTAAGTTGTCGTCGTAAACAAGTTATACCCACTATTCTCGGGCCTCCGCAAGCTTCTTTTTCCTTTCTTCCTCTCAAATTTATGCAACTATAGGGTCTATTCAAAGAGATGGGTGTAGTTGATACAATTCGGTTTTTGAATCAGTTTTCGCTTGGCCGAGGTGATTATACAAAAGAGCGTGAGAATTGGCTGGGTGACATAACCTTGGACGATGCCATCTCTCAAATAAAGCGGGGAAAAAAATAAAGCCCATCGGGACAGGGAATAGCCTCACGGCTACCCCCTCCCACGCCACCGGACGGACTGGTAACCTGCCGCGCGGCTCGGCTGATCAGGCAGAACGAGGCCCCTTTTGAAACAAGCCGAGCTGATCAAAACAGGCGTTCGGCATCGTGATCCCGGCCCACTTGACCTTACTCATCCGCCAGGCCCGCTTTCCGGGAACATCCCGTCAGGCGGGGGGAAAATGATAGATACCACGCGAAATTTCAGGTGATTACGACGAGATGAATCTAAGAGATCTGGGATTTGACGAATGGTTTGAAGCTCATTCCGCGGAGTTCCGCCAGGAGGGATGCGGCTTTGCCCGTATTTCCGCAGTGGATCGCGGCTCGTACCTTATAAAAAATGAGTCGAGAGAAGTCCCGGCTGAGCTGACAGGCAAGCTTGCTTATCAAATTGGAAGCACCGTCGATCTGCCATGTGTCGGAGATTGGGTGACGGCAAACTATTACAACAATGGCACGGCAGCCATCATCCACCGTGTGTTTCCGCGAAAGACGTTCCTGCGACGCAAGACCGCGGGTGAAAATGTCGACTACCAGATGATCGCAGCCAACATAGATACCGCTTATATCGTTCAATCCTGCCATGTCGACTTCAATCCGCGCCGGCTGGATCGGTACCTCGTCATGGCCGCCGACGGACATGTTGAACCGATTGCCATACTCACAAAAACGGATTTGATCTCCCGTGATGAATTGGATCAGAAGATTGCGATCATCAGCGCTGTCATCAAAGCAAAAGTGATCGCCCTGAGCAACATCACCGGGATCGGGTTTGATGCGTTTCAACATACGCTGTCTCCGGGAAAGACTTACTGTCTGCTGGGCTCATCAGGTGTCGGGAAGACGACGATCCTCAACCGCCTTATCGGCCGGGAAACCTTTGCCACAAAAGCGGTCAGCCTTACGGGAGAGGGCACCCATACGACCTCCCGTCGGCAGCTCATTGTTCTCAGCGGGGGCGCGATGCTGATTGACACACCGGGGATGCGGGAGTTGGGCATTGTTGGCGCGGGCGATGGGGTCGAAATGGGTTTTGAAGCATTTGTAGCACTTTCCGCAAACTGCCGCTATGCGAATTGCACCCATGAACATGAGCCCGGTTGTGCCGTGCGGGCCGCGATCGAGAATGGTGAATTGTCCGGGGATCGTTATTCCAGCTATATCAAGCTTAAGAAGGAGTCGGAATTCTACGGGATGTCCTACCTGGAAAAGCGAAAAAAGGAGAAAGCCTTCGGACGTTTCATCAAATCGGCTAAAAAACGGATGAAGGACTGAAAAACCCTCACCGATCGGGATGGGAAGCCGCCTCACGGCTATCCCTCCCATGCATCGAAAACCAAATCAATATCAAGGCCGGTCAACCGCGTTGCCCTGCCCTGATTCGGAGCGGCGTGCGCGATGATCATCCATAACGAACAAATCCGGGATCTGATTAAAGCAAGGTACACACCGGCGGACATCGACCGGATCCGCAACCTGCTGGATCAGCACCGTGTATTCCACTTCCCGGCCCTCCCCGGCGGGCTCTTCCCCGCCGCCTTGACCACCCCCGAAACCCGCCATACCGGGTATGCCAATGTCTGGGTTCGGGATAACGTCCACGTTGCCCATGCCCTATGGCAGACCGGCTGCCTTCAGGCAGCGGCCCGCACGGCCCGGGCCCTGGTGGCGCATTTCGAGCGCCAGATGGCGCGGTTTGACGCCGTTATTGCCGACCCGGCTTCCGCGGCCGACGTGATGAACCGCCCCCACATCCGGTTTGACGGCGCAGCAGAGTGCGACCTCGAAGAGACGTGGCCCCATGCCCAGAACGACGCCCTGGGCTATTTCCTGTGGCTGTATTCCAGGCTCGCCCAAGGCGGCCACGTCCCGGTCGGAGACCGGGAGGCTGAAGTGATCGCGCGATTTCCACAGTATTTTGCCGCCATTCGGTACTGGGAAGATGAAGACAGCGGGCACTGGGAAGAGGTCCGCAGGATTTCGGCCTCCAGCATCGGCACGGTGGTGGCCGGGCTGCGGGAGTTGAAAAAACTTCTCACCGGCCCCGCGCCCCCGGCGGCCCTGCGATCCATGCTGCCTGTCGGATGGGTTGACGCCCTGCTTGCCGCAGGGAAAACCCATCTGGAGGCCATCCTGCCGTTGGAATGCGTTCAGCCGGATCCCCGCAAGAAGCGGGAATACGACGCAGCACTCCTCTTTCTCATCCATCCTCTCGAAGTGGCGGAGGGCGCCGCGGCCGAACGGATCCTGGCAGACATCACCACTCACTTGCAGGGAGACTTCGGCATCAAGCGCTATCCGGGAGACTCCTTCTGGAGCGCGGACTACTGGAAAAACGTCAAGGCCTGGGATCGCACCGGCGAGGTCAGCGGCGATACGGCCCCGCGGGACCGCTGCTTCATCCCCGGCACCGAGGCCCAGTGGTGCATCTTCGATCCCATCGTTTCCGCCATTTACGGCAGGAGATACCAGCGGTATCGAAGGATCGAAGACCTCGACCGGCAAACCTTCCACATGAACCGCTCCCTGGGGCAGATCACCGGAGAGAATGCCCGGTGCGGGTTCGGTCCGGACCAGATCCGCATCGGCCCGTTCAAATGCCCGGAACTCTATCATGTTGAAATCGTCGAGTCCGGAAAGCCCGAAGTTCAGTCCAGCGAAGCCGCCCCCCTGCTGTGGACCCAGGCCAACCTGCTGCCGGCCCTCGGGATGATGGCGAGGAGCCTCGAGAAGATTCCACAAGACTGATCTCAGATCAAGGCATCCCGAAAGCCCTGCCGGCCGGCTATCGCTCCTCCGGGTCCGACGCAGCCGGGGAGAGTGCCTCCAACCGGAACACATGGCAGGCCCAGGCCGGCATGTCCAGGTAGAGCCCCCGGGAGGCGAGATCGCCCCCATCCCGCTCGTAGACACTCTCTCCCATCTGATCCCTCAAACGCCAGGTCTGCTCCTTGAGATCGG
Source organism: Desulfococcus sp. (assembly GCF_041737845.1). Lineage (GTDB taxonomy): Bacteria > Desulfobacterota > Desulfobacteria > Desulfobacterales > Desulfococcaceae > Desulfococcus. Next base: position 3,591 of record NZ_JBGSQX010000107.1, read on the forward strand.
TCCAGGGGAGGGCGACGTAGCACTGGCTCTGGTGCTCCGAGTAGTTGACCGCAACCAGGCGCTTTCCGCCGCCCTCCCCGGTCCAGGAAAAGGCGATGAAGCCGTCCGAGGTCCAGTTGCCGTCCCAGGCGGGGCGGCAGTCGAGCAATTGCCACCGGCCTTCGCGCACGACCGGCTGACGCAGCTCGGCCAGCAGCCGGTCGTAGAAGGCTTCCAGCCGCGGGTCGACCGGCTCCTCCGGCCCTCTGGCCAAATGGGGGGAGATGCGTTTCCTCCGCCCCTCGAATTGCCCCTGGTGGAAGAATCGCATGCCGGGGGTGAAGCAGGTGACGACGGCCGCGGCCTCATGCACCTCCGGCGCGAAGGTCGCGGCCGCCCGGGGTTCGTCGTGGTTTTCCAGGAAGCGGACCGATTTGTCCTGGAAATCCGGGTCGGCGCGAAGATGGTCGCGCACCGGCCCGGCATGACCGTGGCGGAGGCGGTCGTACAACCGTTTGTCGTAGGTGTAATCAAATCCCTGCTGCTGGAGCGTCCATTCCAGATCCCAGTAGACCTCGGCCATGAAGCGGAATTCCGGAAACCGCCCGCGCACCCGCTGTGTTGCCGCGGGCCAGAAGGGCTGCGTCCGGACGCCCCATGTCCGTTCAAATACCTCCGGCAGGACCAGCATGGCCATATCGCAGCGCACGCCGTCGCATTGCCCGGCGATCCTCTCCAGCTCGCCGATCATCGCCTGCTGCAATTCCGGGTTGCCGTAGTTGAGCTGCAAGGTGTCGGGCCAGCCGTCAAAGTACGGGTCCCGGCCGAAGGCCAGCACCAAGGGCCCATTTTTCGTCTGCACGCGGCAGTAATTCTGCGGGGAGCCTGCCAAATCCGCCTCGCTGCCATGGACAAAGTAATTCGGGTGCTCGTCGATCCACGGGTGATCCGGGGCCATGTGGTTCGGGACAAAGTCGAGCATCAGCTTCAGTCCGCGTTTTTCCAGCCGCTGCCGCAACCCTGAAAGGGCCTCGGCCCCGCCCAGATCGCGATGAAGGGTGTAGCCTTGGATGGCGAAACCGGAGCCGGCGATGTCTTCGTCCTTGAGATCCGGCAGGGTTTCGGCGAACTCACGACACCATTCGGGATTCGCTCGCGAGATCGCCTGTGCCGAAGGGCCGGTCTGCCAGACGCTCAGCAGCCAGATCCAGTCAAAGCCCAGTTCCGCCAGGCGATCGCATTCGGCGTCGGGGACGTCATCCAGCGTCGCAGCCCGTCCCAGCTTCCGGGACAGTTCCGTCAGCCGGACACGGGTGTTGATCTGGTAAAGCGAAGGGTAACGAATATCGGCCATGGTTCCTCCTTATTTTGCACCGGTCTGTTCACCGCCCACCTGCTCCCGGAAGATCCGGGTGATCGCTTTCCCTCGCTCGGTCTCCAGGGCGGTTTTGGGATCGATCCGCCCGAACACGTCCAGGAGGAGGGCGACCAGGCCGGTCCACCCCGTCTGGTGGCTGGCCCCGAGCCCCGCCCCGTTGTCCCCTTGGAAATACTCATAAAACAGGATCAGGTCACGCCAGTGCGGGTCGTCCTGGAACTTGGCCGTCCCCCCATAAACCGGCCGCCGCCCCTGGGCATCGCGCAGAAACGTGCCCGCCAGCCGGCGGGAGAGCTCCTGCGCCACCTCGAAGAGCGTCATGTGCCGGCCGGACCCGGTCGGACACTCGACCTTGAATTCGTCGCCGTAAAACAGGTACAGGTTCAACAGCGCCCGGATGATCAGCGCATTGACCGGCATCCAGACCGGACCCCGCCAGTTGGAGTTCCCGCCGAACATCCCCGTGTTGGATTCACCCGGCAGGTACTGCACCTTATACTCCTGATGACCCACCCAAAAAATGAAGGGATGCTCCAGGTGAACCCGCGAGAGGGAACGGATCCCGTGGGGCCCCAGAAACTCATTCTCGTCGAGCATGTACCCGAGCACCCGAGTGAGCTTCTTTTTGTTGAGGATCGACAGCAGTCGCCGGTCCTTGTAGCCGATGAACCCCTCGTCGGTCGGAGCCACCTGGGATACCAGCTCGGGATGCCGTTTGCGGAACAGGGCGATCATCTCCGCCAGTTTCGGATAGCGCGTCAGGTAATCTCCCTCGAACACGGTGGATGCGCAGAGCGGCAGCAGCCCCACCAGCGACCGTACCTTCAACCGCATGGCCTGGCCGTCCGGCAGGCGCAGCAGATCGTAGAAAAAGCCGTCCTCTTCATCCCACATCTCGTCGTGATGGACGCCGATGCGATCCATGGCGTAGGAAATCCACATGAAATGCTGGATGAACTTGAAGGCAAACTCCTCGTAGATCGGGTCGTGTTCGGTCAGGATCAGGGCGATCTCGAGCATGCACTGGCAGTAGAACGCCATCCAGGCGGTGCCGTCCGCCTGCTCCAGCGACCCGCCCGTCGGAAGCTGCGCGCTGCGGTCGAAGACGCCGATGTTATCCAGCCCCAGAAAACCGCCGGCGAAGACGTTTCGCCCGGCGGGGTCCTTCCGGTTCACCCACCAGTTGAAGTTCTGCATCAACCCCTGAAAGGACCGCTCCAGGAACCGCAGGTCCGCCCGGCCCAGCGACTGCTCCATTTTGAACAGGTAGAGCGTGGCCCAGGCGTGCACCGGGGGATTCACGTCGCTGAAGTTCCATTCGTAGGCCGGAATCTGGCCGTTGGGGTGGAAATAGAGATTGCGCAGCATCAGCAGAAGCTGCTCCTTGGCAAAGTCAAAATCCACCAGGGCCAGGGCGGTCGTGTGGAAGGCCAGGTCCCAGGCCGCATACCACGGATACTCCCACTTGTCGGGCATGGAGATGATGTCGGCGTTCAGCATGTGGAACCATTCCATGTTCCGCATGCTGTGCGGGGCAGCGTCGAGCAGCGGATGGCTCTTGTGCTCGATCAGCCACTGCTCCAGGTCGAAGTAATAGAACTGCTTGCTCCAGAGCATGCCCGCCAGTGCCTGGCGGTGCACCCGGCGCTCGTCTTCGGAGAGCGATTGCGGCGTGATCCTCTGGTAGAATTCGTCCGCGTCCGCGACCCGACTCTTGAAGACCCCGTCGAAGCCCTTGAAGGCATCGTCCGAGGAAGCGGCCGCGAGCCGCAGGCAGACCGTCTTGCTGCCGCCGCCGGGCACGTCGAGGGCATAGTGGGCCGCGGCCTTGGTCCCAGCCCTGGCGGGATTCACCGCTTCGCCCCGTCCCTCGATGATGTACGTGTGGAAAGCATCCTTGACATAGGAAGAAGCGCTGGGCTGATTCCACAGACGCTGGGCATTGCTCTCGTTCTCGGTGAAGACCAGCTCCGGGGCGCCGTCGCAGTAGAGCCAATACTCGCCCAGCTCCGGGTGTGACGTCTGGATAACGCCCGGCGCCGCCTGGCGCAGGGACGGCTTTTTATCGTCCTCCCCCCACGACCAGGTGTTCCGGAACCAGAGCGTCGGCAAGACCCGCAGCCGCGCCGCTTCCGGCCCGCGGTTGTACACGGTGATGCGCACCAGGATCTCTTCCGGGCCCTCCTTCGCATACTCGACGAAAACATCGAAATACCGGTCGTCGTCGAAGATCCCGGTATCGAGCAGCTCATACTCGAACTCTTCCCGCGACCGCTCGCGGTTCCTCTCGATCAAATCGCGGTAGGGATACTCCCCCTGGGGATACTTGTAGAGGTACTTCATGTACGAGTGGGTGGGCGTACTGTCGAGGTAGAAGTAATACTCCTTCACGTCCTCGCCGTGGTTCGCCTCGCTGTTGGTGAGCCCGAACAGGCGCTCCTTCAGGATGGGATCGCGCTCGTTCCAGAGCGCGAGGGCAAAGCACAGCCGCTGCCGGTCGTCGCAGATGCCCCCCAGTCCGTCCTCACCCCACCGGTAGGCCCGCGAGCGCGACTGGTCATGGGTGAAATAATCCCAGGCGTTTCCGTCCTCGCTGTAGTCCTCGCGCACCGTTCCCCACTGGCGCTCGCTCAGGTAGGGCCCCCATTTTTTCCAAGGGATTCCCGCTTCCCGGGCCTCATTCAGCCGCTTCTGCTCGGTGACGTCCACGAAATTATTCTTTTTCATACGTTTCACCTTTCTTATGGGTTCGCCATGCGTCCCTCAACGGTTCCCTTCATGCTGCGAGTACTGATAGACTTCTATCTTTATTTTAGAGATTTTCATATAGGACTTTGGTCGTATTCATCGAGCTCTCCATGCTTATCGCGCCGCCGGTTTCACACCGCCGCGGCGGCCGATGCCATAGCCGACCCGGTAAACATCGGGAATATTGATCCGATCGGCGGAGAGCCGCTCGATCAAGCCAAGGCTTGCCAAATCCGCTAAAACCCCCTCGGATCCGACATGGATATGTTCCGGAGGCAGACGAACGGCAGCCGCTGCAATACTATGTTCGAGGCCATTCAATACATTGTGTTCTTTCCAAATCCGCTTGATTTCGTCGGCATGGCAAGGGACCGAGATTCCAGACAAGGGCTCAAAGAGCGTCTGAACCCACGGGTAGTCTTCCTGCATCTCCCTGACACGAATTTTCGATGCCTCCTGCACACCTCGCTTGATGTTTTCATAGTGAAGCGCGAATGGCTGCTCTGATCTTTCCTTCTCAGAGGCGGCGTGACGAAGAGCCGCAAGAAAGCTTCGCGGACTGACTTGATTTCTGGTGTCACCGAGATGGTTCGGGAGCCATGTGTACGGGAATCCACGCCTTCGGTCCCGCCCCATCCAGGGGCCGGTCATGGCATGAAACACCCTTCGCTGCATACTTTCATCCGTACGCAATTTCTCCGGAACCACCCAGACCCCTTCAGTATTGCGCCATTTCACGGAGGTCAATTTCTCACATCCCTCTCGAAAAATACCAAGCGTTGCCTCATTGGCCAGATGCTGCCATAAAAGACCATACAGTTCGATCCTGGGCCAATAGAGTTCCGTTTTCTGCGACAGCATTTTTGAGGAATCCGGAAATGCCGCGACTTCCGGGTCTTCAATCTGATCCGGCCGTACAAACATTTTCAGCCGGATTCGGTGGGATGAACGAAAATCCAGCACAGTCTGCAGAAGCCCGCGGATCAGTTGATTCATCGTCTTCCAGTCGTCTGCGGTGCGGTCGAGGGCATCGAAGAGAACCAGATGATAGGTTTGTCGTGATTCCAATTCGTTATCAACTTGGTAGAAAAACTGTTCCACCGGTTCCGGATTCTCTTTCAGCCAACCGATCCGGTCTTTCCATCTGTTCAGTGAGTTGAACTCCTCCGGAAGACGTCCACCACCGATCTGTTTTAAAACTACTGTCCGCCATATGGAGCGTGCTTCGAATTCCACCAGCAAACGGGTAAGCGTGTCTTTTCCGGGATAATCGTCCGGTTGTGGTCTCTCTCCAAACCCAGTGGAAACTTTTGTATTCCGGTTCAATCCGATGTCTTTGCCGACGGTTTCACGGTGTTCAGGTTTCTGAAGCGCAGACCACCAGAAGCTTTTGCCGGAACCTCGAATCCCGACCACGAGCATACTTTCCGGCCGCAGCGCCTTGGCATGGGTTGCAGGAAGGTAGGTAAAACGCAGTTCGGGTTCATTACCGTGACGGGAGGTATCTTCCGGGAGCGCGTTGACGATAACCTCTCTTAGCTGATGAGGAAACTTGTAGTCACTCGTCATAAGCCACTCTCCTCGTCAGTCGGCATCACCAACCGGTCCGCCGCATCCATGAATATTCCCAGCGCTTCAACGGCGGTTTTCTCCCCTATACCAGTCGATGATGCCGCGGGATTAAACTCCTGCAATGCCCGATGCCAAAATACAGGCAGGGGATAATGGGGTGCTTCCTCATTGTTGAGATCGAAATTGAAGGCGTCTTCAGCAGTTGCAGCCGCTTCATCGTAGAGATAATCGCGGAAAAGATCCCAGGAATGTTCTCGGAATCGCTTTAAATATTCGTCCCGGTCTGTTTCCGGAACCATGGAGGCGACGATCTGAAGCTTTTCACGTATGGAAGCCAACCCGGGATGCCGCTTCCAGTGGCTAAATAAAAAAGAATAGGCTTTCCATGTCTGGGAACTGTCCACGGCAAAAAGAAAGGATTGAGCGTCCATGCGGGTGATCACTGTGGCGGCAATGTCGTGGATACCGGCTCGGCTGTCCAGGATAACAATATCAGGCCTTTCTGATTCCTCGAATAACGTCACCATACGTTCCAGGCGATTGCCCCAGGACGCATTATTCGCGCTGGCTGTATCCGCATAGCATCGAGCCAGCTTTGGCAGATATTCATCCGTTTTACGGCCGAAAGCGGGAACAATTCGAATTTCACCCGACAGTTCGCGGGCGACGGGACTGATCGCAATCATCTCGCGTTCGATAAACGCGGCTTGGCCGACTCCGTCTTCGACGAACCAGTCCACGATGCCGAAATCCGACAATAACTCCTTCGGCAAGATCGTGCTGCTCACTCCCGGGCTCTCCAGATCCAGGTCGAAGATCAAGACCTTCTTTCCCTGCTTGGCAAGTCTCCATGCCCAAATGACAAGAGCGGTTGATCGGCCTACACCGCCTTTGATACCGAAAAACGCAGCCCGGGGGTTAGATGTTGTGCGATTGTAGGAGTCTTTGAGCCAGTCCTGTCCAATAATCTGCCGATCGAGCAGATGAATCGTCATGCCTTTCCCCTGATAAAGAACAACACGATCATTGAGTTCAGAATCAGCAACAGCAAGATTTTTGCTGTACAACACCATCGTTTCCGGTGGGAAACCGTAATTACCGAGAATCATGCTCAAGTCGGCACCAAGGGCCACGATTGCATCTTTTTTATCCTTATAATCATCTTCGCCTATAGGCAGCAATACGCGGATTCGACCCCGAAGATCACGCACCAGGGTGATCTCCTTGCTGATGTTGCCGGCTTGTTTCACCTTTTCTATCGCCGCTGTCAGCGCCTGTGCAAAAAGCATGGTTTTCGTATTCATGACACCACTCCATCGAGTATGGCCTGACTTAGAACAAGTTTGGTCTTCTCGGCCCCGTTCTTGTGATTTTGAAGCATAATATTCGTAATATCTGACCGATGACAATAGCGTCGGTTTACGTCCCAGTCGTGAAAGGGATTCGAGATCGGATCTATGACCGCCGCATATTTGGCGCCGTTTCGGCCTTGGGCAAATGTGTGAAACTGGCCCCACAACTGGTTGATGTGCACGGCATAAGGATCTTCCGGCTTATCCCGTTTCTTGGTATGCATTTGCATCCCCAACCCCAACATGACCGCCTTGAGCGCGCATTCGGCGGCCAAACCGAAAATATGATCCGCATTGGCCGGGCGCTTTACCGTCAAGAGATGGTTTGCATCGTCGAAATGACGATCTGCGGCGTCCCGGTAATCCGTCGGCATCGCTTTTCCCCTCCATACCCAAGCGTTTGTCACCCGTTTGATTTGAAGTTTTTCCAACAGCCGGGGCTACCGGCAGGTCTGTACCCGCAGCTCCTGGCGGTACCGGTCCAAAAGCGTCGCCTTGGAGATCATGCCGACAAACCGCCGGTTGGAAATAACCGGCAGGCTGAAGAGATGCTTTTCGTCCATGCGCTGGAGCACGTCGGTCAGGTCCTCGTCCAGGTGAACCACCTCGGTCTCCGTATTGAGGATCTGCTCCAGAACCACGGCGTCGTACATGCCCGGGTTGAACAGGTAGGGGCGGATATCGTCCAGGTGGATCATCCCTACGAAGCGGCCGGTTTCGGCATCCTCCACCGGGAAATAATTCCGCCGGGAGCGCTTGACGATCTCGATGAAGTCCCGAAGCAGCATGTCCGGCGCGACGGGGATGCAGTCCTTCTCCAGAAGTTCAAGGATGCTCAGGTCCGAGAGCACCCGCCCGTCGGTCCCGGGCCGGAGAAGCTGCCCCTTGTCCACCAGCTCCTTGAGGTAAAAGGAGGCCGGTTCGATCACCTGGCAGGCCGATGAGGCGATGGTGGACACGATGATGAGGGGCAGGATCACCCCGTAACCGCCGGTGATTTCGATGATGAGGAAGATGGCGGTCAGGGGGGCCTGGAGCATGCCGCTGATGAGGCCCGCCATCCCCAGGAGCGCGAAGCACCCCTCGTTGACCCACGGAACGGACGGCCAGACGGCGGTGAGCGCCCGGTGAAAGGTCAGCCCCGCCAGGCTTCCGATCACCAGGGCCGGCGCGAAAATGCCGCCGGAGCCCCCCCACCCCAGGGTGAAAGCGGTGGCGGCGATCTTCGCCAGCATCCCCGCCGCCGCCAACAGCAGCCCCGGCGTGTAGACCCCGTCGATCATCTCCTGGATGGCATGGTATCCCTCCCCCAGGGCCACCGGGAAAAAGATGCCGATGACGCCGACCACCCCGCCGCCGATGGCGGCCCGGACCCATACCGGCAGGGGCACCCGCGCCGACCGGCGGTGCATGCTCCGGAGGCCATGGGTCAGGAGGATGGCGGCCAGGGCGCAGAGCAGCGCCAAGCCGAAGCTGGCCAGGGTGTCGGGAAACCCGACCTCGAACCGGAGGTGCTCAAAAAGGCTCCGGTTGCCCTGGAGAACCCGGGAGATCTCGGCGCCGGCCACCGACGCGATGGCGATGGGGATGATGTTGCGCGCGGTCCATTCCCCCAGGATCACCTCCACGGTAAATACCATGCCGGTGATGGGGGCGTTGAAGATCGATGCGATCGCGCCCGCGGCGCCGCAGCCCACCAGGGTGATCCGCTGGCGCTCATTGAAGGAGAGAAGACCGGCGATCCTGGAGCCGATGGCGGCGCCGCTCATGACGACCGGGGCCTCGGGACCGGCCGAACCGCCGCTGCCGATGGTGAGGCAGCTTGAGATCAGGCGGGAAAAGCTCGATCGGAAGCGGAGCAGGCCGCCGTACCGGGAGACGCTGTAGATGACCTCGGGGACGCCGTGTCCCGCGCCTTCCTTGACGATCTTGTTCATGAAGAGGGAGGAGAGCATCGCCCCGCCGGCCGGCAGGGCGACCCCCCACCAGAGATGGCGGAAAGGCGCGGTATGGTCGAGGAGGGCGGTGAGTGCGCGGCTCAGGGCCATGGCGGCCAGACCGCTGCACGTGCCGACGACGATGCCCATGAGAATGAGCAGCATCCGGTCGTCCAACCGAAAGATGCGCCATTTCCCCGGACGGCGAAAAGGGACCAGCCGCATGGAGCGCCCTACACCAGCCCCTTCTGGTCCAGCGTCCGCTCGAAGGCGTCGATCCGTGCCAGGAGGGCATAGGTTTCAGGGGCGCCCTTGAGAAAGGCGACAAAGGCGTCGTCCCGCACACAGAACGACAATCGGGACAGAATCTGAAGATGCTGCCGGGAGGTGGGGCTCAACAGGACGAACAACACGAAAACCGGCCGGTTGTCCACGGCCCGGTAAGGGATCGGCGCATCGAGGAAGCAGGTGACGACCACGGACCGGCTGCCTTCCCGGCAAAAAGGCGTACGGGGATGGGGGATGGCGATGCCTTTCCCGATCCCCGTGGATGTCAGACGCTCCCGATCCAGGAGCCTCTCCAGGATCTTTGCTCTCTCCTCCGGCGAAAACCCCGCCATGGCGTCCACCGCCGACGTCAGCACATCCTCCGCCGTGCCGCCGCGGACGCCGTAAAGGACGCCGCCCGCCTTCATCGCCGAGAGAAGCGTTTCGTTTTCGGGGGACTCGGACGAACCGGAATCGCGTTCCGAAAAGACATCCTGGTCTGAAAAAACGAGGTTATGCGCTTTTGCCCATTTTTCAAGGGCCGAACGGTCGAAACTGCAGGTGTGGCCGCTCCGCACCATGGGGATCCGCCCCTGGCGGATCCACCGCTCCACCGTGGACAGGGGAAGATCCAGGCTTCTGGCGACGTCGTTGATGGTCAGTTTCATAGGTGCCGTCACGGGGTGAAGGTGAGGATCCGGGGCGCCAGGGTCACGCCGTTGATTTCGAGAAGCGCCGCGGATACGGGGTAATCGAAGCGGCGCGGGCCGATGCTGCCCGGATTCAGGTACAGCACGCCGTTTCGGGTTTCGATCAGCGGTTGATGGGTATGGCCGCTGATCACGGCATCCACGCCGGCGACCCGGGGGTCCATATCGAGATCGTTGAGATCGTGGAGCACCGCCAGCATGACTCCCCCGACGGAAACCATCTCGAGGAGCGGAAGTACATCCTCGGCCCATCGGCCGTCCGTGTTCCCCCGCACCGCGATGACCGGCGCCATCTTTTTCAGCTCCCGGAGCACCTCCTCCCGGCCCACGTCCCCGGCGTGGATGATGAGATCCACCGTTTCAAAGGGCGGGTAGACACAATCCCGAAGCATCCCATGGGTATCCGATAACACACCCACCCGGTAGCTGTCTTTTTCTTTCAGCGCAATCATGACGATACGGCCCCGTCTCCCCTCCCGGCCCTTCGGATGAAAGGCTTCTGTTTGCATAGTCCATAAAATTAATGCCGTTAACTATCGATGCAAGGCCCCGCGGCGGGGGACGGAAGGTTTTTCCACCCGGACGGCCGTCAGAGGGACGCTTCCGACGGAAGGCTCTCCGCGACGGCCCGCAGCTTGGGGTTGGTGCATATCTCGTAGTACTTCCTCCGAGAAACCCCCCTTGGGCTGAACTGCTCCGCGTCGATCTTGACGATGGGGGCCTCGCGGATCACCAGGCGCTGGTATTCGCCGTTGATCAGCGGAAATTTCGCCGTATGGAATTTCATCCGGGACCGCTCGCTGGCCGTGGCTGTGTTTACGGTGAACGGCCGCAGTTGGATCTCCTCCTGCAATTTCTGGAAGCCGGCCTCGCTCAGCTCGATGCCGTTGACGTTAAACCGCAGAAAGATATCGTCCTCCGTCCGCACGACCGCTTCATCCGAAACCGATTGGAACACGTACAGGTTGAACGGCACGCTTTTTTGGAAGAGCGCCTGTTTCAGGGGCTTGGAGCATCCCGAAAGACGGTCCGCGATGTTGATGGCTGCGGAGATCATGATGCGCTGATCGCCGTCGAACAGAAAGGCGGGCCGGCCGGGGGCGTAGGTGATGCCGATGCCCAGTTCGATATTCGGGAGCCGGTACTTTTCGTTTCTCAGGTTGCAGTTCCTGACGATGGACAGGATGCTGGCGGCCAGGCCGCACGCCCGGGCCACGCTGTATCGGCCGACCGGATCATCCTCGCGCTCGAAAATCGAGAGGATGATGGCGTCCCCTTCGACAAAGACCTTCTCCGCGCCATAATCCGGAAGGATCTCCGTGATGGGGTCGAAAAAGTTGAGGCTGAAATACGATGCCGGATTCAAGTCGCGCGACATCATCCGGTGGGTGATGGTCGTGGATCCGCGAACATCCGCCTTGAGGATGACATGGCTTGCGATGGGCTTCTCCTGGAAACGCCGCTCATGGGGGAGCAGAAATTCGTGGAGGGTGTTGTTCACCCGGGAGAGGTTGACGATCTTCGCCTCGGCCGTGAGATTGATCTGCGCCATCGCCTTCCGGATAACGGCGTAATGCTGGTAATCCCTGTGGAATTGAACAAAATTTTTGAGAAATCGGATAATGTACCCGTATTCCCGCTTCACGCGCATCCACCAGATCCTCCAGCGGATCTGATGGAGCGTTTTCATCGAAAACGGTTTTTCATAAAGCTTTCCCAACTGCCGCAGCCGGATGGAGACGTTTTTTCTCACCCTCCGGTCGATGAGAAACTGGGCGATCAACTGGGGCACCAGCGGCGGGCAGAAGTCGAGATAGACGGGCTGCATCTCATAGACGGCAAGGATCTTTTCCGTCACGCCCTTTCTGCCGAGTTCCCGGCAAAGCACCGAGAGCCTGGCCTTCTGTTCAGCGGCCAGCTTTTTCAGGGGGCGGGCATCCTCGCCATGGCCGGATTTCATGGCTGACCGGCATCGGTAGGCGGTCTGGAAGCAGTTGAACAGGAGATCAATCTGTTCCTCCTTTTTCAGCCACCCGTCCTCGGGGGGCGGTTCCCCGGGATCCGCAGGATGAGGCGAACCGGAATGCCGTTTTTCGCGGATGTCGACCAGGATTTTCCCGAAGGTGGAGAGCAGTGCCTCGTAGCGGTCCGGGTCCTCCGGCCGGTGCCCGAACATGATCTCGTAATGCTTGAGGGTGAAATAATCGTCGAAAGGATCCTCCCCGAAGAGCATGGGATTGGCGAAGACCGCGTCGGGAACCACCGTCCGCTCCCCGAAATTGATGCGGCGCATCTCGTTCAAATCCCTCTGGTTGACTTCTTTCAAAACCAGAAAGATCTCCCGGCCGGTCATATGAATGGATTTTTCCCGGTTTTCCTGCAGGGCGAACATTTTCTTTTCGAGGTCCACCGCCTCATCCCGATTGTTCGAGAGCTCGTATCCCCGGATGATATCCTTGAGGCGCCCCAGAAAATTGTCAAACTGGGCCGAAAGGCTGTCGAGAAGCAGCTTGATCACCGAAATCTGCAGCAGGCTGTCGATCTGGGTTTCACGCTCCGATTTTGCGCGGCTGATGGCATATAAAGATATTTCCCGATATTGCCGCCTGAACTGCTCCCGACCCCTGGAGAAGCTCGATTGCTTCTCAATGTTCAGGGCTTCCTCCGTTTGGGTCTGTTTCACCATGACCTGGAAAATGAAGTTGCGGACGGCCTTGCAGAACTCGGCGCTGAAATAGACATCATTCCGGATGTTGTCGACGCCGGTCTTGAGCCGGTTCAGAGACAGATCCAGGGTGCGGGCGCCCAGATCGATCGTGCTGGAGGATGATGGTTTCTTCTGCAATGTTCTCCGCCTGATGCAAATGCGTCAAAAATGAATGGAAGGCCCGTGGAAGACCGTCAACGGGCGCCCGGCTTCGCCCGACGCCCTCGGCGCACGGCCGCAAACGGCCCTGACGTGGAAATAGGCCGTATGGTCATGCCAGGCGACAAACCCGAGATCCAGGCTGACATACCACGCCGCGATGTGGGAACTTGCATCGCAGCTCCAGAGCCGGCGCTGGGTTCCATCAAATACCCTGGGGATGCAGAGATCCGCCCCGTGGGGTGTTTTCACGAGGAGCGTCATGAGTTCGGCCACCGTGGGCAGCCGCCAGTCCGTCCGGCCCGCAAATGCGCGTGCATTGAGGCTTCGGACGTAGTCAAGCGCCCGGTCCCGGGTCAGGGGATATTCCGATCCGGACCGCTCCCACTGGAGCCCGGCGGCCAGGTCGACCACGACCTCCCCCCGGACTGCAAAGTCGCCGGTTGCGTATGTCTCCGGCCGCCAGAGGTCGTCCAGCCCGAAAACCGCCCGTGCGTTTTTGGGAGAAACCTTGAGCGGAGAGATTCTCGGCGCATCCTTTACAGGGGCCGCGGCGCCGCCCGCCGTCGTCGGGCCGCCGCTTTCCGCGCCCCCGCCCGTCAGGTCCGGAGAACGGCAGATCCCCTCCTGCTTCAGGACCCACCCGGCATGGATCTCCGCCAATGCCGCCAGCATCTCCCCGGCCCGCCGGAACCGCTTTTCGGGGGAAGATTCGATGGCGGTCAGGATAACCCGGTCCCAGGACTCATCCAGATCCGGGTTGATCCGGCTCGGCGGTTCGGGATCGCTCATGGGGAGCATTCCGGTCAGCATCCGGTAGAGCATCACCCCCACCGGAAAGAGGTCTGCGCTGAAATCGACGGCATCCGGGTCCTTCTCCTGTTCCGGCGGCGCATACCAGGGTGTCCCCACCTTGAGGTTTTCAGGCCCCTTGAAGGTGTCTCCCTTCAGCCTGGAGAGCCCGAAATCGCAGATCTTGACGGTGTCATGGTCGGTGATCAGGATATTGAACGGCTTGATGTCCCTGTGAATGACACCGGCATAATGGAGGCATGCCAGGCCTTCCAGGATCTGGCGGGCATAATGCACCGCCTTTTCCGTCGGGATGCGGCGTGAGGGCTTTTCCATTTCATAGCCCTCCCCGATCATGGTGCCCAAGTTGCTGCAATAGTAATCCATGGTGTAGAAGGGCATGCCGTCGGCCTCGTCAAAATCCCACACCTCGGGAAGGCAGGGGTGCCTCAGATTGGCCATGGTGACGGCTTCCCGGATAAACATCTCCCGAATCCGTTCCATGCCCATCATGTCGACGAGGAGCGGATTCGGCATGAGCAGTTTCAGTGCAACAATCCTGCCCGTAACCGGCATCTCGACCTTGTACACCCGGCCCATGCCGCCGCGGCCCAACTGCCCCCGGGCGATATATCTTCCTATTTTTTTCATGCGTTTCGTTTTTCCCGAAGAGCGTCAGGCTCCATAAATTAAATTATAACGATAATATCGATCTTTGATCAATAACAAAAAAAATATAGTAACTTTTTTGCTTGTTCTCAATCCGATTGTGGCATATCGTTTCGTCAAGAGACTGACCGCACGGCGTTTTTTTTCCAGGCATGCGTCGGATTTACATAATCCCCCCATGGCAGAGACAGAAGGACACCCCCATTGCACCCGCTCATCTTTCCCAGACACACAAGGAACGTATATGACCGACCGTGATATGGCATCCCCTGCCATCGTTGTGGTAAACGATGATGTCATACAATTGCGGATTCTGTCCAGCATGCTGGAGCAGGAAAACTTTACCGTGGCCGCCTTCGAAGCCGCGGCCGAAGCCCTGAAATGGATGGACCCGGAGGCGCCGCCGCAACTCATCATCACCGATCTTCACATGCCCGGGATCGACGGCTGGCGGTTTTGCAGGCTCCTTCGCTCCATGGAATACGCCGCCTTCAACGCGATACCGATCCTGGTGGTGTCCGCGACCTTCTCCGGAGAGGACGTCCGGCAGATCACCGCGAGGCTGGGCGCCGACGCGTTTCTGGCCGCGCCCATCAAATCGACGGCCTTTCTCCGGCAGGTCCAATACCTTCTCAACGGACGCTTCTCCAGGATCAAAACCCAGGTCCTGATCGTGGACCCGGATACGACGGGCTGCCAGCGGCTCAAATCATCTTTTGAATACGGCGGCTATTATGCCACCATCGCGTACAGCGGACTCGAGGCCGTGAAATGCCTTCGGGAACACGCCGCGGAAATCATCATCCTGGAGTACCAGCTCCCCGACACCTCGGGAGACCAGCTCCTGCGGGAGCTGCGGCGGATCCATCCCCAGGGGGTCTTCATCATGATCACCCACGACCCCCGGCCCGAGCTTGCCGTCGGCTGGATGCAGCGGGGCGCCGCCGCCTATGTCAGGAAACCCTTCGACCCCCAGTACCTCATCACCCTGTGCGAGAATGCCTGCCGCGAGCGGGCGCTGCTCCATGTCGAGGATATTCTGGAGGAGCGGACCCGGGAGCTGCTGAGCAGCGAGGCAAAATACCGGTTCATCTACGACAATTCCCCCGTGATGATGCACTCCATCGACCAGGAGGGGCGATTCTGCGACGTGAACTGGAAATGGCTTTTCGAGATGGGCTACGAGCGGGAGGCCGTCCTGGGCCGGGACGCCTATTTCATGCTTGCCCCGGAATCCCTGGACCCGCCGGATTCAGAAAACATCCCGGTCTTCGGCCGCCAGAGCGCCACGGATTTCCCTTGCCGGTTCCGCAAGAAAAACGGCAGCGTCATCGATGTTATGGTCAGCTCGGAGACGGTCAAAAACCTCCTGGGCAAAAAGATCAGCATCTGCGTCGTCCGTGACGTCACCCGCCAGAAACAGATGGAGAACGAGCGGCTCCACCTGGAATCCCAGATCCAGAAATTCGAGGGGCTGAACCTTATGGCCGGAAGTATCGCCCATAATTTCAACAACCTTCTCATGGGCATCATGGGCAACATCGAGATGGCCGCCATGTCCCTCGATCCCGGGGTTCCCCCCATGCACAACATCGAGGCGGCGAAAAAGGCGGCCGAGCGGGCATCGGAGCTGAGCAGCCTGATGCTGACCTACGCCGGAAAGGGCCAGATCACCTCCCATACCATCAACCTGGCCAGGCTGGTGGAGGGGCTGATCAGCCTTTTGGAGGTCTCGATCACGGACAAGGCGGACATCGAATTCCTGGGGCGGGACGAGCCGGTATTCATCAAAGGGGATGCCGCACAGATCAACCAGGCGATCCTCAACATCGTTGCCAACGCCGCGGAGTCGCTGGGCGATCGCCTTGGAAAGATCACGCTCTCCGTCGGAACGACCCATTGCAGCCGCGGCGCCTTTCAGCCCCCCTTTCAAGACGACGATCTCCCGGAGGGGGTGTATGCTTTTCTGAGGATTACCGATACGGGGAGCGGCATGACCCCGGAAACCCACGCCAGGGCGTTCGATCCGTTTTTCACCACCAAATTCACGGGACGGGGGTTGGGGCTTTCCACCGTTCTCGGGGTTGCCCGGGGGCACCGGGGCGCCGTCTCCATTGAAAGCGCGGCGGGCCGGGGCACATCGGTAACCCTGCTCTTTCCCGCGATCGAGGCGGGCCGAGCCGACACCCGGCCTGCCCCGTCCTCACCAGAGACGCCGGGGATGACCCTCCAAGGGACGGTTCTCCTGGTGGATGACGAGGAGATCATCCTGACCATTGGAACGGAAATGCTGAAATCCCTTGGATTTCACGTGTTGACCGCCAGGGACGGGCTCGAGGCGCTCCGGTTGTTCCAGGAAAACAGCCGGGAAATCGATCTCGTCATCCTCGATCTCGCCATGCCCCGCCTGGACGGCGAGAAAACCTTCCATGAACTCCTGGGCATCTCCCCCGATCTCAAGATCATCCTGTCCAGCGGCTACACGGAAGACCTCGTGGCCCAGCGCTTCAAGACCGTCAAGCCCGACGCCTTCATCCAGAAGCCCTATCAGCTCACCTCTCTGCGGGAAACAATCACCGGCGTGCTCGCGGGGGACGAGATCCCCTGACGGGGCTCCTCACGGGCCTGGCCGGATGGAACGCCTTTTGCGGTAGATCTGGATCAGACGGTAGGCGAAGACATATCCGGCAAGGGCGATGGGAATGCCGGTCACAATCCCCCCGACCGTCAGTATCCAGAGAATCTCCGGGCCGTTTTTGAGCAGCGCCATCAAGGCGTCGACGCCGAATTCAGCGGGCATGACCAGATGGGAGGTTCCGCCGGGCAGCACCGCGGCCCCGACCTTGTAGGTCATGGCGTAAAAAAAGGGCGCGGTCAGCGGGTTGGTGATGACGACCCCGGCGGCCGCGGCGATCTTGTTCCATTTGAGCAGAGACGCGATGAAGACCGCCGTGACCGTGTGGCACATCATGAACGGCGACATCCCCACGAAGAGTCCCAGGGCAAACCCCAGCGAGATCTCCCTCGGGCCGCCCGTAAGCGACAGAAACCGGCGGCAGACACCCGTGAAAACCATAGACAGCCGCCTTTTTTTCGACCTGGGCGGAATATCTTCGGCCCGGGTCACCCGCCGCCCGAGGCCGCAGCCGTCATCGAAACCGGCCCAATCGATCGTAATCGGGCGGCTTTCGGCCGTCAAAAAAGTCGCAGGCACGGTAGTACTTGAGGTCTTCCCCCCAAAGGGTTCCGCATTTTCCATCCTTCAACACCCTCCTGATCAGGGCCTGGGGCCGTGAGGCGGCCTCGAGTATCGGGCCGAAAAGCACCGAGGGGTCCCGGAAGCATTCCCAGTCGCACGCCACGCAACGATCGCCGTTTCTCCGGGACGACAGGTCAAGGTCCCAGAACTTCCCCAGGTTCTCGGCCCCCCGGTAGCCGCAGGGATAGGTGTCGCCGTCGCGGGCATTGATATAGAAGAAATCCATGCCGCCCCGACAGGGATATGGGGGGAGATCCGAACCGCCCCCATACTGCCTGTAAAGGGCATACACGGACGCCCGGGGGGAGAAGATGCGGATTTTGGACCGGAACTCCGGGATGGTTTCGAAGAGGGCCTTGAAGAGCCGGGCTTTCTCATCCCTGGAAAATCGAATGACCGGATCGATGGAACTGGCTCCGTATACCGCGTTCAAATCCGCTTCACCCCTGTCCGCATCGTCGATGCTCATGGGATAGCAACTGTTGACGATGGTGAAGCCCATCTCCGCGGCAAACCGGTAGAACTCCCGGAATCCCTGCCGAAACCGGTGATAGAATTCATCCAGGTAGGCTTCACGGGTGGGATGGGCCGCTGCCGGCGACAACCCCATGGTGTCGTGAACGATGTTCCGGTTGATTCCCAGGTTGAGGGATGGATAAATCCCCGCGGCGTGAAACAGAGGAAGGGCCCGGGCGATCCCTTCCACCACCCCGGGAAATCCCCGCATGGCTTCATGGACGCCCGCAACGGCGGAATCGATGCTGATCCAGAAGTTGCGGAGGGGCGTGTCGGCAAGGGTGTGGGCAATCCGGGCGATCCGGGACCTGAAATCCGGCCGAAGGCTGTGCATGAAGCAGCAGCCGTTGGTGCCCGTGCGGATATAGGGGATGCCGGCGGCTCCCGCATACCGGATCAATTCGGCCAGGTCCTCGAACAGCAGCATGGGCTCTCCGCCGGTGAAGGAGAGTGCCTGAATTCCTTTTTGCGCCGCAGCGTCGATCATTCTGCGGAGGTCGTCCATGGACAGGCGCGAGCGGTCGAACCGCTCCGTCACCCGCATGCCGCACTGGGGGCAGGTCGCATTGCACCGGTCCGTCAGTTGGATCACGAGCTGTCCGGGAACCCTGCCCCGGAGCAATCCGGCGGCGTTCCGACCCGCGGAAAGCCAGGCGGTCATCGCCATCCTCCCGCTGCTGCCGCTGCTTGCGGCGCTCCGGCCTCCATTTCTTCATATATCTTCCACTGCCTGACGAACGCGTTTTCAAAGGACCTTTCCTCCATGTATTCCCGGGCGGCCCTCCCCATGCGGACACGCATCTCCCGGTCGCATGCCAGCCGCTGCATGGCATCGAGGAGCCTGTCAGGGTCATCGCCCGGAACCACCAGGCCGGTGACATTCGGCACCATGTTTTCGCATGGCCCGCCCTGGTCGGTGACGATGATGGGCAGGCCGGATGCCTGGGCTTCGAGAACCACGTTCCCAAAGGTGTCCGTGGTGCTGGGGAAGACGAAGAGGTCTCCGGATGCGTAGGTATCCGCAAGGTCATCGCCCTTCAAATATCCCGTGAAGGTGCACGGACAGTCCGCCATGGTTTGCCGCATCTCTTCCAGGTAAGGCCCGTCTCCCACCACCACCAGGTGGACGTCCGGCGTCACCCGCGCAAGGCGCTTGAAGGCTTCGGCCAGGCGCAGCAGGTTCTTCTCCCGGGAGACGCGCCCGACATAGAGGATCTTGACCGGTGCCGTGATGCCGTAACGCTTTTTCATGAGGCCGTTTCGCCGGGAAGGATGGAAGGCTTCGGTGTCGATGCCCCGGGGAATCATCCGGATTTTTTCGGCGCGGATGCCTTTTGCCGCAAGCTCCTCGGCCGAGCTTCCGGACGAGACGTAAATCAGGTCCATATGATCGTAATACCAGAGCATGTAGCGCCAGGTCAGCTCCTCGATCATGGCGTCCCCGGTGAGGTACTTTGCGTATTGGGGAAAGGCGGTATGATAGGTCCCGTTTATGGGAAGCTTGAGGATGGAGGCGATGGCCAGGGCCGCCAGACCGATGGGTCCGGGCGTCGCCGCCTGGATGTGGGTGATCCCCGCTTCGTAGCAGTAGTTGAGCATCTCCAGAAACGGCGGATAATAGACCTTCTGCTCCGGGTATTCCGGGATTTCATAGACACCGATGGGCTTGAAATTGCGCACGCCGGCCTCCGGGGCGAGGTGGTCGTCGTGGCAGGTGATGACCGTGAGGTGCTTGTGGTTCCTGAGGGCCGCGTCGACCTGCTGCTGAAGGGTCTGGGCCACGCCGTTCACATCGTAGAAGGTATCGGTGAAATGGGCGACCCTCACCTCCTGGCGAACCAGGCCCGCATCCCTGCCGAAGCGTTCCAGGATCGAACGGTTGACGGTCCTGTCCTTGGTGAACTGGGCAAAGGCCACAAAATACGGCGCAAGAAGGAAGTAGAGTCCTCCGGCAGAGCCCAGGGTACCGAAAACACTGAACACGTTTCCGCCCGAAAGGTGATCGAGGAGCCGGTTCGCCGCGCTCGACAAGACCTCGTTGGAGATCCGGTTGACAAAATCGAACCAGTTCCGTTCCTGTTCCCAGGGGGAGGCGCCGCTCTCCCGGGCCGCTTCCATGATTTCAGGATGCTCCGTGAGCAGCCGGTCCGTCTCCCCGCGGATCAGCCCCAACAGGGTATCGGGCATGCCGCTCCGGGCCCGGCTCTGCTTTCGGTAATTCAGGAAATAAACGATCCTGCGCATCAAGCCGCTTTCGGGTTCCGTTTCGCAATTCAAGGAATTTTCCAGGAACCGAAGGAGACGGTCCTTTCCCGTATGCCGCGAGAGGCTGAATTTGTTCCGGTAAAACTGGTAGGCGATCCCGTAGAGGTTATGGGCCATGGTCCGGGGGCTGGAGGCATGGCTCGCGACCTCCGCGCGGCCGCGCCGGATGCCTGAGGAAAGCTCCTCGACCGTCGCGGCCCCGGGAATCCGGGTGTAGGTCCGGGCGATGTTGAGGCCGCTGTGGTCGTCCGAGCCGCCGACGATGTTTTTCCGCCACGGCATTTCAACGGCCGGCGAAATCCCGTGTTTTTCTGCGAGCCGATCCATATCCTCGGACGTCAGCGACATGAGGACGCTTTTCAGGTTCTGGTTCTGCCGATCGTTGCGCGCGCCGTTGAGTTCGAAGTTCTGGAAGAGGAGGAGCATCCGTTCGAAGTGTCCCAGGCTCAGCCGGTCATTGACGGCGTAAACCGGGTGGGCCAGCACATGGAGAATCCCCGCCTGGTTCAGGTAGGCCGCAAGGTCATAGATGTTCCTGCGGACCTTCCCGATCTCCAGGTGCTGGGCCTCGGTGATATCCAGGGCCAGAATATGGACCTTGCAGCCGTCTTCGGGAAAATAGGCGGTGATCTCCTCGCTGATGAAAACGTCCGGCAGGTGAGCGATTTCCATGGCGCCGTCAATGGTGTTGTGGTCCGTGATCGTGACCATGGACATTCCCCGGTGCTTTGCGATCCGATACACCTGAAGCGGTTCGGTAAAGCTCTCCGGGCAGCCGATCTTTTGAAGTATCCACTGGGTTGGCCTTCTTGAAAACCTGGAATGTACGTGCAGATCGATTTTCATCTTTTCGCTTTCCTCTGTTGAATGGCTGGGGGCTTATGAACAATCTGCGGGATCAGTAGCGGCAAGATGTTAGACGGGGATGAAGCGGGGGTTAGAAAACCATAAAATCGACAAGAAGAGGTGGCCTCGGCGACGGAAACCATGTGAGAATGCACCGCCGCCGGATTCTTTTCCAGGAGGGCGCCGGGGTGCGAATGAGAGGCCGAGCCCCGCCTGGGATACCTCCCTCCGGCATCAAGAAATCATTTTGGCGTCTCGGTGATGACGTCCGGAAGCGGTTCGGGCGAGGTGGCGCCGATGGACTGATAAGCCCTTAGAAGGAGCAGCGCATTCGGGCCGATCGCGGCGGTCCGCATGCGCTTCCAGATCAGGACGGCCACAACGGCCGCGGCTGCGATGGTCAATACAAGGCCTTTCATGCCAGTTCCCCTGTTACAGGTGGGTTTGTTCTTCTTAATGTAATGAAGGCATGTTAGGGGCGTGTTAAACATCCATCAGAATCTATAAAAAAAGATGAGTAAACCAGGGGTCAGCGGACCGCCAGCGCCCGGGCGACGACCCGCTCACGCCGACTGCAGGAAAATTTCCTGCTGCAGCCTGAGGCTGTAATTGACCGGCGCATGATCGGACAAAAATTCAGGCGGCCCCGCAAGGCGCCGCTTCAGGGCAGCCAACCTGCTCCGCTGCACGGGCGGCGCTGAAATGCCGTTTTCCATCGACAGTCCGCTTTCCGGCAAACCGCCGCCCGGGTAATGGCAGCGTTCGCCCGCATGACAGAAATCGAAGGGAATCCGGGAAGGCGGCAGGAGGGTCACCAAATCCCGGTTGTTCACCACCCGGAAAATCGGCACCTCCCGGAGGGATTGGACAAAAGCAGCGTCCCCCACCCTCGGGGATCCAAAGGTGTACAGGCCCGACGGCGGCCGCAGGGAGGCGGCAAGGGTCGCCATCGCCCCGCCCAGGCTGTGCCCGGTATAGAAAAGGGGAAAATCCGGGGGAAACCCCGACAGGCATTCATCCACCCTCTCCCATATCTTGAAAAACTCATTCTTGAATCCGGAGTGCACCAAGCCGCCGGCGCCCCAATCAGTCTGGAGGGTGTTGAGGTTCGAAAGCCATGTTTCGAAGGCGCTGGTCCCCCGAAACACCAGGACGCCGAAAGGATCGCAGGCATTTTCGGATGTGGTGACAAGGGCGCATTGAATCCCGTTATTGTTGAAGAAGCAGTATTCCCGAAGGTTGACCCCGGACAGGATTTCGTTTCGATTCCGGCCGGTGTCGATGCCGCCGGTCTCATCCGCCTCCCTGACGTAGATCAGGCGCGAAATCTCGGAGAGCCACCAGGCATTGACCGGGCTGTACCCCGAAGTCCGACGGCAAAAGGGCGGCCGACCCGGCCCGTTGCCTTCCTGGATGTGAAAATATTGATTCGAGGCGCCCGGCCTGAGGATGGCCTCCCATGAATAATCGAATTTCATCGAATAAAAACAGTTTCCGAGTTGACTGAAAAATATACCTACTTGAAGACGATCTTGACCGAGGGGCGTTCCTGATATCTGACACGGCTCATTTTCAGCTTGAATTCCCTGACCATGCCGTCTTCACAGCGAAACTTGACGTTTTTGACCTTTTCCGTCTCCCCCTCCAAAAAGGCCTTGTCGATCTTTTCCTTGACCTTTATCGCGTCCTTGAAAGTCATGAAATCAAAAAAGCGCCGTCCCGAAACCGGGTCAGTATCAGCGATCCCCAGGACCGGGCGAACGGCGCGGTTGATGTAAACGATCGTATAGGCCGTATCGATTAGCAGGATTTTTTTCAGGTCGTCGTCCACAAAACTCCGAAACAATTCGTATTGGGCGCGATACCGGGATTCACCGGTTTCAAGGCGGTTGCTCATTTCCGCGAGGGCCTTCTCCAGTTCCCCCCGGACCGACGCCGTTTCGCCGTTTTCGCGGGCCATGACGGCGTTCTTCTCCTGGAGCATGGCCGCCTTCTTTATTAACGCCTCGTTCTCTATTTTCAGCCGGTCGATCTTTCCATGGAGGGCCTCCACTTCTGTCTCGAGGTCCGCGCGGTCTTTCCGCATCCCGGCCATTGCCGCCTCAAGACGGCTCTTTTCGCCCTCAAGCTGCGTTTTCCGCTCCTCAATCTGGCCGAGATTTCCTTCGATCTCCTGGATAAACTCAACCAATTCACGCTTCGTTTTGTGCATGAGTGCCGTCATTACTACTCCTCAATTTTGCTCAGAAAACCCTTCCGATACAAGAACACACCACTATGAACAAACCAACTTTTTTATAATTTAAACAGTTTATTTTTGTGCATCATCAATGGAATCAATACAAAATTCAGTTGAACATACTATATTTTATTTTTTTTATTGACAAGCATTATTTATCATATATATTCGGACAAAATTTTGTACACTTTTTGTACGTTTATATAACAAGGAACATTGCATGAGCATTTTCAAGGAAGAGATTGAAACCAAGCGCGTCATTTTCAACATAGAGGTCGATCTGGCCAA
Source organism: Desulfococcus sp. (assembly GCF_041737845.1). Taxonomy (GTDB): domain Bacteria; phylum Desulfobacterota; class Desulfobacteria; order Desulfobacterales; family Desulfococcaceae; genus Desulfococcus. The sequence goes on from NZ_JBGSQX010000107.1 coordinate 27,274, forward strand.
CCGATTGGATGATCTTAAAAAAAATGCGAGAACCATCGGAAAAAGGCTGGACGCCGATACGGCCGTCAACAGGGCCTTGGAAAAATTTCTGAAGAAAGCCGAAAAAAAAATATACGAGATCATGAAAAAAAAAGGGATCGCCGATCCGCTCGTGATCACCTCCGAAGAAACGGATGACCATGAACCTTCCGCCGCCGGCTCAGATGGGGCCGATGACGTTGAGGATGAATAAAAAAACAACCCACCCAAAAGAGGAGAACACCATGAAGAACGAAATCAAGATCAAACAGACCATGGAACTGGCCACCGCCACGAAAATCCTGAAAGACCTTGCCGCGAGCTTTGAGGAGGGAACCATCTGCTTCGAAAAAGGGGAGGAATTCGTCACCCTCAGGCCCGGAAACCTGATCGATCTGGAGATGGAGGCCGAAATGAAGAAGGACAAGCAGAAGCTCTCCATTGAGCTCTGCTGGCGAACGGTCGAGCCCAAAAAGAAAGAGGCCCCCGCCATCAAGATTTCCAGCCAGGAACCGGAAATGATCGCCCCGACGCCCGAGGAAAGCGACACGGGCGAGACCGGGTCCGACGACTGACCGCCTTGAGGATTTAAGCCCGCGCGCCCCTGTTTCTGAATTGAAAAACCCATTCTCCGGCAGACAGGCCCCACGGGCCGGCGCGGTCCTAAAGCCCCAGCAGAATCGATGAAATCTGGAAATAAAAAAATACGGCGATGATGTCTATGGCCGTGGTTACGAAGGGTCCGGTGGCCACGGCCGGGTCTACGTTCATTCGCGCAAAAACCATGGGAGCCATGGAGCCCACCAGGGCCGCCACCGACATGGAACAGACGACGGCCGACCCCACGGCAAGCGCAAGCTTGAACGTGCTGAACCGGATCTGAGCGAAAACACCGATGAGGGTTCCGTAAAAAATCCCCAGAAGAAACCCGATGGACAGCTCCTTAAAGACTACCGCCCAGATCTTCCGGACGTCCAAAGACCCCGTGGAGATGCCGCGCACAACGATGGTGGAGGACTGGGTGCCGATATTCCCCCCCATGCCATTGATCACGGGGATGAACGCGGCCAGGGCCGCCACCTTCTGCAGAGTGTCTCCGAAGCTGGCGATGATGAAGGTCGCGGCAAGGCCGCCGAAGCAGCTTGCCAGAAGCCACGGCATGCGGATCCGGGTATTCTTGAACACCGACTTGGATTCGATGAATTCGGTGCCGATACCGGCCATTTTGAGCATGTCCTCGTCGGCCTCCTCCTTGATGATGTCGATGACATCGTCCACCGTGATGATCCCCACCAGGGTATTGGTGTCGTCCACCACCGGAACGGCCAGGATGTCGTACCGGGCCACCAGCTTGGCCACCTCCTCCTGGTCCATGTCGGTCCGGACCGAGAGGACGTCGGTGGACATGAACGCCCTGAGGGGGGTTTCGGGGGAGACCACCACAAGCTGGCGCAGGGAGCTTACGCCCACCAGCTTGCCGTATTCGTCCACGACGTAGAGGTAAAAGGGCATCTCCACGTCCTTGTAATCCTTCTGGAAGAGATGGATGGCCTCGCCGGCGGTCGCATCCTCCCGGAGGGCGATGAAATCGGGGACCATGATGCCGCCGGCGGTGTCGTCGCCGTATTTCAGGAGGCTCTCCAGTTCCTCCTGGCCTTCCCGCTTCATCTTTTTCAGGATGGCGTCGGTTTTCTCCTCCTGAAGATGGCCTAAGAGGTCGGCCACGTCGTCGCTGGGCATGGCCTCCAGAACCGGCACAATGTCATCCACATTCATCTGATCGACAAACGCAAGAAAGGTGGTTTCGTCAAGCTCGCTGAAGAGGATGCCCTTTTTTTCGACATCATCGATGAGATCGAACAGCCGATGCTGCTGACGCACCGTCAGCAGGGGAAACATGTCGGACAAGTCCGCGGCATGGGTTTTATTGACGATCTTCCGCAGGTGGGCAATGGCATTCCGTCGCAACAGCCGCTTGATGCTCTCAATGAGGATCTTATTCTTATCCTGAGACATGAAATCTCTCCAGTTCGGTATATCCAACGTCCAGCACGACCAAAAACCCCACCGAAAATCCCACCGATCAGGCCAGGGACAACAGCACCGGGACCAGAAGCCTTTCATCAATGAGCGGATGGGAACGATCGCTCACCAACGGGGTATCAATAACCTCGATACCCATCCGGGTCAACGTCTTTCGGTCGATCTCCCCCCTGTAGTTCCCGCGCGCAAGGTCTACCAGCACAAAATCGAGGACATTCCTGCATGAATCGGCGTCCGGATCATCCCTTCTCAGGAACGACGTCAGGCACCGCACCTGGTCCGTGATTCCCATGCCGAAGGTTTCCGGATCGCCCCCGCCGGTGCTGGGGATGAACACCTTGGGGCCGGTGTTCCGGCTCACGGCCCGGCCCACGCCCCGGGGCAGCAGGTTCGCGATCAGGCTCGAATAGAAGCTGCCCATGGGGTAGCAGATCAGGTCGGCTCCCTCAATCAGCGACGCCATCTTCCGCCGGATCGGGACGTCGACCGGCTCCGGCTTTTTTCGGTCCGAGGCAAGCCACAGGTCCGTGATCCGCGAGGCGATGGGTGACGCCTCCTTGCCCGTCATCAGGTGCTGGCCGACGATCCTTCGGCCGTCTTCCATGGCCGCCGCCAGGTGGAGATATTTGTTGACCACCGGCCGCACCACCCCCCTCACCTGGACCAGCTTCGAAAATATAAAAATGATGGTGTCGAAATTGCGCCGGCTGTCGAGGTATCCCGCCGTCAAAATGAGGTTGCCGATGCTCGCTTTTCTCAGGTCGAAATCCGGGGGCATGAATTCCTTGAAAAGCTGAAGGTAGTGGCGGATGATCTTCCGCATGGGATCTGGGATCCCGGCCACCAAGGGATGGCGCCCGCCGATCATCTCCTCCATCTCCGCCCTCAGCCCCTCCTGATCGCCGTCAGGGGGAAACCGGCAGGCGAACAGCCTGAAAATCTCCGGATACCCGTGAAGGCTCCGGTCGGCCAGGGCCAGGAGGCGGTTGCGCACATCGCCGATGGCGGGCATCTGAAATGCCTCCCGGAGCTTGGCCGAGCTTCCGCCGGAATCGAAGGGGGTGATCACGTGGATGGAGTTGTGGGTGTATTGAATGAGCTCGGCGCAGGTGTCCCGAAGCGCGCTCCCCCCGCTGAAAAAAAGGATCCCGGGGCCGAGTTCCGGTCGGTGCCGGTATCTTTCTATCTTGACCGGATCCGGCAGCCGGATATCACGGGTGACCTTGATGAACATGTCTTAGGGAATTCCTTCAAATCTCATGATCACACGCCGATCCGCCCGGTATCCAGAAACGCCAGGCAGGCCTCGGCGGCCTTGTGAAAGTCTACGCCGCCGCTGAATTCCAATACGTCGCAGCGGGAGAGGCAGGATGCGTAGTTCTCCGCGGACGGTTCCGGCATGCGGCAGTCCTGTCCAGGCACAAAAAAAAGACCGGTCGATTTCATGAACGCCGGCAGGAGATCCGGACGCGTTGCCATGTCGACCTTTTGGACCGTCGTCGGCGCGCCGTTCGGGGTCCAGTTCAGGATGGCCAGGGCAACCATGGGCGCATTCAGGATAAACAGATCCGACCCGAAACACTCGTCGATGGGCGCATCGAATTTGTGCTCGAGCTCCCAGAGCTCCTCCTTGGAAAGGGATTGAAACGTTTCCTGCTCCTCATCGCTCAGGATACCCATGAGGCTGGGATTGTTCAGGATGGTCCCCGGATTGATCCTCGGCAGCTTGGCCACGCCGTACATGACGAGCGCGTCCCGGCGCGCTTCGACCATGAGCCGGTCGTTGCTCACGAAAGCGGCGCCGCGGGTCATGATATGGAGCGCCAGCGTCGACTTGCCGGCCCCGGAAAATCCGGCCAGGGCAAGCCCCTTCCCCTGCCAGATGATGCCGGCCGCATGCCCCAGAAGACAACCTTTGCAGAGGAGCCATTCAATATACCGGTTGTTGATGAAATTGACGACCTGATTGAGGTTGGCGAGACATGGCCCCACCGCCGCGTGATCCCCGTCGCCGAAGACAAAGATCATTCCCGTCAGCCGTTTTCGGACGATGCGGCCGTCCGGCAGATCCAGAAACTCCTCCTTGATCTTGGTTTTTCCGGGATCCGGTGCCTTCACCATGAAATCAAAGGGAAGTTCCAGCGCGGGGGACTCGTGAACGGAAACGAGGATGTCGGGGGGGTCGGACTTCCCGACGAAATTGCTGTAATATGCGTCGAGCGCCTCAATGACGCGGAGGTCGTTGGCGCGCACCCGGACCGCGCACCCGCCAAAAAACAGATCGAGGTCATGTCCGGCCGGCCAGGTTTCCTTCAGGTGTTCGACAATGCCCTTGCGGGTATTTATTTTTGGCCACATGCGCATTACATCCTTTCCAGCACATAGTCGACATAAAGCCGGGCCGCGTCCAGGCCCCCGGCTGTCTGAATCCCCCGAAAGCCGCCGAAGGCCGAAACCTCGAAAATCACGGGGCCTTCCGGGGTTTCGGCCACGTCCACGCAGGTAAAATCGAGACCGAAAAGGTCCTGGGCCTTTTTGGCCAGGGCGACGGTCTCCCGGGACGGCGCATAGGCTTGATACTGACCCCCGGAGTGGGTCGTGGTGTTCCAGGATGACCCGTCACCGCACCGCGCGTAGGTGGTCAGGTATTCCCCCCCGAGGAAGGTCACCCCGAGATCCTGCCCGCCCAGGTCAAGTTTCTTCTGAATGTACATGATGCCGAATTGCGCGCTGAAAGCGTCGATCCGTTCCCGGGCGCCCTTGCCCGCCCGGATGACCGTCATCCCCCGGGCCTTGGAGGTGTACAGGGGTTTGAAGACGGCCTCCCCATACCCCTCGACCGCCCGCTCCGCCGCGTCCGGGTCCTCGGTGATGGTGGTATCCGGCATGGGGATGCCGCCGTTTTTGAGGGTGACGGTGCAGCTCAAACGGTCCAGGACCCGCATGATGCGGTAGGGGTTGGAATACATCGGGAGCCCCCGTTCATGGAGAAACCGGAGAATCTCGAGACGGTCCATCAGGGCCGGGGAATAGCGGGAGCCGACCTTCTTGATCATCAGGGCGTCGAGCCGGGACAGATCCGTCCCCTCGTACCATGCGCTTCCCGACGAAAGGTCCAGGGAGACCCTCTCGAGGTCGATCAGGAGACGGTAGCCGGTTTTTTCGGCAAGGGTATCCGCCAGGGTTTCCGAAGACCATCCGTCGATGGTTCCAACAACACCAATTCTTGGCATGTCCTAACTCCTCTGTTTTCAGTTTTCATGGCGTATCGCACGCCGGCCGGATGAATCGTCCCAACAGGCTTTGCCTTCGCCCGGGATACGCTGTTCCGCATGGCTAATAGAACAAGACATCCTGGGGGAGACGAAACGCCTCCCAGGGGCGCCCCTCGTGGGCAGCAACGCGCTCCATGAGATAGTGGGCGCGCAGGGCCATCTCCCTTGCGAATTCCGGCTCCATCTCAAAGCGGGTGGAGGTGTAAAACGACCGGGCCAGCGCCAGGGCCAGCCGGACCTCGAAGGTGGGATCGGTGTTTTTTTCCGCGAAATCCGAAAAAAACTCGTGGAAATAGAGTGAAACGGTATTGAGCCGTTCCCTCAGCTCCACATCGAATACCGGCAGCCTGAAATTGGAGACCAGAAAAACCGATACATCCTGAATATAATCCGCCTGCTTCGAGCGGTAGAGATCGATGTAATTGATTTTCTGCTCCTCGTGGTTGTATACGATGTTGTTGGTGTTGAAATCCCCGTGGATGAAGACGGTGAACGGCGCGGGCACGCCCCGCTCGATCCTGGCGCACGCCGCGATGAGATCGACCGTGGCGGGGATGTCAAGGCTTCCGATCGCCCTGAAGGGCCGTTCATGTTCGGGGTGGACCCGGTGGACGGCCTCCAGCCTCGATTGGAGCTGTTCCATATAGTCGGTCTGAAACGCCCCCTTTTGCAGGGTGCGCCGCCAGACATCGCCCACGGTCTGCTCGAAGATGAAGATGACGTTTCGAATGATGTCGGATTTTTCCGTGAGGATGACCTGCTCCAGGGTGCAGCCCGAGAGGAATTCCACCAGCATGGATGCGGTGACCGTCTTCTCGTAGTAGCCGAAAACCCCGGGGGCCAGCCCCGGCAGGATCTCATCCCATTTTCGGATGTTTTCGTACTCCCCCTTGATCTTCTTGATATCCCCTTCCTTGAAGATTCCCTGGGACTTGAACCCCGACGGCTTTTTCCGGCCGACCCGGCTGATGCGGCAGCCGGACCGCGACCCCCAGATGGAGCTGAAATCGATATCCCAGAGGTTTCCCTCGAATCCGGATTCCGACAGGGTCTTTTCCAGGGCTTCCACCTGGCGGATCTTGATCCGGTCGCCGATGATGGAAAAGATCAGGGCCTCGCCGATATTGAGGAGCGAATCCCCGATGCGCTCCAGGTAGCGGAAGATGAAGATGGCCGTCACGAGGTCCCCCGCCTTCCGCCCGGTCTCCAGATCGGCCATGATGCGGTCGAAATTCTGCTTGTAGAGCGCATCCAGGTGGAACTCGCTCCGGCAGATGGCCAGCGCGCCGCTCAGGTCCTTGGCGGCAAAGACCCGGGAGATCTGCGTGAGCGCCTTCTGGATCTCTGAAAACATGCTTTTGTAATCGTACTGGGCGAGCACGTCAATACTCGAGAGATACCGGGTCTGGCGGCCGATATTGACGCAGTAATCGGCGATCCGCTCCAGGTTGACGGACATGACATGCAGGGCCCGGATATCGTTCAGGTCTTTCTGGTCCAGTTCTTTCTTGGAGGAGTGAATCGATGAAAAACATTCGTTCTCAATGGTGGTCTTGAGATTGTCGATGTAATCGTCCTTGGAGGCGATCTTCTCCAGAACACGGACGTCGAATTTCGTGAGCAGACCATAGGTCAGCTTCACCTGGCTCTCGGCTTCGATGGCCAGGAACCTGAAATTGTCCTTGATGATCTCCATGCCGCGACCCTATGGGGTAATCTTGAGCCGCCCCGGGGGTTCGGGCGCCGCGTGGGTGTCTTTCCACGAAAACTTGAGGACGATCTTGCTCTTCTCGCCTTTCCTCCTGGCCTTGATGGAAAATTCCAGGAGATTGTTGGGCTGCATCACCAGTTGCCGCTTCTCGGAGATGAAAACGACCTTTCCGCTTTCAAATCCGTCGATGAGGGCCTTGAGGTACTGGCCGACGGTCTGGTTGTCTTGAACGGATTCATGCTCGAATTCCTGTTTTTCAGACATGTGCTCCTTTCTAAAGCGATTCAAGGGGTTCTCGACACGGCCCATGCGGGCGCGCGACGCACGGGCCGCCCGGCGGAACAGGGGCTATGGGATTATCCGGACAGGCGGGCCTTGTATTCGGTGATGACCGACTCCCTGCTCCAGCCTGCTTTGATCAGCGTTTTACCGATATTCAAATCCTCCCAGGCCGGCTGATACCCGATTTCCCGCGATCGTTTTGCGGGATCCTGATCGATGATGTTCCGGGTCTTTTCGCCCATGTGGGTGTCGTCCCCCATGAACACCAGGAGGGGTCTGCGGGTAGGCCCCGCCAGGCGGTTTTTTTCGTTCAGGACCGACACCAGAAAATCGGTGTACCGGTGGGACTGGGGGTTCCAGACCTCGACCCCGTCCACATCGTACCCCGCCAGCAGCACCGGCCAGAACTGTTCAGGATGGGGGATCACGATTCCGGCGTTGAGGTGACGGGCCTCTTCGATAATCTCGGATGTCCGGAAAAAATAGTGGCTGGGGAAGCTCAGCTTGACGAGCCGCTTGACCTCGGTGAGGAAGGTCTGGCACCGGTCGATCACACCGTCGCCGCAGGTGGATCTCAGGCGGTCGAAAAAGTTTCTCAACAACTTGTTTTTGATGGACAGGGGAGAAATGTGGGAGATCTGCTCCTCAAGCAGGGCTTCGATCTTCCTGACGTAGGCCTGCACAAAGCAGATGACGGCATCACTCGCCCCGGTCTGACGGGCCGCCATGGAAAGCCGCTCCTCGTCCGGCTTCGTGATGCTGTGGATAAAATCGAAAAGCTGGGAGGACCGGTATTTGAAGGTGTGGTCGAGCATTCCCCTGAGAACGCCGGCTTCGGACAGGCGGCTGTTTTCAAAATGGAGGAGGAGCTGAACCTTCTGGTTGAAGCCGGCGGAATAGCAGTCCACCTCGACACCCGTGTAATCGCCGTAGCTCATCAGTTCGTTGTGCTGGGTCGGGATGATGAGTTCCTGTTCCCGGCCCGGAAACATGGCGTCGATCCGCCGGTTGATGAGGGAGAGGGGTACATGTTCGGGGTGCCAGTGCACGGCGAGGACCGCCTTCTGGTTCGGAAACGTCATTTCAGGGTTCAGGATGCGTGCCCTCTGGGCGTCATCCAGATCGACGGAGACCACCTCTGAAAAAAACTTCCGGTCCTCCTCGGTGATCTCCTCAGGGATATTGTTGGGGATGAGCGAGATCGGTTCCACGCGCTGCTTGCATTCGGCTCTTTTCATGTTTTATGGGTTTCCAATTAATATCGATATGTTATTTATAGCGGCCGTGGCAGTCTTTCTTGAGCTGATTGAGGGTGACGCCGGCTGCCTTGCAGGCGCCCAGGTCACCCGCCGCGAAGGCCCTGGAAAAATCCGTGCAGGCCCTCTCGTAATCGGCGTAGAATTCGGCGCCCTTGTCGGGAAAGGTCGTCATGAGTCTGGAGTCCTCAAGGAAGGCCGCCACCGCCGCCTCGCCGGGCATCACATCGGCCCCAAGGCTTTCGGTAACGGCCTTGAAATTCGCCTTCATCCGCTTTTTCAGCGTTTTGTACTTGACCTCGCGTTCATCCGCCGGGGCGGCAATCCCCTCACCTTCGGCATCGGCGCGTCGGATCATCGCCTTCGATTTCCATTTCAGGGAGAACCCGCCGGCATCCCCCTTGATGCTGATTTTAAGCTTCTTGAATTCGCCCGGATTCGGGGCCGCGACCGAGTCGGCGGCCGAAGAATCGTCCGCATCCTGCGCCGCGCCGGAAAGCCGGTCGGCCAGGTTCCTGAAGAAATTTGCCAGTTGGGCTTGAGTCAGGTCTTCGAGATAGAGTTTATCACCGCTCATCGGTCTGCCTCCTGTTTATTTCCGTGCTTGGTAGGGCGGTCATCGATTCGCCGCATGCGTCACGTCGCTTTCAGGCCGGATCCGCTTGGGGGTTCAGCTCAATAGTCCTTGTGGCGGATGATCTCCCCTTCCACCAGGTAGATCACCTCTTCGGCGATATTGGTGACATGGTCGCCGATCCGCTCCAGATGCCGCGAGATCAGGAACGTGTTCATGAGGTATTCTACATTGGCGGGCTCCGCGAGCATATCCTGTTTGACCCGCCGGTACATTTCGTGATGGATCTCGTCCACCTCGTCATCCAGAAGGAGCACCTTGAAGGCCAGGTCCACATCCAGATTGATCATGGCATCCAGACTCTTGTTCAGCATGGCCCGGACCCGATTGACCTGGTCGCTGTAGTCATAATGGATCTTGGAACCGTTGTGGCACTCCATGATCTTTTTCAGGCGATGGGCGATATTTGTCGCCTCGTCGGCGATTCTCTCCAGATCGCTGTTGATCTTGATGGTGGCGACGAGAAACCGGAGATCCACCGCCACCGGCTGGTACAGGGCCAGAATCTTGAGGCACTCCTCCTCGATCTCGACCTCCTCGTCGTCGATGAGGTAATCCGACTTGATGATCCGTTCCGCATCGAATATTTCCCGGGACTCGATGGCTCTTCCCGCCAGACGTACGCGGTCTTCCACCTGAGCCCCGAGACCCAGTACCCGCTTTTTCAATTTTTCCAATTCTTTCTGAAAATGTTTGGGCATGTCGCGTCCTTTTCATCAACCAAATCGGCCGGTAATGTAATCTTCGGTTTGTTTCAATTTCGGCCGGGTGAACATGGCATCCGTCTCGCCGACCTCGATCAGTTTGCCCATGTAAAAGAAAGCGGTCATGTCCGATACCCGTGCCGCCTGCTGCATGCTGTGGGTGACGATGATGATCGTATAGAGCGCCTTCAGCTCGTGGATGAGGTCCTCGATCTTCTGGGTGGCAATGGGATCCAGGGCCGATGCCGGTTCGTCCATTAAGAGCACCTCCGGCTCCACGGCCAGGGCCCTTGCGATACAGAGCCGCTGCTGCTGCCCGCCGGAAAGCCCCAGGGCGGTGTCGTCGAGACGGTCTTTGACCTCGTCCCACAGGGCGGCGCGCTTCAGGCTCTCCTCGACCCGGTTCTGGAGAAAGGCCTTGTCCCGGATGCCGTTGACCCTGAGCCCGTAGGCCGCATTCTCAAAGATGCTCTTGGGAAAGGGGTTGGGCTTCTGAAAGACCATTCCCACCCGTCGGCGGAGCATGACCACGTCCAATGACGGGTCGTAGATATCCGCATCGTCGAGCATGATCTTTCCCTCAACCCGGCTGATGGAGATGAGGTCGTTCATCCGGTTGAGGCAACGTAAAAAGGTGCTTTTCCCGCATCCGGACGGTCCGATGAGAGCGGTCACCTGACATTCCTGAAAGTTCAGGTTCACTTGATGGAGGGCCTGAAAATCCCCGTAATAGAAATTCAACTCCTTGGACGTTATCTTAAGCTTGGGAGACATCGCAATGCTTCCTTTTCACATCGGCCCCGCATCCGACGGACCTGGCCATCCCGCCGCACCTTCCGCCTGTGATGGATCATCCGTCGTCCGGATTATTTGAGTTTTTTGCGCATGCGGCTGCGCCACACGATGGCGATCATGTTCATGCCCAGCACCAGGGCGATCAGGACCAGGGCCGTTCCGTACTGCAGGTGCCGGGTCTGTTCGATATGGGTTCCCGCCGTTGCCAGCACGTAGATATGATAGGGCAGGGCCATGATCTCGTCAAAGATCGATCCCGGCAGATCCGGGGTGTAGAAGACCGCCGCCGTGAACATGATGGGCGCGGTTTCACCGGCGGCACGGCTGAGGCCCAGGATGGCCCCCGTGAGAATCCCCGGCAGCGAGGCCGGCAGCACCACGCGGTAGATGGTCTGCCACTTGGTGGCGCCGAGCCCCAGGGAGGCCTCGCGGTAGGTATCCGGCACCGCCTTCAGGGCCTCCTCCGTCGAGCCGATGATCACGGGCAGGCTCAGGGCGGCCAGGGTCAGGCATCCCGAGACGAGGCTCACGCCCATCTTCAGGTAGATCACAAAGAAGGCCAGGCCGAAAAGTCCGAAGACCACCGAGGGTATGCCGGCCAGGTTGTTGATGCCCAGGCGGATGATCCGAATGATGAGCCCGGGCGTGGCGTACTCGTTGAGGTAGACGGCCGAGGCCACACCGACGGGCAGAGCGATGACCACGGCGCCTATGGCCAGGAGGGCCGTGCCCACGATGCATGGCAGAATGCCGCCCTGGGTCATGGACTCCCGCGGAACCTCGGTCAGGAATCCCCAGGTGATGGCGCTGATGCCGTTTTTCAACATGAAAAACAGGATGATGAAGAGGGCCAGGCCGTTGATGAATGCCGCCCCCCTGAATCCGGCAAAGATCACTTTTTCAATCCGCTTCCGCCGATGGTATCCGGCTTCGACGGCCCGCTGAATGACCGATACCTCCCCGCGCTTCCGCACGGGGTCTTCGAAGCTCAGCGGTTTTTCGGCATACTCATCCTTGGTAATGTCCATGTTATCCATTTCCTATGGCTGCTCTATTAACGCCCTAAAGAGAGGCCTCTCCCACCTGGCGATACCGGTGAGCGATCTGATCGGCAACCAGGTTGAACAGGAGCGTGAAGACAAACAGAACGATACCGATGGCAAACAGGGCATGGTAATGGTCGCTTCGAAACGGGGCCTCCGCCATTTCCGCCGCGATGCTGGCGGGCAGGGGACGCACCGGGCTGAAGATCGATTCGGGGATCATCCCCGCGCCGCCGGCCACCATGAGCACCACCATGGTTTCGCCGATGGCCCGGGACATCCCCAGAATGACCGCGGTGCTGATGCCGGATATGGACGCCGGCAGGATGACGCGCAGGATGGTCTCCCAGTGCGTTGCGCCCAGGGCGAGGGAGCCTTCCTTGAGAACGGAGGGAACGCTGTAGATGGCGTCCTCGGACAGGCTGCAGATGGTGGGGATCGACATGAACGCCAGCATCATCGCGGAGTTGAACAGGTTCAGGCCGGTGGGGATCCCAAAGACATTCTGAAGAAAAGGCGCCACGACCACCATGCCGAAAAATCCGATGACCACGGAAGGCAGGGCCGCCAGAAGCTCGACCATGGGCTTGACGATTTCAGCCACCCGCCTGGAGGCCAGCTCGGCCAGATAGACGGCGGTCATGACCCCCAGGGGAATGGCGATCACCGACGAAAGCGCCGTTACGGAAAGGGATGCGATGATCAGCGGGAAGATGCCGAAGTCGGCCGGATCGGACGTGGGATACCAGTAATGCCCGAAGAGGAAATCCCTTACGGACACGATCTTGAAAATGGGCAGCCCTTCCATGAAGAGAAAGACCATGATGAACAACAGGATGGCGATGGAGGCGCCTGCGACGCAGAAGAAAAACCGGTGCATGACCTTTTCAGCCGATTGTCGCTTGGTTTTCATAAGAAAATCCTTTGGCAAAACGCGCAAAGGGGCAGCGCGGAAGCTGCCCCTTCCGGACCTTATCATGGGGGACAAGGCTTCTGGGATGGGATCTTAATACAGGGGGACGTAGCCGCTCTTTTCAACAAACTTCTGACCTTTTTCAGGGTGCATGACATAGTTGAGGAACTTGGCGGTTTCCCCCGTGGGCCAGCCGCGGGTGAACATGAACAGCGCGCGGGAAATGGGGAATTTTCCGTTCAGCGTCGTTTCTTTGGTGCCCTCGATGCCGTTCACCGTCAAGGGCTTGACCTGGTCGTTCAGGTAGCCGATCCCGATGTATCCGAGGGCGTTGGGGTTCTTGGCGACGCCCGTCGCCACCGCGCCGTTGGAGGCCTGGAGCAGGGCGCCGGGATAGATCCGCTCCTTGTTCATGACCTTCTCCTCCCACACCTCATAGGTTCCGGAGGAGGTGTCCCTGGAGATGACCACGACCTCCTTGTCGGGGCCGCCAATCTCTTTCCAATTGCGGATCTTGCCCTGGTAGAGGTCCTTCAGTTGGGCCAGGGTCAGGTCGGCGACCGAATTGCTCGGGTGCACGACCGGGATGATGCAGTCATAGGCGATGCCGAATGGCACGGGGTAGGCGCCCTTTTCAAGGGCGGAGGCCACCTCCTTGTCCTTGATGAACCGGGAGGAGTTGCCGACATCGGTGGTGCCGTCGATGATCGCCTTGATGCCGTCACCCGAACCGCCGCCGGAGAGGGTGATCTTGGTGTCCGGATTCTCCTTCATGTAGGCTTCGGCAACTTCCTGAGCGATGGGAAGCACCGTTGTCGAGCCCTTCATGACGATGTTTCCCGCCGTTGCTGCGGATACGGTAAACACCATCGCAATTCCCAACACCGTGGCCAGCAGACCGCTTTGCTTCTTCATTTTTGATTGTTCCTCCAACCGTTGCTTTTCTTGGGTGAGCCACCCGTTTGATGTTGAACAAGGATCGTTTTCTGAGGTTGCAGAATGAACGTATTCACGTCCATCCAAACGTACCTATGGTAAAGCCCTTTTGTTAGATTCGTGTTAGGAACGTGTTAAAAGTTGGCAAAAACGTCGGCGGAAACCGCTAACGCTCGAAAAAGGACCGGATCTGCAGCAGGGTCTCGTCGCGCGTGCGGGGACAGGAGAGAAAATGGTCCCCGGGCAGGGGCTGGAAGGCCACATCGGGGAAAATCCGCCGGACCGTCTCCTCGTAGGATGCCGGATATCCTGCGCCGTAAAGCCTCAGGATGTTGTCCTCCCGGCCGTACAGGCAAAGCGCCCGGGTTCGGTGCTGACGGACCGCCGCAAGCGGCTCTAAGAACAGGACGTCCATGAAGGTCCTGAACAGGCGGATGCGGCGTCGGTGCAGACTTCCGAAGGCATGCCGGTTCTTCTGAACGTTGGGGAACATGAAGTCGAGGTAACGCTGGAGAAGCCCCCGGAACGGCGGGAGGCCCCCTCGCCGGCCGTGGATCTCACGGCAGTATCTCAAAAAAGAGGTCAGGGCGGCCCTGGCGCTCAGGTCGAAAACGGCGTTGATGAGCACCAGCTTTTTCAGCGGGGATTCGAGTCGGCTGTTTCCGAAAATGAGCGGTATGGCCCCGTAACAGCATGCGATCCCCGCCATGGGCAGACCGTCGCTTCGGTTCTCCCGGTCCACCTGCCTGAGCAGCGCCTTCGTGCTCCTCACTGCCGCGGCGTGGGAAAAACGGTCCGTCGAGCGGCCATGCCCCGGATAGCTGAACGAGAGGAAATCATACCCCATGCGGATCAGCCGGCGGAAATAGCGGACCTGCTGGGCCGCGTCCCCACCGATCAGCGGCGGCACAAAGATCAGCCCCCGGGGGGATTTGACGCGGACCCGGACCGTTTCCAGCCGCCGGCCGCCCACCGGCGTGAGCCGGTGTTCCATGACCCAGTTCATCGAGCCCCCCGTCACATGGGACTCAGGTAGGCGACAATGGCGCCGCTTTTCCGCTTGGCGCCCCGTTCCCATCGGTGGGTCAGCACCTTCCCCTCCTGCCTCAGGCGGACCAACTCCGCCTCAACCACATCCGGTAAAATGGCCTTTCCCTCGGAGTGGAGCCCTTTTCCAACGATGATAAGAAGCGTCCGCTTTCCCCGATACCGCGATCTCTCCACAAACGCCCGGGTGCCGTCAATCGCCTCCTGGGACGTTTTGCCGTGGAGGTCGAGTTCCTCCTGGGGAGGCGGATATCCTCGGATCGCCTGCTCCGGGGTCAGGCAAATCCGGGCGGCCGAATCGCCGTTTTTTTCACGGAGAAGGAATTCCGTGGTTTTATCGGCGAGGGAAGACTCCAGCAGGTCCCTGAAGTCGTCGCTTCGAAGCTCCGGCCGGGCGCCATCCATCTTCCCGCCCTCCCCGCCCTTCCCCCCGCCCGCGCGAGCTTCCGGGGCCTTTGGCGGCGCCTCCTTGAAATGGATCGAGAAGTCCGTGTTCTCTCCGAACAGGGGGATGCCGTGCCTGTTCCGCATCCGCCGGCCCTTTCGGAGGGAGGGCGCCGCTTTCGGCGGGACGCGGGGCGGGTCTCCCGCCTCGTCCGGCTTTACTTCCCGCCGGATGTCAAACAGCGCGGGGATATCGGCGTCCCGCTTGAAAACGGGGATGCCGTGGCGATTGCGGGAGGACGGCAGGCTGCGCCCTTTTGGCCTGTTTTCGGGGGGCTTCCCGGGCTGCCGTCCGGGGGCAGGCCCCGGCTCCGGCGCGCCGCCGAGTGGCGGCACATCCGGTTCGCACAGTGCGTCGGCTTCTTCTGCCGGGGGTACCGGCCGGACTTCGACCTTTTCCGGACGGACGGGCGCCTCTTCATGGGGCGCGCTCCGGGGATCCTCCGGACGCCGCCGTCGAAACAATCTTTTCAGTATCGAAAACATGTGCCTGATATTTCTGCAGGGTTAGGGGTCCGTCCAAGCAGGCAAAGGGTGCATGCCCCATGCCGTCGCTCTTCCCGGACGAGGGCTCCGCCGGGCGGACAGGCTCAAACGGTCTTCTCCGGATAATCGCACAGATCGAAGAGGGGGCAGTTGGGGCAGTCCGGCTTTCTGGCCCGGCAGATCTGCCGCCCGAAATAGATCATGCGCAATCCCAGATCGTTCCACTCCGCTTCCGGGACCGTCTCCATCAGCTCAAACTCGATCTTGACCGGATCTTCCTGACGGGTCAGGCCGAGGCGGCGGGAAATCCGCTTCACATGGGTATCCACGACCACCGCGCGCTGTCCGAAGGCCGCGCTGCGCACCACGTTGGCCGTCTTTCGCCCCACGCCGGGCAATGCCGTGAGCGCTTCGAGGCGGTCGGGGACGACGCCGCCGTGCCGCGTCGCAAGGTCGGCGGCGCAGGCCTTGATGTTCTTCGCCTTGTTGTGGAAAAACCCCGTGGAACGGATAAACCCTTCGATTTTGCGGACAGGCGCCTCGGCCAGGGCCGCCGGGGTCGGGAAGGCGGTGAACAGGGCCGGCGTCACGGCATTGACCTGCCGGTCGGTGCACTGGGCCGACAAAATGGTCGAAATCAGCAGCTCATATGGATTCCTGTGCAGAAGCTGCGTCTTGACATCGGGATATGCGCTCCTTAGGATTTCACATATCCGCAGGATTTGCTGTTTGTTTTTCATTATATTTTCAAAATCTTGTTTAAGGTATCGCCAAATCGCCTTGCGGGGGCGCGTCTGATCGACACGGGAAGGTTTCTGTATCATGGTTTTTCATCAAAAAAAAGTCCGGGCACTGGGCCTCTCCTCGGGCGGCCTGGACAGCATCCTGTCCGCCCTGGTGTTGCGGGAACAGGGAATCGACGTGGCCTGGGTCAGCTTCGAAACCCCGTTCTTCTCATCCGACAAGGCACGGAAAGCCTCCGAGTCAACGGGCATCCCCCTGACGGTCAGAAACATCACCCCGATCTATGTGGAGATGCTCAGAGACCCCCGATGCGGTTACGGTCAACATATGAATCCCTGCCTCGATTGTCATGCCCTGATGTTCCAATTGGCCGGAGAGATGTTGCAGGCGGCCGGTTTCGATTTTCTGTTCAGCGGGGAGGTCGTGGGTCAGCGCCCCATGTCCCAGACCCGCTCCTCCTTGCGATACGTCGAAAAAAAGTCGGGTTTCGAGGGATATATCCTGCGCCCCCTCAGCGCCCAGCGGCTCCCTGAAACCATTCCCGAAATAAACGGGTGGATCCGCCGGGAGGCCCTCCACGGCATTGCCGGCCGGTCCCGGAAACCCCAGATCGCCCTGGCCAAACGGTTCAATGTCTCCGATTACCCCAATCCGGCGGGCGGATGTCTGCTGACGGAAAAGAACTACTGCGCGCGCCTCCAGGACCTCTTCGACCACGCGGAAACCTGCACGGAGGCCGAACTTCACCTTCTCAAGCATGGGCGTCACCTCCGCATCAGCCCCCGCACCAAGATCGTCACCGGCCGGGACCAGAAGGACAATGAGGCCATCATTCGACGCTACGACCCGGACAAGGATACGCTGATCCGGACGGTTCACATCCCCGGGCCCGTCGTGCTGGTGTGCGGCCCCGCGTCGAGAGACGAGGTTCTGGCTGCGGCATCCATATGTATCGGCTACAGCAGTGCCCCCCGGCACGCCGCCCAGGAGGTAAACGTCATCCGCCCCGAAGGCGCCGAAACATTGCGCTGCGAGGGCCTTCCGCAGGATGAAATGCGCCCATGGATCATAACAGAGGCCGGGGGAGCCTTCTCCTCTCCCAAATCGTTTTTGCTTGACTTGATAGGCCTGATTCCTTAATTTAATTAATGGTACTTAACCCATTAACCCTGTCATGAACGCATTTTCATTACAACCATTCAACCCCAAAAGGTAAACCATCAGATGAGCTGGGACTGGGAAAAACTCAAAGAGCAGCAGCAGCGACGGGGCGACGGCGCTCCAAAAATGGATGACCTGCTGAAAAAACTCAACACGATCAAAATTCCGGGCGGCCCGGTGATCATTGTCGTCGGGCTGGTTCTTTTCCTGGCATCGACCATGTTCTACACGGTCAAACCGAGCGAGGTCGGCGTGATTCAGCGCTTCGGCCGCTACGTCCGCACCACGCAGCCGGGGCTTCAGTTCAAGCTGCCCATGGGCATCGAAACAGTGCGGAAGGTCAACGTCCGGATGGTCAAGACCGAAGAATTCGGGGGAGGCGCATCGGCGGCAGTGCCGCGATTCAGTGGCGACCCCAGCACCGCCAGCCACATGCTGACCGGCGATCTGAACGTTGCCGTCGTTCCGTGGATCGTCCAGTACCGAATCAAAGATCCCTACAACTATCTGTTCAAGGTGAGGGACGTGCAGCAGCTCCTTCGGGACCTGTCCGAATCCTCCATGCGTCTCGTCGTCGGCGACCGGAGCATCGACGACATCATCAGCAAGCGGGATGAAATCGCCATTGCCTCCCAGGAGGCCCTCCAGCGGGAATTGGACCAGGCCGAGACGGGCATTCAGGTCGTCACCGTCGAGATGAAGAGAACCGACGTTCCCGAGCCTGTCCAGCCCTCCCTCAACGAAGTGAACCAGGCGACCCAGGAAAAGGAGCAGATGATCTACCAGGCCAAGGAGGATTACAACAAGGCCATTCCGGCGGCCAAGGGCGAAGCGGAAAGAACCATCCGGGCGGCCGAAGGATACTCGCTGGACCGAGTCAACCGGGCCAAGGGCGACGCGTCCCGGTTCACGGCGCTGTACGAAGAATATGCCAAGGCCAAGGATGTCACCCGCCGGCGGCTCTACCTGGAAACCATCAATGAACTCTACCCCAAACTCGAACACAAATACATCGTGGATGACGACCAGAAGAACGTTCTTCCCTTGCTGAATTTAGGAAAACAGGACGGGGGTGTAAAATGAACTCCAGAAATCTGATTATCGCGGCAGTGGCGGTGGTCGCCATGATTGCGTTCACTTCCGCCTATGTGGTCGATGAGAGCGAACAGGTCGTGATTACCCGGTTCGGCAAGATCATCGGCGAAGCCAAGACCACCCCCGGCCTGAAGTTCAAGATGCCGTTTGTCGATCAGGCCAATTCCTTCCCGAAGCTCCTGATGCAGTGGGACGGCGATCCGGGACAGATCCCCACCAAGGAAAAAACCTACATCTGGGTGGATTCCTTTGCGAGATGGAAGATCGTCGATCCCATCAAATTTCTCCAGTCCGTCACCGACGTTTTCAACGCCAACGGCCGGCTTAACGACATCATCGACCCGGCCGTCCGAAACGCCATCACCTCCTACAGGCTGATCGAGGCGGTGCGGACGAGCAACCGCCCGCTGTCATCTCTGGATTCGGGCTGGCAGGAACAGGGGGCGGAGGCGAGCAAACAGCGACAGCAGACCGAGATCACCATCGGCCGCAAAAAGCTGATCGAGGGCATCCTGAAGCAGGCACAGCCCAAGGTCGATCAATTCGGCATCGAGCTGGTTGACGTCCAGATCAAGCGGATCGACTATGTGGATACGGTAAGAAATTCGGTATACAACCGCATGATCGCCGAGCGAAAACAGATTGCCGAGAAGATTCGCTCGGAGGGAACGGGAGAGGCGCAGAAGATTCGGGGTCAAAAGGAGCGGGAACTGAAGCGGATCACCTCCGAAGCCTACAAGACCGCGGAAGAAATCAAAGGAGGGGCGGATGCCGAGGCCACCAAGCTCTATGCGGATGCATTCGGCATCGATCCCGATTTTTATTCTTTCGTTCAGACACTGGAGGTTTACGGCACTGCTCTGGAACAGAACAGCTCCATCATCATGTCGACGGACTCCGACTTCCTGAAATACCTGAAGCGATACCTCGACCCGGCTCACCCCTGAAAAATGGAAAAAGCACCTGGCGTACGTCGGGTGCTTTTTCCATTCTTACCGCCAGGCGAAGGCTGGGTTTATTTGCCTTTTCTCCGCTGATGTCGCGTACGAGCCAACAGTTTTCTATGTTTATGTTTTCGCATTTTCTTTCTACGCTTTTTAATGACACTGCCCAACAGATCACCCCCTGTTCCATCAGTATTTTTTTACGCTAAACGATTTTTGTTATCATTTATTCATACCGGATGTCCACAACTTTATCAGCTAATTTGGAAGCCAGTCAATGACGGAAACGTCTTCCCTGAAGCAGCCCGTGGATCGAAGCCACCTGGCCATGTTCAACCAGGACGAGCTCCGGCTCGTCAACGATACCGTATCCACGGCCGAGGATCTCGTGAGCAATCATTATAAGATGTCCGCCTCCCAGTGGCAGCGGTTGCGCTACGACATCAAGACCCTGAAACACCTCCATGAGGATGAAATCGTCGAGGGGCCATTTGCCCAGGTCATCCGTTACGAAGCCAAGCGCGATGACACCGCCCTGGGCTCGTCGACCTACGATTTCTATAAGATCTGCCTTCAGGACCATGCCATTCTGAGGGCAATCGGGCAATCCGCCGGCCTCACGCTGTTCCCCTTCTGCCTCTATATCGTAACCCACGAACTGATCCACATCGTCCGATTCTGCAGATTCCTCCAGAGCTTTGATGCTTCCCATGATGAAAAGATGGCCGAAGAGATCCGCGTCCACCAGCACACCCGCGAAATTCTGGAGGACCTTCAGGTTCCCGGCAAAAAAGAGGTCTTACGCTTTTATCGCCGGTGGTGCGGGAATTGCGATCCGGTGGACATGCTTCGATGATCCCCTGTTTTTTGGCCCCTCCGAAAAAAAATGCCGCAATCTTGACATCCCCCAAACGTGCTCTATATTTGGCATGCTTCAGCGCAACAAAGTGTTTTTCGGGAACTTTTTTGGAGCAACAAGAAAAGAGGAGGCCACGACGAAATGCCGATTTACGAGTACAAGTGCGAACAATGTGGAAAGGTCGAGGAGGTTTTGCAGAAAATATCTGAAGATCCTTTAGCCACGTGTGGGCACTGTTCAGGGAGACTTCAAAAATTGATTTCCAGCAGCACCTTCCATCTCAAGGGTTCCGGATGGTACGTTACGGATTACGCGCAGAAGGCCAAGTCCGACGCCAAATCGGAAGCACCCAAGCCCCAGACAAGTGAAGCCAAATCATCCGCGTCCGATGCATCCAAGGCGTCTTCTTCGGATACGTCCGCCTGAAATGGAGCGGTCTTTCAGCCGCCCGCTTCAGGGATCAGGCGATGAAACGCAGGCCGCGGGGGTAGCGGCGGACGGGTATCCAGGCGCACTTTAAATTTTTCGAATCTTTCTTTACAAAAAAAAATGCGTGATTATCGTTTTCATCAAAAATTGAGGAAAGCGAGTCGGGCTTTGTTACAGGTTCTGTAATATACTATTATCCCTAACTAATATTAAATCCACGACCAAACCCAAAGGAGAATGAACAATGAAGTTGAAACCCTTGCAGGATCGAATTCTGGTTCAGCGTGTTGAGGAAGAAAACAAGACCAAGGGCGGAATCATCATTCCGGACACGGCCAAAGAAAAACCCGCTGAAGGCAAGGTGATTGCTGTTGGCAACGGCAAGATCGGCGAAGACGGCAAACGAATCGCCATCGAGCTCAAGGTGGGGGATCGGGTGCTTTTTGGAAAATATTCCGGTACGGAAGTCAAGGTGGACGGTGAAGAATACCTGATCATGCGCGAAGACGATGTTCTGGGCATCATCGAATAATCCGGCACACCAAAAACAACACAAAAGAGACTTATTTAAGCATACGGAGGTAGTTGAAAGATGGCCAAAGAGATCAAATATGACATGAAAGCCCGGGAAGCGATGCTCAAAGGGGTGAAGACGCTTGCCGACGCCGTTGTGGTGACACTTGGACCCAAGGGCCGAAATGTCGTCATCGACAAATCCTGGGGTTCCCCCACCGTCACCAAAGACGGCGTGACCGTCGCCAAGGAAATCGAGCTGGAAAACCGGTTCGAGAACATGGGCGCCCAGATGGTGAAGGAAGTCGCCAGCAAAACCAGCGATATGGCGGGTGACGGCACCACCACGGCAACGGTTCTGGCTCGGGCGATCTACGAAGAAGGACAGAAGCTTGTGGCCGCAGGCAACAACCCCATGTCCATCAAGCGAGGCATCGACAAGGCCGTTGAAGCCGCCGTCAAGGAACTTCACAATATGAGCAAACCGACCAAGGATCAGCGTGAAATCGCCCAGGTCGGCACCATCTCGGCCAACAACGACGAAACCATCGGGAATATCATTGCCGAGGCGATGAACAAGGTCGGAAAAGAAGGCGTCATCACCGTTGAAGAGGCCAAGAGCATGGAAACCACCCTGGACGTGGTGGAGGGCATGCAGTTCGACCGGGGCTACCTTTCCCCCTACTTTGTCACCGATTCCGAAAAAATGGTCGTATCCCTCGACGAACCCTTCATCCTGATCAATGAGAAGAAGATCAGCAACATGAAGGATCTTCTGCCGGTTCTCGAGCAGGTCGCCAAAATGGGGCGTCCGCTGCTCATCATCGCCGAGGATGTCGACGGCGAAGCGCTGGCCACCCTGGTCGTCAACAAACTGAGGGGAACCCTGCAGGTCGCCGCAGTCAAGGCGCCGGGATTCGGGGACCGCAGAAAAGCGATGCTGGAAGATATCGCCATCCTGACCGGCGGGCAGGTCGTCTCCGAGGATATCGGGGTCAAACTTGAGAATATCACCGTAGCCGATCTTGGCAAAGCCAAACGCATCAGCATCGACAAAGACAACACCACCATCGTCGACGGCGCAGGCGCCCGAGGCGCCCTGGAAGGCCGGGTCAAGCAGATCCGCGCCCAGATCGATGAGACCACCTCCGACTACGACCGCGAAAAACTGCAGGAGCGTCTGGCCAAACTGATCGGCGGCGTGGCCGTCATCAACGTGGGCGCCGCGACCGAGACCGAAATGAAAGAGAAGAAGGCCCGTGTCGAGGATGCCCTGAACGCCACCCGCGCCGCGGTTGAAGAAGGCATTGTCCCGGGCGGCGGCGTCGCGCTGGTCCGTTGCCTGGATGCCCTGGCGAAACTCGATGTCAAGGCCGAAGAGAAGCTGGGGGTCAAGGTTGTGATGCGCGCCATCGAAGAACCCCTGCGCCAGATCGCCAACAATGCCGGTTTTGAAGGCTCCGTGGTGATCGACAAGGTCAAGAACAGCGCCGGCGCAATGGGCTTCAACGCCGCAACCGGCACTTATGAAGACCTGATCGAGGCGGGCGTCATCGATCCGACCAAGGTCACCCGCTTCGCGCTTCAGAACGCCGGCAGCGTTGCCTCCCTGATGTTGACCACCGAAGCGATGGTGGCCGACAAGCCTGAGGAAAAGAGCGACATGCCCGGCGGCGGCATGCCCGGCGGCGGCATGGGCGGCATGGGCGGCATGGGCGGCATGATGTAATCCTCCCCACCGCATGAACCGATAGAGATAGGCCCCTGCGTCAGGATTCGGCGCAGGGGCTTTTTTTTTGCCGCCCCTTCCGCTCCCCGAGGTTTCCAACCCCTGCGGAAATTCAGGCGCTCCCCTCCGGCGCGCTCTGTAAAAAATCCCTGAAATCCTCCCGCCAAGGTCCGGGGTTTCCGCGGGCACCGCTCAACATCCGCCGTGAAACCGGACCCCCTCCCGCCATGCAAAAAAAATGAAATGGTTGCTTGACAAACATCCTCCAAGCTGTGTAAGCATCTATAATATGTGTTATAAGGTTATCCAGGTGTTATTACCCGTCAAAGACAATCAAGGAGCAAGGTGATGAAAAAAAAATGGAAAATCAAAATGACCCTGATGCTCATGCTGCTTTGGTCATTCTCGCCGGTTGCAATCAACGCGGCAGACGAAAAAAACATCGTTCAGGATGAGACCGGAACCTATTATGTTGTTCAGAAGGGAGACACTTTATGGGATATTTCAAATTTTTTTCTCCAGTCTCCCTGGTACTGGCCGGAGATCTGGTCGGTCAACAGCCAGATCCCCATCCTGAACCCCCACCTCATCTTCCCCGGACAACGCCTGCGGCTCTTTGGCTGGAAAGAGGCGCCTGAAGTCCTGTCACTGCCTGGAGCACCTGCGGAGCCCCCGCAGATCGCCGCCCTCCGGTATTATCATTACCCCCTGATCAACCGCATCGGCTTTATCCAGAAAGACCCCGAAAAATCCAAGGGCGTCATTTTCAAGGTCCGTGACGACAAGGAAATGATCAGCATGGACGACGTCGTCTATATTCATGAATCCGGCGAAAAGCCTTTGGTGCCAGGCGATCTGTTGAGCATCTTCCGGCCTTCGGTCCCCATCTACGACCGTGAGAAGGAAACCCTTTTGGGGATCCAGCACCTGATCACCGGTACCGTTGAAATCACCGAGAAGATGGACGGCTATACCGTCGGCATCGTGACACAATCCTTTCGGGTTATTCGCATCGGCGATCAGCTCATGGACCGTGAGGAGCGCACCGCGGACATTCCTCTCACCGACGGCACGCCCGGGCTTTCCGCCAGGATCATCACCTCCGAGGAGCGTACCTACATCATGGGGGAACACGATATCGCCTTTATCGACAAGGGGGAACAGGACGGTGTTCGCACCGGCCAGGAATACAGCATCTTCGAGGTGGAGCGCGTCTCCCCCCCCAATGGCTCCGGAAAGGAGAAAGCAAGTGACATCGTCGTTCCCATCGAGGTGGGCAAGGTTCTGGTATTGCTGACCCGCCCCACGACCGCGACCTGCCTTATCACCTATTCCGAGAGAAGCCTTCAGTCCGGCCTCACCGTCGATTTTCCGGGGAACTAGCCTCACCGGCGCATCACCCGCCACCCCATGCGCCATGCCCGGAGAGCTCCTCTCCGGGCAGTTGTTCTCTTCAGCGATCCGCCGCTCCCTCGATCTACCCCTCCCCGCCCGACCCCCGCCAATGGCGGCGGCGTCCGGCGCAGGGTCTCCCCTATGACATCGACGCCCTTCCCCCAGAGGCATGGCATCCGTCGCGCCGGGGTCCGGGGTCCGCAGCGACCCGCCATCTTTCGGCATCATGCGCGCCGATACGCATCCGCCCGGAACAGCAAGGGCCCGGACGGTGTCCGAGCCCTTGGGTTGCATTGCGCGGCCTTTCAGCCGCAACCGGTGATTAAAAAATCTCCCGCCAGGACCGCATGAAGACCTTCGACCCCCAATCCTCCGAGGCCACCCCTGCGGCGGCGTTGTTGTAACCCGCCCCGCCATAGGACTTCAGCAGGCCGTTGGTGGTTTTGATGTAGACATGCTCGTCATCAACGATGGGCGAAACCCGCCCGCTCCCGGTCGGCAGGGGGATTTTACTCAACGGGGCCGGCGTGCTGTCGGGCGTCTCCAGCTTTGTACTGAAGGCATACAGGTTCCCGGTGTTGTCGCCGCCGGCGGCGCAGGGGTCCTCCGAGGTTGCCGTGGTCGTGCCGAAATAGACCTGGCCCGCCGCGACGAATGCAGAGGTGTATACCCGTTCCTGGGCGTCCAGGGTATAAGACCAGTCGAGGCTCGCCCCATCTTTGGTATCCAGGTAGGCATAGAATTTATAGCTGAAGCTGTCATCCGTCGCGGCGTCTCCCCCCGTGCCGAAGAGGATCCGCACGCCGTCCTCCTCCACCACTACTGCCGGGGATCCGTAGATGCCTCTTTCGGCATCCCGTTCGCTGCCGTTGATCACGCTGTCCGAGGGACTCGCGATGTTGGAGATATCGACGCGGTACATATAGCCCTTGTCGGTGCCCACATAGAAGCGGTCGGCAAATCCGTCGCCGTCCGAATCGACGAGGGCGGGCTGCCCGCTGCCGATGCCGCCCATGCCCTCCGAACCCGCGGCGTCCAGGGTCATTTTCGCGCCGCCCACGAGCGTGCCGTCCGCCACATCCACCATATAGACGCCGGGATGCTCGCCGGGGTCGGTATAGCCGGAGACCCAGAAGGAGACCCACTTGGCGCCGCCCCCGGAATCCTTGACCATGCCGATGGAAGGAGATGACTGGCTGCGGAACAGGCCGGGGTCGCCGAATTCCCAGAGCAGCGTCGGCAGCTCGGGCTCGGTCACATCCAGGCAGGTGATCATGTGTCCGCCGCTCCCCTGGGCGAAAATCAGGACCGTCCGCCAGGACCCCCCGATGTAAACGTCGGATATGGCGGGGGAGGCATCCACCAGGGCCTTGCTCAAATCCTGCTTGGAGTAGTTGTTTTTCATTTTCGAGACCAGGTTGCCGGGGATATACGCCCAGAGTTCTTCCCCCGTGCCGTACTGGGCCGTCGACGATGCCTCTCCGGACCAGACGAAGTGCCCCCGCTCCTCCTTCTGCGTGGTCTTCTTATTGTCTTCCCAACTGAACGTTCCGCCGTCGAAGGCGTGGAGCATCCCGTCGAGGGACCCGACGAATACCGTCACCTTCCGATTCTTATGGGTCGCCGCAAAGGTCGAGGTGTTGTTCGGATCGGGATCGTAAAATGAGCTTTTCAGGTCGCTTGAAAATTCTTCCACATAATACCATGCAGGGATCCCGGGCGGGGTCATAACGGCGGCGGCCGAGTGGTCGACGGGCCCCAGGGGCCAGGTCCGCTCGGTGCCGTCGTCCTTGAACCCGAGGACCCATTTGATCAACTTTTCCTTGTTGATTCCCGTTCCGCCGATGTTCAGGAGGGCATCCGTCACCTTTGCGTTGCCGGTGCCCAGGATCTCCGGCGTCCCGACGGTGGTCTCATAGGAGGTGTAGGTCAGGACGATCCCGGTATCCGCCTTGGGCGGATGGCTGAAATGAATCTCGTACGCCCCGGTAAACCGGTTGACTTTTCCGCTGGCGCCGGGGGTCTCTGTGTCCAGGACATCGTTGGTATAGACATCCTTCAGCGTCTCGGACCGGATGATCCCCTCCTCGTCCTCCGTCTGGGCGCCGACGACGAAGGTTCCGTCCAGGACGGGATAGTTCTCGATGGTCCCGGTGAAATCCTTGGTTGTCCCGTCCACGCCGTCCGTGATGGTGACGGTATGGACGGCTGCCGTCATGTTCGGGAAATAGATCGTCCGGGGATCGGACGTCAGGTCTCTGTTCTTCAGCACCTGGCCGGCATCCCATTTGACGTTGGCGCCGTCGGTGCCTAAAGTTGTCTCGAGGGTGTCCGGGTCGTAGATCTGAACGGCCTTCAGATGCCCCCGCAGCTCGGGATCGCTCATCCAGGCGTTATCCAGCGGATCGGGGGTTTCGTAACTTCCCGAGTAGATGAGATTCGTCTGGATGATGGGCGAGGAGCGGGAGAAGAAGGCATGCCGGGCCACCGTCCCATTGAGCTTCACGTCGAGGACCACGGGAGCGCACAGTTCGCTTTCGCTCCGGAGCTCCGCTTTCCACAGCAGGTCCCGACCGACATTGTTTCCGGCCACCAGGTCGATCTCGGCCTTGCGGTAGGTATAGGCCGGATAGCCGGCTTTCCAGGTACCGGCGAGGTTCTCGCTCTGGCTGATATTCGGCTCGCCCTCCGTCAGGCTCGGACCGCCGTCTTCGTCGGTGAAGCTGTAAACGGTGACCCATGGGTTTTCCTCGGTGCCGATCTTGTACCAGATAGGTTTTTTCGCGCCGACCTCATCGAGCAGATAATTGCCTTCGGCATCCTTTTCGTAGTTGACGGAATAAAAGTAATCGATGCCGGTGACCCCTGGACAGGGCATGGCGTCTTCGACCTCGAATTCGATCCGGGTATAGAAGGCGTCGTCATCGGCCGGGCTGATGGTCTTGGTCTGCTTGAGGCTTGCCATCCCGCCGGTTATGCGCTCGATGAGGAAAACCAAGTCGTTGAAGTCGAAGTCGTTGGTCGATGTCCCGTCCAGCTTGGTGTCGTCAAACCCCAATATCCAGGCATTGGGCGTGTTATTGGGCGCCCCCAGGATGGCATGAATGGACGGACGGCCCGCGACCATCTGCAGCTCGACCTCGTTGAAACCCGCGGGGTCACCGGTCGCGGGATCCCGAAATTCATATCCGTAAAGGGCCTTCAGACGGTCGATGGCGGCCTGGTCCATCCATCCCTGCGTATGACAGGCCGCGCCCGCCGCTGAGCAGTCCGCAAAATAGTTGTAGCAGTTGGTGTTCCCTTCGTTTCCGTTTTGATACAACCTGACGATCCGGCTTACGCCGCCATATGTGGTTGCGCAGTTCCCGTACTCACCGAGATTTTCATTCCAATCCTGTTTGGTATAAAACAGGCCGCCGCACCAGGCATTGCTGCAGGCGGGATTCGCCGTGCCGTACATCAGGCGGGAATCGAGGACAAAAACCAGCTTTGATCCCGCCTTGAACACGATCGGCTTCCCTTCCGCATCGACGAGGAATTTCTTGTTGTCCTTGGCGTTGACTGCGCCGTCGCCATTGGCATCCACCTCCGCGGGGAAATCGAGGGCGCCGTCATTGTCGTTGTCGTTGATTCGTGTATAGAGCCAGCGGATCTTGGTGACATCCGGACCGCCGGTTCCGGTCACATCAGTCTCGTACATCCAGCCGAACCGGCTGTGGGTAAAGCCTGCGCCCTCATACAGGAAGGTCACGGAGACCTCCTGGTCGATGGGAATCTCAATATTGGAGGGATCGAGCTGCTTGCTCTGGGTGTCTAGTTGCAGGTCGCCGTTGTCGTTCAGGATGATCCCCGTCACATCAAAATCCTCCAGGACGAACCCCTCGCTGTAATCCGGCGAGGTCACCGGCAGTGCGCACCCGGCGATCACCGTATCCCCGTCCGCAACTGCGGACCCGGCGGAAGCCAGGCAGAGGATGACGGCGGCGACCAACAGGATCAATCCCCTGTGGAATGGCGCTGTGTTTTTCACGCTCATGTTTTCTTCTCCATAACAGTGTTCAATGTTCATGGTCGGGAAATGAAAAGGCCCCTGGTGGGTTCATTCCGCTAAATCCCCTGGTCGAGCTGCGTCTGGGCCAGATCTCCCGAGTCGATACCTTCGAGATCGACGCCCTTGTTGGCCTTGTCCGGCCCGAAGTTCTGCTGGGCCGTGTAGGTGTGGACGGGCTTTTTGCTCTCTTCCGTCGTGTACTGACCCGAAACGCTGATCTCCACGCCGGAAAAACCGCCGTCCGGACCGCTCGCGACAGACCGGAGGAAGACGACCCCGTCCGTGGTTGACTGGTTGTCGAAGACCGTTACCGTGTAGGTGTGATCCCCAAAGGTGTTGTTATTAAGAAGATATTTCTCTCCCGGATAAATGGGATCCGAAACATCCGCCAGGGTGCTGGAGCCGTCAAACAGAAAAGCCCAGCTATCCACCGTCTTGCCGGCGTTGGCGTCCGGGTCGGCATTGTGGTCGTCGATCATCTGACCCAGCAGTTTTTTCCCGTGCTGAATGCCCGATTCCGCCGCGTAGAAGGCCGCCTGTTTCTTTTTGTTCGAGTTGCTGGTGAGAATTTCGAGCACCGATGTATTGGTGGCCGCCACGCCGATGATGGTGAGCACCACCAAGAGCAGCATGGTGACCACCAGGGCGGAGCCGTCTTCGGAGCATCCGATGCGCATGAATGACTGTCGATATGGCTTCATATCCTGTCTCCCCTGAGTTGTTTTGGTGAATGGAACGCCCGTACCACCGTTCCCGTTTCATCGCAGGCGCTTCGGGCGCATTTTCTATCGCCGTTCCGAAAAATCATTCCTCCGTGTCGTCACCCTCCGCACTGTCGTCGTCCGCATCGTCGTCTTCCGTATCTTCCCCCCCGCCGCCTCCCGTGGCGTCCTCGGGGGATTCCAGAGTCATATTCCGAACCTCGACCGTGACCTGGGAGAGCCTGCGGCGGAAATAGTCCGTTCCGTCTGCGGCAAGGTGATCCTCGACGGCGGGGCGGCCGTTCGCCTCCAGTTCCTTGCGGGCCCGGTCGGTCCGACCCAGGACGCTGATGCGGATGGCCCGGACCATGGCCTTGTTGGCGTCCGTCAAATCGTCGGCATTCAGGTCGGTGTCGTCCGAGCCGTCGATCCACTCATCCACCACATTGTCGTCATCGTTGTCCAGCCCGAATGCGAACTGCAGGTCTTCAATGTGTTCGGCCACGGGATCGGTCGTCTCCCCCCCGCCGGTAGAGATATTCGGATCAAAAGTCCGCATCAATATGCCGTCCTGAAGAAAATAATGAATTTCCGATATGGGTCCCGAGTCGAAAAATTTTATCTTGCTTCCGGCTGGATAACTATTCGTCGAGGAACCGTTCAGCGGCGTATTGGTGAAACTGCCTGCCCCCGAATCGACACTTGTGATGGCAATCCTGTCGGCCCGATCAGCGTCGGGATGGATGATCACGCCGATGATCGGCGTCCCTGAAGTCCCGTTCTGCTCACCTCCCCGACAATAGCAGGATCCGTTCCAAAGGTTGAAATTCGGCGCCGTCGACGCTAAATCCTCATTGACAAACAGGGTGGTTGAATCAACATCGATAGGATCGGTCGTTTCGCTCCCGTCACTCAGCAAATTTTTAAGCGTCAATTCCGGCAATGCGGAGCAGGATACTTCCCCGGAGGGAGGCGTTCCGCATGGATCGGGTATTGGAACGAAATAACGTACAGTCAGCGTATCACTTTCGCCCGCACCGCCGTTATTCTCGAAATCCAGAACCAAAAAGTTCTCCGCTGCAATATCCGATAGTCGTGGATAATCCGCAAACCCGGCCCCGGCCATGCGCACATCCCTTTCAATGAAGGATTTGGCGATGCGAAGGTCCTGCTGCATAGCGGCGACATCCTCCTGGATGTTGTAAGAGCTCTGGCTATAGTTAAATACGCCGATGGCCGCGCTGATGACGATCATCCCCAGCCCCAGTGCGATGAGCATCTCGATCAGGGTAAACCCTGACTGATGCCGACGTGGGTTCTCCATGGTCTTTGTTTCCCCCCTCATTATCTTGAAATGATCGTCCGAAAAGCGATCTGGTGGTTCTTCTTACCCGTCTGGTCGGTCCAGGAAACCTGAACCTCGACGGTCTTGACGCCGTCTTCTGGCGTGTCTTTCTGAACAATGGTCTTCCGGGTAAACCCATCATCGTCCATTTCCTCATCCTCGCTCACGACCTCTTCATAGGTCAGGTTCCGCAGGCCCTCCATTTTGTTCTGAATCCGCTCGGTCGCGCCGTTCAGCTTCGTTCCGTAGGCGTTTCCACTGATGGCGTTCACCTGCATGGCCGCCACCCCCAGGAGGCCGATGGCCAGGATCACCATGGCGATCAAAACCTCGAGCAGAGAAAAGCCGGCATCGCCTTTGACATCTCTCATGTGTTCCATTTAAGACTCCCATCCCTGGCCGTAGTTTGCCCACACCTTGATTCTGCCGGTCCGCGCAATGGACCCCACCGCAAACGTCTGCCCCTTTCCGTTCACCACATACACGGTTCCCGATTCACTGCTGCCGTCTGATTTGAACGTCACCCGGTTGCCCGAAAAGCTGACCCCGTCCTCGGGTTCAGTCCCGCCCGGCCTCGCCCCGGCCCCCTCCCCGATGCCAAAGGTGACATCGCCATAGCCTGGCAGACCAATCTCCTTCACCTTGACGTCGTCTTCCGTGTCCAGGGTCCGGTCGTCGCCGGCATGGATGAGTGAATAATTCTGGTTGGCCGTGTCAAACAGGACAACCCAGGTTCTGCCGTCCCGCATGGCGTTGATGCGGGCCATCTGGAAATGGGAGACGATATCCCTTCCCGCACTTTTGATCCGCGCCCTGTCCCGCTGCGCCATGAAGGTGGGAAACCCCATGGCCGCCACGACGGCGACAACGAGCATCGCGATGAGAAGCTCGATCATCGTAAATCCCTTATTTTTCATTATCCTCCCCTTCATTCCCGAAAAAGCGCATTAACTTTCTTCATATATGAATACAGCTTCCTCAAGCAATTAAAGTGCCAAAAGCAGTCGATTTGCCGCAAATCATTTAAGATATATATTTCAACCATGCGGGTTGAATCATATTCAACATCATTTCAATTAATTAAACTATGTACAATCTGAAGCGTCAGGCAAGTGTATGCCTGAAGGAGGTTGAATGATCGGCGTGAAGGTGGGGCAGGAGTCAAAAAAATGGCTGGAGAAACTAATAACTATTTTTATAGACCATAAACTTTTTTAATAGTTTGTTTAATATTTCTTACAATCAAGGCGCATGGACTTGCCGTTCGGAATCTCGCCTTCAAAAAAAAATCCGCCGCCTGAAAAACGGGCGACGGATCATTTCCGAATCGATTGAAACATCCCTGACGCTTCGATATTTCGGAAAAGATCATCCTTTCCGAACAAAATCGACGGCATTTTTGAGGAGTTGCACGCCCGGGGGGGGATCCCGCCGGTATTTCTCGTGCAGGGCCTTGTCCCGGGTCCAGCCCGGATGATTGGTGACGTGGTTGTAAGCCTCGGGGTGGGGCATCAAGCCGAACACCCGTCCCGTGGGATCGCAGATGCCGGCAATGTCCGCCATGGCGCCGTTGGGGTTGTCGGGAAACCGTCCCCCGGCAGGTTCCCCGTCGGGGGTCGCGTACTGCATCACGACCTGGTGATCCCGGATCAGGCGCTCCAGGATCGGCCCGTCGGCAAAGAACTTTCCCTCCCCGTGGCGAACGGGCAGGTAAAGGCGTTCCATGCCACGGGTAAAGACACAGGGGGAAGCCGGGTTCACCCGGAGATGGACCCAGTCGTCCCTGAAATTGCCGCAGTCGTTATGGGTCAGGGCCACCGACCGGCGCTGGTAATCCCCGTCGATCCCGGGCAGGAGCCCCAGGTTGACCAGGGTCTGGAAACCGTTGCAGATGCCCAGGACCAGGTTGCCCCTGCCGATGAAATCGAGGATCGCCTCTCCCACGGTGTTTTTCAGGCGGACCGCCTGGATCACGCCGGCGCCGTGGTCGTCCCCCCAACTGAAGCCGCCGATGAAGACCAGGATCTGAACCCCGTCCAGTCGATCGGATCCGTCGATCAGGGAATTGATGTGGACCCGCCGCACCCCGGCCCCGGCGCGCTCGAAGGCATAGGCGGTTTCATGGTCACAGTTGAGACCGTATCCGGTCAGCACCAGCACGTTCACATCGCGATTCATGCCAACTCTCCAAAGGTGCCTTTCCAGGCGGCTGTAAGATCGTCCACCGAAAGCGAGAGCAGTGCGCCGCCGTCCAGGCCCCGGATCGCCAGGTCAAGGGTGTCGGTCACTGTCCCGACACAGGCAAACGCCGTTTCGGCCATGATTTTCTCAAATTCGGGGCAATGCCCGGGCGGGACCGTCACGATAAACCGTCCGGCGGACTCGGAAAAAAGGACGGCATCCGCCCGGTCAACGCCCTCCCCCGGGACCTTCGCGAGATCCACCTCCATTCCCAGATGGCCGCCCATGGCCGCCATGGCCAGATGGACCCCGAGCCCTCCCCGATAGACGCCGTGGACCGAGGCCGCGAGGCCCCTGGAAACGGCAGCGGCCAGGGCCGCGTACAAGGCAACGGTCTCTTCGGTCCGGACCTGCGGCACATTGAGGCCGATATAGCCCAGGTGGGCATAGTACTCGGAGGCCCCCAGCTCATTCCGGGTCGTTCCAAGGACATAGACCCGGTCGCCAGCCGCCTTGGCGTCCATGGTGACGCAACCATGGATGTCCTCGATCACGCCGATGGTCGAGAACTGGAGGGTCTCCAGGGCCGAGACCTTGTGGCTTTCCCCGTACGGCCCCGTCAGGTGACCGTCGACGTACATGCTGTCCTTTCCCGAGAGCAGGGGGATTTTATAGGCCATGCACAGGTCTTTCAGGGCGCGGCAGGCCCGGACGAGTTGGGCGGCCTTGAACCGGCCGTCGGGGTTCTTTTCGGGATGGTGCTGGATGCTGGGCCAGCAGAAATTGTCCACCCCGCCGATGTGGCCGACATCCGCGCCCACGGCGATCAGCCGGCGCACGGCTTCGTCAATGGTGCAGGCCGTCATGTGATAGGCGTCGATGGCGGAGTAGAACGGCAGCAGCGCCTGGGAAACCGCAAGGCCCCGGCTCGAGGCCAATACCGGCCGGATGACCGCGGCGTCGGAGGCTGCGTCCCGATGCGCCCCGACCAGGGGCTTGATGACGCTGCCGCCCTGAACCTCGTGGTCATACTGCCGGATGATCCATTCCTTGGAGCCGATGTTGGGCCGCGCCAGCAGGTCCACCAGAAGCCGGCCGTACTCCTTCGGCGGCTGCACGACCGGCTCGATCAGGCCCCGCGCCTCCGGAGAGAGCCACACGGCGTCGAATTCCCACTGGGGAAAACCCGCGGTCAGCAGATCCATGTCGACATAGGCGCAGGTCCTTCCGCCGTAGGTGATGTGGAGCTTTCCGGTATCGGTGTACCGCCCGATGAGGGTGCTCTCCACGGCGTGCTTTCTCGACAGGGCCATGAACCGGTCGAGATGCTCAGGCTTGACGGCGACGGTCATACGTTCCTGGGACTCGGAGACCCAGATCTCCCATTGGTCGAGGCCCTCGTATTTGAGGGGGACATTTTCCAGATATACCTCACATCCATTGCTGTAGCGCGCCGACTCCCCCACCGAGGAGGAGAGCCCGCCGCCGCCGTTGTCGGTGATAAAGGCGATAAGGCCGTCGTCCCGGGCCTCCAGGAGAAAATCGTGCATTTTTTTCTGCGTGTAGGGGTCGCCGATCTGGACGTGGCCGGCCGGGGTGTGCTCCGAGAAGACCTCCGAGGAGGCGGTGACGCCGTGGATGCCGTCCTTCCCCACCCGTCCGCCGCACATGATCAACAGGTCGCCTGCGGTGGTCGTCTTCTTTTCTGCGGGCTCTCCGGCGAGAAAGGCGGGCATGATGCCCACGGCGGTGACGAAGACCAGGCATTTGCCCATGTATCCGGGATCGAAGGTGACCTGCCCGAAGGTCGTGGGGATGCCGCTCTTGTTCCCGCCGTCCCGGACCCCTTCGATGACGCCGTCCAGAAGCCGCCGGGGATGGAGGCGGGGTTTCAGTTGCCCGTCGTAATCCCGGGGGCCGACACAAAAGCCGTAGGTTCCCATGACGAGCCTGGCGCCCTTTCCCGTCCCCATGGGGTCCCGGTAGACCCCGACGATGCCGGTGATGGCCCCGCCGTAGGCCTCCATGTTGGAGGGGGAGTTGTGGGTCTCCCCGGTGATCACATAATGATGGTTCTCGTCGAACCGGCCGGCCCCGGCGTTGTCCCAGAGCACGGAAACCACCCAGGGCTTCTTCGCCTGGAGCGCCAGGGTGGGCTCCTGGATGAAGGTTTTGAAGAGATTGTCCACGATCTCCACCGGCGCGTCCGGACCGGACCGATACCGGAAAAGCCCGCCAAAGGTGTTGTGGTTGCAATGGTCGCTCCGGGCCTGGGAGATATATTCGAGTTCCACGTCCGTGGGGTCGGACAGGCCGATCGACGCCCGATTCACCCGGACCGAATCCTTGAGGAAGTAGGCGCGGATGACCGGGATGTCGTTGGGATTCAGGGCGAGGTTCCGGGCGTCGCTGATCTGCTGAAGGGTCCGGTCGCTGTCGATGGGGAGGGTCGAAAGCGTCGGGGTGTGGTTGAGCTTGACCCTGGGGACGATGATGCCGATCCCTGCTTCCGGGTCCCACCGGTCTTTGCCGATCACCCGCCACTGCTGGATGATGTCGTTGGCCAGAAGCTCCTCGGCCAGCCGGTCCACCTGGCCTGCGGTGAGCGCCTTGCCCGTGAGGCAGTAGCGTTTTGAGGTGTACACCGCCGCGTCGGGCGGGAGCGCCGCCCCCAGGATGTCGGCCATGGCCTCCATGGCCGTTGCCCCGGGATTGTCCCGGACGCCGGGGCGGTATCCGATCCAGAGGGTGAAATCAAAGGGCGTCGGAAGGGGGGCAAAGGAGGAAACCTGGGTGACGGGGTTGGTGAAAAGCTCCGTCCGCACGCGTTCCAGCGCCGCCGCCGGCAGGTCCGCATCCATCGTGACGACCTGAATGGTCCGGACATCCTCGATGTCGATGCCGAAATAATCCTTCGCCTTTCGGCGGATGCCCCGGCCCTCCGGGTCCGGAATATCGGACCGGATTGTGATCTCTAATCGATGTGGCATAAGCGTATGGTGGGTTGAAGGTTAGAAAAGTCAGCTCGTTGAAAATATCCGGCTGATGTCGTTGTAGAACACGAATATCATCAGCAGCAGCAGCACGAAGATGCCGGCCTGCTGCGCCACTTCCCTCACCCGCCGGTTCACGGGCTTCCCCATCACCGCCTCGATGAGGAAAAACAGGAGATGTCCGCCGTCCAGCACCGGAATCGGCAGGAAATTGAGAACGGCCAGGTTGATGCTCAGGAGTGCGATGAAAAAGACGAGGTTGGCGGCCCCTTCCCGGGCCTGTTCGCCGGCCATCTGGGCGATCATGATGGGTCCGCCCAGGGTTTTGGTGGAGACGACCCCCTGGATGAGCTTGACGATGCTCAACACGGTGAGATAGGAGATCTCATAGGTCTTGGCGAAGCTCTCGACGAATGCCTGCCCCAGCGTCATGTCTTTCCGGTGAACCACGCCCGCCGAGGCGATCCCGATGACATATCGCTCCGTATCCTCGCCGAACAGGTTCTTCATGACCGTCGTCTGGGGGATGACCCTGACGGTCCGTGCTTCCTCCCCCCGCTTGAAGGTCATGGTCAGCTCCCGCCCTTCGCTCTTCATGATGGCATCCGCCATTTCGTCCCATGTCGCGATGGCCCGGCCGTCGATGACGGTGATCCGGTCGCCCTCCCGCAGCCCCGATGCCTGGGCGGGCGTGCCCGTGTTGATGACGCCGACCACCGGTTCGAGCACATAGGACCCGGAAATCACGAAGATGCCGAAGAAGATCAGGACGGCGAGAACGAGGTTGAACATGGGCCCGGCGGCGACGATGATGATCCGCTTGAAGACCGATTTATGGGTGAACGAGAACGGTATGTCCGCCGGGTCGATGTCGGCGTCGGGCTCCTCTCCGACCATCTTTACGAAACCACCCAGGGGGATGCCCGAGATGCGGTAATCGGTTCGACCCACGGTTTTCCCCACCAGCCGGGGCCCGAAGCCCAGGGAAAACACCTCGACGCCGACGCCGCAGAGCCGGGCCACCAGAAAATGCCCCAGTTCGTGGAAAAACACCAGCACGCCCAGGACGATGATAAAGGCAAAAATACTTGTGCTCATGACAGCTGACCCTGTATCTTCATAATGTGTTCTTCCGCCGTCTCTCTGGCCCAACCATCGGCATCGAGAAGATCGGAAAGCGACGGATGGTCCACCCTGGAATGACGGCCCATGGCGGATTCAATCACCCCGGGGATGGCGGTGAAGGGTATCCGAGCATCCAAGAACGCCGCCACCGCCACCTCGTTGGCGGCGTTCAGCACCGCCGGCATGGTTCCCCCGGCTTCGCACGCGCCGAACGCCAGGTCGAGGCACGGGAATTTGGCCCGGTCGGGCGCCTCGAAGGTGAGCGCCCCCAGGGCGGCGAAATCCGGCGCCGGCTGCTGGATGGGCAGCCGCTCGGGATAGGACAAGGCATAGGCGATCGCACCCTTCATGTCTGGAACGCCCAACTGCGCCATGACCGATCCGTCCCGGAAGGCCACCATCGAATGCACGATGCTCTGGGGGTGAACCACGACCTCAATCTGTTTTTCGGAAACCCCGAACAGCCATTTGGCCTCGATCACCTCCAGCCCCTTGTTCATCATGGTCGCGGAATCGATGGTGATTTTCCGGCCCATTTCCCAATTGGGATGCTTCAGGGCATCGGCGGGCGTGATCTTCGTAAAATCAGCCGGAGGCGTACGCCGAAACGGGCCGCCGGAGGCTGTGAGCAATATCCTGTCCAGATCCTCCCGCCGCTGCCCGGAGAGGCACTGAAAGATGGCGCTGTGTTCGCTGTCGATGGGCCGGATCGTCACCCCGTTTTGGGCCGCCTGACCCATGACGAGTTCCCCGGCCATGACCAGGGTCTCCTTGTTGGCCAGGGCGATCTCCTTCTTCGCTGAGATCCCCGCCAGCGTCGGCGCGAGACCGGCGGCGCCCATCATGGCTGCGACGACCATCCCGCTGCCGCCGTGTTCGGCGGCGATCCGGTAGCCCTCCTCCCCCGAAAGGATCTCCACCCTCACTTCGGCCGGAAGAAGGCTGTCCAGCCGGTCCGCCCGGTCACGGTCGAAAACCACCGCAATGTCCGGCCGGAAGCGCTCAATCTGTCGAGCCAGCAGTTCGACATTGTCCCTGGCCGTGAGGGCAGCGACCCGGAAGCGCTCCGGAAACATCGAAACGATGCTCAAAACGTTGCGGCCGATAGACCCGGTGGACCCCAGAATGGACAATTGCTTCATTTCAAATTCCCGGAACCCGCCACATGCGATGGGCGGAAGTCTCTCATCAGACCCACAATATAAATTTTTTAAAAAAATATGCAACCGGCAGGGCGAAAAGCAGGGCGTCGATCCGATCCAGCAGCCCCCCGTGGCCCGGAAGGATCGCCCCGGAATCCTTGACCCCCGCAGCGCGCTTGAACTCCGACTCGTAGAGGTCACCGATCTGTCCGACGATCCCGAGAATCAGGAAAAACAGAACGCTCTCCCCCCAGAGCAGCCTGGGAAAGAACATGACCTTGAAAAGCGCCCCCACCGCCACGTTCCCCATGAGTCCGCCCATGGACCCTTCGATGGTCTTTCCCGGGCTGACCGACGGACACAGCTTGTGCCGCCCCAAATAGGTCCCCGCGTAGAGCGCGCCGATGTCGCCTGCGAAGACGACGGCCAGGATGAAAAAAAGCCAGCGCATGCCGTCTGCCCCGTCCCGGATCAACACGGCGAAGGAGAGCATCAGGGGGATGTAGATCAGGGCCTGGCCCGCCTTGACCGCCGTTTCGATGATCCGCCTGTCGGCGTTGAACCGTGTAAACGAAAAAAGTGCGCACAGGATGAGGTTCACGGCAAGAATGAAGACGACGAGATCAACGGAAAATTTGTGGGCGGTCCAGATGATGGCGGGCGCGGTCAGGATGGCAAGGAGGGGGATCACCCCCGAACGAGGCCTGGATTTCTCGGGCTGATCCGGATCGGCCAAAGCGATGTTGAAATATTCCCACAGGGAGAGGATGCTGACCCCGGCGATAAAAACGGCAAAGGCGGCGCCCCCGGAATAGATGAGATAAACGAGAAACGGAAGGGCGGCAAGGCCGGTAATCCATCGTTTTGCATGCATTGACGACTCCGGATAGGCAGAGCATAATAGGTTCTTTGGAGAGGCCTTCAAGGGGATCTGCCCATGAGGCCCTGAGGCATCAGTTCACCCGACCGAATCGGCGCTCCCGTCGCTGGAAATCCTTCAGGATCTGAATCAATTCCGCCTCGGTGAAGTCGGGCCAAAGGGTCTGGGTGAAAAAAAGCTCGGCATAGGCAATCTGCCACAGCAGAAAATTGCTGATCCGCATCTCCCCGCTGGTCCGGATCAGAAGGTCCGGGTCTCTCATTCCCCGGGTGTAGAGGCGGCCTTCGACCGTTTCTTCGGTGACAGCATCGGGCGAAAGCAGCCCGGCCTTGGACTCCAGGGCGATCTGCCGCGCCATGCGGACGATCTCCTCCCGGGCCCCGTAGCTCAGGGCAAGGTTCAGCGTCATGCCGTCGTTGCTGCGGGTCCGGTCCTTGACGAGGTCTATGGTCTGCCGGATGTCTTCGGGCAGGTGCTCGGTCTGACCAATGGTGTTGAAGCGGATGTTGTTCCGGATCAGCTCCGCCTCTTCGGACATCAGAAACTTGCGGAGCAGAAACATCAGAGCGCCCACCTCGGCCTTGGGACGGCCCCAGTTTTCGGTGGAAAAGGCAAACAGGGTCAAAACCGATATGCCGAGCCTGCGGCACGTCCGCACCATCTCCCTCACGACATCCGCGCCTTTCTCATGTCCCTTGACGCGGTTCAGCATGCGCTTCCTGGCCCACCTGCCGTTGCCGTCCATGATCATGGCGATATGGCCGGGCATCCGCTCCGGGTCCAGGCCATGCCCGATCGCAGAGGTTTCAGAACTCAAGGATCTCTTTCTCTTTATCCCTGTAGATCTCATCCACCTTTTTGATGTATTCGTCGGTAATCTTCTGGATCTGATCCTGGGCCTTGAAGGCATCGTCCTCGGAGATTCCCCCATCCTTCTTGAAGCCTTTGATCAGTTCGTTGGAATCCCGCCGGATATTGCGGATGGCCACCTTGAAATCCTCGCAGGTCTTGTTCACGATCTTGACCAGCTCTTTACGGCGCTGCTCGGTCAGCGGCGGAATGGTGATCCGGATTATCTTTCCGTCGTTCGAGGGGGTGAGCCCCAGGTCCGATTTCTGGATCGCCTTTTCGATCTCCTTGATCGCGGAAACGTCCCACGGCTGAATCATGATCAGCCGGCTTTCGGGAACCTGGAGCGACGCCATCTGGGCCAGGGGTGTAGGTGTCCCGTAGTAGTCGGCCTTGATGCCGTCGAGCAGGGACAGGGAGGCTCGCCCCGTGCGGACCCGCTTCAGGTCGTGCCTCAGAGATTCGATGGACTTCTGCATCCGTTCCCGGGATTCCTGGTAGGTTGACTCAAGCATAGGTGTTCTCCCAATTCATCGCTTCATATTCTGGATCGCTTCATGTTCTAAGCCCATGGTCCGCCCCTCCGGCGATGGCTTCTCTGTCACGGTGTCAGCCGGCATCCTGAATCGACTGCCGGGTATCGGAAGCAGGCGCAGGCTGCCTCAGGCGGGTTCTGGAGTCCGCCTGATTATCGATTCTCGATCCGACGGACTCGCCGCAGACCACGCGCCGCATGCTTCCCTCGTCGCTCAGGTTGAAGACGATCAGGGGAAGGTCATTGTCCATGGCAAGGGAAATGGCCGTCATGTCCATTACCTTGAGCTGCCGCTCCAGCACGGACATGTAACTGATATGCTTGATGAAAGCGGCGTTTTCGTTCACCGCCGGATCCGAATCGTACAGCCCGTCCACCTTGGTGGCCTTCATCAGGATTTCAGCGTGGATCTCCTGGGCTCTCAGGACGGCGGCCGTATCCGTCGTGAAATAGGGGTTTCCGGTCCCGGCGGCAAAGATAACCACCCGCCCCTTTTCCAGGTGGCGCACCGCCCGCCTCAAAATATACGGTTCAGCCACCTCATGCATGGAGATGGCGGTCTGGACGCGGGTCTGAACGCCCGACTGCTCCAGGGCGTCCTGCAGCGCCAGACTGTTGATGACCGTGGCCAGCATCCCCATGTGATCGGCGGAAGCGCGATCCATGTTGTAGGAACTGGCCGCGATCCCCCTGAAGATGTTTCCCCCGCCGACGACAACGGCCACCTCGCACCCCATATCCAAAATGGATTGGATTTCGCGGGCAACGTATTTGATCATCGACGGGTCGATGCCGAAGCCCTGATCCCCCATCAGGGCTTCGCCGCTCAACTTCAGCAAGACCCGTTTGTAGCTTGGCGTTGTCAAAATAAATTATTCTCCCAATTGAAATCGGGCAAATCGTCTGATGACGATGTTCTCGCCGGTCTTGGCGATCACCTCGTTCAAATAGTCGGCGATGGACACATCGGGATTCTTTACATAGGCCTGGTTCATCAGGCATA
Organism: Desulfococcus sp.; assembly: GCF_041737845.1. Lineage (GTDB taxonomy): Bacteria > Desulfobacterota > Desulfobacteria > Desulfobacterales > Desulfococcaceae > Desulfococcus. Next base: position 68,535 of record NZ_JBGSQX010000107.1, read on the forward strand.
CGTCCTTGAGGAATTTGGCGATCTTTCCGTCAATGATCTTTTCGACGACCGACTCGGGTTTTCCGGTTTCCAGGGCCTGGGCCCGGTAAATATCCTTTTCCCGAGCCAGAACATCCGCCGGAACGTCATCCGGCACAATCCCCGCGGGGCTGGTTGCGGCGATGTGCATGGCGATATTTCTGGCAAACTCCTTGAAATCATCGGTTTTGGCCACGAAATCGGTTTCGCAGTTGACCTCGACCATGACCCCGATCTTTCCGCCCATGTGGATATAGGACTCCACCACGCCCTCACTCATGGCCCGGCCGGCTCTTTTCTGGGCCGTGGCCAGGCCTTTTTTCCTCAGGAAGTCTATGGCCTTGTCCATGTCGGCACCGCATTCCCCCAAGGCCTCCTTGCAATCCATGATACCGGCTCCGGTTCGCCCCCGGAGTTGTTTAACCATTGCTGCGCTGATCTCTGTCATCGTTGTTCTCCTGTGCCCGCTGCATCGTTACTCTGCATCATCGGTCTCATCTAAATCGGCATCGGTGGGTTCCGCGGCCGTCCGCTTGATGATCTCCACGACAGGGCCGTCCGTGCCGTTCGAGATCACCTTTCTTTCACCCGGCTTCAAGTCTGCGCTGGCGGCGGTCACCTCGGAGAGGTCTTCTTCCATCTCTTCCGCCTGCGCAAGCTGTTTCTCCGAATGAAGCTCCCTTCCCTCCATGCAGGCATCCGCCATTCTGGATGTGATGAGCCGGATGGATCGGATGGCGTCATCGTTTCCGGGAATGAGGTAGTCGATCTCATCGGGGTCGCAGTTGGTGTCGACGATGGCAACCGTCGGGATGCCCAGCCGTTTCGCCTCGCGGACGGCGATGGTTTCATTCTTGGGGTCAATGATAAAAAGCGCGCCCGGCAGACGCGTCATGTTGCGGATCCCGCCCAGGTTGGTGTCGAGCTTGAGCCTCTCCTTGGCAAGCCGGAGGCGCTCCTTTTTGGTATAGAGGCCGCTCATCTCCTCATCATTCAAAATCTCGTTCAGATGATTCAACCGATCGATGCTCTGCTTGATCGTTTGAAAATTGGTCATCATGCCGCCCAGCCAGCGGTTATACACATAATACATCTCGGAGCGGTTCGCCTCTTCGTAGATCGCGTCCCGGGCCTGTTTCTTCGTTCCCACAAAAAGCACCGATTGGCCGCCGGCAACCGTATCGCGAATAAAATCGTAGGCGGTCTTGAACATCCGGACCGTCTTCTGAAGGTCGATGATATAGATCCCGTTTCTTGCGCCGAAGATATAGGGTTTCATTTTCGGATTCCAGCGCTTGGTCTGATGACCGAAGTGAACGCCCGCCTCGAGCAGGTCTTTCATGGTGACATACGCCATTGTTGATTTCTCCCTTGGTTGTTGGTTTTTCCACCGCCCTTTTCTTCCCCGGTGCCGACTTTTTCAGCAAAAGCACCCGGCATCAGGTCCAAAGGCGTGCGATTTCAAATCGGAAAAATGTACCAGACTCAATTCCAATTCGCAACTTCTTTTTATCGTGACCCTCAAGATGACGGCTCAGCTCCACCCCGGGCGCCGCCCGCGCATGTCACCCGGGGATTCTCACGCAGCCGACATTCCCATGCGGGAGGCCGACCCTCATTTCCTCCGGATGCTCGCCACGCGAAGGTGGCCGCCGTAATCCCGGATGAAGGCGCATTCGGCATATGCCCCGGACAACTCGACAATTCTCTCGATATCCGCGCTCTGGTCGTGGCCGATTTCAAGCAGGAGATGCCCGCCGGGCCGCAGGTAATCGGGGGCCTGCCCGATGATGGTGCGGATCGGCCCCAGCCCGTCGGCGCCGCCGTCCAGGGCGCCCCGGGGCTCGTATCGGGACACCTCGGCCTGGAGTCGATCGATTTCAGCCGATGGAATGTAGGGCGGATTGGACAGAATCATATGAAACGGCGTCATCCCGGGCCGCAGGCAGGAAAACCAGTCCCCGGAAAAGAAGAGAAGATTCCTGTCCAGCCCATGGCGCCTGGCGTTCTGCACAGCGACGCCAAGGGCCTTTTCCGAACGGTCGGACGCCGCGATGAGCCCCGTTCTCAGTTCAGCGGCCAGCGCCAGGGCCACGGCCCCGGACCCCGTGCCCAGCTCCAAGACCCTCAGCGGCGGCCCCGCTCCCGCATCCGCGCTCTTAGGCGGGGCCAGCAGCTTTAGGGCCGCCTCCACGAGGCACTCGGTTTCGGGGCGGGGAATAAGGACGTCCGGCGTGACGATCATGGACAGGGACCAGAACTCCCTCTCCCCCACAATATAGGCGACCGGCTCCCGACGCATCCGCCTCCGGATGGCGGTTTTGAGCCTTGACAGCTCGTCCTGGATCAGGGGCTGGTCGTAGCGGATGTAAAGGTCTATCCGCTTGAGCCCCAGGACATGCGCGAGGAGAATCTCCGCAGAAGCTCTGGGGCTTTCGATATCATGGGAGTTGAGATAAGACGTCGTCCACTTGAGGATGCTAAGAATGGTCCATGGCGGGTCTTCGGTCTGCGCTGGGTTCTGCATGCTTCAATGCATGGGCCTGGTAATAGGTTATCAATTCTTCAACCACCATGTCCAGATCACCCTGGAGGATCATCTCCAGCTTGTACAGGGTGAGCCCGATGCGGTGGTCCGTGACGCGGCTCTGTGGAAAGTTGTACGTCCGGATGCGTTCGCTCCGGTCCCCGCTGCCGATCTGACTCTTTCGTTCTTCGGAACGTTTTTCGTGCTGCTCCTGGATCATGCGGTCCAGAAGCCTCGCCCGCAAGACCTTCATCGCCTTGTTCTTGTTTTTGAGCTGGGACTTCTCGTCCTGGCAGGTGACGACCAGCCCCGTGGGCAGATGGGTGAGCCTTACGGCGGAGTCGGTGGTGTTCACGGACTGGCCTCCGGGCCCGGTCGAGCGATAGACATCCACCTTGACTTCGTTCGCTTCGATTTGAAGGTCCACCTCCTCGGCCTCGGGAAGCACCGCCACGGTGACCGCCGATGTGTGGATACGCCCCTGGGTTTCCGTCTCCGGAACCCGCTGGACCCGATGGGTGCCGCTCTCATATTTCAGGCGGCTGTAGGCCCCCTTTCCCTTGATGAGGGCGATGATCTCCTTGAGCCCCCCCACCCCCGTGGCATGATGGCTCATGATCTCGATCTGCCAGCGCCTGATTTCGGCGTAGCGGCTGTACATGCGGAAAAGATCGGCGGCAAAAAGACCGGCCTCTTCCCCGCCCGTACCGGCACGGATCTCGATGATCACGTTCTTGTCGTCGCTGGGGTCCCTGGGGATCAGGAGCTTTTTGAGCTCCGCTTCGATACGCTCTTTTTCCTGGTTGAGCAACTGGATTTCATCCCGGGCCAGCTCCTTGATCTCCGGATCGCCGTCTCTCAGCAGCTCCAGGCTGCCGTTCAGGTCGTCCACGGTTTTCTTGTACTCCCTGAAAACCGTCACGACCTTGCCGATATCGGCATGCTCGCGCATGTATTTCTGGTAGGCCTCCCGATCCTGAACCACCTTCGGGTCGCTCAGGAAGGCCTCAACCTCCAGAAAACGCTCCTCTATCCCTTCCAGTTTGTCAAACATAATGCACCCGGATCACCGGTCCTTCACCGCCCGACCGGACCGGGCCCCCCTTCTATTTTCCGTCCTGACCCTGATTGAATTTTTCGTATTTTCTTCGGAAACGCTCAATACGGCCGGCCGTATCCACCAGCTTCTGCTTCCCCGTAAAGAAGGGGTGGCACTGGGAGCAGATTTCAACGGTGATGTCCGACTTGGTCGAACCCACCGACATGACATATCCGCATGCACACTTGATTTCCGTCTCTTTGTATTGTGGATGGATTTCTTTTTTCATTGGGATTACAAGCTCCTATATCGTCATCAGGTATTCATTGCATCGAGAAACTCTTTATTATTACCTGTTCCATGCATTTTTTCAAGCAAAAATTCCAGGCTGTCCACAGGATTCAGGGATGAGAGCAGTTTCCTCAGGATCCAGACCCGGTTCAGGGTATCCTTGTCCATGAGGAGTTCTTCCTTTCGGGTTCCCGATTTCTTGATGTCGATGGCCGGGAAAATCCGTTTGTCCGCCAAGCGCCGATCCAGTTGAAGCTCCATGTTGCCGGTTCCCTTGAACTCTTCAAAAATGACCTCGTCCATCCGGCTGCCCGTATCAATAAGCGCCGTGGCGATGATTGTCAAGCTCCCCCCCTCCTCGATGTTGCGGGCGGCCCCGAAAAACCGCTTGGGCCGCTGCAGGGCGTTTGAGTCCACACCGCCGGATAGGATCTTGCCGCTCGGCGGGACGACGGAGTTGTAGGCCCTTGCCAGTCTTGTAATGCTGTCCAGCAGGATGACCACGTTCTTTTTGTGCTCCACGAGACGCTTGGCCTTGTCGATGACCATCTCGGCCACCTGGACGTGCCTTTCCGCCGGCTCATCGAAGGTCGAGCTGATCACCTCCCCCTTGACCGAACGCTGCATGTCGGTCACCTCCTCGGGCCGCTCATCGATCAGCAGCACGAACAGGTCGATCTCCTTGTGGTTGGCGGTGATGCTGTTGGCGATGAACTGAAGCAGCATGGTCTTGCCGGATCTCGGCGGAGAGACGATGAGCCCGCGCTGGCCGAATCCGATCGGCGTCATCAGATCCATGATGCGGGTGGAGTAGTTTTCCGAGTCATGTTCGAGACTGATTTTTCGGTTGGGGTAGAGGGGGGTGAGGTTGTCGAAAAGGATCTTTTCCCGGGCGACCTCGGGATCCTCGTAATTGATCGCCTCGACCTTCAGGAGCGCGAAATAGCGCTCCGACTCCTTGGGCTGGCGGATCTGGCCTGATACGGTATCCCCCGTCCGCAGGTTGAACCGGCGGATCTGGGACGGGGAGACGTAGATATCGTCGGGCCCCGGCAGGTAGTTGTAATTGGGTGCCCTCAGGAAGCCGAAGCCGTCCGGCAGGATCTCCAGGGTGCCCTCGCCGTAAATCAGGCCGTTTTTTTCAATCTGCGCCTGAAGCAGCGCGAAAATCAGCTCCTGTTTGCGCATCCCGGCGGCCCCTTCGATCTTGAAGTCTCTTGCCAGCTGGGTCAGCTCGCTAATTTTTTTTTCTTTCAGTTCAGTGATATTCATCAGACATACCCCACAGTAGATGATTAGACATGCATATGTTTCGGCTGATTTCCGATGCTGGAAATCAAAATCCAAAATTTCTTTTTTGATGTACTTGGACAAAAAAACTGCGTAAAGATTAGGCGCACTTGGGAGACAGATCACGCCCGGCTGAGGCATGGTACACGCAGAAATTTTCAGATTGATTCCACGGTGTAAAGGAGAAATATGGGCTTTATTTGTTTGGGTCTGTGGTTGAAGATTTTAGGTATTTTCTCCAATGGGCGGGTGAGCCATAATTTTTCAATTGACTATACAATGTCTCCTATCCTGTCAAGGGATTTCGGTATGGGCCAAGGGACTTTTTTGCCGCCTGGCGCAACCGATGACCCGAACGGGATCGATAAGCCCATGCAGGAAGGGCCGCAGGACAGTCATCCAATCATTCCCCGAATCTTGACAGAAACCTTAACCGCTCACGAGAACCGGCAAACATGATTCCATTGGACAGGCTGCGAAACATCCCCGGGGCGGAGAACGCCTTTCTGGTCGGCGGGTCGGTGCGGGATACCCTGCTCGGACGCCGGCCCCAGGACTATGACGTCGCGGTATTCCCCCCCGTCCGGCCCTTCGCCGAGGAGATCGCCCGAAAAATCGGCGGCCATTGCGTCGACCTGGGCAAGCCGGGCCGTCAGATCATCCGGGTCGCAGCACGCGGGATCCTCGTGGATGTGTCGCCGATCAACGGCCCCACCATCCAGGCGGATCTCCTTCATCGGGATTTCACCATCAACGCGCTGGCGCGCCGCCTCTCCTCCATGGAAACCATCGACTGCACCGGCGGACGCGAAGATCTTCAGAAAAAAAAGATCCGAATGGTGTCGGCCGGGGCCTTCGTGGATGACCCCGTCCGACTGATCCGGGCTTACCGACTGGCGGCAGGCCTTGGCTTCGAGATTGACCCCGCAACATCCGCCGCCATCAAAACCCACGCCGCGCGGATCCGCACCTCCGCAGGAGAACGGATTCGCGTTGAACTTCTCAAAATCCTCGCTGGGGAAAGCGCCTTCCCGTGGATCGTGCAGATGGCCCGGAACAGGCTGCTCTTCAGCATCATTCCGGAACTCGAAGCCCTGAAGGATTGCCCTCAGACCGGGCATCACGACTTCGATGTCTGGGAACACACCCTGAGGGTACTCGAGCACCTGGAAAGGATCCTCATCCACCGCGAGGAACTTCTCCCCGCAGGATTGCCCGAACCCCCGGCCTTTCTGGGAAACGGCACCCCGGCGCTGCTCAAAATGGCCGCTCTCCTCCATGATATCGGCAAGCCCCCGACCCGGAGGGAAACGCGGCCGGGCGAGGCCGTTTTTCATGGCCACCACCGAAAAGGGGCGGAAATGGCGGAAAATATCGCTTTGCGCCTTAAATTTTCAACGAGAGAGCGGCAGGTCGTCACCGGCGTCATCCGCCACCACCTCACACCGCTCTGGCTTTTCATTCATCACGAGAAAAGCATGACGCCCGAGAAAGCCGCCACCCGATTCTTTATGAAATGCGGCCCGCTCTGCCCGCTGATCCTGCTCCACGCTATGGCGGATCACCGCGGCAAAACCCTGCGGCCTGTCCTGGACGAAGACGACCATACCCGATTCATCCAGAAATTGCTCACGGCATATTTTACGGATTTCCAGCGGAATATTGCCCGCCCGCCCCTGATCACCGGCCACGATCTGATTTCGGAATTCGGCCTCAGGCCCGGGCCGGAATTCAAATCGATCCTGACCCGCGTCGAAGAGGCAAGGCTTTCGGGGGAGGCTTCGAGCCGAGGCGACGGCCTCGATATTGTGGCGGCGTTTTTGGCGGCACATGGCCTTGGGACCGCACACGGCGACTGACCGGGCGGCGGATACGCCCTCGCCAGGGGGAAGCGGCGCATAAAAAAAGGGCGTCCGCCTTCCATTATATTTCCTTCCGGATTCAAGCGTCCGCCCGATGCGCTCACGGCGGCAATCCGGAGCCCCTCATCGACCCTTGGTCACTGGGTCGCGAAGCGGCGCCGGATCGCGCCGGTCGTCGAAGAATCTATTTCATGGCGTCAAGCGCCGTGAAGACGGCGTCCCGAATGCCGTCCACCTTGCCGACGCCCACAATGCGCACATGTTTCGGCGCTCCTGCTTCCCCGGAGCTGCCCCATTCCTTGTAGTAGGCCACAAGCGGCTCGGTCTGCTGATGGTAGACCTCAAGGCGTTTGCGAACGGTCTCTTCCTTGTCGTCGTCCCGCTGAACCAGCGGCTCACCGGTGACGTCGTCTTTCCCTTCGACCTTCGGCGGGTTGAAGATGACGTGGTATGTCCGCCCGCTGGCCAGATGGGCGCGGCGGCCGCTCATTCTCTTGATGATCTCCTCGTCCGGCACATCAATCTCAACCACCGCGTCAATGGGAACACCCGCGGCCTTCATGGCATCGGCCTGAGGAATGGTTCGGGGGAATCCGTCAAAAAGGAATCCTTTCTGGCAGTCGGGCTCTTTGATGCGCTCCTTGACGAGACCGATGATCACATCGTCGGGGACCAGCCCGCCGGAATCCATGAACCCCTTGGCTTTCTTGCCCAATTCGGTACCGGCTTTCACGGCGGCGCGAAGCATGTCGCCGGTGGAAATCTGGGGGATCTGGTATTTTTCCTTGATATAATTCGCCTGTGTCCCTTTGCCCGCACCCGGGCCTCCCAACAGAATCAGCCGCATAAGATTACCCTCCTTTGTTGTTGCCATTCCTTCGGTTTTTGTTTGCCGGTCATCAATGCTTGCGCCGTGTCCGTCCGGAAACGGGGATCCACCCGCGCCGGTCCATCCGAATCCGGGGAAGACGCCCTATCCGCCCGGCATCACGAGGCGCCGTAAGGCTGGTGCCTCCTGATCCATGGGCCACCCAAACGAAATAGCGGATACCGCTTCCGGATGGACATGAGATGGTGCGCTTCAATAGACTTTCAGATAGCGATTTCGATAAATCGGGGGGCGACGGCAGATCCCGAACCCGTAGGCACGCGAGAGGCTATTCCAAAATCATTATCTGGAGGTCTATAGCGCCGCTGAATATGACCGAAAGCAGGTAATGTGTCAAGATATAATGTCTATTTACGCGCTCCGCACACCAGTTTTTCATGGGATTCCACAGAAGCATCCTTTTTTTCTTGCCAACATCCACTTTTCAAGATATTATTCTATGGTTTATCATCAACATCGGTCTTTTGTTATATATCCGATAATATCACGGTCCGATGGCAAAAAGGGGGCGAGTATATTTGAAGGCTATCGAAGTGAAAGTTTATGACAACGACCTTGAAAAAGCCATGCGCATTTTGAAGAAAAAGATTCAGAATGACGGTCTTTTCAAGCGACTCAAGCTGAAAAAAAGCTATGAGAAACCGAGCGAACACAGGCGGCGCAAGCAGCGCGAGGCCCTGAGGCGGCAGCGAATCGCCGCATCCAAGAAACGCTTCAGCAGATAACCGAACAGTGACGCATGCCCGGAGGACCCCATAGGGGTCCTCCGGGTTTTCGCTTCCGGCAGGCACTCAGGTAAAGATGACCAGGACAAATTCATACGCATCGTGCCTCGAAGCCATGTTCAGCCTCAGAAGATTCGGGATTAAACTGGGGCTCGAAACGATTCAGGGCATTCTCCAGTCTCTGGGAAACCCCCAGGATCGCTGCAAGGTGGTCCATGTTGCGGGCACCAACGGCAAAGGATCCGTCGCCTCCGCGATGTCCGCCATTCTGCACGCTTCGGGATGCACGGTGGGACTCTATACCTCTCCCCACCTTGTCCGGTTCAACGAGAGAATCTGCATCAACAATGAGCCGATCCCGGACGCCGATGTCGTGCGGGCCTATGAGCAGGTTCAACAGGTTCCCAAGGGCGATCGTGAAACGACCTTTTTCGAATTCGCCACAACCATGGCCCTGTATGAGTTCGGGCGGCGCAATGTCGACTGGGCCGTCATCGAGACCGGAATGGGCGGACGCCTGGACGCCACCAACGTGGTCCATCCGGAGCTGACGTTCATCACCAATATCTCCCTTGAGCATCAGGAATACCTGGGAGACACCCTCCCGCAGATCGCCTCGGAGAAAGCGGGCATCATCAAACCCGGGGTCCCCGTGGTGACCGGCGTCGGCCAGGAGGATGCCTGGTCCGCCATAAAGCAGACGGCCGCCGCAAAGAACGCGCCGATCTACCGGCTGAATTCGGATTTCCATGCGGAGCCGACCGGTGGCGGCGGCTTTACATACGTCGGCATCGACAACACGTGGCATGACATGCGGACCGGTCTTGCGGGAAAATACCAGATTGACAACGCCGCCATGGTGGTCGCCGGTTGCGAACTCCTCAACCGGAACGGCGCCCGGATCCCGATAAATGCCATCCGCGCGGGGCTTTCCGGGAACCGGTGGCCGGGGCGGCTGGAAATTGTGTCGACATCGCCTTTTGTCATCATCGACGGCGCCCACAACCTGGCTGCCGCCAGAAACCTGGCCGCCTATCTCCGGGAAGAGCTCGGCACCAGAGACCTGACCCTGATCATCGGGATCCTCGCCGACAAACCCTATCGCGAGATCCTCGAGATCCTGCTGCCCGTCTGTCGGAAGGTCATCTTGACATCGCCTAAAATCCACCGGGCACTCCCCGCGGAAACCCTCTATGAATGCGCCCGGGACTTGGCCACAGACATTGCGGTGATTCCCGATGTCTCCGAGGCCGTCCGGCATGCCATGGAACATGCCGCGGCCAATGAAGCCATCTGCATCGCCGGCTCCCTATATGTGGTGGGCGAAGCCAAGGCTCATCTTGAAACGCAGGGGTTTCCCTCTTTCCAGCGGAAAGCGGGGACTTGAATCGTTTTCGAGCTTGACTAACCGACCCTGTTTGTCTATAAGACCCCATACGCGCCCGTAGCTCAGTGGATAGAGCGTCAGCCTCCGGAGCTGAAAGCCGCTGGTTCGATCCCAGCCGGGCGTACCACCCCGCTCCAGAGATTCATGCGCCCCTTCCATGGCCGCCGGCCGCTCCGCACCCCCCATACAGGTCGCCCCGGCCGAAATCCCGATGTCCGATGGCCGGGGTTTGATGAGAGACGGACAGGAAATGCCGCGCGGGATCCCGTCTTTTCCCGGCCGCGCAGCCATCCGCCGCGGAAAGGCCGCCCGCCGGTGATCTTGCATCGTCTGTCAGATATGATTACTATACAGAAACTATGAAAACAACCAAAGAATACAGCGTCAAAATACCTGACCCCAAAGAGATCGAAAAGGAGATCGGGGAGTTTTTATCCAAAAAATTCGGCGGAGAGGTCAAGATCATCTCTCCCGCGAGCCTGGCGCAGGAAAGCCCGGCGGAAAGGCATTCCCCGAAAAAGCCCAAGCAGATCCAGTTTGATCTTAAGCCTGAAGAGCTGATCGCTTATCTGGACCAGTTTATCGTCAGGCAGGACCGGGCCAAGGCCATCCTCGCCACGAAGATCTGCACCCATTTCAACCGCATCAAGCATGCCCAGCGCCATGCCGATGACACGGAACAGCTCGTGGGCCGGATCAAAAACAACGTGCTGATGCTTGGCCCGACGGGTGTCGGCAAGACATACATGATCAAGCTGATCGCAAGGAAACTGGGCGTGCCCTTCGTCAAGGGCGATGCCACCAAGTTCAGCGAAACCGGCTATGTCGGCGGCGACGTGGAGGATCTCGTCCGGGATCTCGTCCGGGAAGCCGATGATGATATCGAGCTTGCCCAGTGCGGCATCATCTATATCGACGAGATCGACAAGATCGCCTCCAGCCGCAACATCATCGGCGCCGATGTCTCGAGGACCGGGGTTCAACGGGCGCTGCTCAAACCCATGGAGGAGACGGATGTCGATATCAAGGTCCCCCACGACCCCATCTCCATGTTCCAGGAACTCGAACGGTTCCGGAAAACCGGGAAACGGGACAAGCAGTCCGTCAACACCAGGAACATCCTCTTCATCATGAGCGGCGCATTCGGCGATCTCACTGAAATCATCAACCGGCGGCTGACGCGCCAGGAGATCGGATTCGGCTCCCGGATTAAGGGGGCCGAATCCCCGGATGCACTGCTTCGGCAGGTCAAGTCCGAAGATCTCATCCAGTACGGCTTCGAGTCGGAGTTCGTGGGGCGGCTGCCGGTGCATGCCGTTTTGGAGCAGCTGAGCGAGGCGGATCTTTTCGAGATTCTGCGAAGCCCCAACAACCCCGTCATTCTCGGCAAGAAGCTCGATTTTGCTGCCTACGGCATCCAGGCCAAGTTTTCCAATGGCGCCCTCTCCCTGCTGGCAAAGCGGGCCCACGGGGAAAAGACCGGCGCCCGGGGGCTGGTGAGCGCCATCGAAACAGCCATCCTTCCCTTCGAGAAGGCCCTGCCTTCCTCGAACGCAACCTTCCTTTCCGTGACCGAAGCATTGATCCAATCGCCGGATCACGCATTGGCGGAGATCACCCGCGCCGCGCATGATCCATCGGCCGCAGACGCCCTCAAGGCCGGATTTGAAAGCCTGGTTGAAGAAGAAAAGGATTTTATCCGCGATTATCTCGAAAAAAACCAGAAGTACCTGAGCCAGAAATACAATCTCACCCTGACCTCTTCAAGAACGGCCATCGTCGCCGATTTCTATGCCAGGAATACGCTGGATATTGAAAATTTGTTCAAAAAATTGAAGCTCTACTCGGATGAGATCAAGAACACGGAGCTCTCCTTCTACAAGGCGCACGACATCAACATCGTCCTGGAGGAGGACGCCATCGACCACCTTCTGGAAAAGCTGATCCGCAGGGAGATGCGCATCGAAAACCTGAACGGACGGCTCAATCAGGACTTCGAGCTGGGCCTGAAGCTCGTCCGGGAAAAGACCGGAAAAAATCGTTTCTTTATCAACCGGGATGCGCTAAAATTTCCCGAAGCTTGCATCGCCGGCCTCCTGAAGCAGAAACCGTCGATGAACTGAAAGGTTTTTCCGCCAAACCGCCATAAGACAGAACAACAGATAAAGGCAAGAACAGATGATTGGAATCTCCAAGCTTTACTGCGGAACGGTCGAGCCCTCGGATGCCATCCGCTACGGACGCCATTCCGGAAAACTCCCCTCCCACCTGCTCCAGTTCTCCATCGACAAGAAGCCGGTGGTGGTGTGGAATACCACGAGGCGCTGCAACCTGAAATGCATCCACTGCTACGCCCACGCCAAGGACATCCCCTACGACAACGAACTCACCACAGAAGAGGGCAAGCGGCTCATCGATGATCTGGCAGGATTTGGCGTCCCCGTCATCCTCTTTTCCGGCGGCGAGCCCATGGTTCGGAAGGATCTTCCGGAATTGGCGGGGTATGCCGTCAACAAGGGGATCCGTGCGGTGATCTCCACCAACGGCACCCTCATCACCGCTGAAAAAGCGAAAATTTTGAAGGATATCGGGCTGTCCTACGTGGGTGTCAGCCTCGACGGCATGGAGGAGATTCACGACCGGTTCCGGGGCGTGAAGGGCGCTTTCCGTCAGGCCATGGGAGGCATCCGGAACTGCCAGGATGCGGGCATCAAGGTCGGGCTCCGCTTTACGATCAACAAGTTCAACGTGGCCGAGATCCCGGCCATCTTCGACCTTCTGGAAGAAACCCGCATCCCCAGAATCTGCTTTTACCACCTGGTTTATGCCGGCCGCGGCTCGGAGCTGGTCAAGGACGACCTGACCCACGAAGAAACCCGCCGGGCCGTGGACGTCATCATCGAACGGACCAAGGACCTCCACGACCGGGGCATCGAAAAAGAGGTGCTGACCGTCGACAACCACGCCGATGGACCCTATCTCTACCTGAAAATGCAGAAAGACCAGCCCGAGCGGGCAGGCGAGGTGCTCGAACTTCTCAGGATGAACGAGGGCAACAACTCCGGACGGGGCTTCGGCTGCATCAGTTGGGACGGCGAGGTCCATGCGGACCAGTTCTGGCGCCATCACAGCTTCGGCAACGTCCGGACCCGGCCGTTTTCCGAAATCTGGACCGATGTGTCCGAACCCCTGATGAAAAAGCTCAAAGACAAAAAACAGCACGTGAAGGGCCGGTGCGCCGAATGCAACTGGCTCAATATCTGCGCGGGGAATTTCAGGGTCCGTGCCGAAGCCGTCTACGATGACGTGTGGGCGCCCGACCCGGCTTGCTACCTGACCGACGAAGAGATCGCAAAGGAGTCAAACTGATGCTGTTTCCCGATTACCGCCCGAGGCGGCTCCGCCAGAACGAAGCCTTTCGCCGCATGATCCGGGAGACCAGACTGACGGTGGATGACATGATCCTGCCGCTGTTCGTCATTGGCGGAAAAGGCGTGAAAAACCCCATCCCGTCCATGCCCGGACATTACCAGCTTTCCACGGACAACCTCGTCAAAACCGCCCAGGAGGCTTACCGGCTGGGGCTACCGGCGATCATCCTCTTCGGCCTGCCGGAGAAGAAAGATCCACTCGGCACGCAGGCCTACGCCAAGAACGGCATCATCCAGAAGGCCGTCCGCGAGATCAAGGACAAGCTGCCGGACCTGATGGTCATCACCGATGTCTGCCTGTGCGAGTATACCGACCACGGCCATTGCGGCATCGTCGAGGGGAACACCGTCGACAACGACGCCACGCTGGACCTTCTTGCCCGGACCGCCCTCTCCCACGCCCAGGCGGGGGCGGACATGGTCGCCCCGTCGGACATGATGGACGGCCGCGTAACGGAAATCCGGAACCTGCTGGATGAAAACAATCTGAGCCACGTCCCGATCATGTCCTATGCCGTAAAGTATTGCTCCGCCTACTACGGGCCCTTCCGGGAGGCCGCCGACTCCGCCCCGAAGTTCGGAGACCGAAGGACCTACCAGATGGACCCGGCCAATGCCCTGGAGGCCATCCGGGAAGCGGCCATGGATGTGGAGGAAGGGGCCGACATCCTCATGGTCAAGCCGGCCCTGCCCTACCTCGACATTATCTGCCGCGTCCGGGAGGAGTTCGATCTTCCGATCGCCGCCTACAACGTGAGCGGTGAATTCGCCATGATCAAGGCCGCGGAAAAAATGGGCTGGATCGACGGCAAGCGCGTGATGATGGAAACCCTGACCGGCATCAAACGGGCCGGCGCCGACATCATCCTGACCTATTTCGCCATGGAGGCCGCAGAGATCCTCAACGGCTGAGACCCAACAGGATCCTCCGCGGATACGGACATCAATGACAGCGCATAGACACCCACACCCGGCCAATCCTTCCCACGACGAAAAAAAGGCCCACGACGAAAAAAAGGGCAGCGAACTCCGCCTGGTCGCATGGGAAGTCACCCGAAACTGCAACCTCTCCTGCGTCCACTGCCGGGCCGCCGCCACCATGGGCCCTTACACCGGCGAACTGGATACGGCGGCCTGCCTCAGGCTCCTGGACGACATCAAGGAGGCCGGCGATCCCATCGTGATCCTGACCGGCGGCGAACCCCTGCTGAGGCCGGACATCTTCGAGATCGCCCGATACGGCACGGACAAAGGCCTTCGCATGGTCATGGCCCCCAACGGCACCCTGATCACCGAGGCGGCCGCGGGCAGGATGGTCGAGGCCGGCATCCGCCGCATCAGCATCAGCCTGGACGGGGCCAACCGGGAGAAGCACGACGAATTCCGGGGCGTGCCGGGCGCCTTCGACGGCGCGCTTCGCGGCATCCTCCTGGCCAAAGAGGCGGGGATCGAATTCCAGATCAACACCACCATCACCAAGGCCAACCTGGAGGAGATGGCCAAAATTCAGGACCTGGCCGTGGAACTGGGCGCGGTGGCCCACCATATCTTTCTGCTGGTCCCGACGGGCCGGGGGAAATATATTGCGGATCAGGCCATCGACGCCGCCCAGTATGAATCGGCGCTGAACTGGTTTTACGACCAGCGGGGCAAGACCACCCTCCAGCTGAAGGCCACCTGCGCGCCCCATTACTACCGTATTCTCAGGCAGCGGGCCCGGGAGGACGGGAAAACCGTGACCTTTCAGACCCACGGCCTGGATGCCGTGACGCGGGGCTGTCTGGGCGGGACGGGGTTCTGTTTCATCTCCCACACCGGCACCGTCCAGCCCTGCGGATTTCTCGAACTGGATTGCGGCAATGTGACCCGCACCCCCTTCAAAGAGATTTGGAACCACTCCGAGACCTTTCTTTCCCTGAGAAATTACGACAACCTCACCGGGAAATGCGGGTGCTGCGAGTACAAACGGGTCTGCGGCGGATGCCGGGCCAGGGCCTACGAGGCGACCGGCGACTGTCTGAGCGAGGAACCCCTCTGCACGTACCAGCCTCAGGCAAAAAAGCAGGACCACTGAACCCTGCCTGTTGAATGCGCCGGACGGGTGGGCGCCCGTTGCCCCAACATGAAGGCAATAACGGCAGAGGCCATAGATGTACGAAAAATTCTTCGGATTCACGGAAAGACCCTTTCAGCTCGTTCCCAACCCGGCGTATCTCTTTCTCAGCAAAAGCCATGAAGACGTCCTGGCCCACCTGACCTACGCCGTTTCCCAGGGCGACGGCTTCGTGGAGATCACCGGCGAGGTCGGGACGGGAAAAACCACCCTCTGCCGTGTTTTTCTGAGCAACCTGGAGGAGAAAGCCGAAGCCGCCTACATTTTCAACCCCATGCTCAATGCCGTTCAGCTCCTGAAGACCATCAACCAGGAATTCGGCATCGACGCGGCGCCGGAAAGCGCCAAAGACCTCATCGACAGTCTGAATCTCTTTCTCATGGAAAGGAAGCGCCAGGGGAAGCAGGCCATCCTCCTGATCGACGAGGCGCAGAATCTCAACAAGGATGTCCTGGAGCAGCTCCGGCTCCTCTCGAACCTGGAGACCGACACCAGCAAGCTCCTCCAGATCATTCTGGTGGGCCAGCCTGAGCTTCGAGACATCCTCGATTCCCACGAACTGCGGCAGCTGCGGCAGCGGATCACCCTGAGCTGCCATCTGCGCCCCCTCAACCTGAACGAAACCCGCGACTACATCCGCCACCGCATACAGATCGCCGCGCGCAAGCCGAGCCTCAAATTCACCCAGGATGCCTTCCGGACCATATTCCGGTATTCGAGGGGAATTCCCCGGCTGATCAATATCGTGTGCGACCGGGCCCTGCTCACGGCCTACGGCCTGGATCAGCACAAAATCACCGGCCGCGTCACCGCCGCCGCCATTCAGGAGATCTCCAGCCGATCCAGCCGTCGGACAAAACCGGCATGGATTCGATGGCCCCTCTACGCGACCGCCCTCCTGTGCATCGGCCTGATTGCCGCCGCCCCTTACATCGACCGCCAATTCGGCATCCTCGCCCGTATCCGTCAAACCGTCCTGGGCGGCCCCGCACAATTGAGCGGGCCTCCGCCCGAGGCCATCCCGAATCCGGAAGAGCCCCTCGTCCCGGAGACGCCTGGGCCCGCCGCAAAACAGGTCGATACCCGCTTTGGCCCCGCGCACCTCCCGTCGGAACTCTCGTCCCTGCCGCCCGAATTCGCCGCAACTGCGCCGTCGGCGACGGCGGGCGAGGCCCCGACTGCCTCCGCCCTCCCGCCGGGGGATAATCCCGATCCGGGGCTCCAAACGCCCCCCCACGGGGAGCCGCAGCCGGACGGGTCGTCATCGCCCGACCGGCAAATAACGGATGCCGTGGGAACGATGGACCGGCCCGGATCCCGCCGAAGAGCGTTCGAGGCCGCCCTGGCCCTCTGGCAGCCCCAGGCCGCCGCGGCCAGCCCCGATCTCGACAGGATCGACGATCCGGAAACGTTTTTCCGGCTGGCGGCGGCCCGGGAAGGGTATTCCCTATTCGCCGTCAATCACAACCTCAGCCTGAGCATCATCCGCCGGCTGAATCTGCCGGTCATCCTGGAATGCCGCGCCGCCGAGGAGGGCGACCCGGCATTCCTTCCCCTGGTTCACATCCGGGGCAACGACATTTTGATCTTCAAGGACGGGGGCGAAGCGCTGGCCGGGAACTGGGATCAGCTGGCTCAGCTCTGGACCGGGAGGGCGTATATCCTCTGGAAGAATTTCCGGGGGCTTTCCGGCGTCATCCCCGTCAATACATCGGATGCATCGGTCATGACGCTGAAAATGATCCTGAGGGAGATCGGCCACGAGGAGATCCGTCTGACCCCGGACTTCGATGCACAGACCCGCGATGCGGTGAAGGCGGTTCAGGCGCGCCACGGCCTGCCCGTGGACGGATACGCGGGGCCCCTCACGCTGATCGCCCTTTACAATGAAATGAGCCCCGCAGACATCCCCCGCCTGGAGGCTGGAAATCGACATGACGGGGAGGAGACGGCCAATTGAGTTCCATCCTGAAAGCGCTTCAGAAACTGGATCGCGAAACCGCGGATGCCCGGCATCAGGACGATCCTCACCGCGCGCTCCGCCAGCTCGTCCCCCGGAAAATGGCCGGCCGCTCCCGCGGCCTGATGATCCGGAACGCCGCCTTCGCGGTGTTTGCCGCCGTGTTCCTGGGCGTTGTCTCATGGGCGGTTTGGCGCCATCCGTTTTCCGCACCCCGGAGCGCCCTCCAGGGGGCATCCCCCGGCGCCGGCACGGCGCTTCCACCGCCCCGGACCGAAGCCCCCGACCCCCCGGTAAAGAGCAGGTCCGCCGCCGGATCGGGCAGACAGGACATCCCGTCCATCCCGCCGGAGCCCGCCCC
>NZ_JBGSQX010000002.1:0-31522 GCF_041737845.1 Desulfococcus sp.
CCAAGGAGACCACCCAAAAGCCTTGATCTTTCCTGATATACCCGGACTCTCAAGGCCTCCGCACAAAACCCGAATGACATCCCCGCATCAAAAAGACCCAAAGGTACTGCCGATGGTCCAATATGAAGGTACATCGTGACAATCACCAAATAATATAGATTGATATCTTGACCAGGAGGTTCAACTATTCCTGCCCGTCGATCCCATGAGGTATCTGGGCCTAGAGGACAATACAAGCGGTTCTGCTTATCATCCTGAACCGGGTGACTGATCACAAGATTTCGGAAAAGGATATGTTTCCGCGGGTTCAACGAAACATTTTACCGGTAAACAAGGTCTTATGATAGTTGGCAGTTTATCCGGCCTCAAGGAGTAAAATCCACTTTAAGCTTGATCTGTCAGGATAAATTCCTCTATAGTGAGGGGGAATATTTTTTAAAAGAGCCACGTAAGTTCCGGCTGGAATCTTTGCCGGACCCGGCCAGGAGTGTGGCGCCGGGACTATTCAAACCGGGCGGTGAGACCACCCGAGAACTCATTGAGGTGACTTGTGATCATGCACGTATCCCGCCGCAACTACGGCGTCTGCCTGCTGTCCCTGTTCCTGGCCCTAGCCCTGGTGGGCGCCGGCTGGGCCCAAACCGCAACCCCCACTACACCTGCCCCTGCAAACTCCTACCGCCAGGCGGTGGAGCACCTGGAACAGGCGGATCAGGAATTAACGGCCGGAAATCTTTCTTCGGCCCTGTCCCTGGTGAAACAGTCCAACGCATTATTTACGAGCCTTCAGAAGGAAAGCGCCGCCAAACTGGCGGAGCGCGAGCTTTCCTCCCAAGAAAGCCAGCAGCTGGCCATCAACCAAAAACTGGCTACCGAGGCCCAGGGCAAGGCGGATGAGTTGCTCAAGACCGCCGCCGCCAAGAAGAAGGAAGCCGCAGAGCTGAGAGCCAAGGGACCGGCAGAGGCGGGAGACGCAGCCGAACGTGAGTCCAGAGATCAATATCTTCAGGTACAAAATCTCTCCATCAAGTCGGCAATTTATGCCCTGCGCAATCAGCAGATAATCTTCCGGTTCCTGGGGCCCTGAGGCCGTGATGCGGACCGCCTTCACCGGGTCCGGGCCTCGAACCCGAGGCAATAATTGCACCCAAAGCGATTTTTGAGTTGACATCATGGCCTAAACTAGACCATCAATGATGGCATATTTTATGAGGAGGGAAGAAATTATGATCCGAGTTCTGTCAAGGGTTCTCGTGGCCGCGGCCATGGCCATGCTGGTGGCGGGCGGCGCCCAGGCTGCGGACCAAAAGCAACCCATCAAGATAGGGGCCATGTTCGCCCTGTCGGGGCCGGCGGCCCATATCGGCACCCCCACCAAGCTGGTGGCGGAGATGGCGGTGGCCCAGATCAATAAGGCCGGCGGCATCAACGGCAGGCCCCTGGAACTGATTATCGGCGACACCGAAAGCGACCCGGCCAAGGCCGCCACCATCGCCAAGAAATTCATCCACTCCGACAAGGTGGCGGCTATCATCGGGCCCACCACCACGGGCGCCGGGATGCAGGTTAAGAAGATTGTCGAGGAAGCCGGGGTTCCCACCTTTATGTGCGTGGGCGGCGACCCGGTGATCATGGGCGGGAAATTCGGCCCCTTCACCAATGTGTTCAAATCCCCCCAACGCTCTTCCGTGGCGGTGAAGGCGCTGTTCACCTACCTGAAAGAGAAGAAGATCACCAAGCTGGGGCTGCTCTACGCCTCGGACAGCTTCGGCAAAGATGGGGCCTCCTGGCTGGAGAAAATGGCCCCGGATTACGGCATCACCTTTGTGGCCAAGGAGTCCTTCGGCCCCAAGGACACCGACATGACCGCCCAGCTCACCAAGATCAAAAGCGCCGGGCCCGATGCCGTGATCTGCTGGGGAACGAACCCAGGCCCCGCGGTGGTCAGCAAGAACGCCCAGCAGTTGGGACTCTCCATCCCCCTCTACCAGAGCCACGGGGTGGCCTCCCCCAAATTCATCGAGCTGGCGGGGGACAGCGCGGAAGGGACCCTCCTGCCCACCGGAAAGATCCTGGTCCATGACCTCCTGCCCGACGCCGATCCCCAGAAGGCCGTCCTCGCCGACTATGCCAAAAACTACACCGCCGCCTTCAAGCAGCCCGTGTCCGGCTTCGGCGGATACGCCTACGACGCCGTCCATATCCTGGCCAAGGCCCTCAAAGGGACCGGCGGCGACAAGGAGAAGCTGCGGAAAAACATCGAATCCATCAAGGGCCATGTGGGGGTGTCCGGCGTGTTCAGTTTCAGCCCGGAGGAGCACAACGGCCTTGCCCCCGATGCCTTCGTGATGGTCCGAATCCAGAAAGGCGCCTGGGAGCTGGTCAAATAAGGTGGACGAACTCGCGCAGTATCTCTTTTCAGGCCTGACCAACGGCGCCATCTATGCGGTGATCGCCATTGGATTCTCCATGCTCTTCAGCGCGACGGAACTGATCAACTTCGCCCACGGGGAATTTGTCATGCTGGGCGCCCTGGGGCTGGTGACGCTGTGGGGAGGGCTGCACCTCCCCCTTCCCGCAGCCTTTGTCCTGACGGTCGCGGGCGTCGCCTGCGCGGGGTTCCTCTTCGAACGCATCGCCATCCGGACCGTAAAAAAGCCCCACCCCATCGTGCTGGTCATCATCACGGTGGGGGCGTCCATCTTTCTCCGGGGCGCGGCCATGATGATCTGGGGAAAAGACGCCTACAGCGTCCCCCCCTTTTCCGGCCATCTCCCCTTTGACCTGGCCGGCGCAAAGCTTTTGCCTCAGAGCGTCTGGATCCTCGTCATCGCCTTTCTGCTGGCTCTTGGCCTCTTCTATTTCTACCGGAAGACCCTCACGGGGAAAGCCATGCAGGCGACGGCCATCAACAAGCGGGCGGCATGGCTTTCGGGCATTCCGTCCGAGAGGATGGTTCTCCTGGCCTTTGTCATGAGCACGGGCCTCGGGGCCACGGCGGGCGTGATCATCGCCCCCATCACCATGTGCGGGTACGACATGGGGACCATGCTCGGCCTCAAGGGCTTCTGCGCGGCCATGCTGGGCGGCATCGGCAGTCTGTGGGGGGCCCTTGCGGGAGGCTTCCTCCTGGGGCTCGTCGAGGCCCTGGGGGTGGGGTATATCTCCTCCGCCGCCAAGGACGGCATCGCCTTCATTCTGCTGCTGCTCATCCTTTACATCCGGCCCGGCGGGCTCTTCGGGGCCGCCGACGCCTCGCGCTTCTGACCGGCCGCGGCAGCCATGGCGGAGATCATGACACCCTCGTTTCGAAAAGGCACCGTTTATGCCTTCGCCTGCCTCTCGGTGGCCGCCGCAGGCCTTGCCGTCACCAACCCCTATCACCTCCAGGTGCTGACCTTCATCGGCATCAACGCGCTTCTGGCCTTGGGCCTCAACCTGCTCATGGGATACGCCGGTCAGATTTCCCTGGGGCATGCTGCCTTCTTCGGCATCGGCGCCTACACCACGGCCATCCTGACCGCTACCTACGGGCTCTCTCCCTGGATCTCCCTTCCGCTCGCCGTGGCGGCCGCGGCGGCGGTCGCTTTTCTGGTGGGGATGCCGACCCTGAAGCTGTCCGGGTATTATCTGGGAATGGGAACCCTTGGGTTCGGCATGATCGCCTTTATCGTATTTCGGGAATGGGACACGATGACGGGCGGGGCCTCCGGGTTCGTCGGCATCCCGCCCCTCGCCGTCGGCCCCGTAATCCTCACCGCCGGAAAAAACTGTTTCTACCTGGTCTGGGGCGTCCTTCTCCTGACGATCCTCGTCTGCCGCCGCATCATCGATTCCCGAACGGGCCGGGCCCTCCGGGCCATCCACGACAGCGAAAAGGCGGCCCGGGCCGTCGGCGTCCCCACCATGCACCTCAAGCTGCAGATCTTTGTCTTCAGCGCGGGCGTCGCGGCCCTGGCGGGGTTTCTCTATGCCCACTACGTCAGCTTCATCAGCCCGGGGAGCTTCGATTTTCTCATGTCGGTCCGGATGGTGACCATGGTGGTCATCGGCGGCATGGCCAGCATCTGGGGGGCGCTCCTGGGCGCGTCCCTCCTGACCCTCCTGCCCGAGTGGCTCCACGCGTTTTCCGATCTCGAGATGGTCGTCTACGGACTGATCATGATGGGCGTCATGATCGTCATGCCCCAGGGGCTGACCCGCGGCATCCTGGACATCTGGGGGCGCATGAGGAAAAAGCATGACCGATAAGCCGACACTCCTTCGGATCCGGTCGGTCTCCAAGGCCTTCGGGGGCGTTCGAGCCCTTTCCGCCGTCTCCGTCGAATTCGACGCCGGCCTCATCATAGGGCTCATCGGCCCCAACGGCGCCGGGAAAACCACCCTCTTCAACGTCATCAGCGGCGCCTATATTCCGGATTCCGGCGAGATCTTCCTCGAAGGCGCCCCCATCCTCGGGAAGCGGGTTCAGGATATCGTCCGCCTGGGGATCGCCCGGACCTTTCAAAACGTCGAGCTTTTCGAGAGCATGTCCGTCATCGAAAACGTCATGGTCGGACGCCACGTGAGGACCCGGAGCGGCTTCTGGGGCGCCGTGACCCGAATGCCGTCCATCCGGCGGGAGGAGACGGCTCTTCGGGAGTGCGCCCGGGAGCTGCTCGACTTCGTGGGGCTCTCGGCCCAGGCCGACCAGCGGAGCGGCGACCTCCCCTTCGGCTGGCAGCGCCTTTTAGAGATCGCCCGGGCCCTGTCCTCGGACCCCAAACTGCTGCTTCTGGACGAACCGGCGGCGGGCCTCAACGCCGTGGAAACCCACAGCCTCGGGGAACTCATCCGGAAGATCCGGGACCGCGGCGTCACGGTCATGCTGGTGGAGCACGACATGAGCCTGACCATGAGCGTCTGCGACCGGATCATCGTCCTCGACCAGGGAGGGAAGCTGGCGGAGGGCACCCCCCGGGAAATCCAGGCCAACACGTCAGTCATGGCCGCCTATCTCGGCAACGGGTGATTTTATGCTGCACGTCAAGAACCTCAGGTGCTACTACGGCAGGATCATGGCCATCAAGGGCGTCAGCATTTCGGTGCGCCGTGGCGAACTCATCACCCTCATCGGGGCCAACGGCTCCGGCAAGAGCACGCTCCTGATGTCCATCTGCGGGCTGCTCTCCACCTGGAAGGGGGAGATCGTTTTCGAGGAGGCCTCCCTCAAGGGGATGGACCCCCCGGCCATCGTCCGGAAGGGGATCAGCCTGGTGCCCGAGGGCCGGCAGATCTTCGCGCCCATGAGCGTTCTCGACAACCTGAAGCTGGGCGCCTACACCCGATACCGCAGGAAGGAGCACCGGGAGATCGAACGGGACCTGGCGGAGATCATCGACCTGTTCCCGATCCTGGGGGAACGCGCGGGGCAGCCGGCCGGAACCCTTTCGGGCGGGGAGCAGCAGATGCTGGCCATCGGCCGGGCCCTCATGGCGAGGCCCCGGCTCCTGGCCCTGGACGAACCCTCCATGGGCCTTGCCCCGCTGATGGTGGAAAAGATCCTTGATATCCTGGTCCGGCTCAAGGCCGACGGGCTGACCATCCTCCTGGTCGAACAGAACGCCCGGGCCGCCCTCAAAATCGCCGATCGCGGCTATGTTCTGGAGACCGGAAAGGTCGTGCTCCAGGGTACCGGCTTCGATCTGCTCTCGGACGTGGAGGTCAAACGGGCCTATCTGGGCAAAGACTACGAAGAATTTTATGAAGGGAGGGGATAATATGCTGAATCTTGCCCCCGGAGAACGGGAACAGCTTCAACTCGAACGGCTTCAGGCCACCCTCAACCGGGCCTACCGGAATGTGCCTTTCCACCGGAACCGCCAGAACGAGGTGGCGCGGAGAAATGGAAAAGACCCCTCCATCATCGAGCGGGTGGCGGATATCGCCGTTCTTCCCTTCATGGAGCGGAGCCACCTGGGCGAACATTATCCCTACGGCCTTTTCGCCGTGCCCCTCAAGGACATCGTCCGCATCCACACGGCGCCCGGAACCACGCGGCATCCCACGGTCACGGGCTACACGCGGCAGGATCTCCGCATCTGGCGGGAGATGGTCGGCCGGGCCTTCACGGCCGCGGGGATCGGCTCCGAGGACATCCTCCAGATCGACCTCGACCCCGGGCTGGCCAACTGGGGTCGGGATTACAAGGACGGCGCCGAGGCACTGGACGTGGCCGTCATCCCCAACACGCCCCTGTCCCCCAATAAGCACCTCATGGTGCTGCGGGACTACAAGACATCGGCCATGGTGACGACGCCGTCGCGGGCCGTCCAGTTGACCGAACTGATGTTCAGGGCCGAAATCAACCCCACCGCCCTCAACCTCAAGCGCCTGATCCTGGTGGGGGAGCCCGCTGCACAGGAAACGCGTCGGCACCTCGAGCGCCGGCTTCACGTGGAGACCTGGCATCATTTCGGGCTGAGCGAAGTCCCGGGGCCGGCCATCGCCTACGAATGCCAGGCTCACCAGGGGCTTCATATCAACGAAGACCATTTCTTCCCGGAGATCGTGAATCCGGACACCGGTGACGTGCTGCCCCCGGGAGAGACGGGGGAGCTGGTCCTGACCACATTGACGACCCGGGCGTTTCCCCTCATCCGCTTCCGGACCGGGGAAAGGGCCCGCTTCATCCATGAGCCGTGCGGCTGCGGAACGCCGTCTCTCCGGATGGAATGGTTCGAACAGCGGACCGACGACATCCTCAACATCAACGGCGTCAAGGTGCACCAGAGCCAGATCAACCGGCAGATTGAGGCGACGCTCTCCTTCGTTCCGAAATACCGGTCCGGGGTCCTGGAGGCGGAGGGTGAAAAAAAGCACCTGGGGATTTCCATCGCCATGGACAACAGGCTGTTTTCAGATGAAATCAAGGTCCTCGAAAAAAGAATCCGCCTGCTGGAAAGCGACCTATCCGAAAACCTGGGCGTGCCGGTGCGGGTCAAACTGGTGGAAGCCGCCCTCCTTTGAAGACGCCCGGCCCCATGCCGGTGCAGGTTCCGTTTCCGGGTCAAAAGGGTTCATTTTTTTATCGCTTATTATTTGACACACATCCTCAAAGCGGTTATAATCCGCCAGACTTATAACTTTTTATATACTCTATTCATTTGTTTATCAAACGATCGCCGGCGTTTGTGCAGGTACGAGACACCTCTGCCGGGATCTGCGGCATGACACCATGACAAAAGAAAAAATCTTGTATCACACGGTTTGGGGTGCCCTGCTGGTGATCATGGGCATCGGCGTTTTTTTCCGGATCCCTCAGGTGATGCCGCGGATCGAACAGATTGAATATTTCTCCTCCATCATCTGGTTTGTGAAATTCAGCTTCTATCTTATCGGGATGCTGCTCATCGGCGGCGGAATTAAAAAGCTCATTCACTGCTATCATCACTTTACGGACAACGCTTCATCCTGACCATCTCTCAAGCCGGAACCATTTCAGATGACGCTCACAAGGTTGGAAGAAAAGATATGGCAAAAGCGACACCGACACACATCAAGGTAGAACTTCCCGTCAGCCACCTGACAGTCGATACCGCCCGTTCAAAGGACATGAGCAAGGCGATCGTCGCCCATCCCCAGGGCATTAAGCCCGGCGCCAGCCCCGAGGTTGCCTTCAGAATCAAATTCCAGATCATCAGCAACAAGATCCAGACAGCGCCCAATCTGGATCAGGCCCTCAACAACCTCAAGGGTGAGATCGTCGATTTGTTCGAATCCGAACGAATCACCATTTATGTCATCGACGGCGTCAAGCGCGAACTGGTTTCACGGGTCGTCGCCGGAAAAAACATCCACGACATCCGGGTGCCGGTGACGGTCACGAGCATCGCCGGGTACGCGACCTACAAGCAGTGCCTGGTCAACATCAAGGATGCCTACGATGAAGACGAACTGAAGGCCATCGACCCGAATCTCACCTTTGACAAAAGCTGGGATCAAAAGTCCGGCTTCGTTACGCGCCAGGTAATGGTCTGCCCCATCCATTTCCACAAATACCTGCTGGGCGCCATTCAGCTCGTCAACCGGAAAGACAGCCAGCCGTACTCGAAGATGGACGAGCATTTTATCCGGGAACTCGCCAAGATTCTCGGCATCGCCATGTACAACCTCAAGCGGACGGCGCGTCAGGCCAGCAGCAAATTCAACTATCTGCTGCAGAATAACCTCCTGTCGCAACAGGACCTCAAGAACGCCATCATCGAGGCCAAAAAGCGGCGGGAATCTATTGAAAGCTATCTCATCGGAGTGCTCAAAATACCGAAAAAAGAGGTCATCGAGTCCCTTTCCAAATATTATGAGGTTCCGGGCGTCCTCTACGACGCCAACTGGCCGATTCCGGGCAACCTCATGCGGAAGGGGAAAGAATCCTTCATGAGGAAAAATCTCTGGGTCCCGCTGGAGAGCGACGGCGGAAAGGTCGTGATCGCCGTCGACAACCCCCAGGACATCCAGAAGATCGATCTGATCAAGCCGCTCTATCCCAATACCAAGCTCGACTTCCGGGTGGCCCTGCCCGTGGATATCATCGACTTCATCAAACGGTTCTCCTTCGAGGAGGTCCGGAATGTCGGGGATATCGACGATATTCTTCATGAACTGCAGCGGGAGGCGGACCGCGACGACGATAACGAAGAAGAATTCGACGAATCCGACAGCGCCGTCGTCAAGCTGGTGAACAAGGTGATCCAGGACGCCTTCGCCCGGAAGGCGTCGGATATCCACATCGAACCCTATCCCGGAAAACAGAACACTCTGGTGAGAATCCGCATCGACGGCGCCTGTTCGGTCTACCAGACCATCCCCTACAACTACAAGCGGGCCGTCGTCTCCCGAATCAAGATCATGGCCGGCCTGGATATCGCCGAGCGACGAATGCCCCAGGACGGCAAGATCCAGTTCAAGAAATACGGCGGACTCGACATCGAACTCCGCGTTGCCACCATCCCGACCCAGGGCGGTCTGGAAGACATCGTCATGCGTATTCTGAACGCCGGAGAACCGATCCCCCTGGCCAACATGGGATTTTCCGAGCAGAATTTCAACCGGTTTGTAAACCTCATCACACAGCCCTACGGCATCATCTACGTCTGCGGCCCCACCGGTTCCGGTAAAACCACGACGCTTCATTCAGCCCTAGCCTACATCAACAAGACGGAAACCAAGATATGGACCGCCGAGGATCCCGTTGAAATCACTCAGAAAGGGCTCCGGCAGGTCCAGGTCCACCCCAAGATCGGCTTCAACTTCGCCACGGCCATGCGCGCCTTTCTCCGCGCCGACCCGGATGTCATCATGGTCGGCGAGATGCGCGACAAGGAAACGACGGCCATCGGCATCGAGGCCTCCCTCACCGGGCACCTGGTCCTCTCGACCCTGCACACCAACAGCGCGCCCGAAAGCATCACCCGTCTCCTGGACATGGGGATGGACCCGTTCAATTTCGCAGATGCCATCCTGGGCATCCTCGCCCAGCGTCTCGTCCGGACCCTCTGCAAGAACTGCAAGAAAAAATATCACCCGACCCGCGAGGATCATGCCCACCTGATCGAGCGATACGGCAAGACCGAGTTTGAAGATGATTTTCCGGATCTGCTGACCTATCGCGAGGATCTTCTGCTGAACGAGGCCGGCGGGTGCGCGGCCTGCGGCCAGACCGGATACGCCGGCCGGATGGGCATCCACGAACTGCTCGTCGCCACGGAGGATTCCAAACGGATGATTCAGATGCAGGCCCGCCTCGAGGAATTGAAGGACCAGGCCATCAAGGACGGCATGCGGACGCTGGAGCAGGACGGCATTCAGAAGATCTTCGGCGGATTTACCGACATCAAGCAGGTCAGAAAGGTCTGCGTGGCCTGACCCGCTTTCAGCCTTTTCCGGCGGCCTCTCGAAATTTTTTGAGTTGACCTTCGAAATAGGACCGATCGGCGGTAGCCGCCTCGTAAGCCCGAAGGCCGGCGCTTACGGCGTCGTCAAACCTGCCGTTGACAAAGTAGCTCTCCGCCAGCGTGTCCAGAATGTGGGGAGCGCTGGACAGCGACAACGCTTTTTGCGCCAGCTCAAGGGCCCTTTCCGGTGACCTGAGCCCGGCTTCCTCGCAGGTGGCGTAGAGCCAGGCCAGGTTGTTGAATATCTCGGGGCCTTCCGCGCCCAGGAGGATCGCCTTTTCATAGGCTTCCACCGCACCGGCGTATTCATTTCTGCTGTAGTAGAGATCCCCCAGGAGCCCGAAGAGCTCGGGCGAATCCGGCTTCTCCCGGATCTCCCGCTCAATGACCGTCTCAAACAGATTGGCGTTCAGCCGCCTGCCCGTCTCCCCGAAATTGAGGGAATAGCCGATCACGGCCACGAGCGCCATACCGATCCCGTACAAGACGATGCTGCGCCTGACCTTCCGGTCGTGACGCAGGACCCACCCCCGGTCCTGCTCGCTCTGGATCAGGTATTTCACCCGCTGGGCGATGCTGAAATGATGCCAGTTGGGCTTGTCCGGGGCCTGTCCGGTGGTCAGGACAATCTTCTCAAAGGTGGATATCAGGGGGCCTGCGCTGTTAAAGAGCGTATAGACGTAGCAATCGGCCTGGCGCTCGAAATTCCGCATGAAATACCCGAAAATATACCTGAAATAGATCAGGAAAACGACGATGGTCACCAGGGTGATCAGGGTCGACGCCACCATCGTGTGGCTCAGGCCCGACTGGATCACTACGCGGTAGAGCGGCTCGGTATAGATGATGGCATAGACGATCAGGTCGAAGACCGCATAGGAGAAGAGTATATAGCCCACGAAGAAAAAGAGGTAGAACAGGATGTGGTTCCGCTTGACGTGCCCGATCTCATGGGCGATCACGGCGTCCACCTCCTCCGGCCCGAGCAGACTGAGCAGCGCGTCCGTGACAAGGATGTAGCGATACCGCCGGACGAGGCCCATCACCCCGGCCGTGATCATGCGGCCTTCGAAGATGGGCCAGGTCAGGATGTCTCTGTAGGCCAGATCGGCCCGCCGGCAGAGGGCCTCGATGCGGCTTCTGTGGATTCCCGCCGGAAGGGGTCTGCATCCCCAAAATTTCTGGATCATCAGGGGGCCGATCACCGCCACGACCATCAGAAAAAGGAAGAAATAGATCACCTCCCCCTCGGGGGTCGACAGCAGACGCTTGAGGGACGCAAAGGGGAGCAGTTGGATCAGGTCGGCGCATCCGGACAACACCACCCAGGGCAGCAGCACGGGCAGGGAGATCGCAATATTCGACGCCGCGTAGCTCGACCGCTTCAGGCGGGTGCCGTAGAGGCCCTGGTAGGCATCGAAGGCCAGGCTCCACAGGACGGCCAGGTATGCGACGAAAAGGGCGATGAAAACAAGAGCCTGGACGGTGGGAAACATGGAGACATAGGGCGCTTTCCGGACGATCTCCACCAGGTTCAGAAGGTAGATGTCGACGGCGAACAGGACGATCGCCAGAATCGACTGGCGGGTCACCGTGCGGTGAAACAGGGGGTCGAGTTGGTGGAAGTTCCCCGTGGAGATGCGCGCTTCGATCTTCTTGAACAGGATGCGGGTAAGGAAGGCATAGCCTGCAAAGAGGCCGCAGAAAAGCGACAGGGATTCCGGGACGGAGAACCCCGGGTCATCCGAGGGCTGATACGTCGTGTAGATCAGCAGAACAACGATAAAATAGATGAAATTGCCGAACATGGTTTCAAGGCCTCTCGAGGGGAATCGGAGGACGATCTTTCCGCATTCTCAAACACGTCGCCGCCCAAAAACAAAACCCCGACCGCATGGCCGGGGATGTTTGCAGGATTGGAGCGGGAAACGGGATTTGAACCCGCGACTTCGACCTTGGCAAGGTCGCACTCTACCACTGAGTTATTCCCGCTTGGGAACGATAATAACCTGCCGCAATGAAAACTTGCAGCGATGAAAAATAGACGCGTATTCCGCCATTCATGATTGAAAAGATTGGAGGCGGCAACCAGATTCGAACTGGTGAATGGTGGTTTTGCAGACCACTGCCTTACCACTTGGCTATGCCGCCCTGCTGGAGCGGGAAACGGGATTTGAACCCGCGACTTCGACCTTGGCAAGGTCGCACTCTACCACTGAGTTATTCCCGCTCGAACGGATAACGCTTATAACGAGTTATCTTATTGCTGTCAATAGAAAAGATCAGAGATCGATCAGTTTTCTGAAGGTGACGAAATAATCGACCCCCGACCAGATGGTGAAGACCAAAGCCCCCCAGAGGAAGAAAAGACCGATGGCGTGAAAGTTGAGACCGAGATATGGGTAATGGATCAGCAGGCAGATGATGGCCGCGATCTGAAACCCTGTTTTGTATTTTCCCAGCCACGAGGCGGAGATATCCTGCCCGCTTTCGATCACCACCACCCGGAGGCCCGTGATGGCCAGTTCCCTGCCGATGATCACGCAGACCACCCAGGCCGGGATCCAGCCCAGGGAGGTCAGCATGACGAGGGAGGAAGAGATCAGGAGTTTGTCGGCCACCGGATCCATCACCTTGCCGAAATTGGAAATCATCCCCCATCGCCTCGCAAAATATCCGTCCAGATAGTCCGAGATGGCCGCCGCGCTGAAGAGCAGCATCGCCAGGAGGGTCGTGAAACGGTTGGGGAACAACAGCAGGATCACCACGCCCGGCGCGGCAATGATTCGGAACAACGTCAAGAAATTGGGATTTTTCAACACCCGACCCGCTTTTTCCCATCGTGTCATGCTGTTCTGTTCCCCGGCAGGAAATGCCCGTTATTTTTTCCGCTTGTTCCAGTCATCGAGAAAGGACTGGATCCCCTTGTCGGTCATGGGATGGGCCGCGAGCTTGCCCAGGACGCTGAACGGGAGGGTCGCGATATGGGCGCCCATGAGCGCGCTCTCCAGCACGTGGATCGGGTTGCGCACGCTTGCGACGATGACCTCGGCATCATAGCCGTAGTTGTCGAAGATATCGATGATCTGCTCCACCAGCACCATGCCGTCCTGGGCCAGATCGTCCAGCCGGCCCACAAAGGGGCTGACGTAGGCGGCGCCGGCCTTTGCCGCCATGAGCGCCTGGAGCGGCGAGAAGATGAGGGTGACGTTGGTCCGGATGCCCTCATCCGCCAGGGCGCGCACCGCCTTGAGGCCGTCCACGGTCATGGGGATCTTGACGACGATGTTCTTATGGATTTTGGCGAGATCGCGGGCCTCGGCAATCATGCCGCCGGCGTCGAGGGCGATGACCTCGGCGCTGATGGGGCCGTCGACGATCCCGCAGATCTCCCGGATGATGTCTGTAAAATCACGGCCTTCCTTGGCGATGAGGGACGGATTGGTCGTGACGCCGTCCACCATGCCCATGCTGCTGGCCTCTCTTATTTCAGCGACGTTGGCCGTGTCGATAAAAAACTTCATTACGAATTATCCTCCTGTTGATGTTTTGGAATGCAAAGCGGCAAAATCGTCCCGGCATTTCGGGCTGCAGAAGAGCAGTTCTTGTCCGTCCATGCTGAGGGGAATCCCCTCCCGTCTCGGGAAATAGGTCTCGCAGTAAGGGTCCTGCACCATGACGTCTTCTAGGGCCTTCTCATCGGCATGCCTGCCGGCAACGCTTTTGGACCAGCTCTGGTACTTCCGGTACAGGAAATAGATCAATCCGGCGATGATCAGGAATCGGATCACGGCAGCGGCGCTCCTCCAGGGTCGTCATAGGGAAAGAT
This sequence comes from Desulfococcus sp., assembly GCF_041737845.1. Classification (GTDB taxonomy): domain Bacteria; phylum Desulfobacterota; class Desulfobacteria; order Desulfobacterales; family Desulfococcaceae; genus Desulfococcus. Next base: position 13,762 of record NZ_JBGSQX010000002.1, read on the forward strand.
CTCCTGGCCTTCGTCATCGAGATGGTCGAGAAGATATCGGACATGCCTGCGGAAAACGGGGTGCACGATGGCCGGATCTATATCACAAAGCGGCTGCAATACAAAGCGTCTTTTGTGCATCCGGGGATGGGGGACGGTCAGCTCCGGCGTGTCGATGATCCGGTCGTCGAAGAAGAGGATATCCATGTCGAGGGTTCTCGGCCCGAAACGGACGCCCGTCCGATCCCGTCCCGCCCCGCGCTCGATGGCGCCGATCAGGGTCAGAAGGGCAAAGGGATCCAGTAGGGTGTGGATGCGCACGACCGCGTTGACGAACCACTCCTGGTCCGTGTAGTCCACCGGCTCGGTGCGGTAGAACGGCGACCGGCCGGTGATGACCGTCCGGCGGTCCGCCGCGAGTCCTGCGATCCCCATCCGGCAGTACATGGCCTTGTCGCCGATGTTGGACCCGAGGGAGATGAAGGCGGTAAATCCCCCGTCAACCGTCATTGACTGAAATTTCCGGAATCATGATTTAGGTTGCCGGCGTTTTCCGGGATGCCCTCTTCCGCCGACCAGTTCCATGCATCCTCCCAGAGTTCCCCGGTGCAGATGATCCGGGCGTTCCCTTCCAGAAAGACGCGGTGGAAGCGGTCCCCCGTCCGCTCAAAATAGACCGTGAGCGTCTCGCCGCTTTTGGGCACCACGGTAACGGGCGACGCCATGCCCTCCCGGCCGGCCATGAGCAGGGCGGCCGCGACCGATCCGGTGCCGCAGGCCAGAGTCTCCCCCTCCACGCCCCGCTCGTAGGTGCGGTTGAAGATCCGGCCGTCCCGGCCGACGGCGGTAAAATTGACGTTGGCGCCCGCCGGCGCAAAGGCCGGGTGGTACCGCAGCTCCCGCCCCAGGCCCAGGACATTCGCCTGGCCGACGTCCGCCACCGCCACCACCAGGTGGGGAACCCCGGTGTCGATGCGGGAGAGGGTGACGGGCCCGCGGGTGGTTTCAATGCGCATTCCCGATTCCATCCCCCGGGGATCGGTCATCCGGATTTTCACCCGGTCGCCGCTGACGTGGGCCGCAATCCCCCCCGCGCCGGTGTCGAAGGTCATGTCATGGCCCGCGATGCCGTTGAGGTGGGCAAACCGGGCCACGCAGCGGGCGCCGTTGCCGCACATGTCGGCCCGGCTGCCGTCCGAATTGAAGAAGTGCCACTTGAAATCCGCCGTGGGAGATTGATCCACGACCACGAAGCCGTCGGCGCCCAGGGACATGTTCCGGGCGCAGATACGTCTGGCCAGGCCCGGGAAATCCTCCTCCCGGAGCGCCTGCCGACGGTTGTCAACGATGATGAAATCGTTCCCGCTGCCGCACATCTTGAAAAAGGGTATCTTTGTCATGGTCTCCGACCGATCTGGTTTCGCCGCAGCCGGGAAGGCCGCCGGCCGATGCGTCAATACGCCGCGGAAAAGGTGTTGGAGTCCTCGCCCGCCGCCCCGAACACGTCGAAGGCGCGCAGCTTGTACCGGTATCGATACCCCTTTTCCACGGGCTCCGAAAACGTCATCCGCCCCGCCTGCCGGTCCGACGGCGTCACGGAGACCTGGGTCACCTGCTCAAAGATCAGGGGGCAGTCCCGGCATTCCGCCTCTGAAAGGGGGGTTTTTGACCGGTAGACGGCAAACCCCGCGGCCTCGCCGGCATCTTTCCCCGCCGCAGGGATTGCCCACGCGAGCTGAACGGCGTCTCCCGCCATGACGCCTTCAAGATCGCGGACCGCGGCGGGCGGCCTGCGCTCGGGCGGCAGGGGAGGCGCCTTGATCCCGCACCCCGCCAGAATGCACCCCGCCATCAGGAGGCTCCATATCCGCAGGGGCATCATCGTCAATCGCCGACCCCGCTCCCGTCGTCGGATTCCGCTATCAGCGCCCGCCGGGCGTTCATCATGGCGGACCGGACTGTGTCGGTGGCCGTCCCACCGTGGGATTTCCTGCGGTCGACCATCTGCCGGACCGACAGGAACGAGAAGATGTCCTCCTCGATCAGCCCCGAAAAGGCCTTCAACTCCGAGAGGCTCAGGTCGTGGAGTTCCCTTCCCCGGGCAAGGGCAGCGCCAACTGCCCTGCCGACCACGTGGTGGGCTTCCCTGAAGGGCATCCCCCGGGTCGCCAGGTAATCGGCCATGTCCGTCGCATCCAGAAATCCGGTGGTGGTGGCCCGGGCCATGGCATCGATTTTGAAGGTGATGTTGGGCAGCATGCGGGTGTACACCTCAAGGGTCATCTTCAGGGTGTCGACGGCATCGAAAAGCGGCTCCTTGTCTTCCTGCATGTCCCGGTTGTAGGCCATGGGCAGGGATTTCATCAGGGTGAGAAGGGCCATGAGGTCCCCGTAGACCCGGCCCGTCTTTCCCCGGACCAGCTCGCAGACGTCGGGGTTCTTCTTCTGGGGCATGATGCTGCTGCCGGTGGTGAAGGCGTCGGCGATTTCCACGAAGCCGAACTCGGCCGACGACCAGAGGATCAGCTCCTCGGAGAGCCGGCTGAAATGCATCATGCAGATGCTCGCAGCAGCAGTGAACTCCAGGGCGAAATCCCGATCCCCCACCGTGTCCATGCTGTTTTCGGACACCCGCGGAAAATGGAGTCGCCGTGCGGTATTGTCCCGGTCGATGGGATAGGTGGTCCCCGCCAGGGCCGCGGCCCCCAGGGGCAGAACATTGATGCGCTTCAGGGCGTCCCCGAACCGCTCCCCGTCCCGGGTGAACATCTCGTAGTAGGCCATCAGATGGTGGGAGAGGAGCACGGGCTGGGCCCGCTGCAGGTGGGTGTATCCGGGCATCACCGCGCCCAGATGGGCCTCGGCCAGGGAAACGACCATCTCCCTCAGGCGCCGCAGGGCCGCGATGATGCCGAGGGTCTCCGCCCGGAGAAACATCCGGATGTCCAGCGCCACCTGATCGTTGCGGCTACGGCCCGTGTGGAGCTTCTGGGCCGCCTTGCCGACAATGGCCAGGAGCCGGGACTCGACGTGCATGTGAATGTCTTCCAGACTGTCGTCGTAGATGAACTCCCCGGCCTCGATCTCCCGGCGCACCTGGGTGAGCCCCCGGACCAGCTCCGCCGCCTCGTCCGGCGTGATCACCCCGGTGTCCGCGAGCATGCTGCAGTGGGCGATGGACCCCTCGATATCCCAGGCATACAGGCGGCGGTCATAGCTGATGGACGCCGTGAACCGCTCCACCAGTTTGTCTGTCCCCTCGGAGAATCGGCCGTTCCAGAGCTTTTCAGACATGGGTTCCCTTTATCCCTGCTTTCGATTCATTGCCCGGATGCGAAGCCTGAGGGCGTTCAGCTTGATGAAGCCTTCGGCGTCGCCCTGCTTGTAGACACTGTCATCCTCGAAGGTGGCGAAATCCTGACTGTAGAGGGAGTCGTCGGATTTCCGGCCCAGGATCGTGCAGTTTCCCTTGTACAGCGACAGCCGCACCACCCCCGAGACGTTCTGCTGGGTCTCGTCGATGAGCCGCTGCATCAGCTCCCGCTCGGGAGAGAACCAGAACCCGTTGTAGATCATCTCGGCATACCGGGGCATCAGGCCGTCCCTCAGGTGCATGACCTCCCGGTCCATGGTGATGGATTCCATGGCGATGTGGGCCGCCCGCAGGATCGTCCCCCCGGGGGTTTCATAGACGCCCCGGGATTTCATCCCCACGAAACGGTTCTCCACGATGTCGGCCCGGCCGACCCCGTGCTTTCCGCCCAGGCGGTTCAACTCCTTGAAGAGGGTCGCCGGAGACATGCTTCTGCCGTTGACGGCCGTCGGGTCTCCGTGGGCGAAAGTGATCTCGATCTCCTCGGCCTCGTCGGGCGCCTCCCGGGGCGAGACGGTCAGGGTGAAGATGTCTTCGGGCGGCGGCTGCCACGGGTCTTCCAGGATGCCTCCCTCATAGCTGATGTGGAGCATGTTCCGGTCGGTGCTGTAGGGTTTGTTCCGGGTCGAGAGCACCGGGATGCCGAACTTCTCGGCAAAGGCCATGAGGGCCGTTCGGGAGGTCAGGTCCCAGATCCGCCAGGGGGCGACGATCTTGATATCGGGTTTCAGGGCGTAGTAGCTGAGTTCGAACCGGACCTGGTCGTTTCCCTTTCCGGTGGCGCCGTGGCTGACGGCGTCGGCCCCTTCGATATTAGCGATCTCGATCTGGCGCTTGGCGATGAGGGGCCGGGCGATGGAGGTGCCCAGAAGGTACTGACCCTCATAGAGCACATTGGCACGAAAGGCCGGGAACACGTAATCCCGGATGAAGGTTTCCTTCAGATCGTCGATATAGACCCTGGAGGCGCCGGTCTTGAGCGCTTTTTCCTCGATGGTGTCGAGCTCCTCCTCCTGGCCGATATCCGCGGAAAAGGCGACGACCTCGCAGCCGTAGGTTTCGATCAGCCATCTCAGAATCACCGATGTATCCAGTCCGCCCGAATAGGCCAGAACCACTTTTTTCACTTGCTCCGTCATCTCTTATTCCTTCTCTTGAATCCGCATGTTGGTCAGCAGGTCGTCCAGACAGTCGACAAGGGCGTCCACCGCCGCTGTTTCAATGATCAGGGGCGGCGCGAGCCTCAGGATGTTCTCCTGGATGCAGTTGACGAGAAACCCCCGCTCCCGGCAGGCGTCCACCAGGGGGGCCCCTGCGATGTCGAGTTCCATCCCGATCATGAGCCCCTTTCCCCGGACATCGACGATCTCCTTCGGATGGCGGTTTTTCAGCGCCCTGAGCCGCTCCCTGAAATAGGCGCCGGTCTCCGCGGCCTTTTCGATGATGCCCTCCTCGGTCAGTGCCCTGAGGGTGGCGAGGGCCGCCGCGGTGATCACCGGGGTGCCGCCGAAGGTGGAGGCATGGGCCCCCGGACCGAAGGCCGCCGCCACCGACTCCCGGGCCAGCATGGCGCCGATGGGCAGGCCGTTGGCCAAGGCCGTGGCCAGGGTCATGATGTCCGGCGCAATGCCGTAATGCTCGTGGGCGAAGAGCTTCCCGGTCCTGCCGATCCCGGTCTGGATCTCATCGAAGATGAGGAGGATCCCCGCCTCATCGCACAACCGGCGGACGGCCTCAAGATATCCGGGGTTCGGGAGGCGGATGCCGCCCTCCCCCTGAATCGGCTCCAGGATCACGCCGCAGGTCTCCTGTGTCACGGCGGCTTTCATGGCCTCGATGTCGTTGAACGGCACAAAATCGAACCCGCCCAGGACGGGCTGGAACCCCTTCTTGATCTTGTCCTGGCCGGTGGCCGACAGGGTAGCCATGGTGCGGCCGTGAAAGGATTTTTCGGCGCTCACGATGCGGTGGCGCGCCTCCCCCTTTTCGTGGAAATACCGGCGGGCGAGCTTGATGGCCGCCTCGTTCGCCTCGGCGCCGCTGTTGCAGAAAAAGACCCGGTCGGCGAAGCTGTGGTCCACGAGCCAAGCCGCCAGCTCGGTCTGGGGCTGGGTGTAGTAGAGGTTGGAGACGTGAAAGAGGCGCCCGGCCTGGTCGCAGAGCGCTTTTGCGACGCCGGGGTGGGCATGTCCCAGGTTGCATACCGCGATCCCTGCCACGAAATCCGTGTAGGCCTTCCCGTCTGCGTCCCACACCGTCGTCCCCTCGCCCCGGGTGATGACGATGGGCTGCCGGAGGTAGGTCCTGGCCATGACCCGGTCCGCCGTTGTCATGATCTCCCGCATCATATGGTCACCTGTGTCCCGATCCCGCTGTCGGTGAAAAGTTCGAGCAGAATGGCGTGCCGCTTCTTGCCGTTGATGATATGGGTCTTGCCGACCCCGTTCCTGAGGGCGTCGAGCGCGCATTCGATCTTGGGGATCATGCCGCCCGAGATGCTCCCTTCGTCGATCATCCGCTTGATGGTCGGGGCGTCGATGGAGGAGATGAGCCGGCCGGCCCGGTCCATCACCCCGTCCACGTCCGTCACGAGGATGAACCGCCCCGCGCCCAGGGCCTGGGCGACCTTCCCCGCAACGAGGTCGGCGTTGATGTTGTAGCTTTCGCCGGCGTCGCCGGCGCCGACGGGGGCGATGATCGGGATGAATCCCTGCCGGGAGAGGGTGTGGATGATCTCCGCGTTGACCTCCACCACCTCGCCGACCAGGCCGGGGTCGATGATCTCGGGGGGCTTGGTCTCGTCCTCCTGGAAAACGATGTGGAGCTTCCGGGCCCGGATCAGCCGCCCGTCCTTTCCGGTGAGGCCCACCGCCTTCCCGCCCTGCTGGTTGATCTGGGAGACGATACTCTTGTTGACCTTCCCGCCCAGCACCATCTCGACCACATCCATGGTCGGCGCGTCGGTCAGTCGCATGCCGCGGACGAATGTGGAGGTGATGCCCATCTTCTCCAGGACCAGGTTGATCTGGGGGCCGCCCCCATGGACCACCACCGGGTTGAGGCCGACAAATTTAAGCAGCGTGATGTCTCTCGCGAAATCGGTTTTTAGCTGCTCGTCCACCATGGCGTGGCCGCCGTATTTGATGACGACGGTCATGCCGCTGAACCGGCGGATGTAAGGCAAAGCCTCGATCAGGATATCCGCAACGTTTGTATTCATGTCCACCCTGCCGTAAAGATATTCTCTTATAGAGTCGATGGTTGGACGGTTTCGTAAAACCTTCGAGATACGGCTTGCGGATCCCTATGGGTGAGGCGCACTTGCAGTACGCCGCAGTGACCGAGGGATCCGCGTAACGCAGATATCGGACGTTTTACGGAACCGTCATAGAATGTAACGGCTCAAATCCTCGTTCCCCTTGATGGGCGCGAGTTTTTCCACGACGTAGGCGCGGTCGATGACGATATTCCTCCCGGCCATGTCCGGCGCGTCGAACAGAATGTCTTCCAGGAGGCACTCCATCAGGGTGTGGAGCCTCCGGGCGCCGATGTTTTCGGTGGCCGCGTTGACCTCCTCCGCGTATGCGGCGATTTCGGAAACGGCGTCATCCTCGAACGCGACCGAGACGCCCTCGGTCCGGAGCAGGGCCACGTATTGAAGGAGCAGGGCATTCCTGGGCTCGGTCAATATCCTCACGAACTCCGCTTTTCCGAGGGAGTCCAACTCCACCCGGATGGGAAACCGGCCCTGCATCTCGGGGATCAGGTCCGAGGGCTTCATGGCGTGGAAGGCGCCGGCCGCGATGAACAGGATGTGGTCGGTCCGGACCGGGCCGTACTTGGTCATGACGGTGCAGCCCTCGACCAGGGGGAGCAGGTCCCGCTGGACTCCCTCCCGGGAGACGTCCGGTCCTTGTCCGCCATGCTTTCCGACGATCTTGTCGATCTCGTCGAGGAAGACGATCCCCGACTCCTCGACCTTCTCGACGGCCGACCGGGTCACCTTCTCCATGTCCACCAGATTCTGAGCCTCTTCCTGGGCCAGCAGCGCCATGGCCTCGGCCACCCTGATCTTCCGCCGCTTGGTGCTCCGGGGCAGGATGCTGCTGAACATGTCCTTGAAATTGATGCCCATCTCCTCCATCCCCAGATTGGAGAAGACCTCGACCATCGGCATCTTCCGCTCGGTGATGTCCAGGTCCACGAACCGGTCGTCGAGCTTGCCCTGCCGCAGCATCTTTCTGAGTTTCTCCCGGGTGGATGAGATCTGGGCCCGCTCGGTGGTGACCACCTCCACGGTGCCCCCCTCCCCTTCATCTCCGCCCCGGAAGGTGCGCTCTCCGGATTTGGGAAGCAGCAGGTCCAGGATCCGCTCCTCGGCAACGGCGACGGCCTGCTCCCGGACCGCCTCCTGCTCGCGGGATTTCAGCAGGGTGACGGTAAGCTCCATCAGGTCCCGGATCATGGACTCCACGTCCCGGCCCACATAGCCGACCTCCGTGAACTTGGAGGCTTCGACCTTGATGAAGGGGCTGTCCGTCAGCTTGGAGAGGCGTCTGGAGATTTCGGTCTTTCCCACGCCGGTGGGGCCGATGAGAATGATGTTTTTCGGGGCGATCTCCTCGCCGAGCTCGGGGGTGAGCTGCTGACGCCGCCACCGGTTCCGGAGGGCAATGGCCACGGACCGCTTGGCGTTTCTCTGGCCGACGATGTACCTGTCGAGTTCCATGACGATTTCCGACGGTTTTAAATCGCTCATATCCACCTCTTCCCGTTCTTCCGGCCTCCCGGCGCCAAGGCGTCTCGCAGGGGGGTGTCCGGCCGCCGCCGCAGGGGCGTCACATCTCCTCCACAGTGATGACCGTATTGGTGTAGACACAGACCGACGCGGCGATCTTCATGGCCGCTTCGACGATCTCGCGGGCGCCCAGGCCGGTGTGGACCATGAGGGCGGTGGCCGCCGCCTGGGCCGCCACCCCTCCGGACCCGATGGCGATGACGCCCTCGTCCGGCTCGATGACGTCGCCGCTGCCGGAAATCAGGTAGGTCCGGGTGTCGTCCGCCGCGATCATGAGGGCCTCGAGCCGCCGCAGGTACTTATCCGTCCGCCAGTCCCGCGCCAGCTCCACCGCGCTGCGGGTCAGGTTCCCGTTGTACCGCTCCAGCTTTTTCTCGAGGCTTTCGGAGAGGTTCAGGGCATCGGCCGTGGCGCCGGCGAACCCGACGATGATCTTGTCGTTATACACCCGCCGCACCTTCCGGGCCTGGTGCTTGACCACCGTGTTCCCCAGCGTGACCTGCCCGTCTCCGGCGACGGCGAGCTTTCCGTTATGCCGCACCGCCAGGATCGTCGTCCCGTGAAACGCTTCCTTCATTGCCGCTCCTTCCAGCCTCGCCCTTTCTTCCTGTCCGCTCCTGTCTTCATTTGCGGGGATGGGCCTTGTCGTACGCCGCCATCAGGGTGTCGATGCCGATGTGGGTGTATCTCTGGGTGGTGGATAATTTCCGGTGCCCCAGCATCTCCTGCAGCGCCCTCAGGTCGGCGCCGGCGTCCAGCATGTGGCTGGCGAAGGAATGCCTCAGCCCGTGGGGCGAAACCGGAAGGGGAATGCCGCACTCTCGAAAACGCTTTTCAAGAATCCGGCCGACGGAGCGGGCCGTGAGCCGCCCCCCGAAGCGGTTCAGGAAAAGCGGCCCGTCCTGGTCGAGGGCCACCACCTTTTCCCGCCAGAGGGCCTCCCGGTATGCCGTGACGGCCGAAATGCCTTTCCGGCCGATGGGCACCACGCGATCCCTGCCGCCCTTTCCCGAGACCCGAACGAGCCTTTGATCTGCGTCGAGGTCGAACCAGTTCATGCCCACAAGCTCGGAGACGCGGACACCGCTGGAGTAAAGCGTTTCGAACATGGCGCGGTCCCGCTTGCCCGCCAGGGAGTCGGTTTCGATGGCGTCGAGGAGCCGGAAAGCGTCGTCCACGGTCAGGTAGCCGGGGATGGTTTTTTCCTGCTTGGGGGTCTGCACCCGCATGGCGGGATTGGTGTCCACCATCTCCTGCTCGGCCAGAAAGTCGAAAAAGGAGCGCAGCGCCGCAAGTTTCCGGGCGATGGTCCTTTTCGTGTTCTTTTTGTGGAGCAGCCCGAGATATCCCCTGATCCGCCGGGGGGTGACGGCCCCGGCGCCGGCTTCGTCCGCCCCCTTCTCCTCCGCCAGACAGGCGAAAAACTCCCTCAGATCGTGATCATAGGCCCGGCAGGTATGCGGCGAATATCCCTTTTCCACCCTGAGGCGCCGAACGAACGATTCAATCATCTCCGGCATCATCTCCGGCAGGGTGCGCGGCATCAGAAGGCGATCTTGGCTTCCAGTTCCCGCCAGCTCTCCACCTCGATAAAGGGATGGGCTTTCCGGTTCCAGGGCTGCTTGAAGAGAATCGGCGTGATGCCCGCCTCTTCGAGAAGAAAGCAGGTTTCCAGTCGATCCTCGACAAAATAGCGCCGCCCCCGCTCCCGCAGCACATCGGCCTTGGCTTCAAAGGATCCCGTCGCCGTGATGTCCACCCCGCCGGACGCCATGGGCAGGGTCTTGAGGATCCATTGATGAATGGGGTCCGGGGTGGGCCGCGCGGTGACAAAACAGAGGGGGCCGAAGCTTTTCCCCAGCTTCGCCAGGACCTCGGGCGCCCCCTGAAGCGGCATCAGGCCGTCATCCCGGCTGCCGTCCAGCAGCTTGTCGATGATCTCGCCGATAACGCCCGCCTCCATGTCCAGACACTCTTCGAGCATGTAATGGGTGATGTCGCCATAGGAGATATGGGTGATGTCATACTCCGCCCGGGCAATGTCAAGAAACAGCCTCATGGTGTCGGCCACCACGCCGTCGATATCGAATGCCAGGGATGCCGGGTCGATCACCCGGGTATCCGGTTCGTGCCGAAGCATCCGTTACGCCACCCTCCGGGTTTTCTTCTTGAGCCGGATCACCCGTTTCCGGTATATCCCGGCCATGCGCGCGTCCTCGGATTCAACAGCGCCGGAATGCTTGACCCTGAGTTCCCGGAGCTTCATTTTCAGATCCCGGACGCCGGCGTCTGATTTTTTCGCGGCCGGCTCCTCGATGCCCCGGGCTTTGCGAACCTGGGAGATCAGCTCCTCCTTGTTCATGCCGTGGGCACCCGTGATGCCCTCGATCCCCATGGCCAGCTCCCGCAATTCCTTGGCGGTCATTTTCTCCAGGGATTTTTCCTTGTCTTCCTTTTTCTTGCTGCCCATATCTCAACACTCCTTTCAGATGGCGGTCCCGTAAAAAGCCCGATATCTGCGTTATGCGTCACCCATCGTCACTGCGGCGTACGATAAGTATGCCTCATTCCTCTGGATTCGCAGGCCTTGATCTCGAACTTTTTACGAAACCGTCAGATCATTCATTCAAAAAAAAAGGACAAGCGGGGGTTTCCCCCCGCCCATCGTGTTCCGTCATCGGCCGCCGGATTCCCGGTCGGATCTGAAACCCGCGGGATCATCCAAGGGGATGCCCCTGCAAGCGTATGCTTTAAAAAGTCATCTTTCTAAACTATATTTTCCTGTCATGTCAACAGCGAATTCATTTCCATCTCGCTCATGAGCGCCTTCATGTCGGACCACGTTTCCCGTTTCTTTTCCGGATACCGAAGGAGAAAGGCCGGGTGATAGGTAGGCATCACCCGGATGCCCCGATAATCGTGGAACCGCCCCCTCAGCCGGGACACGGGGACGCTTGTCTGGAGAAGGACGCGCGTGGCCACGGCCCCGAGGGTGCAGATAAGCCGGGGTGAGACGGCTTCGATCTGGCGCTCCAGGAACGGCAGGCAGCTTCCGATCTCATCGGGCAGCGGGTCCCTGTTTTCAGGGGGGCGGCATTTGACGATATTGCAGATGTAAACCGAAGCCCGGGAAAGCCCCATGGCGGCGATGATCCGGTCGAGGAGCCGACCGGCCCGGCCCACGAAGGGCTCCCCCGAGAGGTCCTCGTCATACCCCGGTCCCTCGCCCACGAACATCAGACGCGCATGGGGGTCGCCCGTCCCGAAAACGATGTGAGTGCGAAACCGACAGAGCCCGCACCGCCGGCAGTCGCCCAGGTCCGAACGGACCTCATCGAGGGCCGCGATTCCGCCGGCTGAAGCCTCGGGCCGCCCCGCATCGGGTATCCGGTCGAAGCCGGTGCAGCCGCAGGCCGCCATGAACCCCAGTGAATTCCGGAGTTCGGCCAGGACCGCGCTCAATTCCTCGACGGAAGGGCTGCCCGTCTCCCCGGTCACGGCAGGCGCTCGCATACCCGGTCCAGAATGAGATGGGCCACTTCCGCCTTGTCCATCTCTTCCAGGGGCTCGATGCCGCCGTCCCGATAAAAAAGCGTCACCCGGTTGGTGTCGGTCCCGAACCCGGAGGAGGGATGCCCGACCAGATTGCCGACGATCATATCGAGATTTTTCTTCTCGAGCTTTTCCTGCGCATTCTCCTTCAGATCGCGGGTTTCCGCGGCGAACCCCACGAGGATCTGCCGGGTCTTCCGAAGGCCGACCGACTTCAGGATGTCGGTGTTTTTCACCAGGGTGAGCGTCAGCTCGTCGGCGGTCTTCTTGATCTTGTGCGCCGCCGTCTCCATGGCCCGGTAGTCCCCCACGGCGGCGGACTTGACGATGACGTCGGCGCCGTCCATCTGTTCGAAGACGGCATGGGCCATCTCCCGGGCGGTCCGGACCCTCACGGTGCGGACATTGACGGGAAGGTCCAGGCTGGTCGGGCCGCTCACGAGGACGACCTCGGCCCCGCGATATTCGGCGGCCCGGGCCACGGCGTAGCCCATCTTTCCCGAGGAGGGGTTGCTGATGAAGCGGACCGGATCGATGGGCTCCTGGGTCGGCCCCGCCGTCACCAGGACCCTCCTCCCCGCGAGGTCCTTCCGGGTCAGCAATGCCGTCAGCCGGTCCAGAATCAGCGGGGGCTCGGGGAGGCGCCCCGGCCCCACCGTTCCGCAGGCCAGCTCCCCCGAACCCGGTTCGAGCACCAGGTGCCCGTCTTTTTTCAGGATCTCCAGGTTCCGCTGGACCGGCGGGCTCAGGTACATGTCCGTGTTCATGGACGGGCAGACCGCCACCGGGCAGGTCACCGCCAGCAAGAAGGTGCTGAGGGCGTCGTCGGCCAGTCCGTGGGCATGCTTGGCGACCATGCTGGCCGTCGCCGGCGCGATCACCACGCCGTGCGCCTCCTGGGCCCATTCGATATGGCGGATGGCGGCGTCCGGGTCCGTCCTGTCAAAAAGATCCGTGCAGACCGGCTTTCCGGACAGGGCCTCGAAGGTGACCGGACCGACGAACCGGGCGGCGTTTCGGGTCATCATCACCCGGACATTCGCGCCGGCTTTGGTGAGGAGGCGAAGAAGCTCGGCGCTCTTGTAGGCGGCGATCCCCCCGCATATCCCCAGGACGATATGCTTTCCATGGATGGCGGTTTTCATTGGATCATCCGGCCCCGGGCCTCAGTTCTGCAAATCGCTGCCTTCAACCATCGGCAGCGTCTCGAAGGTCGCCGGTGCGCCGCCCCCCTGGGTGTCAAGGGAGGCGGGCAGGACCGAAATCTCAACCTTCGAGTCCCAGAGCCCTTCTGAAATGGACATCACACACCATCGGGTCTCCTTCAGAAAGAGCAGGCCGGTCTTGGTTGCCGCCACCGAACCGAGCAGCTTCCAGTTGTCCTTGGCCATGTTGTCTTTGAAAAAAGCCACGAGGGATCCCCGATCGACCCGCCCCTTGAAGACCATCAGGCCCGCCGCAAAACCGCGGGACTGGAAGGTCGAAGATGTCTTTTTATCCTGCTTGAGTTCCCCCGGGATGAGGATGTCGTTGAACCCTTCGTAGTAAAGGGACGCCGGACCCGAGGGCGCAGCGCCCCCCGAACCGCCTCCCTTCAGACTCGAACAGCCGGCCAGCCCGCACATCAGCATCACGAGAAGCATCCCTGTCAACGTCTTGTAGCCGAATCCGCCATGGTTCATCTTTTTTTCCTTCCTTGAGGTAGTCTTGATTAGGGGTTCAGGCCGAAGGCTGAAGGGGCTTTCAGCCGATCACCGACCATCGTCCGCATACCCCTCGGGATGGCGCCGCTGCCAGTCCCACGCGGTCTTGATGATCACGTCCATATCGGAGAACTCCGGGCGCCAGCCCAGCTCCCGGACAGCCTTTTCCGTGGACCCGATGAGGACCGGAACATCGCCCGGCCTTCGGGCCTCGACCCTTGCCGGGATGGCCTTCCCCGTGATTTTCCGGGAGCGGTCGAGGACCTCCCGCACGGTGAACCCGTCGCCGTTTCCCAGGTTGTATTTGCCGCCCGGCCCGCCGGCAAAGAGCCTTTCGAGGGCCAGAAGATGGGCCTGGGCCAGGTCGTCCACGTGGATGTAGTCCCGCACGCAGGTGCCGTCGCGGGTCGGGTAATCATCGCCGCAGACGCTCAGGAATTCCCGCTGCCCCAGAGCGGTCTTGAGGATGATGGGGATCAGGTGAGTTTCCGGCCGGTGATCCTCTCCCAGATGGCCGTCCGGATCCGCGCCGGCCGCGTTGAAATACCTGAGGCAGACGGCGCGCACCCCATAGGCCGACGCAAAATCGTCCAGAATCTGTTCGACCATCCACTTGGTCCGACCGTAGGGGTTGACCGGCCGCTGAACCTGGGTTTCGACGATGGGCAATGTGTCGACGTCGCCGTAGGTGGCGCATGACGATGAGAAGATCATCCGCCTCACTTTGCGGGAAACCATGGCCTGGAGAAGGTTCAGGGTGTTGGCCACGTTGTTTGCATAGTATTTCAGGGGGTGGGCCACCGACTCCGGCACGGAGGCGTAGGCGGCAAAGTGGAGCACCCCCTGGATGTCGTATTCCGAAAAAACCCTGTTGAGGACCGCGGGGTCGCCGAAATCCCCCTCGATGAACGGCCCCCACTGGACCGCCGCGCGATGCCCGCAGACCAGATTGTCGATGACAACGGGGCGGTATCCCCGCCGCCAGAGGTATTTGCACATATGGGAGCCGATATATCCCGCTCCCCCGACCACCAGAATATCGTTTTCAGACATCACCGTCTCCTGACCCATCCCGATCCGGCGCACCCGGCCCGATTGAACCGCCTTGCCTGTTCCGGGGCGACGGGCTGCTCCAAACCGCCTCATCGTGATCCCCCGGGGATGCTTCGCCCCGGCGCCCCCCGGATCCGCGTCGAGCCGTTCCACCGCTGGATCCGCCCAACTGTTTTAGATGGTATACAATATCCTTAAATCTGTCAATAAACGATAACCCCCCGCCGGCCCGAATGCGGCAGCCCGCCTCACGCTCACGCTTTTGGGAATTTCGCGGGAACCATAAAAATTATTGACGAAAATGCGCTGGTAGGGGTAATAGGTGCCGATTTACATTATCGCCACCGGAAAGGAACCCAGGATGCGACCATTCGATTCGAAACACATGCTGATCAAGCTTCCGCGCCATTCTCCTGTCAATCCGACGGCTTTCTAATTCGTTTTGCCCACGGCGCCTTCGCGCGAATTGGGCCATCAACCTCAAAGAACTGCATAACGCTTTATGACTGACAGAAATCCCATCGCAGTGGTCGGGATGGGCGGGGTGTTTCCCGACGCCCCTGACCTGGACGCCTTTTGGCGGAACATCGCCCGCGGGGTCGAATCGATCCGGGAGGTCCCCGACGGCCGCTGGTCCGTACCCAAAAACCAGGTGGTCGCCCCCCGGCCGCTGCCGGACAAGGCCCTGTCGATGCGGGCCGGCCTGGTGGCGCCCTTCGCTCCCGACCCGGAGACCTGGGGCATCGACCCCTCGCTGGCGGCGGATCTCGACCCCCTCTACCACCTCGTCCTCAGGGCCGGCCATGCGGCCTTTTCCGACGCTTCGGGCAGCACGAAGATCAAGCGCGCCCGCACTGGCGTGATCCTGGCGGCCATCGCCCTGCCCACGGATGCGTCTTCCCGCATCGCCATGGAGATCCTGGGCCGGGACATCCCGGGGCGATGGTTCAGGGAAGCCCTCCCGGAGGCCGTTTCCGCGCCGCAGGCAAAACTCCCCCGAAACCGGTGCCTGGCCGCCCGGGTCACCAGCCTCCCCGGCGCCCTTCTGGCCCGTTCCCTGAGGCTGGGCGGCGGCAGCTATACCCTCGATGCGGCCTGCGCCTCCTCCATCTATGCCGTCAAGCTGGCCTGCGACGCCCTCCGGGCAGGACGCCTGGACGCGGTAATGGCCGGCGGCGTCTCCCGCCCCGACTGCCTCTACACCCAGATCGGTTTCAGCCAGCTCCGGGCCCTTTCCCCCACGGGCCGGTGCGCCCCCTTCGATGCCGGGGCCGACGGCCTCGTCGTGGGCGAAGGGGCGGGGGTCCTGGTGCTGAAGCGGCTGGACGACGCCCTGAACCACGGGGACACGATCCACGGCGTCATCCACGGCATCGGCCTGTCCAACGACATGCGCGGCAACCTCCTGGCCCCCGACACCGAAGGCCAGGTCCGGGCCATGCGAACGGCCTACGCGGCGGCCGGGTGGTCGCCCTCGGATGTAGACCATATCGAGTGCCACGGCGCGGGAACGCCCCTGGGAGACCGGACCGAACTGGCAAGCCTGAGGGCCCTCTGGAAGGGAACCCGATGGTCGCGGGGCCAGTGCGCCGTCGGCTCGATCAAATCGATGATCGGACACCTGTTGACCGCGGCCGGGGCCGCCGGCATGATCAAGACCCTGCTGGCCATGCGGCACGGCACGCTGCCGCCCTCCCTCCATTTCACCCGCGCGGCCGAAAACAGCCCGATGGAGGGCGGCCCCTTCCGGGTGCAGACCCAGGCGGCACCCTGGGAGGCCAGGGACGGCGGCCTGCCGCGGCGGGCCGCCGTCAGTGCCTTCGGCTTCGGGGGCATCAACGCCCACATCCTCTTTGAGGCATTTCACCCCGACCATCCTTCCCGGACCCCGTCCGTCGATCTCCCTGCGTCCGGGGAAGGCCGCCCGACAAAGGCCGTCGCCATCGTGGGGATGGCGGCCCACATCGGCCCCCTGTCCACCCTCCAGGCGTTCCAGGAGGCGGTTTTCAACGGCGCCCCCGCCTTTCTGAAACGCCCGAAGGCGCGCTTCAAGGGCGCGGAGGCCGCTGCGGAAACCCAATTGGAGGGACAGGGCGCCCACGGCGCCTATCTCGACTCCCTTTCCGTCGAGATCGGCGCTTTCCGCATCCCGCCCAGCGAGATCCCGGACATCCTCGCCCAGCAGCTCTTGATGCTGAAGACGGCCGGCGCCGCCATGGCCGACGCCCGCATGGCGTCCGGAGGCGACCGGCCCCGCGCCGGGACCGCCATCGGCATGGAGTTCGACCTGGAGGACACCGACTTCCACGTCCGGTGGGGGATGATGGACCAGAAGGACCGCCTCAGAAACGCCCTCAAGCAACATGCGCCGGAGATCGACGACGCGCGCGCCGCCCAATGGCTGGAAGCGCTTCAGGATGCCGCAAGCCCGCCCCTGACCGCCCCCCGGGTGGTGGGGTCCCTGGGCGGCATCGTGGCCAGCCGGGTGGCCCGGGAATTCCGCTTCGGCGGACCGAGCCACACGGTCTCCTGCGGCGCGGCCTCCGGGTTGCGCGCCCTGGAGATCGGCGTGAGGTCTCTTCAGCAGATGGAGACCGACCTCTTCCTCGCGGGCGCGGTGGACCTCGCCGGCGACGTCCGCAGCATGGCGATCGAATCGGGCCTCCGGCCCTTCGGCACCGAGGGCGGGGTCCGGCCCTTCGACCGGCGCGCTGCGGGTCCCCTGCCCGGAGAGGGCGCCGTGGCCCTCGTTCTCAAGCGGCAGGATCAGGCCGAGGCGGACGGGGACCGGATTTATGCCGTCATCACAGGCACCGGGAGCGCCTCGGGCGGAGACCTGGACGATCCAGAGGCATTGAAGGGCGCCTATGCCGCGGCCCTGACCCGGGCGCTGGAAGACGCGGGGATTTCCGCCTCGGCCGTCGGCTACCTGGAGGCCCACGGGAGCGGCGACCCCCGGGAAGACCGGCTTGAGGCCGAGGCCCTCCACGAAGTCTTCGCGTCGGCGTCCGGCCGCCCCGCCGTCGGCTCCCTGAAAGCCGTGGCCGGGGATACGGGCGCCTCGTCGGGGCTGGCATCGGTGGTCAAGGCCGCCCTCTGCCTCTACCATGAGATCCTCCCGCCCCTTCCCGGGTTCCGCGACCCCGGCCATGACACCTGGCGGGAGGAGCGCTTCCACATCCCCGTCAAGCCCCAGTTCTGGGTCCGGGACCGGAAGGACGGCCCCCGGCGGGCCGTTGTGGCGTCCATGACCCTGGACGGCAACGCGGTCCACGCCGTCCTGGAAGGCTGCGGCGCGCCCCC
>NZ_JBGSQX010000042.1:0-9607 GCF_041737845.1 Desulfococcus sp.
AGGATTGGAGGCATCGGGCGGTTCCTGCTGTCTGATGGAAAGATCTTTTCTCATGCTCACATCCCCAGCCATCGTTCCACAGGGTAGCCGACCGCGATAATTTTTGGCGTTTTTCAGGCAATATAAAGAAACGCGCTACAATTATGAATCGCGACCATCTGGACGGCTATCATTGCTTCTACGGGATCCTGAGGAGCGATACCGGCCATCAGAGCGATAATTCCGTTGATCACAGGTTCGTTGTGCTCCTTGATGGGCACCGATCCCTTGAATGCTTGATCAAGCAGATAGAATGCTTCTTCGGGGGTCTGAGAGCAGGTTATTGCCTGGATTTTTTCGACGTAAACCTCGAAGTCCATGGTTCCGTCGAGCACGGGGGTTATCCTGCCCTTTTCAATCGAGACCCTTGGCGTGTTTGAGAGGCTGCTTGAACAAGGGCAATTTTCGAGAGCCGGGTTATCTATCGATGGATTCAGCGGTATCATTTCGTTCTCCCTCCCTTATGCAGTGATGATGTCATAGTCTGCGGCCGGGGGATGGCATGACCGGCATATCCACCTGGAGCCATCACCTCTCCGCCACCAATCCTGGGCGCCACATATCCTGCACGGCCTGCCGGGACAAAAAATTGAAACGCCCCAGTCGCCCTTCTTCCAAAACCCGTTGGGGCAGCTGCCCTCAACCCAGAAGTCCACTGTGATCGTTCTCTCTGTTTTTCTGCAGCACAGTGATTCCGTGAGGTTCGGGCATGACATCGAATAGCACTTCATCTCTTTCGACAAGGGGACGGATGTAACCCTTTCTGAACCATCTGTAACCCCGGGGGCGGCTTCGGAGGTTACACGGTTTTCCCTTTTACATGTGCGATTTTCCGAGATTGTAACCTCTGTAACCTCTGTAACCTGTTTTTTCATGTCTAAGAGAACCTGATACATATTCATCTGCTTTCCTTCCTACGCTTATTGATAAAATAGAGGTTACAAAGGTTACATCTTATAAAATAACATATGATTTAAGGATATTAGTGTAACCAGAATGTAACCTTATGTAACCTCTGTCTATTTTTGCTTCATCATCAACGATTTTGAGGGTTACACCCCCTTTGGAGGGGGTGGGTGCTCCTTCCGGTTTTGCTGAGGCGCCTGGAAAAGCCCGAAGATACGCCTTATGCCTTGGCAGGCTCATCCTCGCTATCTTCAGCCACAAAGTATTCGCATCTGAAAACCCAGGCCTTGTCGGGATTTCCCTCGAACCGATGCGTCTTGTTGGACCTGACAAAGGCGGGGTGTTTCTTCAGGCTTGCCGGCAGCGGCTCCAGCCCGTAGTGCAGCCTGTAACCCTGCTCCTGAATATACCTCTCTGAGTCGGGAAGGTTGAACATGAGGTGTCCGCTCTTGATGTCAAAAAACGCCTTCATGTCCTTCTGGTCCATTTTTAACAGTATCTCGAAGAATTGGTCTGCAGGGGTGAGCTCCTTCTCCAGGCAGCTGTCCTGTTTTTTGTGAACAACATCGAGGATATACTTCCCTATATCGATGGCGTCTCCGAGGATTTGCGAAACGAGGTTGTGGAAACCCAATACGATCGCATGGGTTTCCTGGAGGCGCGAACTGACATTCAGATGCTCCAGCGCCCGCTTTGCCCGTTCATATTCCTCATGCCAGTTCTCTTCGATGTAGGTTCTCCTGCGCATGACAGCGGCGTAAAACCAGGCTTTGTGCGAGCATGAGATGGTTTCCAGCTCCTTGAACGCCTTGAACGTGATCTCGTTCAACTCCGTATCCTTAAATTCGAGAGATATTACGCGCTCCTTCTGTTGCTTGGTCTTGAACGGCTCGTTGTTCTGGACAAACATCAATGCGCCAGGGAATTTTATCTCGGTCGTCTGAATATCGTTGGATTTGACGGCCCGAACCTGGAGAGGGTTTATATTGAACAGCGTCAGGATGGTATCCAGATCGAAGCGCGTCGGCGCCCCATCGCTGGGCCACTCGAGCATGGCGATGAAGGCCCCTGATTTCTGCCCGATCTTCCTGAGTTCGCCTTTTGCGGTGTTCGTTTTCCGCATGGGGATGCCTTCCTCGTCGAAGCATTGGCAGCTGTTCAGAATACGTACCAGATTGGATTTGCCTGTCTGGGAATCGCCGTGCATGGAGAGGAGAGGGAAAAAACCTGTTTTCTGTTTGATCTGGTTGACGAACCAGGACGCCGTGACCCAGGACAGCGCAGCGAGCCCCTTGGCCCCCCAGGCGTCATAAATCAGTCTCCGGATGAGAGCCGGATCCACACCTTCCATGGGCTGGATGGAATGGTGTTCCGCCGGCTTGATATAGTCTTTCCGCGAAAGACGGAACAGTCCCTTTTCATCGGGGAGGTGGAGATCGCCGTCCTTGTCGATCATATGTGTCCGGAACATATAGCAACCGGTGACCTCGTCATATCCTGAAGTGAAGACCTTCCGAACGACCGGCACCTTGGTATCTACGATGTGTCGAAGCAATGCCTTGGTCGCATCGGTGTCTCCCATCCAGACCGCACGCCCCTGCTTCAGAAAGGTCGTTCTCATCTTGTCCGGGGTCGATATCTCTTCTGCCTCGACGGTACAGGATGTCGATCCCCCGGAAGCGAGCTGGATGTTCAGGCGGTAACTATAAACAGGTCTCTCTGAATTGGTCGTGTCAAGCTCGAAATGGGCTATCTCCAAGACGAAATCCGAGACCTCCGTAGAAACGACGATTATCTCTTCCCTGCTGTGCTTTGTTTTGGAATAGCAGTATCTGTCGTTGTATTTAAAGAGCCCCGATTGCCTTTTGAATTCATAGAGCATAGAGGCGTAGGCATGATGTGTCTGTGCCAGGGCCAGGCTGGCCTCCTGTTCGAAGAGTTTCCGCTTATCCTTCAGCATTTCACGCGCTTTATTCGAGCCCTTCTGCATCAGCAGGTCGTTCCAGTCACCATGAACAGAGACCATTTTTTGGGGTTTTGTCTGGAGCCCGTTGTTTTTATCGCTGAAATATTCTTCAAAACGACGGAAGGCACGAATTCCTGCACGATCTCGGTCGAAGGCCAACGTCATGTTCTTGATCCATGAAAAATCCAGCTTCGCAGGGTCCGCACCGGAGGACAGGACGGCGACCGCTTTTTGGCCCATCTCTATCAGTGACAGGGCATCAATAATCCCCTCGGTCACGAAAACCTCGTCGGTTTCATTGTACTCCAGGCCCGGATGCATCCAGAACAGCCCTGATGTTTTCCCGATATTGTGCGTCTTCCCCTCGCCCTTCGGGGGGTTGAGCAGCCTGCCGTTGCAGATCATTTTTCCGTCTTCGGAAGCACTTATGGAAAACATCACGGCCCCTGAGCCCGTACCCCGGACATTCGGCCAGTACGTATAATCCAGATCTTTCAGCGCCTCACTCAATCCTCTGCGCTGTAAATAGACTGTTGCGGGTCTATGGGGATCCGAATCGTCGGGCGGAAAGGTGGTCTCGATATCCGCGGCCATCTCGGGCAGAACGTCCGTGACGGCCGTCTTGACTCCGCAGTTGTTCTTCCGATTGCAGAATATGGTGTAGGGGGAGTCCGCGTGCGCATACGCCTCGGGTTCGCCGCAGGCCGGGCATACGAGCCCTTGGATATATTCTCCTTTGTAGCGGGACCGATCGGACCAGAGAGAGCTGCTTTCAATTTGCGCCTTTATAGTGTCGAGGCTTAAGGAAGATCTCATCGCTATTTACTCCCTTTCCGCTCGAACACCCCGGTGATATCGAGACTCGGAACCGGGTCCTGACCGATGACGGGAACGATCAAGGCGATTGCGGTGTTCCGGTTTGTCACGACAACCGATCTCTTGCTCTTGTTGACAAAATTCATCACTTTGGATACCGCCCAGCAGAGCTTGGTGACCGATATCGTGATCGGATCCTGGTTCGCTTGGGGATCCTGTTTACGCTGGGGACTCTTTTTATTCATGACAACTCCTTGAGGAAGGGGGCGTTTTTCCCGCCCGAGTAACTGTTGCAGTGGCTTGGCCGGAACGGGTCTGGCGGATTGCCGTCCTGCTCGAATGCCACACCCTTACTTATAGTATGGGTCGCCATGTCGAACATTTTAATATAAAAAATATATAGTTATGATTTTCTCCGGGGTGCCGGCAGGCAGTGAACTTTCCATGCCGCACGGGGCAATATGTATGTAGATACTGCCTGCTCTGCTGCAGGCGTTTGCAGAAACATCGAGTCCCCGGAGGAAATCATGGAATCCAGAGAATTTGTTCACCTTCATCTTCACAGCGAATACAGCCTGTTGGACGGCGCAATCCGGATCACGCCCCTGTTCAAGCACATAAAGGCAGTTGGCATGGATGCCGTCGCCATCACCGATCACGGCACCATGTCGGGGGTTGTGGAGTTCTACAAAAAGGCTCTCGCGGCCGGCGTCAAACCGCTGATCGGATGCGAATTTTATGTGGCACCACGGAAGCTCACCGACAAAACATCCTTTGATCGCCAAGGCGTCACCCATCTGGTGTTGATCGCCGAGACTATGGAAGGATATTTCAACCTGTGCCGACTTGCGTCTATTTCTCAGCTTAAAGGCTTTTACTACAAGCCAAGGATCGACCGGGATGCTCTGGCTGCAAACAGCAAGGGGCTGATCGCCACCTCAGCCTGCCTCCAGGGCCAGATCCCGCGGCTGCTGCTCAAGAACCGGATTGCGGAGGCGGACGATGCTGCCCGCTTTTTCCAAGGGGTATTCGGAGAGAAGGGGTTCTTCCTGGAGGTGCAGGACAATGGGCTGCCGGAACAATCCCGGGTGAACCAGCAGATTTTGGAAATGAGCGCCCGCCTCTCGATGCCGATCGTCGCCACCAACGATTGCCATTATCTCTATGAAGCGGACGCCCTGCTCCATGACGTGCCCTTGTGCATCCAGCAAAAGAAAACCCTGCAGGATCCCAACCGGTTCAGGTTCTCCACGGGCCAGCTCTATTTGAAGTCTCCCCGGGAGATGAAGGCGGCGTTCGGGGATTACAGGGGCGCCATCGAGAACACGAGGTGGATCGCCGACCGCTGCCATGTCGAACTCGGGGCCAGGAGCTTTCATCTTCCCCATTTTACGTCAGAAGAGGAGCGGTCCTCGGTTGAGAACTTCGAAACGCTCGTCCATGCCGGCTTGAAGCGCAGACTGGATTGTCTTAAGGCATCCCGAAAGAATCCCATCGACGAGGAAGCCTACCGACAACGCCTCGTATACGAGCTGGGGGTCATCGAGCGCATGAACTACGCCGGCTACTTCCTGATCGTCGCAGATTTCATCGAATACGCCAGAAGGAATGGAATTCCGGTCGGGCCGGGAAGGGGATCGGCTGCGGGATCGCTCGTCGCCTATGCATTGGGGATCACCCAGATCGATCCATTGGAGCACGGTCTTATTTTTGAACGTTTCCTCAACCCTTCCCGTGTCAGCATGCCGGATATCGATGTCGATTTTTGCATCAATGGCCGGGCGCGGGTGATCGACTATGTCGTGGAACGATATGGCAGGGACCATGTGGCACAGATCATCACCTTCGGGAGGCTTGGAGCCCGAGGGGTGCTCCGGGATGTCGGCCGGGTCCTGGGCATCCCCGCTGCGGATCTCGACAGGCTTGCCAAGATGGTCCCGGAGAGGCCTGGCATCACCCTGGAGACGGCACTGTCCGAAAATTCGCAACTTCGGCAGTGGATTCAGGCCCGGCCGGATCTCAAACGGTTGATGGGGATCAGCCAGGGATTGGAAGGATCCGCGCGTCATGCCTCCACGCATGCTGCCGGAGTCGTGATCGCGGATCGACCGCTGGTTGATCTGCTGCCGTTGTGTTCGGGGAAAAACAACGAGATGTTAAGCCAGTATGAGATGGGGCCGATGGAGGCCGTCGGTCTCGTCAAGTTTGATTTTCTGGGGCTCCGCAACCTGACGGTGATCGACAATACCCTGAAGCTGATTGCGAAGACCACGGAACCATTGGACCTGTCCGATTTAGACCTTGATGATGCCTCGACCTACAGCCTGCTTTCCGCAGGTGACACCCACGGGGTGTTTCAACTGGAAAGCCCAGGGATGCGAGGCCTTATCACAAGGCTGCAACCGTCCTGCTTCTCGGATCTTGTGGCGCTTCTTGCGCTCTACCGACCCGGTCCGCTGGAATCCGGCATGGTGAATGACTTCGTGGAACGAAAGCACGAGCGGCAGGAGATCAAATATCTCTTCGCATCCCTGAGACCAATTCTTGAGGAGACCTATGGCGTCGTTCTGTACCAGGAACAGGTCATGAGGATATCCGCGGAAGTGGCTGGCTACTCGATGGCGGATGCGGACGAGCTCAGAAAGGCCATGGGTAAAAAAATCTCCTCTCTGATGACGGAACATCGGACCCGATTCATCGAAGGGGCGGTAAAGCGTGGATACCCCGAGGACAACGTCTCCCACCTTTTTGATATCCTGGAGAAATTTGGGGGCTATGGATTCAATAAATCCCACAGCACCGCCTACGCTCTGATTTCGTATCAGACCGCGTACCTCAAGGCCCATTATCCCGTGGCATTCATGACGGCGCTGCTCAACAGCGAAATCGATTCTGCAGACGGCGTCGCAAAGCTCTCTGACGAATGCAGGAGATCCGGCATCACATTGCTGCCGCCGGATATCAATTACAGCGATGCATTTTTCAAGATGGAAGATGGAAGGATCCGTTTCGGGATGGGTGCCGTGAAGATGGTGGGCACCGGGACTGCCGAATCCATCGTCGACGCCAGAAGGGCGGGCAGCCTGTTTACCTCGCTGTGGGAGGTCAAGACCCGTGTCGGCCGATCCAAATCCAACAAGGGGGTGATCGAGGCGTTGATTAAAGCCGGCGCCTTTGACTCGACAGGGTACACCCGTGCCTCGATGCTTGCAGAACTGACCGCCTCGGCTTCCGGTAAAGCCGGCAAAAAGATGAAGGTGCCCATAGGCCGTTTGGCTGAAAGTCTACCCGAGCTCGGTACGGAAGAACTCCTGATGTATGAGAAAGAGTACCTGGGAGCCTATCTGTCTTCCACGCCTTTGGAGCTGCATCAAGATGCGATTTCTTGTCGATTAACCACCGACATATCGGGGGTCAAAAAGATTATGGAACCGCGCAAAGTGGTCACATTCGTCGGCATGATCAGCCAGCTGCGAGAGATTACCGATAAAAAGCACAGAAAGATGGCATTCCTGTCGGTTGCTGATGCCGCGGATAATATCGACGTCGTCGTTTTTGCATCCAAGTATCAGCGGTTCAGGGAGTGGCATGATCGAAGCGGCGAATTGGGTATTTTCACGGGGACCGTGGATATCTCGGATCGTGGGCACAATGTCATCCTGTTGAGGGTCAGCGACGTTTGCACCCCCAAACTGCCTGGCATAAAAGGCATTCATGTCAAGGTGGACAAGGAGTCGTTCGATGAGGAGAGACAACGAAGGTTCAAGCGGGCTTTACTGGGGAACCCGGGCGAAGTGCCCTTTTTCGTGCATCTGAGATGCGGGAATACTGTACGCGAGATTTATCGCATGGATTGCACATGCACGCCATCTCATGGGCTGCGGGATGATCTCCATTCGATATTAGGGGCGGACGCGGTGGG
The DNA here is from genome assembly GCF_041737845.1 of Desulfococcus sp. Classification (GTDB taxonomy): domain Bacteria; phylum Desulfobacterota; class Desulfobacteria; order Desulfobacterales; family Desulfococcaceae; genus Desulfococcus. The sequence goes on from NZ_JBGSQX010000042.1 coordinate 7,650, forward strand.
AATCAGCTCATGAAAGCTCCGAAACAGGATGGGCTCCATCGGCAATCAAGAATGGCCCGCCGGAGAGAGGGGGTGTATCCCCGGCGGGCCATTCAATTCCACCTCGGCCCCTAAAGCCCAAGCGCCCTGCAGATCCAATACCCCCACCAGCCCAGTTCGTACATCATATGGACCAGCCACATGGGGATCCACCGATCAATCGTTCTTGCCGCCGAGATCCGCAGCTTCTCCATCCAGGTGGGGTCGTTAAGCCTGCCCCTGCACGGACTGGGCTTGAACTCGACCACTTCCGGCATTCCGGTCCGCACCTGCATGCCCGCATTGAGCCGTTCGTAGATTTCTGCCACCTCGTCCAATTTGGTCCTTTCGGTCATCTCATCTCCTCCATTTTGGTCAGCGCCTCAAGGATATCAACCCAGAGCCTGTGCATAATCAACCTACGTTCCAGCGGCGTCCCAAAGGCTTCTACGTGCAGCGCAAAGACGATGTTGATGTAGACCCCTCCGCCGGCGTCCCTGACTATCAGGTTGAGCCGCTCGCCGGTCTGCGTAATCAATCTGATAGCAGCGCTGTCGTGAACCGGCATCCTTAGATAGGCCACTTGGTTGGCTTCATCGTAGAGTGCCTCATGTCCGCCGTTCAGATTGATGTGCCGGAGCGACCTGACCTCATCCCGGCAGGTCCAGGCCGCTATGCCTGGGTAGAATTCCTGGTCGTCGTCCGCGAAGCCCACAAAATCCCTGTTTACAGTAGCTCCCTCCATCACAGCACCTCCTGGTCCTGGATCATTCCCCGGATGTCCTGTGGTCTCATGTCCAGGAGGGTCTCCAGGGGGATCCCCGTAAGTTCACGTACCCGCTTGGCCAGCCGCACGGATATCCTCGCGCGACCGGTGCACCAGTGATGTACGCATTGACGGGTGATTTCCAGTTTGTCGGCAAATTCCTGCATGTTCATTTTGTATTCCTCCTTCGATTACTGCGATTTTGGTCGATCCAAGGGCCGGCAACCGGCCCGAAGGGGCTGTAAAACCAACACCCTATAGTACATAGATGGACCAAAGCCCGGAGAAGTTAAGCAATTTTTTTTAGCCATGGTAATCAACGAGTTATCTCGGTTGGTCGTGATGATGAGAGACCCGCTTTGCTGGACATGCTTTTTCAGTCCATCTTCATTCGTCCGGCGGCTCTGGCCCTGGGGAGGGTGTTAACGGCAGGGCTGGACCGAATAAAATGGCGGTGCCGGATGCAATGAAGCGCGTCGGGTTTTGGATGAAAGCTGGGACTTTTTGGAGAAGTTGCTGGAGGCTTCGTAAGATTGATTGTGGCGAAAGGGCCTGTAAGATCTTGAAATACGCCCACACTTTTTTTGGGTTTCCGGCCTTACGTCAGCGCAATCACTTCGACAGCCGCCGCCTGCCCATACAGCATCCTCCGCTGCCTGAGATGCCCGTCACGCCACGATCTTTTTTTGCGAGGGTGTCGATATGGCCCACGAAGCCCATGTTCGATAACATCAGGCAACATCGTCTCCATCATCACCGGTTTCCTACGGCATGACCATGCAGGCTGCAGATGATGGCGATGATGAAGTAGAAGGATACGGAAAGGAGATCTATGGTATTGTCGAACATACCGCGGCGGCATGCTGGGGCATCGCAAAATCAATATGGCGGAATGGGAGACCTGGAGGGCAGGGCCGGACCGGGTAATATGTGGCTCCGGCCCGGCTCTTTTTTTGTGTGACGGTGCGTTACTTCGGGTTCAGTGCAGATTTGTCATGGTATCCTTGAAAAATTACGGTGCCAAGATACTCAAGTTTCGGATCATTATGTTGCGAGTCGCCTTATCTGTTTGATAACATAGCAAAAAACAGCGACGCAAGTGAAAATTCAAAAACTAAAAAATATCAGAAGGTTATAATGTATTTTACAAATTTGTAACAAATCTGTCAACATA
>NZ_JBGSQX010000043.1:0-11444 GCF_041737845.1 Desulfococcus sp.
TATGTTGACAGATTTGTTACAAATTTGTAAAATACATTATAACCTTCTGATATTTTTTAGTTTTTGAATTTTCACTTGCGTCGCTGTTTTTTGCTATGTTATCAAACAGATAAGGCGACTCGCAACATAATGATCCGAAACATGAGTTTTCTGGCACCGATCCTTGTCCAGGATACCATAACAAATCTTGTTTGCGCCAGGGAAAGCAACTCAGAAAACAGCCGGGTCTGAGCCGCGATGCCCAGGTCCGGCCATCCCCTCTGAATTATCCATCCATCGTGTCCCTTCGGCAAGGGTGCATGAAAAACCGAGTCGTATGAGGTAGCATCGGTCATTTACCCGAGAAAGGAGATTGACCGATGGAACTGATCCTGCTCGTAGAGAGTAAGCCCGGCCTGGAAAATGTCCGGGCGCAGTTTAAACAGTGGCGCCGCAGCAGGGGCAAACGCCGGGCCATCCCGGAGTTTTTGTGGGTGTCGGCCGCATCGTTGTATCCCGAGTATTCGCTGCACCGCATATCCAAAGGGTGTGGCTCTTTTTCGACGACTTACCAAACAGTTTGCAGTAATGCATAGTGCTCCTCATCTACCCAATTGTGCTACTTGATGACTTTCAGATGGCCGCGCCTGGAAGCAGGGCGCGCAAACGCAGAACGGCTTCGGCTCCCGGAAGCCGCCATTTGGCGCCGGTGATTTCGAGGCGGTCCTTGACAAGGTGCCGGCAAGCTCCCTCGATGACGCCTGTGGCGATGGGGAACCCTTGGGCAAGATTGATCGTAGTGAAGATAGGGCTTCTTGTTGAGGAGGTAGTGCTACAGCGCAGCTTTGATTGTAACTATTTGAAAATATAACAATGTGCTTCAAGTTGCTAACTTTTAACCATTTGAATTGGTTAGTATTTGTAAAAAGAGACGCTGTAGTGGTAATATATGACCACAAATTAAATATGACCTTATTTATATAGCTGTTAATGAAAGCCCCGCAAATACTATTTTAACTAATTATCTTAAATTTCGAAAGGATGGGTGGAATTGCGCTGTGTATTGTAAATCTGGCACAAAGACTGCATTTATTATAGAAGCTGTCCAGGAAGCATCTGTCCAGGAGACTGATGTGCCTACCGTTTGATTGCTTTGCTCCGCTAGGCGGGGCAAACCTTGTACGCATCTATTAATCCGAACAAAAGGAATAAGTTATGAAAGAAACGAGCGAAAAGTCAGTGGCAATGTACGGTATCGTTTCGGCATCGAAAATTATCGGCGAAACGGTGGTCAATCGCCAGAGCGAGAATGTGGGCAAGATCGACGAACTGGTGATCGACGCCAAAAAGAACCGTATCATGTACGCGGTGCTCTCCTTCGGCGGCTTCATGGGCATGGGTAGCAAGCTGTTCGCCCTGCCTTGGGAAGCCTTCGAGTTCTCCGCAACCGAGAACAAACTGATTCTCAATGTGGACAAGGAGAAGCTGAAGGCCGCTCCCGGGTTTGAGAAAGGCGATAAGTGGCCAGATTTCAATGATAATATCTGGGGAGAGAGCATCTACAACTACTATGACTACACTCCCCCCTGGAAGTCGTAGGATCGAGGAATTGGGGCGCTTGTCAAGCCGATCCAGTGGATTGACGAGTGCCCTGCGTCGGGTGAGCTTTGTCTTTTATCGAGGGCGTACGGTGATGAATTGGAACATCCGGTTGGCGAGGCAATCGATCGAGTTGGGGCGCCGCTTATCGTCGCTGATGTCGGCAACATGATGACATGGATAATTTTTTGAATGATGATAACAGGATTATCGTTGGAAACGGATCAGACAGGCTGTTTTGACGAATCAGGCAAGGAGATGAACTGCCATCATACGGGGCAGGATGGCGAGGTTAACCAAGCCCGTCGAATTGAAGGACCGGATCGTTTTCATGCAGCGGATGATATCGTTCAGGACAAATTGACAGGATTGGTTTGGCACATCAACGCAAACCTTCCTGGGTTTCCATTAACCTGGAAGGAAGCTTTCGAGTTTATTCAGGAGATAAACGCTTCCCGATTGTCCGGAGTCAACGAGTGGCGGTTGCCTGCAAGAAAAGAGCTGTTTTCTCTGGTGAGTCATCAATTTGTAAACCCCTCTTTGCCCGAAGGCCACCCGTTTCACAATGTTTTCCACGGATATTACTGGACAAGGACAGAATCCGCCGGGTTGTTGAATCAGGCATGGTATGTCCACTTGGGCGGCGGAAAAGTGTACCGCGGCATGAAGCATGGCTCCTATATGGTGTGGCCGGTTTCCGGTCAATTCGCCGAGCAGCCTTTCATGAAAAAGAGATTTATTGCCAGTGAAGATTCATTTTATGACCGCGTTACGCGCAGATATTGGTATGCCGGCAATAGATTGAACGCTGGTGCGAGACCCTGGAAAGAGGGCATCCGCGCCGTTGAAAAAATGAATGAAACGCGCGAAGCAGGTCGCGGCCCATGGAGGCTGCCGAACATACGGGAGCTTGAGAGTCTGATCGATGATAGAAACCATAGCCCTGCGTTCGCTGACGGGTTTTACATAAACAGCCTCCGGGACGGGTATTGGTCATCAACGACAAGTTTATATGAGCCGAGGTATGCATGGGTCCTTTATCCGCTTGATGGCGCAATTGGCGTTGGATACAAACCCAATGCGGATTTTTATGTATTGGCGGTTCGCGGGTAACCCGTGCGTTGAATCGCGGCGCAGCGAAGCTGACAGAGGGTTCAGCTTGAATGCGAAATGGAACAAACGCTTATCATGGGAGGCATCACATGATGGAGGATCTGAATGTGGTCATCGCCGGCGCGGCCGGTGAAGGCGTGCAGACCGTCGGGGAAGTGCTTGCGGAAACCATTGCGGGGCACGGCTATGCCGTGTTCGCCTGGCAGGAATTCGAGTCCAGAATCCGGGGAGGCCAGAACAGTTATTGCATCCGGATCAGCGAAAAACCGGCCAACGCACCGGCCATGAGAGCGGATATTCTTCTGGCGTTGAATGACGGCGCGGCCATGAAATACGAACCCCTGATTCAACCGGACGGCATTCTCATCGCGGAGAAAAAGATTCGGGACCGGATGATTCCCATTGCATTTTCGGATATCGCCCGGAAGGAACTGGGCAACAAGATATACGCCAACACCCTGGCCATCGGCGCACTGGCGGCAGCGATCGGCATGAATTCTGGTATTCTCCACCAGGTTCTTGCCCGGAAATTCGCTAAAAAAGGGGATCCCGTCGTGGCGGCCAATCGTGTTGCGGCCGAGAAAGGCTATCTCCTCGCCCGTGAAGGCTGCCAGGGCATCTGTCCCTGGCAGCTTCCGGAACGGGACACCCGGTATCAGCTCGTCTCGGGAACAGAAGCCCTCGCCATGGCGGCCGCTCTGGCCGGGTGCCGGTTCATGGCGGCGTATCCCATGTCGCCTGCGACCGATACCATCACCTTCCTGGCCGAAAACGAGAAGGAATTCGAAGTGTTCACCGAGCAGGCGGAAGACGAGATATCGGCCGTCAACATGGCCATCGGCGCCAGTTTCGCCGGAGCCCGGGCCATGACGGCCACCTCCGGCGGCGGGTTCGCCCTGATGGTGGAAGCCGTCAGTCTGGCCGGAATGATCGAAACACCCCTGGTCATTGTCCTGGGGCAGCGGCCAGGGCCTGCCACCGGGCTGCCGACCCGCACCGCTCAGGGCGATCTCCTGTTCGCGGTCCACGCCGGACATGGCGAATTTTCCAAAGCGGTGCTGGCGCCTGCCGATGCAAAAGACATCTTCAGGCAAACCGTACGCGCCTTCAATCTGGCCGACCGCTATCAGATACCGGTCATCGTTCTTACCGATCAGTTCCTGCTGGATTCTCTCTTTTCCGTGGAAGACATCCGCCTGGAGCAATATGCTCCCGAATTCCATCTGGCCGACCCGTCCGTCATCGACGATTACCATCGCTATCGGGTGACGGAAACCGGCATATCTCCGCGCCTGTACCCCGGCCAGAGCCTGCATCTGGTGACGGCGGACAGCGATGAACACGATTCCCGGGGCCACATCACCGAAGACCTTGTCGGAACCGTGCCGGAGATGGTGGAAAAACGCCTCGCGAAGCATCGGGCATTGAAAGCCGCCATCCACCCGCCCGAGGAGGTCGATGTCGAGGGCGCAGAGCGAATTCTGGTGGGCTGGGGATCCTCGCGCCCGGCCCTGTTGGAAGTCCTTGAACGGCTTAATAGAAAAGGAATCCGAACGGGCTTGATCCATTTCACGGAAATATGGCCCCTGCCGGCATACCGGTTTCCCGAAGGCAAGGCGTACTGGAACGTTGAAAACAACGCCACCGGTCAACTGGCGAGGTTGCTGCGCTCCGAATACGGAATTGCGTTCGCAGGCCAGGTCCATCGCTATGACGGCCTGCCGTTGACCGGGCCCTACATTCAGGAGGTGCTGCAATGGTGAAAATCGACGATTACAAGAACGACGTTTCTTCCCAGTGGTGCCCCGGCTGCCCGAATTTCGGAATCCTGAACGCCCTCAAAGCGGCTTTGGCAGCATTGGAAAAAAAGCCCCACGAGTGTTGCCTCGTCTCGGGCATCGGGCAGGCCGCCAAATTGCCTCACTATCTCAACTGTAATTTTTTTAATGGATTGCACGGAAGAGCCCTTCCGGCCGCCCTGGGCATCCATGTGGCCAATCCGCGCCTGACAACCATCGTCGTCACCGGGGAAGGAGACTGCTACGGAGAAGGAGGCAACCATTTCCTTCATGCGCTGCGTCGCAATCCCGATATCACGGTAGTGGTCCATAACAACGGGTTTTATGCCCTCACCAAAGGCCAGGCTTCCCCGACCACGAAGGTCGGAGAGAAACGAAGCCTTCAGATTAACGGTGTGGAAATCGCGCCCCTGAACATGCCGGCCATCGCCATCGTCCATGACTGCACGCTTGTGGCCCGGGGCTTTGCAGGGGACGGCGATCATTTGAAATCGCTTTTGATGGAAGCCGTCGGCCATCCCGGCTTATCCATTGTGGAAGTCATCCAGCCGTGCATCACCTGGGGGACTCATCCGTTGAGCTGGTATCGGGAAAGGGTATACACACTGGGTGACGATTATGACCCGACCGACCGAATGGCGGCCTTGGAAAAAACCATGGAAACGGGCGAAAGGATCCCTACCGGCATCCTGTTCCGCGCCGCGCCGCGCAAACCCTTCGCCGACCGCTTCCGGAAAGAGATCACGGATCGGCCCTTTGCGGAGTTAAACCCGGTTTCTCCGGAAAAAATAGCGGGCTTTCTGTCCGGTTTGAGAAAAGGCTATATGCCTGATGCCTGAAGACGATTCCCACCCTCCCCGGGTTGGGACGTGAAATACTGAAAAGCGGCTAAAAAGGCCGCCTTTATTACAAATTGACAGCGCTCGCGTATTTTTTGTCGGCATTCCACAATCGGACTGCCATCGGCGCAGGAGTCGACTTCAACCAGGACTGCGCTTAATGGTCGGTCAATCCTGGCCATCCAAACACCCAAGAAACCGAAAAAAGGGTCATATATACCCACAGGTTAAATATGATCCTTTATAGAAGGCTGCCAATGATACTCCTGAACCTGCTTTTTTACCTGATTATTCTGAAAAATCATAATGATGGATGACATGACGCGGAGTGTTGGAAGCCCGGCACAAAAATTGAGTTGGAATCTAATATACAAAAGAAGTTACCCATGGTTTTGATACCAGGTGCAGTGTTTTCCGGCTCAACGGTTCCAATGATGTGTATCTGTAAGAGGGTTACCGGGAAGTTTTTTCGCTCGTCCCGGAAACGGAATACGGAGAAGGCTGTCGAGCATTTAACACGCGAATTCGACAGCCTCCGCAGGCATACACGCACAAAGACCAGCTTGACGCCGACCTGCCGGCATGCTTCTTAAAACCTGAGTCTCCTTACCGGAAAACCTGAGTCTCCTTACCGGCGCCGCCCGGCGGATTGCGTCTGCACGGCGAAAAGGGGGCGAGGCACGCTGCTCGAGGACATACGGAGTCCATGGAGAAAGCGGTGCCACACCAAATTTTGGAAATAACCTTTAACGAACAGGAGATGCCATGCAATATGTTATCAGCAGGTTGGTTGGCTGCACCATCAGGGCCAGCGATGGCGATCTGGGAAAGGTGGATGAGTTCTACTTCGATGACGAAACATGGACCATCCGGTATATTGTCGCAGAAACAGGCAGCTGGTTCGTCGGACGCAAGGTGCTCATTTCTCCTGTTGCCTTCGGCAAACCGGAGCTGGAGTCACGAACGATTCCAGTGAACCTTACCCGTTCTCAGGTGAGAGACAGTCCCGATATCGATACAGAAAAGCCCGTTTATCGTCAGCATGAAGCTCAGTTGCATGAATACTATCAGTGGCCCTGGCGAGGCGGTTACGGAGGTACTTTCGGAACAACCCCGCTGCCTCTTTCGGATGACGAAGCGCTTGCGGAGCAGGAAGCTTCTGCGCCGGAGAGTCGCGATGACACGCATTTGCGCAGCTCACGGCAGGTCACCGGATACCATATTCATGCCGCTGACGGCGAAATCGGTCATGTGGAAGATTTTATGGTCGACGACGAAAATTGGACGATTCGTTTTCTGGTTGTGGATACCGCCAACTGGCTGCCGGGGAAGAAAGTTCTTTTGTCGCCCCAATGGATCAAACGTGTGGAATGGGCCGATTCCAGTGTGCATTTTAATCTCACGCGGGAATCCGTTAAAAATAGTCGGGAGTTCGACCCTTCCTAAGCCGCGAGCCGGACGAGAATGAGGCATGGTCGGAACAGGGCTGCAAACCAGGCATCGCCCGCCTGCCGGGGGCAGAAGACCTCATTTTCGATCGCGCGCCTGGAAAAGTCTCATTTTTTAAGTTGATACATGAAAAACATGCGGGGTACCCTCGCGTCAATTTCTGTGTGGTCGCATCCCGTGCGGTCGGGCGCGAATTCACCCCGGGAAGGGGAGTCACCATGGAAAGAGTCGGAAGCATAAAAAGGGTGGGAATGATTGTCGGCGCGACAATCCTTGTGGTCATCGTGGGCTTCGTATGGTGGGTCTTCAGCCGCTCAGAACGTGGAACGAGCGGCTCGATCAGCACGAATTTTCGGTGGGTAGGCCCCAATGATAAGATCGTGGTCGACGGCTTCGATGATCCCAAGGTCCCGGGGGTCGCCTGCCATATCTCGCGGGCCCAGACCGGGGGCGTAAAAGGCGCCATGAACGTGGCGGAGGATACCAGTGACGCCAGCATCGCCTGCCGCCAGGTCGGACCGATTCAGTTCGTTGGCGATTTAAAAGACGGCGAGAAGGTCTTCGACGAACACCGCAGCCTTGTGTTCAAGTCACTTCAGGTCGTGCGCTTCTTCGACCGCGAGCGTAATGTGCTGATCTACGTGGCTTACAGCGATCGGGTCATCGAGGGCAGCCCGAAAAACAGCATCAGCACGGTGCCGATCATGCGTTGGGCGGCCCCTTAGTTTCCAATCTTCGTAAGCTGTCTGTGTTTTTAAGTCGACGGCAAGAAATTATTCTACATCTTGCCGCTGATCTAACAACTTGAACTTTAAGGCTAAACAAGGTGAAAACATGAATGAAGAGAGAAAAAACGCCGGGTCCAAAGCTGATTTTATTCGAATGGCCGGTATCACCCCGGAGCTTGCCGAGTTCGTGACGGAGTTTGTCGATAAGCCCGATAATTTCCTTTCACTGCCTTTCGAAAAGCGCCGCGAAATTGAAAATCAGATCGACGCAATCCTATATTCATTTGGGCGATGATACGCCCTTCAACGTTATCCTCACGAGCGTGCCGGGCGCACAACAATATACAACCCAAAAAGGAGATGAGAAAATGAAAACACCCAACTACCCGCTGCCCTTGCAAAAGGGAAAATATACTACAACTAACTTTATAGCAAAGAAGGAGATGGTCATGAAAACACTTATGTCGATCCTGCTCGTGCTGGCTGTTTTGATGATGCCGCGTGGTGTATCTGCTCAGCAGGAAACAGCGCAACCTCCTGCCGCCCCGGCGCAGATTCGGGCTCCTCTCGAACATAAACAGGGGATGCCGAAGATGCCGATGATGTCAGAGGCGCAGATGAAAGAATGCGACGAGATGATGGCAAGGATGAAGGAAATGGATGCCCGGCTTGATGCAAAAGTAGCAGACATGGATGCAGCAAAAGGGGATCAAAAAGTGGAAGCCATGGCAGCCGTCATCAAGGAAATGGTCTCCCAGAGAAAGGAGATGCAAGAGCACATGATGAAAATGCATGACATGAGGAAGGGATACATGATGGAACATATGAAACCCGGTATGGGAAGCAATGCAGGCAAAAAATAGGCGCCGCTTTGTCCCTTATGAGGCGGCAGGGAAACCATCTCTATAAGTGAACAAGCAAATCTGTTCCAACAGCGTCAAACAGCAGAAAGGGAGGATTTCCAATAGCCTATGTCAACGAAACAAAATGATAAAGGAAAAGGTTTCCTGGAGCGCATCGCACGCCGGGCGATGACTGAACGCGGGTTTCTGGTCGATTTTTCAGAGGTTGCCCTGAACGAGGTGGAAAATATTTCGCAGGTCGATCGGGGGGAGAAATCTCCCTTGAAAGACCTGCGCCACCTGCTCTGGGCATCGGTTGACAACGATGATTCCCTGGACCTGGACCAGCTGACCGTGGCAGAGAAACTGCCGGATCAGACGGTAAAGATTCTTGTGGCTGTCGCCGACGTGGATTCCCTCGTAAAGAAGAACTCTGCTCTGGATGCACACGCCCGGCAGAACACGACTTCGGTCTACACGGCCGGCAAGATCTTTCCCATGCTCCCGGAGAAACTCTCCACGGATCTCACCTCGCTGAATTATCAGGAAGACCGGCCGGTCATTGTCATCGAGACGGTGATCCGCGATGGGGGGGAGATGAAAAGCTCGGACATCTATCATGCCCGGGTCCGGAACCACGCCAAACTGGCCTACAACAGCGTGGCGGCCTGGCTGGAAGACAAAGGGCCCATGCCGGAAGCCGTTGCGGTTGTCCCCGGGCTTGCGGAGAATCTCCGTATCCAGGACCGGGTGACGCAGCAATTGAAAGGCCTGCGGCAGGAGCATGGCGCCCTGGATCTACAGACGCTGGAATCCCGCCCGGTTTTTGCCGGAGACGAGATCCAGGATTTGCGGGCAGATACGAAGAACCGGGCCAAAGAGATGATCGAGGACTTTATGATCGCGGCCAACGTCGCGACCGCGCGTTTCCTGCACGAGAAAAAAGTCCCCTCCCTGAGACGCATGGTCCGTTCACCCAAGCGGTGGGGCAGGATCGTTGAAATCGCGGCCCAGCACAATTCGCAGCTTCCGCCGGAGCCGGATTCGAGGGCGCTTGCGAGTTTCCTGGCTGCGCAGAAAACAGCCGACCCGCTCCGTTTTCCGGAGCTGTCCCTGTCCGTCATCAAACTGCTCGGCCCGGGTGAATATGTCGTCGAATTCCCGGAAGAGACGGCGCCCGGCCACTTCGGCCTTGCCGTCAAGGATTACACGCACTCAACGGCCCCCAACCGGCGGTTTCCGGATCTGACTACCCAGCGCATCCTGAAGGCAGCCCTCGCCGGGTCGCCCGATCCCTACAGCCGGGACGAACTGGTGGAACTGGCCCGACACTGCACGGAGAAGGAAAATGATGCCAACAAGGTGGAGCGGCTCGTCGCCAAATCGGCTGCCGCCATGCTGCTTTCTTCGAGAATCGGAGATCAGTTTGACGCGATGTGCACGGGAGCTGCCGACAAGGGGACATGGGTGCGCATCTTCCATCCACCCGTTGAAGGTCGATTGCTCCATGGGGCTGAAGGCGTCGATGTGGGCAACCGGATCAGGGTGCAGCTCATCCACACGGATGTGGAGAAGGGGTATATCGATTTCAAGAAAATCCAATAGGTGTTTACCGGCGGATCTCCTCACGGCGTCGTGAGCGAGGGCGCATGCGTCACTCGAGATTCGAAAACCGGAAGGTTTCATTCAAATGGGAGCAAATAGCGTATGGACAACAAGACACCGGAAATCCTGACGCCGGAAGCGTGTGCGGCGAGAATCTTCGAAATGAGCGGGGCGGAACTCGAACCGGCTGTTGCCGCCGACCTGTGGTCTAAAATCATCAACCACAAGTGGCTTCTCTCGGAAAAAGTCGGTCGGGATGTAGGGCTGCGGACGGCCTGCATTGAATTTTTTTGGAAAACATGGCGCAAGCCCCGGATGAGTACAGGACGTATAAGCACAAGGATATCCTGAAGGAGATGGGGGCCCAGACCATCGGCAGGGAAATGTGGGATACCATCTCCGATTCTCAGCCGCCCAAGCAACTGGTCCAGCGCAGAATCATTCTTCCCCTGACGGAGGAGGGCCTGGCAAAAAAGCATGGGGTTGTCCGCCCCAAGGCGATCATCTTCTTCGGACCTCCCGGCACGGGAAAAACGCACTTTGTAAAGGCCATCGCAGGCGTCCTGTCCTGGTGGTACATTGAGATCATGCCGAGCATGCTGATGGTGGACGGCGTGGAAAAAGTCGGGGGGCAAATCTGCGTGAAGTGATGCAATTGGCGGCAAACCTTGATGAAGTGGTTCTCTTTATAGACGAGTTCGAAGAGATCGCGGGCAGCCGTGACCGGGCGGACAGGATTGACAAGTCCATCACCAACGAGTTTTTAAAACAGATTCCGCTCCTCAAGAGTCAACAAAACAAGCTGCTGCTGGTGTGCGCCACGAATTACATTCGACAGTTGGATACCGCCATCCTCCGGCCGGGAAGGTTTGACTGCGTTATTCCGGTGGGTGGACTGGACAGGGCGGGCAGGACAACGATCCTTCAGCATTATCTTACCCGGCTCAATACCGGGAAAATCGATCTGGATCAACTCATCGGGATGACCTCCGGGCTTACCCCCGCCGACATCCAGTATCTCGTTGATCAGGTTGCGTATTTCGCATTCGAGCAGGAACTTGCCGAAAAAAAGGACTACCGGGTAACCACGGAGACATTCATCCAAATGATGTCGAAAATGAGCCCCTCCCTGAGCCGTGAAGTGATTGAAGAATTTGAAAAGGACAGCATCAGCTATTCACGGGTCTGAAGCGGCCTCCTTCATCGGGCGCTCCCTGGAAAGAGCGTTCCATCCCTCCCCATTTTCCGCAACAGCAGCCGGTTTTCATGGCATCCTCCCGGTATCCCTGCGCCTGCGCCGCCGTGACAGCCCCTGGTGGATGCGTGCCCGACCTGCCCCTTGCATTTCAACGTACATTCCGCACCCCAAAGGTGCAATTACTGATTAATTTATTTCGTAACGAAAACAAGCCTATGATGGCTTTAATATATTGATATCATTGTAAATAAAAAAATCTAGACATTTCAACTAGTTGCTGATATCCTTCCCTC
>NZ_JBGSQX010000011.1:0-6311 GCF_041737845.1 Desulfococcus sp.
ACCACACAGTTGCCCGCCGCGATGGCCGACTGCGCCCCCTGCGGCCGCCCCGGTGGAAACAGGCGGCGGAAGGGGGTATGCCATGGACCAGGTCGATACGGTTCCCTCTGTTGTGGGACAGCCCCGGCCCGCCTACCCCTACCGGGCCCGGCGCCGAAATATCGAAGGGTGGGTCAAGATTCGATTCCTCGTGGACCGGAACGGCCGGGTGCATGATCTGACCATTCTGTCATCTTCTCCGAAGGATGTTTTCGATGCCGCCGTCCGGGAGGCCGTTCCCCGGTGGCGGTTCCGGGCGGGGATCAAATCGGGGCGGCCCGTGGATGTCTGGGTGGAAACCACCATACAGTTCAAACTCGATTGACCCCGATGGAGGACGCGATGAAAAGGTTTCGGCTGAGCCTGATTTTGGTGCTTTGCATGGCCGGGCCCCTGTGGGCCGGCTCAAGGCCGGCGTGCCCCGACCCGCCGGCCGTTGACCGGGAGCTTTACGGCGTTCTGGAAAAGGCCCGGAAATCCCTGGCCGGGGGCCGGAATCGGGCGGCCCTGGAACTCCTGTCGGCCTATGCCGCCGCCCACCCCCGGATACGGCATTACCACCTCTCCTTTCTGATGGGCACGGCCCATTTTCGTTTGAAGCAGCCGGCACAAGCGGAAGCCTGTTTCACGTCCGCTGCAGCGATCCTGCCCTGCAGGGCGGAGGCCTGGGAGAACATCGGGGCGGTCCGTTCCGCGGGTGGCAACTACGCCGGGGCGGCCGCGGCCCTTTCCGTGGCGTATCGTCTGTCGCCTCCGGACCGCAGAGGGTGGCGGAATCTGGGAGACCTGTACCGCCTGGCGGGGGTGCCGATCCAGGCGGTACAGGCTTACCGGAAGGCTTTTGGGGATGATCCGGTTCCCGGGGACCTGGACCGTTTGGCCGACACCTGGCTGGCGGCCCGGAACCTGGAGCAGGCCCTGGAAAGCGCCCGTCTGGCCGCTGCCAAGGCTCCTACGGCGAAGCGCTGGGCGCGCGTGGGGGACATCTGCTTCCACCTGGGAGACCTTCAGGCAAGCATCGCCGCATACCGGAAGGGCGCCGCCCTCGATGACGGCGACGGCAGGATGAGCCTCAAAGAGGGTATGGCCGCCTTGAAGTTGAAGCGGCTCACGGATGCGGAGGCCTGTTTCGCAAGAACTTTGTGCAACGCCTCCCCGGAAAGCGCAACGGCCCGGGATGCCGCAAAATGTATCGAGGTGCTTCAGGCGGCCAAAAAAGATGCCCCTTCCAGCGAAAGGGGCATGAACTGAGATCGGGGTTAACCGTCTATGGATCAGGCATCGACGGCCACGAGGGAGAGGGAGAGTTCCTTTTCGAGCTTCTGGATTTTGGCCAGCTGCTCGGCGGTCAGCATCTTCGGTTTCAGGTCCTTGCAGGAAAAGGCCAGAATCGTCGTCCCCGTCTCCTTTTCGAGAGACTGGACGGCCATCACCTTCTGTTGATCCAGATTGGACAGACTGCAAAGCATGGCGACCTCCTTTGGGGTATTGTGGGTTGATTTGATTGAATGATGATAAAATAACACCATATCGTCAAATCACAACGGAAAAGACCGGCATGATCCCGGAAAGGTGATGGGCCTGGCCGTGCTCAAGCGCCTCCACAGAAACCGAGTACAGATGGTGGAAGGACCAGTGGCGCGCCACCACGGCCCCTGCCGGTCCTTGCCATCGACTCCTGGTGCGTGCCAGCCACCAGGCGATGGGAGTTCCAACTAAAAGGAGTATCTCGCATTGCCTGCAACGTGGCGGACGCGGCCCTGGGCCTGAGGGCCGTTGCCGCTGCGCTTCGCAGGGAGATCGACACCCTGCCCGGCTGCGACGGATCGGTCACCGGCAGGGTGATTGCCGAGCATATTCCGGATCCGGGTTTGGAACATCCATAAATCCATTGCGCTTTGGGGCTTGACCCGGCCGGGAAAAGCCACTACACAGAAAGGGTCGTATTCAGGCGGAACCCTGTTTCAGTGACCTAACCCAACCCTCTTTGCCTCAACCTGTCGAACATGAACCCCAGAATTCTGCGATACTCTCTGGTAATGTCCCTTCTGCTCATGGGGATAGCGCCGTCGGTGTCTCTATTCGCTGCGGAGACCCGGATCGTCAGGGATCAGGCCGGACGCTCGGTCCGGGTCCCGGCGAACCCTCGGCGCGTCGTGGCTCTGGCCCCCAGCGTCACCGAAATTGTCTTCGCCCTGAAACAGGAAAGCCGCCTGGTGGGGGCGACCCAGTTCAGCGATTATCCGCCGGAGGCGGACCGGCTCCCCAAGGTCGGGTCCTACATCCGGCTGGATCTCGAGAAAATCACGGCCCTGGGGCCGGATCTCTGCATCGCCGTCAAGGACGGCAACCCCGTGGATGTGGTCAGCCGCTTGGAAATGTTGAATATCCCCGTGTATGCAGTGGACCCCAGGAGCCTCGATACGGTGATGGCGGCCATTCTGAGCATCGGTGATCTTCTGAATGCGGCCGAGGCGGCATCGTCGATGGTCGCAGACATGAAGGGCCGGGTGTCGCGCATCCGTCAGCTTGCGTCGGGTGCAAAAGAGCGTCCCGGCGTTTTTTTCCAGATCGGGGTCAGTCCGATTGTCTCCGTGGGCACCCCGACCTTTCTCCATGAATTGATCGAATCTGCGGGCGGACGTAACCTTGCCGCGGGCGACACGCCCTACCCCCGGTTCAGCCGCGAACAGGTTCTGGCATTGGCGCCGGAGATCCTGATCATCACCTCCATGGCACGGGGGGAACTCTTCCAGAAGGTAAAAGAGGAATGGATGGGATGGCGGGAACTGCCGGCCGTCCGGAACCGCCGGGTTCATATTCTGGACTCGGATGTCCTGGACCGCCCCGGCCCCCGGATGGCAGACGGCCTTGCGCAATTGTTCGACATCATCCATCCCGATCTGGCGGGTAAATATTGACATGGCGGCACCTGCGGTGATTCGGAGGATCCTATGGGTGTCAGCGCCGCTGCTTCTGGTGCTTGCGGCATTCGGGCTTCTCGGGATTTCCGTGGGGTCGAGCCGGCTGTCGATGGCGGACGCCCTTCAGGCACTTCTGGGGACAGGCGGGGACAATGACATGCTCGCCAGCATCATCTGGCGCATCCGGCTGCCCCGGGTGATTCTGGGCGCCCTGGTGGGATCGACCCTCTCCCTGGGCGGTCTGGTGTTCCAGGCACTTCTCCGGAACCCCCTGGCCGAGCCCTACATCCTGGGGATCTCCGGCGGTTCGGCCGTAGGGGCCATCATCGGGATTCTTTTGGGCTTTTCGCGATTTCCCGGCGTCTGCCTCATGGCCTTTTCCGGGAGCATGGCGGTGCTGGCGCTGGTCGTGTTCATGGGGGCGGGCGGGCTTCGGCTCAAGAACGACGCACTGCTCCTCTCGGGCGTCATGATCAACGCCTTCTGCTCGTCGGTCATCACCTTTCTCATCTCCCTTTCCCAGGACTCCCGGATCCACAACATCCTCTTCTGGCTCATGGGCGACCTCTCCCTGCCGGACCTGGCCCAGGCCGGACTTTTGTCGCTCATCGTCCTGCCCTGCTTTGTCGTGATCTTCCGGTTCTCCAATGTCATGAACCTGCTGCTGATGGGGAAGGAGGCGGCCCAAACCCTGGGGGTCAACACCGGATCGGCCTCCCTGATTCTCCTCATCTGCACCTCGCTCATGGTGAGCGCCACGGTCTCCTACTGCGGCCTCCTGGGCTTTGTGGGGCTGGTCATGCCCCACCTGCTGCGGCTGGTGCTGGGGCCGGATCACCGCGTCCTCGTGCCCGCCTGCATCCTGGGGGGCGGGGCCTACATGATCCTGTGCGATATCCTCGCCAGGGTGCTTCCGGCCCAGGGGGAGATGCCCACGGGGGTGATCACGGCCATGATCGGCGCCCCGCTCTTTATCTACCTGCTGAGGCGGTCCAGGATATGAGCCCCGAAGACAGGATCCTCAAAAACAAAAGTCCCGCCGTTGAAACCCGGCATCTGTGCTATGGATACCGGGATGCGCCGATCCTTAAAGACCTTTCCTTTGCTGTGGACCGGGGGGAGTTTTTCATCCTGATCGGCCCCAACGGTTCGGGCAAGACGACCCTGATGAAGACCCTGGCGGGCATCCTGGGGGCAACGGGCAGCCTGAAGGTGCTGGGACGGCCCGCTGCGGAATTTTCCCGAAAAGCCCTGGCGCGGCACATCGCCTTCGTTCCTCAGCAGCTCCCCGTGGACTTCCCCTTCTCGGTCCGGGAGGTGGTCCTCATGGGGCGCGCGCCCCACCAGGGGATCCTTGGATTTGAAACCCGGGCGGACACGGCCGTCGCCCTGCAGGTCATGGCGGTCACCGACATCCTCCACCTGGCCGACCGCCGTCTGAACTGCCTGAGCGGGGGCGAGCTCCAGCGGGTCTTCATTGCCAAGGCCCTCTGCCAGGAGCCGGAAATCCTTCTGCTGGACGAACCCACCGCCTTTCTCGACCTGGCCCACCAGATCCAGGTGATGGACCTGCTGGAGCACCTCAAGCAGGAAAAAGGGATCACCATCATCATGGTCTCCCACGATCTGAATCTGGCGGCCATGTACGGCGACCGGCTGCTCCTGATTCAGGACGGGGAGATCCTGAGCCTGGGCACCCCCAACGAGGTCCTCACCTTTCCCGTCCTGGAGGCGGCCTACGGCTGTGTGCTGCTCACGGAAAAAAGCCCCCTGGGCGATTTCCCGAGGGTGACGACGGTCCCCGGGCGTCTGGGGGCGAGCGCTTTGAACCGCCTCGGCCAAAGGACCGACGGCGCAGATTTCCTCCCCGGGGATCCGTCACCGGGGAAATGAGTGTTCGTGTAGCGCGCACCAGGCGCCGTCAGGGCCATCCCTTGCCCTCCGAGCCTTACGGGAATCGGAACACCTGGTGCGCGCATACACTCACGGACGGCGGCGCCGGGTATCGTGGGTATGTGGATACATCATTGACAGGCAGAACGCCCGAGGCATATGGCTCCGATCCCGGCCAGCAGCAGCGGGATCCACCCACCGCCGTCGTCACCGGTTTCCGATTCAGGATCCGGCTCGCATTCGGTGGTGAAGACGACCCGGGTGGGGTTCAGGTTGGTGCAGACGTTCTCGTCGATGGTGTCATCCGTGGTATTGAGGATCACCACCTCTGCGTCCGTCTGGTTGCAGACCCAGAGCCTCCCCCGGGTGTCGGCGTAAGTGCCCGCCTCCATACTTTAAACCCGGACGCATCGGTTGCCGACGGATTGACGATCCAGGCCCGGGTGGCGCCGTATCGGAGGAGATAGGCTTTTTCAGCGCTGACAAAAAGCAGGTCGTAGGGATTGCTGCTACCGGTGTCGCCCGGGTCATTGGTCGAAAACTGCCAGATGGGCTTGTCGGGCGCGCTGATGTCGAATTTGGTCACATTGTCGGCCTGAAACCGCTCGATCCGGTAAAAAAAGTTCTGGTAGGCGGCCACGGTGATGTCGGATGCGTCGGTCAAATCCGGCCTCCAGGGCGACCTCCTCCCCGGCCGGGTCTGTGTTACGGAAAATATCATGGAAGGAGCCGAGCGCGAATGAAATACGATTCGGCCAACGTATGGGCGCACGGCCATATGTCCCAACGAAACCGCCGTTCCATCCGATTGCAGGGATATGATTATTCGCAGGCAGGGGCGTATTTTGTCACCACCTGCACGCAGAACAGGGAATGTTTGTTCGGGCATATCGTTGACGGCGAAATGCGGTTGAAGGACGCAGGGAAAATCGTTGCCGACGAATGGATGAAAACCGCCACAATCCGCCATGAAATCGAATTGGACGAATGGGTGGTGATGCCCAATCATTTCCACGGGATTGTCGTGATTGCGGGTGATCCCGTAGGGGCGCACGGCCGTGCGCCCCTACGACATATCCGTGCGCCCCTACCGCCACCGGACGCAGCCGAACGTATGTTGCGTCGGCCACCGAAATCGTTGGGATCGTTGGTGGCCGGGTTCAAATCCGCCGTGACCATAAGGGTCAATGAATTGCGGAAAACACCCGGCGCAAAATTATGGCAACGCAATTATTGGGAACATATCGTCCGCAATGAATGCGAATTGAATCGAATCCGGGAATACATCCGCAACAATCCAGCCCGATGGGAAACGGATAAATTATTCGTGTCGTAGGGGCGCACGGCCGTTCGCCCCTACATGGCCGTGCGCCCCTACAAGGCCGTGCGCCCCTACATGGCCGTGCGCCCCTACATGGCCGTGCGCCCCTACATGGCCGTGCGCCCCAACATGGC
>NZ_JBGSQX010000025.1:0-68649 GCF_041737845.1 Desulfococcus sp.
AATCCGACGAGTTCGAGCAGCAGGGCGACACGGTCCGCCGCATCGGCGGCGCCGGCGCAGATGCGGTGGACGATCAGGGGCTCGGCGATGATGTCGGCGATGCGCATCCGGGGGTTGAGGCTGGCGTAGGGGTCCTGGAAGACCAACTGCATGTGGCGGCGCATGGGCCGGAGGTCCTGTTTCCGGGCGTGGGTAATCTCCCGCCCCCGGAAAAAAATCCTGCCGGCCGCCAGGGGGACCCGCCGCAGGACGGCCCTTCCCGTGGTACTTTTGCCCGAACCCGACTCGCCCACCAGCCCCAGGGTCTCGCCAGGATAGATCTCGAAGGAGACCTGGTTGACGGCATGCACCACCCGCCGGCTCCGGCCCCAGAACCCGCCGCGGCCGCCGTCGAACCTGACGGTGAGCCCCTCGACGCGGACCAGGGGGTCGGGTGCCGCGGCCGGTCTCGCGTTTTCCTCCGCCAGGAAAACCGTCTCGGCACTATTCATGTCCGCCCTCCGCTCGATCCGGCGCCCCTGATTCTCCCGATTCCGACGGCTCCCCGGAGGTGCACCAGCAGGCCGCGTGGTGACCGTCGCCGTGGGGCCGGATCCGGGGCCGGTTCACGCAGCATTCCCCGGCCCGGGCGCACCTCGGGAAAAAGGCGCACCCCTCCGGCGGCGAGATCAGGTCGGGGGGCACCCCCTCGATGGTGATCATCCGCTCGGTGTAGTCCTCCAGGCTGGGCGTCGCCCTCAGGAGCCCCCGGGTGTAGGGATGGACGGGATGGTGGAAGATGGCGTCGACCGGGCCGACCTCGACGATCTCCCCGGCATACATCACCGCCACCCGGTTGCAGAGCTGGGCGACAACCCCCAGGTCGTGGGAGATCAGGATCACCGACAGGTTGAGCCGAGACTGGAGGTCGGCCATGAGTTCGAGGATCTGGGCCTGGATGGTGACGTCCAGGGCGGTGGTCGGCTCGTCTGCGATGAGAAGCTCCGGCTCGCAGGCCATGGCCATGGCGATCATGACCCGCTGGCGCATGCCGCCCGAGAATTCGTCGGGATACTGCTTCAGCCGCTTCTCCGGGGCGCTGATGTTCACGAGGGAGAGCAGCTCGACGGCCCGTGCCTTCGCCCGGGCGCCGCTCATCCCCAGGTGGTGCCGCAGCACCTCGCAGATCTGGGCGCCCACGGTGAAGACCGGGTTCAGGGAGGTCATGGGGTCCTGGAAGATCATGGAGATCTCTTTTCCCCTCACCTGCCTCAGATAGGCCGCCCCGCCCCGCCCGAAAAAGGAGCGCCCCTTCCAGCGGACGTCGCCCGCCACGATCTCGCCGGGGGTCTGGACGAGCCCCATGGCCGCCTGAACGGTGACGCTCTTCCCGGAGCCCGATTCCCCCACCAGCCCCAGGGTCTCGCCCGGCGCCACATGGAGGCTGACCCCCCGGACCGCCCGAACGACGCCGCTGCGGGTGGTGAAGCGGACCTTGAGCCCCTCGATCTCCAGCAGAGGCATCTGCGGTCCGCCGGTCATGGGGAAACCTCCGTCCGGCCCGCGCCGGCCCGCTCCAGGCGCTTCCGCTCGCGCCGCTTCCGGACGGCCTCCTTCCGGGCGAACTGCTTCTCGCGCTCCTGGGGATCTGAAATCAGGCGCATCCAGCTCGCCACCAGGTTGACGGCGAGCACCGTAACGGAGATGGCGATCCCCGGCATGGTGACGAGCCACCAGGCCCGGAAGATGTAGTCCTTGCCTGCGGCGACGTCCAGCCCCCATGAGGTTGCCGGCGGCTGGATCCCCAGGCCCAGGAAGGAAAGCGCCGCCTCGGCCAGGACGATGCGGGCGAATTCCAGGATGGCCAGGGTGATGAGGGGCGAGGTAAGGTTGGGGAGGATGTGCCGGAAGATCACCCGTGCCGCGCTGCAGCCCAGGATCTCGGCCGCCTCCACGTAGGGGGTCCTCCGGACCGATAGCACGCTGCTGCGGGTCATGCGGCCGAAAACCATCCAGCCGTTCAGGGCCAGAACCACGATGACCGTGGTCATGCTCGGGCCGATCACCGCCAGGATGATCAGGGCCAGGAGGAGCCCGGGAAAGGCCACCTGGGTATCGATCCACCGCATGATGAAGCTGTCGGTCCGTCCGCCGAAATACCCGGCGAGAAGGCCCATGACCACCCCGAAGCTCCCGGCCGTCAATACCACCATGACGCCCACCAGGAGGGAGACCCGGGAGCCCCAGATCACCCGGGACAGGACATCGCGGCCCAGGTGGTCGGTGCCCAGGAGATGGGACGACGACCCCTTTTCCGCCCACGCGGGCGGCTTGAGGCGGTTTCTCAGATCCTGGGCCGCGGGGTCGCGGGGGGCGACGGCGGGGGCCAGGAGCGCCATGAGTACCAGGGCGCCGATGAGGAGGACCCCGGCAAAGCCGGCCTTGTCCCGCCAGAGTTCGAGGGCCAGTGCCCGGAGCTTCCGACGCCGGTCGTCTCCCCTGCCGCCCGTCACGGGGCGTGGATCGCTGTTTTGTTCCATCCTACGCCAGCTTCAGTCTGGGATCGATGATCGTGTAGACCACGTCCATGGCAATGTTGATGAGGACCACCGTGACCGCCACGGTGAAGACGATGGCCTGGAGCAGGATGAGGTCCTCCCGCTCAATGGCCTGGATGGCGGTCAGACCGAGCCCCGGCCAGGCGAAAACGGTCTCCACCACGACCGAATACCCGGCGACGGCCCGGATCAGCTCCCACCCGCAGAGGGTGACCACCGGCAGCCCCGCGTTGCGGAGGGCATGGACCCCGACAACGCGGCGGAATGGAAGCCCTTTGGCCGTCGCGGTCTTGACGTACTGGCGGTTCAGTTCGTCGATCATGGCAGACCTCACGATCATCACCATCCTTGCCAGGGCCGGCAGGGCCAGGGTCACGGCCGGCATGATCATGTGGGCCGGGGTGGCGATGCCCGATGTGGGCAGCCACTTCAACTGGACGGCGAAGACGACGATGAGCAGCAGGCCGAGCCAGAACTGGGGGATGGACAGGCCGATGAGGCTGAAAAAAACCGTGAGCCGGTCGGATATCCCCCCCGGCCGGAGCGCGGCGATGATCCCCAGGGGGATCGAGAGCACGCAGGCCAGGCCGATTCCCAGGAAGGCCAGGTGAAGGGTCAGGGGCAGCTTTTCGAGGACGATCTCCATGGCCGGGCGGTGCTGCCACAGGGATTCCCCGAAATCGAGGCGGGCCAGGCCTGCCAGGAAATCGGCGAACTGGACCGGTATGGGTCGATCGAGGCCGAGCTGCCGCTCGAATGCCGCCCGCTGCTCGGCGGTGGCCTCGAGGGGCAGCATGACCTTCACCGGGTCCCCCACCATCCGGGTTACGACGAAGACGATCACCGTCACGCCGAAAATGACGACGGCGCCGTGCCAGATGCGCTTCAGGATGTATCGGCCCATGCAGGCGCGCTCCTTATTTTTTGAGCTTCATCTCGGCGACCAGGAGCTTGGCGTCTACCCGCCCCGGCCACGCAAGGCGGGTGCTCAGCCCGTAGATGTCCTCGATGTTGAGCAGCCAAACGAAATAGGCCTGGTCATGGGCGCGTTTGACCGCCTGGTGATAGAGCCCGGCGCGTTTGGCCGCGTCGGTTTCCGTCCGGGCCCGGTCGATGAGGGATGCCAGTAGGGCATCCGTGTTGGACGAGCCGATGCCGCCGGCCTTGTAGTAGGCGGAAAAGCTCTTGTCCGCGTCCAGCAGCTCGTTGGAGCTCACGACGAAGATCCCGTCCCCCCGGGTCTTGCGGTCGAAGAGGCGGTTCAGGTATTCGTTGAACTCGAAGATGCGGACCTTGGTCGTGAGCCCCACGGCGTCCCAGTAGGCGGAGACCGCCTCCACGAGTTCGCGGTCCTTGAGCCAGCGCCCCGCCGTGCCGATGAGCTCCACTTCGGCGCCGACCACACCGGCCTCCTTGAGCAGGGCGTGGGCCTTGGCCGGATCATAGGGATAGGGCCCCACATCTGTATTGAATCCGAAAAACGACGGGCTGAGGAGCTGCCCCTGGGCGACCTGGGCAAATCCCTCGAAGAGCCCCTCGGCCAGGGCCTGTTTGTCGACCGCGTAGTTGAGGGCCTGGCGCACCCGGGGGTCCTTGGTGATGCCGCCGTCGGCGTTGAGGATGATGATGGGGTGTTCAAGCCCCAGGATATTGATCTTCTGGGGCACCTGCGCGGTGAATTCGGGCATGAGGTTGGTGATGAGGTCGAACTCTCCCGCAGAGAGGCCGGCCAGGCGGGTTCCAGGCTCGGAGACGAACCGGTAGGTCACCTTTTCGATGGCGGGCGCGCCGCCCCAGTATACCCCGTTGCGCTCCAGAAGGATGTGCTGGCCCCGCCGCCATTCGACAAACCGGTAGGGCCCCGTGCCCACGGGCGCCTCGGCGAATTTGGCGTCCCTGGAATGGGCCACGGGGACCATCTTCATCCAGTACAGCCGCGACGGCAGGATCGGGTCCGGACCGTCGGTTGTGATCCGGACGGTGAGATCGTCCACCTTCACGGCCGTCTTGATGGTGTTGAAAAAGGACATCTGCTCCGAATTGAACTTCGGATCGATGGTCCGCAGGATGCTGTAGACCACGGTATCGGCGTTGAAAGGCTCACCGTTGTGGAAGGTGACGCCGGCCCTCAGCTTGACCTCCCAGATCGACGGTTCGACCAGGGAGGGCGGCGCCGCTGCCAGCCCCGCCACGAGCTCCCCGGCGGGCGTCCGCTGCAGGAGGGTCTCGTAGATGTTGTCGTTAACGGCCCGCTCGCCCCCATCCTCGCGGAGCTGAGGATCCAGGGTCGTCGGTTCGGAGCCCAGGGCGATGACGATGCCGTCGGCGCAGGCCGCCGCCGGCTGAAGGCAGACAGCCGCGGCGAGTATCCAAAGAAATACAATCCTCTTCAATCCTGTCATCTTCTCCTCCTCTTGCATCCTTGACGGTTCCGCAAAAAGGCCGATATCTGCGTTACGCCTATCCCTCATCACTGCGGCGTACTGCAAGTACGTCGCATTCCTCGGGATTCGCAAGCCTTGATCTCGGCCTTTTTGCGAAACCGTCTGAAAATTGACTTTTTACGAATGCATCAAGTATGATATGTGCGTTACGCTTCATCCCTTCCGCGGCGAGAACACCCCCAGGAGCCCGGAGCGGTCCACCCGCTCCGCAATCCGGTCCGGGCGGGTGGCGTAAAGCCCCCGCGCCTTCATCTCCTCGAAAAGAACCGACCCGGAAAAGGTGAATTTTTTGGCAAGTTCCCCCTTCTCCCGCATCTGGACGCGCACCTCGTGGATGGCATATCCGATGGCCAGGCTCTCGGGAAGCACCAGCGGGGTTTCGCCCCGGGCGTGCCGCACCGCGTTGTATCCGGCCAGGGTGCCGGTGCAGATCGCTTCGGTATGCCCCACCAGCAACCCCGCCTTTTCTCCGGCGCAGAACAGGTTCTCCAGGCCCGCCACCCGGAGGGCGTCATCCCGGGGGGACATGCCCAGGTAGCGGACGGAATTGCCCATGCCGCCCGCATACGGGTCTTCATACCGGGCGTTCTCGAAGCCGGGAATCTCCCGCAGGACGGCCAGGGGAAAAAACGGGCTCATGAGCTTGGCGTGGCCGGTGTCGAGCAGGATGACATTCTCTTCAAACGCCGCCATGGCGTATTGCTGGCAGGCCTTCATCGCCAGTTTTCCCGACAGCCGGAGTTCGGGGGGAAGGGGGACGACGACCACCCCATGGGTGTTGAGCCTCTGGAGAAGCCCGGGGGCCAGGGATTCCTTGTGCAGCTTGCACGAACCGCTCATGGCGCCGGTCTGGCCGCCCTTTTGGCCGTCCATCTCCAGGATCCCGGCCTTTGCCGCCACGCTCACCCGTCCGCCAAAGCTGTGGCACCGGAGCACGCACATGGCGCAGCCGTTGCCGTATCGGGTACAGTTGGCCGGCGGGCCGGCCGTTCCCGTGGTTTCCACGAATACGTCGCCCGGGATGCGGACGGTCTCGCCCCCTTTTTTCCCGGTGACGGCGACGATCCGGCCGCCGTCCCGCTCGACGCCGGTGATCCGCGTCTCGAACCGGAGATCGATAGCGTTGGCCGCGAGCAGGCGGCGCACAATGGGCTCCATGGTGCCCACATTGTAAAGGGAGGCGTGGGCATGGCCGGGAAACTCGACCTCCCGGTGCAGCAGGTTCCCGTCAATGGCCGTAAAAAGGCCCCCTCCGCCCAGGGCGATCATCTCCTCGGTCGCCGTGAACCTGCCGTTGTTGCGCATGATGCCGCCCACCAGGCCGGTGCCCAGAAGCATATCGGTGCGCTCGATCAGCACCGCCCCGGCGCCCTGGGATCCGGCGGCCAGCGCGGCGGCGCATCCCGCCCATCCGCCGCCGATAATGACGACCTTCACTGTTGTGGCTCCTTGTAAAAGGTTCCGAAGCATCCCCGACAGGATCGGAAGATACCATGAGACATCCGCATGGAACAATGGATTTTCGTATATAGAGTGCAGGGGGGTGTCAAGACTTTTCCAAGCGGGAGAGGACGCGGGCGGAGAAACGCCAGGCGTTCCGGCCGGCCCCCGCCGGGACGGGATCAGCCCTTCGGGCAATGACCCGTCCCGGCGGGCGGGCGGATTATTCCTTTTTCGCCGACAGCAGACGGCATGCCTTGCTGTCGGGCGCGAAGACAAAAAATCCCGCCATGATGATCAGCGGCAGGGCGAAAAAAAAGCCGAAGACCGGCAGAACGATCGTCCCGACGATCGCAAGCAGCAGGCTGAAGATGAAGACCACCGCCCCCACCGACCGGCTGGAGACCTTGTCGTAAAAACATTCTGTTTTGCTCATATCAAATCTCCTCTGTAAGGGGTGCACGACCGTCAGGGATGATGCCCCGCGGACGCGAAGGGCAAAACCGCCTTTTACTTATCTATTGTTAATAGTGATCATGAACGGCCGTATTTCAATAGGGGCATGATTGGGGCATAAACGGGGCTTTTTCCTGCTATCGGCCCGGGTTCGGGAGACGCCCCCGGATGCCGTCATCCATCTCGACGGAATTTCGTGAAAAGAATCCCCTTCCCCCAGCCAAAAGCCTACTTGACGAAAACGCCCCTATCGGGGTAGTATGTGTCCAAGATGATCTGTGCCAGTTGACTTCTCCAGAGCCAGGCGGTTCAATTTCGCATGCGACGCTCGCAATTCGCACGATGCGGCATCCGGCGGAAACCGAATCCATCGATGTCAGCATGGCGCATCTCATACCGTGTCCGCCAGAACCGGAGGACGTTCTTTTCTCAACCCATCAGCCTAAAAGGAGGATATCATGGGCGAAAGTGTCTACAAGGTCATCGAACTGGTAGGAACCAGCACCGAATCATGGGAAGACGCCGCGAAGAAAGCGGTGGACACCGCATCGAAATCCCTCAAGGAGCTCAGGGTCGCGGAAATCACCAAGCTCGACATGAAAGTGGAAAACGGAAAAGTGACGGCCTATCGGGCACGGGTAAATCTGTCGTTCAAGTACGTCGGCGACTGATCCCGGCGCATAACCCCAGCATCGGCGAAACGCCCCTCACGGCGGCGTTTCGCGTTTCTCCTCCCATGAGCCGGAAGAAGGGCGGCATCCGGATCAGCACGATCACGATCACCCAGATCTGCAATCCGCGGTCCACCCGGCCCGATCCGTGCAGATCTATTTCCCCTGGAGCTTCTTCGCGATCGATTTTCCGTAGTCCTGGGCCATCTGGATTCCCCCGCCCAGGGAGGCGTTTTTTAACATCAGGGGATCCCCCACCATGTCCATCTTGAAGATATTGGCCATGGTGCCGTAAATACGCTCCGGCGCCTCACCGCTCCAGCCGAAGGCGCCGAACGCCCCGCCCACCTTGCCATCCAGGTTGGCCTTTTCCGCCAGGAAGAGGAGGGTCTTCATTTTTTCGAGCATCTCTCCGTGATAGGTGGACGATCCGAGAACCAGGGCGTCATACCCCTCCAGATCCGCCTCTTTCTTGATCTGCTTGATGTCCAGGACTTCGGCTTCCAGCCCCGAAATCCGAACACCTTCGCCGATCAGTCGGGCGATCTTTTCCGTGTCTCCGGTTCTTGTGGCATAAACGATCAGTACTTTCGGCATGGCATCTCCTCCCCTTCGCGATTCACAGGCCAGCGTGATTGGCGCGGTTACGTTGAATTTTCTGGAACAATACAGAATACTGCTTGGATTTACAGAAAAACCTTATTTCCCGTCAATCGAATTTTTCAAGGATTCCCGGTTCCGGGTCCGGACATTCCCCGGCAGGAGAGCCGGCCCCCGGTTCGGGTTTCAGTGAAAACACTGCAATAATGAGGTTTTATGTTGACAACGAAGAAATATTTCTGCATTGATCTTTTTAAATGGCCATCAGCAGATGAACCATCGGACATATCATGATCAAGAATCACGATGGACATGCCTTTTGGCGCAGCCTCATGGCCGGTTTTTGGGTATGGATGAACCATCCGGCAGCCGATTATTAGGGAGCAAAAACCAACGGAAAAGGAGAAAAGACAGATGAAGAAAGCCGATTTAGTCGACAAGCTGGCGGAAGATGTGGGCGTCTCGAAAACCATCGCGGCGAAGGCCATCGATTCCATCACCGACGGCATCACCCAGGCCCTCAAGAAAAAGGACGGCAAAGTCACCCTGGTCGGATTCGGATCCTTTACCAAGGTGCGCCGGAAAGCCAGAAAAGGAAGAAACCCGCAGACCGGCGAAGAAATCAAGATCAAGGCCTGCAATGTGGTCAAATTCTCCCCGGGAAAGAAACTGAAGGAATCCGTCTGACGGACGCGGTCCGGACCATGACCCCAGAGATCCACCCACCATGAAAATCGACGACATCAACATGACCATCATCAAACATCTCCGCGATGGAAGGAGATCTTTCAAGAATATCGCCGACACGCTCAGCCTCACGGAGAATACGGTCAGGGCACGGGTCAAGAAGCTGGTCGACAGCGGTATCCTGGAGATCACGGGCCTGGTGAACCCGGAGTCGATCCCCCGGCATCATGCCGTAATCATCGGCGTGAAGCTGGGCACCGCCGATATGTTCAAAAAAGCCGAACTCTTCAGCAAGCTTCGGGGGATTGTGTCGGTGGCGGTGGTGACGGGGCGGTACGACCTGCTGGTAACGGTACTGTTCAACGACGATTACAGCCTGGAGGATTTTTACACCGAAGAGGTCTCCAGGATTGACGGCGTCCAGTCCATGGAGACCTTCGTCATCTACAAGAACTTCAACCTGAAGGTGCCGTATATCCTCTAGGCCGCCTGAAACAGCCGCTCCGATTCCGCCGAAACCCCGCACGCCCGGAAGCCCCCCCGGCGTTCCGGAAACCATGGCTTCGTTCCGTCAGCGGATCAAGGACGACGGCTGCAATGCCATGAAAGAAAAAAGATGAAAGCGACCCGATGCCTCTACCTGGACCTGCCGCTGACGGGGTATCCGGAGGCGCTCCGCCTTCAACGGGAGATCACGGCGTCCAGAATGGAAAACCGGCTGGAGGACGACGTCATCCTGTGCCTGGAGCACCCGCCGGTTTTCACCCTGGGCCGCAACGGCGGCCGGGAAAACCTGGTGGTGCCGGAGGACTTTCTCCGCCGGATGGACATCGCCGTCGTCCAGATCGAACGGGGCGGCAATATCACCTACCACGGCCCGGGGCAGTTGGTGGCCTACCCCATCCTGGACCTCAACGCCTCCGGCATCGGCATCCGGGACTATGTCGGCCGCCTTGAGGAGGCCATGGTCCGGACAGCGGCGGATTGGGGGGTGGCAGCGGCAGGCCACCCAAAGAACCGGGGCGTCTGGGTCGGGGAGCGAAAACTGGGCAGCATCGGCGTCAGTGTCACCCGAGGCATCTGTTTTCACGGCCTGGCATTGAACGTCAACACCGACCTCGCGCCCTTTGACTGGATCCACCCCTGCGGATTCCAGAACATCCGCATGACATCCCTTAGCACCGAACTGGGGCGGGAGGTTCCCCTGGATCGGGTTCGACGAGGGTTGAAACGTCACCTGGCGGCGGTGCTGAACAAGGCCTTCACGGATGCGGATCTGCCGCTGCTGATGACAGGCTTGATGAAAGAACGAGAGGCAACAGCGGAGAGATCATGACCATGGAAAACGAACGAACACCCCGGAAAAGCAGGAAACCGCCCTGGCTCACCCGCAGGCTGCCCACCGCCCCCGAGTACGAACAGGTCAGGGCCCTCATCAGCAAGGGCCGCCTCCATACGGTTTGCGAGGAGGCCAAGTGCCCCAACCAGTTCGAGTGCTTCTCCCGGCGGACCGCAACATTTCTGATCCTGGGGTCGCGATGCACCCGCAATTGCCGGTTCTGCAACGTGGCCCACGGCCCCACGGCCCCTCCCGATCCGGAAGAGCCCTCCCGCGTGGCGGAAGCCGCCTTTCGGATGGGGCTCCGGTACGTGGTGGTCACATCGGTGACCCGGGACGATCTCCCGGACGGCGGCGCGGGCCTCTTCGCCGAAACGGTCACCCGGATCCGGAGTCGGCTGCCCTCGGCCCGGGTGGAGGTCCTGATCCCCGATTTCAAGGGAGACAGGGCGGCCCTGACGACCGTCCTGGACGCGCGACCCGACGTGCTGAACCACAATATCGAAACCGTGCCGCGCCTCTACGCCCGGGTCCGTCCCGAGGCGGTATACGAGCGGTCCCTGGCGCTGCTGGAGCGGGTGGCCGACACGGCTCCCGGCATTCCGACAAAATCCGGCATCATGCTGGGCCTGGGCGAAGCCGACGCCGAGGTCCGGGAAACCCTGGGTGACCTGCGGCGCGTTCAATGCCGGTTTCTCACCATCGGCCAGTACCTTCAGCCCTCCGGAAATCATCTGCCGGTCGAGCGCTTCGTCCCGCCCGATGAATTCGACGCCTGGCGCCGGACCGCACTGGACATGGGATTCACGGAGGTGGCCAGCGGCCCCTTTGTCCGGAGTTCCTATCACGCCGAGGATCTATACCAGACCGCACGCCCGTGATCCGCGGGGCCGGGCCGCCCCCCGGCACTCACGGCATTCGCTTTCTTCCATTGACGTTTCCCCATCGATTTGCTTAATATGACCATCTGCAGCCGTGCATTGCTTTCGACCTTCACGATTCTTAACTGTTTTCTTGTGCTGGCGTACCCATGAATTCAATCCCGAAGACGACCCCTGAAATGCGATATCGCCGCCGAATCCGCAGGCAGCACGGCGCCTCCGCGCAGGCGATTCCCGGCCCGACCCGGGGTCGCGCGGGCATCGAGGGCGACGGATGAGGCATCCGATCCCGGAACCGCAGGCGATTCCTGCACACGGGGACGGCGATTTGCCGGCCGATATCCTGTCGGAATACCAGTCGGCGCTTCAGGAGGAGATCCGGGCCGTCCGCCGGAACGGGCTTTTGGCATCCCTGCGCCTGAAAAACGGTCGTTTCATCGATCGCATCGGAAGCCGCTTTCACTATGCATTCGAGATGGAGGCGGCGCCGGATCTTTTCTGGGATGGGCCGGCGGACCTGGTCATCCCCGACCAGCCTTCGATGGTCATCACCCTCGTGTCCACGAGCGGCCTGACCCTCACCGCAAGCCTCCCCGAGCACAAGGGCGACCGGATCGGCAGGGCGCGCCTTCATTACAACCTGACCGATATCCTCGAAAAATGGATCGAACGGCTTGAGGGCTTCAAGGCCATGCCCAATCCAGCGGGCGAACGGATCCGGGGGGCGCTCCCCGTTTCCGGCGCCCCCGCGGATGTGACGGTCGCAGAAGACCTCGACCCGCACCAGGCCCGCGCCGTTCTGTCGGCGCTGGGGCACGACGCCGCCTTCATCCTGAGCCCCCCGGGGTCCGGAAAAACGAGGACGATCGCTGAAATCGTCCGCCTTCTCCGCCAACGGAACCAGTCCGTTTTGGTCGCATCGCGCAGCGCGCGGGCCGCGGACCGGATCATCCTGAGCATATCCCGCCGCATGCCGGCATCCGCGCGGGAAAACGGACAGATCATTCGCCTGGGCGACCCCGATTTGCCGCTCCTCAAGCGCCACCCGAACCTCCTTCTGGAAACCCGGGCCGCCCTGAAGGCCGAAGCGCCCATGATCCGCAAAACCCATCTTGCGGAAAAGCTCCGTGCGGCGAAGGCCCGGGCCGCCAGGGTCTCCCGGATGATCGATATCCTGGAATGGGTTGCCCGCGGGGAGCGCGATCTCGAAGTGGTCGAACAAGCGTTCATGGACCTTCAGGCGAAAAAGCGACAGCTCGAAAAGCGGCGCCGGGCCCTGAAGGAGATGCAGCGCACGGTGATCCTCTGGCGGGAGGCCGCCGAAGCCGCCAAAAAACACCGAAAGGCGGAGGCGGACCTGATCCAGTTGACCGAAAGCATGGCCACGCTCAAGGGCGAGATTTCGGATCTTGCCGGGAAGTTGGCGGAGACGGCCGACCGGCTCGCGGAAGCCCGGCAGATCTACGGCAGGACGTCTTCCGCAGGCTGGCTGACCCGCCAGCTCCGCCAGATCCCCCCCCCGGAACAGCAGAAGGAGGCGATCGAAAGACTTGAAACCGAAGCGGCGCAGATGGGCGAGCGGATCGACGCCAAGCGTTCGCTTCTCAGGATCATCCAGAACAACAAAACCCAGCTTGAAGCCGAGGCGGAGCGCCTCAGCCAGGCATACCCCGCCGGCCGGGACGACATTCTGAAGCAGAAGTCCCTCTTCCAGACACGGTTTGAACCGCTGGATCGGGAAACGAAACGCCTCAACAAGGGCTACCACGACAGCCGGATCCGCCTGGCGGGGCTGTTGAGCGCACAACTCAAATCCTTGAACCAGCAGGGCTTCAGCCAGGTTTCCGGCGGGACCCCCGAGGTCGTTCTGAACGCCATCAAAGCAGGGTACGCCAATGCAAAAGCCGAAACCAGGGGTCTCCATGTCGATTCCCTCCGCCTTGAACTAACGCGGCTCGGCGAGGAGATCGCCGCATACCGGGCCGATCTGGGGGCAGCGGCCCGCAACACCGGGTCATCCGACCACGAGACCGAGATCGGCGGAATGGAAAGGCGCATCGTCGCCGAAGCGGACGTCGTCGTGACGACCCTCTCGAACGCCTGCCTGCATGACGCCGTCCATTCCCGGCGGTTTGACGCGGTGATTTTGGACGAGGTCTCCATGGCCCCGGTTCCGGCCGTGTGGATCGCGGCGGGCCTGGCGGCATCCCGCATCATCGTTCTGGGAGATCCCGGACGGCTCCCGCCCGCCGTCATGTCCGACGGCGACCTGGCCCGGAAATGGCTGGGGAGGGACGTTTTCGAAACCGCGGGATTCACCCGGGAAGAGGCGAATCACCCCAACAGGGTCATGCTCCGCCGGCGATACCTCACGCATCCCCGCATCAGCGCTCTGGCCGCCGAGATGATGCCGCAACGGGAGGCCCCGGACGGAAAACCGCAGCCCGACGCCATCGCCCGGTTCGAGACCGCCGGCGGCCGGAGCGACGACGCCCTGGCCGGATGGTACAGCGCCCCATGGGGGAACATCAGCCCCGTTCTCATGGTCGATACCGGGCCGTCGAGGGCCTGGATCACCCGGCTGGCCGGGCCGGACCCGTCCGACGGGCTCAATTTCATGTCCGCCGCGCTGTGCGTGTCGGCAGCCAAGGCCTTCCTGCGCAAGGATCGGCCGCCGCTCGCCGTCGGAGACGACCCACGGGTGCTCATCATCGCCCCCTATGTTTCCCATGCGGCCCTGGTGGATCTGCTGATCCGGCAGGAGGGCCTGGAAGACGACATCCATGCAGGAACGCCGGAGAGCCTCTACGATCTGCGCGCGCCGGTCGTGATCCTGGACATGGTGGAAGATGATCCGTTTTCCGGCGCCCCCGTGTACAGGCCCAACGCCGACGCCGTGACCCGGCGCCGGATCAGCGACTGCCTTGCCCGGGCGCAATCGCGCCTCGTCGTCGTGGGTGATTTCGAGCACCTTGAAAAAAGGGCCCACGGGGCATTCACCGGCAGCCGGTTCATCCCGGCCCTCCGGAAGAAATCGGCCGTTATCCAGGCGCCCGACCTGATTCGGGACAGGGGCCAAAATCCGCCGGCCGCTGGTCCGGACAATTTGTCACTCGAAGGGGGAGAGGCGGATTCGCCGCGCACCGGGGTAACCCGGGAGGCGTTCATCGAAGCCCTCAACCAGGACATCGACGGCGCGTCGGAACGGGTGATCGTCTATTCCCCGGCCCTGGACGCGGGCCGCCTCTCCGAGGTCGAGCGCGCCCTGCGGGCCGCCGCAGGCAAACGTGTCCGGGTCTATGTCATCACCCGGACCGCCCAGGAGAGGCGGAAAAGCGAGGTCGAGCCCTATGGAGAAATGGCGCGGCGCATTGAAGACTGGGGGGCAATGGTGATCCACCGGATGCGGCTGGCTGAAAAGCTGGTGGTGATCGATGACCGGATCCTCTGGTTCGGCTCCTTCGATCCATTGGGCCCCCCGGATCCGGCGGATCGGGGAGACTTCCACGGGTCCATGGAGCGGCGCTCCGGACGGACCCTGATCGAATTCGCAGGCCGGCGGCTGCGATGGAACGAACTGGTCGAGGCCAGGGATGCCGAGCGGCACCCCCGCTGCCCGATCTGCGGCCGGGAGATCGTCGCCGCCGCGGGCAGGCACTGGCCCTATTACTGGCGATGCATCGAAGCGGGATGCTACCACCGCACCATCGATCAGCCGCCTCCGGCGCCCATGGAAAAAGACGCGCTCCGCTGCGCCAGGTGCGGGGGCGATGTAGAATTCGGCTACTGGGGCGGAAACCCGTGCTGGCGATGCAGGGTCAACCGAAAGCACCGGCAGCCTGTCGTCAGGACCCACCTCACGACGCCCGAAGCGGCGCACCGCATCCCGCCCCGGGAGCTTGTCCGGCTGAGAAAAACCTTCGATATCAAACCGCCATCCGCCTGAGGCGGCGGTCCTCGGGAAATGCTCCGGGGAAAGGGC
Organism: Desulfococcus sp.; assembly: GCF_041737845.1. GTDB lineage: Bacteria > Desulfobacterota > Desulfobacteria > Desulfobacterales > Desulfococcaceae > Desulfococcus. The sequence goes on from NZ_JBGSQX010000025.1 coordinate 15,038, forward strand.
GTCTTGCCGCTCCGACCGCCCTTTCCCTTCCGGGCCGGTTATCCTTGGATCACGTCCATCAGATCCTGAAGTTTTTTCAACCCCTTGAGTGTTCCGGCCTTGCTCGAGTTGATCAGCTTGGCGCCGATGGGGCTGCTGTTGTCGATGGTGGCGAGGAGGGCCACATTTCCCATGTCCCCCGTGTCCAGCGTCACATTGTGGCTGGTGCCCGTATCATCCAGGATCGAAAGCGTGACGTCGCTGTCTTTGAACCGGGCCGCGGATCCGTCCTTCACCCTGCCGTAGTCCCAGCATATGATCCAGACATATTTCATATCGTCCACCTTGGTGATCCGCATGATCTCCTCGTTTTTCCCGGCCGTGTCCCCCACCCCCTCGTCTCCGCTCAACTGCATGAAGGGGAAGGTGTTCAGATCGCCTTTTTCGCCGAAATAGATCAGCCCCTGCTTGCCGTCCTTGCCTTCATACGCCGCGGCAAGGTCGAAGTCGGCCGCGGTGCTCCACCGCATGGCGACCATAAGCTGCTTGAATCCGCCGACATTGGCCTCACTGCCTTTCTGTTTAAGCTCCATGATGAATCTCCTTGTAAGGGTATTGAATTGGGCGCCGTCCGAAGCGTCGCCGTTGAAATCGTCAGGTACCGCCGGCACTGAAAGATGCCCCCGAGCCGGTAAGGATGCCGCGGGAGCGCCCCCGCCCCGATGCGGCGGCGGTTGACGCGTCCCGAACCCTAGCCGAGACGGATCCTCAGTTCATCCCCCTCGGCGTCGACGGGAAAGGTTTCGACAGGGGCCTTTGCCGCGCCTGAAACCGGATCGCCTGCATAGGTGAAGGTGGATCTGGAAACGCTGCAGCACTCCATGCGGTCATTTCCAGGAAGCGGATCCAGCCTTCGGCCCATGTGAGTGCACCGGTTGGCGAATGCGTGAAACCGCCCGTCCGTGCCGTGAACCAGAAGGACCTTTCGGGGAAGCCCCCCGCCCTCCAGGCGAACCGCCCCGCCCGGACGGCGAAGCTCCGGCATCCGGCTGAGCCGGACCGTGATCCGGAGGTCTTCGTAGCGCCAACTGTCCACCACGGAGGGCAACCGGGTTTCACAGATACCCAAAATGCGCTTGAGCAGTTTCATGTGCCTCTCCCATCTTGCCCATATCCGGCTTCCGAACGAAACCCGCGCGTTTAGAAACATAGGGGGCGGGGGGGCTCCGCCAATCGGGAGCCTGCCCGCCCTCCTGGTTCAGGAGACGTTGATGCGTCTGTTCGGTACATCCCGGCCGGACGCCATCAATACATGTCGTCTTCCATGTCGCCCCCGGACGCCGACTCGTTTTTCTTCTTTTTCGGTTTTTCCGTGATCATGGCTTCCGTCGTGAGCATCAGGCCCGCCACGGAAGCGGCATTCTGAAGGCCGAAACGTACCACTTTGGTGGGATCCATGATGCCTGCTGCCAGAAGATTCTCGAAGACGCCGGTGGCGGCATTGAAGCCGAAATCATCCTTGCCCTCCAGCACCTCCTTCACAACGACGGAGCCGTCATGGCCGGCATTCTGGGCGATCTGGAAGAGCGGCGCCTTGAGGGCCCGTTTCAGCAGGGTGACCCCGCTCATTTCATCGTCATCCAGCTTCAACGTCCCTAATGCATCGAGACATCGGATGAGCGCCACGCCGCCGCCGGGGACGATTCCCTCCTCAACGGCCGCCCTTGTGGCGTTCAGGGCGTTCTCCACCCGGGGCTTCTTCTCCTTCATCTCGGTTTCCGTGGCCGCCCCCATATTGATCACCGCGACCCCCCCGGCCAGCTTGGCCAGCCGCTCCTGGAGCTTTTCGCGATCGTAGTCGGATGTCGTCTCCTCGATCTGGCTTTTAATCTGCCGGATTCGGCCGTCCAGGGCGTCTTTAGAGCCTGCGCCGCCCACGATGGTGGTGTTGTCCTTGTCGATCCGAACAGATTTGCACCGGCCCAGGTCGTTCAGGCCGATGCTTTCCAGTTTGATGCCCAGCTCTTCCGAGATCACCTGTCCGCCGGCGAGAATGGCGATATCCTGGAGCATGGCTTTTCTGCGATCGCCGAAACCCGGCGCCTTGACGGCGGCCACCTTCAGGGTGCCGCGCAGCTTGTTCACGATCAGGGTCGCCAGGGCCTCACCCTCCACGTCTTCTGCGATCACGAGCAGGGGTTTGCCGGACCGGGCGATCGCCTCCAAGAGCTTCAACAGGTCTTTCAGGCTGGAGATCTTTTTTTCCTGGATCAGAATGTAGGGTTCTTCAAGATGGACCTCGAGCTTTTCCGCGTCGGTCACGAAGTAGGGGGAGATATAGCCCCGGTCGAACTGCATGCCCTCGACCATGTCCAGGGTGGTGGCCATGCTTTTGGCCTCCTCCACCGTGATCACCCCCTCCTTGCCGACCTTTTCCATGGCATCCGATATCAATCGCCCGATCTCTTCGTCGTTGTTGGCGGATATGGCGGCCACCTGTGAAATCTCGCTCTTGCCCTTGATCTCCTTGGACAATGCCTTGAGCTGCCCAATCACGGCGGCGACCCCGCGATCGAGACCCCGCTTCAGGGCCATGGGATTGACACCGGCCGTCACCAGCTTGTGGCCTTCCGCACAGAGGGCCTGGGCCAGGACCGTGGCGGTCGTGGTGCCGTCTCCAGCGGTATCGGAGGTCTTCTTGGCAACCTCCTTGACCATCTGGGCACCCATGTTCTCGAACTTGCCTTCCAGTTCGATCTCCTTGGCAACACTGACACCGTCCTTCGTGACGGTGGGGCTGCCGAAGCTCCTTTCGAGGACGACGTTTTTGCCTTTCGGGCCCAGGGTGACCTTCACCGCATCGGCCAGGCTGTTCACCCCCGCGAGCATTTTTTCACGGGCATTCGCACCATAAACGATCATCTTTGCAGGCATCTTCAATTTCCTCCCGTACCATTAAATTTTATTCGAACACCGCCAGGATATCACTCTCCCGCATGAAGATCTGTTCTTCTCCCCCGACCTTGATCTCGGTCCCGGAATACTTGGCAAACAGGACCCGGTCTCCGGCCTTGACATCCATCGGAATGCGGGTGCCGTCGTCGTTCAGCCTGCCTGAACCCACCGACAGGACCTCGCCCTCTTGCGGCTTTTCCTTGGCCGTATCCGGGATAATGATCCCGCCGGCGGTTTTCTGTGCGGCATCGAGTCTCTTCACCAACACCCTGTCATTCAACGGTCTCACCTTCATTTTTCTGATTTACCTCCGTAATATGGTTGACACTTGAAACTGAACTGGGTCACTACCGATCGATTGGGCATCCGGCCTCTTTGCGCCGGATAATTCTTGGAACAGGCGTATCCCGCAAGGATACCCTGCCGGAAGCCGATTGTTTTGCAAAATAATAAGGGACAGGCCGGCCTTGTCAAGGTCTGCCCCCGTAATTTTTGTTAAAATATTATCTTTCTATTTCGAATAGATAGATCCAAAGCATCTGGCGGGCGGGTCCCCGGGGCCGTATGCTTCCATGGTTGAGAATGATCGCGCGGATGTCTATTGTTAAAATGATCGACCCATTTCACCAGCCATGGGGGTGTATGATGCACTGGAAAAAAACAGCGGCTTGGCTCGGGTGCTTGGCGGCCGTGGCCGGTCTTGCCGCGGCCGTCGCCCTCATCGATGTAAACCGATTCAAACCCGTCATCGCGGATGCCGTCCGGAAGACCACGGGCAGGGAAATAGCGATATCCGGCGATCTCAGCCTCGTGTTCGGGCTCCGGCCTACCCTTGCGGCCGAGGATGTGCGCATCGCCAACGCGGAATGGGGGTCGCGGCCCGGGCTTGCGACGATCCGAAGGCTGGAGATTCAGGTATCGCTCATTCCGCTTCTGGTTCAAAAAATCGAAATCGTCCGTCTCGTGATGATCGAACCGGACATTCTCCTGGAGACGGACCCGAGCGGCGCCGCCAACCTCAATTTCTCCCCGGGGGGACAAGAACCCCGTCTCCCGACCGGAGCGCCGTCTGAAAAACGCCCGGCATCCCCGCCGGCCCTCACCGTCCACAACCTCGACATCCGGAACGGCCGGATCGCCTATCGCGACGGGCGGACCGGCGCATCCCATGCCGTGTCTGTCGAAACCTTCACGGCGGCGAAAGCTGCGGGGGAAAACCGCCTGACCGTTTCTCTGAAGGGGGTCTGGAACAGCCTGCCCTTCGAATTCACCGGCATCCTTCTGGATACGGCGCCGGGTCTTTTCCATCTGGACGACATCCGGTTCAGCGCCCGGGCCGCGGGGGCCGCCTTGACGGCCACGGGCCGCATCAGCGACCTCATGGCCCGAAAGGCAAGCCTGAACGTCCACCTGTCGGCCCCTTCCCTGCCCCGGCTGATGGCGCTGGGGGGGATGCACGGTCTGCCCGACGTCGGTCCAGTCACCATTGACGCCGAACTGGAGATCCCTGACGCCGAGACTTTCCAGGCGACAACCCTGAACGCCGTTTTCGGGGAAAGCGATCTCCGTGGATCGGCGACCCTGGCTCTTTCGGGAAAGCGGCCGAAGCTTTCGGCGGAGCTCTCCTCCCGGCGGCTGGATCTCCGCCTTCCCGCCGAACGATCCTCAGCACCGTCCGCGAAGCCGACATCCGGCGGGGGGCGCATCTTCCCGAAAAAGCCCCTTCCCCTGGACAAGCTCAATCATATCGATGCCGACCTCCGGCTCCGGCTGGCCCAGGTCCTGACGGAAAGAGCCTCCGTGACGGAGATCGAGACGGATATCCGCCTTGAATCGGGCAGGCTCAGGATGACGCCCATCCGGGCGGCTTCGGGCGGATCGACGTTGGCCGCGTCCCTGGAGATCAACGCGGCGGAAAAGATCCCCGCAATCGCCATGACGCTTCGGGGCAATCAGTTGAATCTCGGGAAGATATTCTCGCAGCCTGGGGCCGGGAAGACACTCTCCGGAAGGGCCGACGTCGACGCAAACCTGACCGGCCGCGGCAGGTCCGTCGCGGAGGTGATGGGCAACCTGAACGGCAGGATGGTTTTCGCCGTTCAAAACGGCCGCGTCGCGCGGCGCTTCATCGATCGGTTCCCCCTGTATGTCACCAGGGGCCTGATTGAGCAGATCTTCTTCCTTCTGGGCACCCCGGCCGGGGGGATGGCCGATATCCGATGCCTCTTTGCAAACCTCGACATCCGCAACGGGATGGTCGACGTTTCGCCTCTGGTCATCAATACCCCGACAATGACGGTTTTCAGTGCTGGCGATATAGATCTCAAAACAGAACAGATAGACCTTTCGGTCAGCACGGAGCCGACCCGGGAGACGAATATGATCCAGCTCGGCATGGGGCAGCTGACGAAGATTTTCAAACTCACCGGCACCCTGGCCCGCCCAAGCCTGAGCGTCGATCCGGTTGAAACGGCAATCCTCCTCGCCAAAGTATTCGGCGGCATGACCATCGCCGGGACGCTCGTGGCTGCGGAGGCCCTGTTGGGGAGCAGGGACGCAAAGGAGAATCCCTGCCTTCAGATCACGGCATCGCCTCAAAAAGAATACCCGGCATCGAAAGCGCTCCGCAAGACCGGTGAAGTCATGAAGCGGGCTGTTGAGGATGCGCAAAAATCGATTCTGAATCTTTTCAAAAACCCCTGAAGCGCTACGGCGCGGCGCATCCGACGCCCCTTTTCGGTCTGTAATGCCCCCCCAGGCGCAGTACTTCGTCCAGCACCCGCTGGACCATTTCCATTACCCTGGCCTGGATGAGGGGGGTCAATTCATCCCTGTAGGCCGCGATGCTCTGGGGCTCCACCCCCAGGATTACGGTGCCGGGCATACGGTCCAACCCATGGTGACAGTAAGTCATCGCTTCGAGAAAATCGAGCTGGTGGAGGGAGTTCTTCCGGCGAATGCGCTCTGGAATCTCTTCGCCTTCAATGCGGTGGAGGGTGCCGGGCTTGCTGTTACCGCAGACGGCATCGACTACGACCAAATGGTCGGCCTCGCTGATGAGGCCGAGCAGATGAATGCCCCGCACCCCCCCGTCGACGACGGAAACATTCTCGGAAAAGTCATAGTCCATTTCAAGCGCCTGAATGACGCGGATCCCGAAGCCCTCATCGGTGAGCAGGATATTCCCGATGCCTAAAATAACGATATTGGGGAGTGCCGTGGCGATTTTCATTGTCGAAAATATGTTTCGTGATTCCGATCGGCAACAATATGCCTGGAGACCGAAGATTCATGAGATGGTCCGGTATTCATCGAGATCATGGCCGCAGGTTCCACCCAAGGCAGATCCCCAAGCCGAACTTCCGGATCAGCAACCGACCTTCACCGAAAAGGTTTTGTTATTCTCTGCATCAATAACGTGTACCCCGCACGCGATACAGGGGTCGTAAGAATGGATCACCCGCAGCACCTCCACGGGATTTTCCGGGTCGGCCACGGGAACACCGACCAGCGCATTCTCGAGCGGCCCCCGGAGATCGTCAGAGCAGCGGGGACTCAGGTTCCAAGTCGTCGGCACCACCATCTGATAGGCGCCGATCTTGTTGTTCTGAAAATGGATCCAGTGCCCCAGGGCGCCGCGGGGTGCTTCGAGGAACCCGACCCCCTGCCCGCCGGTCAGACTGTAGTTCTCGTAGATCCGCTGATCGCCGTTGCTCAGATTGGTTTCCAGTTCATTGAGCCATGCCGCCATGCCCTTGCCGATGATGACGGTTTCGATGGCACGGGCGGCGGTCCGGCCCAGGGTCGAAAAAAGATCCCCTTCACTCAGGTTGGCCTCGGCAAGAAAATTGGTGACGGCATCGACAAAGACGGGCTTGCCTTTTCCATACCCCACCAGCACGCGGGCCAGGGGTCCCACTTCCATGGGTGCATCTCCATAACGGGGCGCCTTGAGCCAGCTGTAGCGGGCATCCTTGTCCAGGCCGGTATAGTTGGGGACCGTCTCGCCGTTTTCCGGGTGCCGGTCTGCGGATCCGACGTACCAGGAATGGGCAACGTGCTCGGAGATCAGGGTCGAATCCAGCGGCTGGACATTTGCAACATCACCATTGAAGATCACGCCTTCGGGCATGAACAAATCGTCGGGCCAGCGGGGTCCTTGGGGAAACTCGCCGCACACCATGAAATTGCCGAAGCGGCCGATCCGGGTCCACTCGGGATATCTTCCAACTACCACCTTGAGGTCCGGGATATAGGCCGCATCGATAAAAACACGGACCGCCTCCAGATAGGCCCTGAAATCACCAAGACGGCCGCTTGTCAGCTCACCGCCGCACGTGACACCCCCCACAATGGTCGACTGAGGGTGGGGGTTTTTCCCGCCCAGGACGGCCATCATCTTGGCCGCGGAGACCTGCATCTTGAGGGCCTCCAGGTAATGGGCCGTCACCAGGAGGTTCTCCTCGCTGGTCAACCGGTAGGCCGAGTGCCCCCAATAGGCGTTGGCGAAGGGGCCAAGGTTTCCGGTCGCCACCAATCCCTTCAGGCGGGCCTGGACCGCTGCGAAATCAATCTGTACCGGCTCGTTCTGGGGTGCGATTTCCCAGGCCAGGTCCGCTGTTTTCTTCAGGTCGGCCCCGAGAGCGCTGGTGATGTCCACCCAGTCGAGGCCGTGGAGGTGGTAGAAATGGACCAGGTGGTCGTGGAGAAACTGGGCTCCCAGCATGAGGTTCCGGACGATCCGGGCGTTATCGGGGATGGCCACGCCGACGGCGTTCTCGATGGCCCGGACGGAGCAGAGGTCGTGGACATAAGTGCACACTCCGCAAAGCCGCTGGGTGATCAACGGGGCATCCAGTGGGTCCCGTCCGGTGAGGATGGTCTCGATGCCGCGGAACAGGGTGGCGGTGGACCAGGCATTGGTTACCTTCCCGCCCGACACTGTCACCTCTATGCGGAGGTGACCCTCGATGCGGCTGATGGGGTCGATGACCACGTTGATGGGGGCGGTGGTGGTGATCTCTTCCCTGGCGGTCACGAAAATCGTTTCAGTATCCGGGGCGGTGAGGCTGAAGGTGGCCGTCCGGGAATCGACTTCCACGCGGTCATCCGCCGAGAGGATCACAGTCTGGTAAGTATCCCAGTTTACCAAATCGAAATCCAGGGGCGACCTCGACGCCACGGTGATGCCGGTATCGCCCCCGGCATGTCCGATGGTCACCGACACCGGTCGTTTCGGGTCTGCGGTCAGCTTGGTTTGGAATGTGGCCGAGCCGCCCTGAGGGATTGCGACGTCCGCCGTGTCGATGGCGATCTGGTATGCCGGGAACGCAGGGTCACGGTCGATTTCGACGGCCCGTACACGGGCGGTCGTCACGTACCTCCCGGAAAGAGCAACAGTGGCTTCACCGCCCACGGTATCGCTGTCCAGGGCGGCCGCAAGGGTGACCGTGTACCATCTGTTATAATTCTTTTTGCTGATTTTAAGTTTTGCGCCCGAAACAATACGGATATCGGCATCCCCTTCCGCAATGACAACATTGATCTCGATATCTTCCCCGGGCATTGCGGCAAGTTTTACGTTGAAGCTGGCTTGGCCGCCTTCCGGGATTTCTATTGTGGAGATGCTTGTGATAATGGAAACGGGCTGGATATTATCTCCCATATTCTCAAATCCTTTCTTGAACAGCCGGCATCCCGTGGAAGGATCGTCCGCCGATGGTCTTCAAAGAGGCTTCGAACCTCATCTTTTTGCAGGCAGCTTCGTAGCGCCGGGCGCTTCGGGATGACAACTCGAACATCCCTGCACTGTCTGAACATTGACTTTGTGCTTCTTATGCATCGAAAGCTGAAATTTCCCGGGCTCGTTCTCTTTCGCCTCCTGCCTGTCGAACATGTCGCTCGAATGGCAGGGCGTGCAGGATGCGTTGTCCATCTCTTTGTGGAGAAGGGCATCCGGGCGATAGGCGCCAAACATGGAGGCCCACATGGGATTGTAGAACGGCGCGTTGTTGTCCCAGAACCCGGGTTCCGAGCAGCCGATGCACTGATGTTCAACCTGAATGCACCAGGATTCGGCGTTGTAGAGCTGCTTATGGCAGTTGTTGTAGGTCTTGGGCCCCTTGCAATTGTATCCCTGCATGCACCCGTGGGGGACCGTGCAGGAGGAATGGATGGTTTCGCCGTGGCAGAAGGTCGGCCTGCCGTCGGGGCGGCGGTCCGGCATCTGGTTGTTCAGCAGGTAGCTGGTGATCAGCGCCACCAGATTCATGGGGTGGGGTGGGCAACCGGTGATGTTGATGGTGTCGATGCCGACGGCATCCTTGACGCCCTTGGCACCGGTGGGGTTGGGTGCGGCAGCCGGCAAGCCGCCATAAGCCGAACAGGTCCCGAAACAAATGGTATGCTTGGCCCGGGGAATAACGGACCGGGCGATCTCCAGCATGGTCTTGCCGCCGACCATCCCGTAGACGCCGCCGTCTTTAGTGGGAATGGCCCCCTCCACGACGCAGATGAATTGGCCGTCATAATCCTGGACGGTTTTATCCCGGTTGTATTCGGCTTTTTCGCCGCAGGCCACCTGGATGGTTTCATGGTAGGTGATGTTCAGAACATCGAAGAGGATGTCCGCCACGTGGGGATCGGTGGCACGGAGAAAGGATTCGCTGCATCCGGTGCATTCGGCAAAATGAAGCCAGACCACCGGGAGCCGTGTATCCGCGCTCGTAAGGGCTTCTGCGATTCTCGGGATCATGGAAGCGCTCAACCCCAGCGTTGCTGCGATTCCGCCGCAGTATTTCAGGAACGATCTCCGTGTGATCAGGGCTTCGACCATTTTTCTTTCCTTTCATGCCTTGCATTCATTCCATTCCCTGGAAGCGGTTGCCAATTATCGACAGCGCCGCCCGCCAGGCTGCAACTATCTTGCCGCCGGGGCAAATCCCAGCGATCCGGCTCGATATCCGGAAAGTAACCCGGTGGGATGCCGATTCGTTCATACGTCGGTCGACGGCATCCAAAAAAAACCACACCGTGGTACGATCATACAGACCTTCAATTTGATTAATCTGTGAAAAAATGCCGGAAAGACAACGAAGAAAAAAAAGGATATAAATATTTTTATCTCTTAAAAAATGCAAGGGAGTGAAGGACCGGCGAACGGTGCGATCCGGATTCGCCGGTCATGCGGGAGGGGATGTCAATCGGCAATCTTCCCCCGCTCGCGGGCCATGTTGAGGTAGGTTTCAAAGGGATTCCGGGGCGGCACGTAACGGTCCGCCGCGTCTTTCTGCCTGAGGGAAATGGCCTCCGACGGGCACGCCGGCACGCAGATCCCGCACCCGATGCACCGATTGAGATCGACCTCGGCCGCGTCGGCCACCGTGATGGCGTCCATCTGGCATTCCGCCGCGCAGGCGCCGCAGGCCGTGCAGCTCTCGGCGGTCACCGCGGCGAAGTAGTTCGTGTGGACCGCTTTCGCGGGCTGGTCAAGGGATTTGAGATTCTTCAGGACCTGGCAGCAGCATCCGCAGCACATGCAGATGTTGGCGGGCTTCTGAGCATTGCCCGGCTGGAGAACCAGGCCGGCCGAAAGGCCGGTTTTCAGGACCTCCAGGGCCTCCTCCCGGGAGATGGCACGCCCCAGTCCGTTTTCCTCGTAGAAGGCCGCCCCCGCGCCGAAGGAGAGGCAGACCTCCAGGGGCTTGCCGCATCCCTTGCCCACCATCTCGTGCTCCCGCCGGCAGATGCACGGAGAGACCACAATCCTGGACTGTTTCCCGATAATCTCCTCGGCCGCCTCATAGGGCATGACGGACATCCCGGCCGCAATGCTTTTGGCAATGGGGATGACCCGAAGCTGCTTCGTCTCTTTCCGGACCCATTCCTTTTTCATCAGCACCGGGAGGTATTCGTTGACATCCCGGATCAGGGCCTCGTCAAGGTCGTTGAGGTGATACTCCCAGATGCCGATCACGAACTGGGCGGCCATGTAATGCTTCAGCCCGTTCTTGGTCGAACGGAAAATGAGCCCTTTTTTCGACATGCGCTCCAGCGTCGGCTCCAGGGCGGCCGCATCCCGACCGGTTCTCGCGGCAATGGCCGCCGCCGGCTCCGGCATCAGGATGAGCTGGGCGGCGATCTCCGCCTCCGCCTCCGTGAACAGCCGTTTCAGAATTCGAAGCTCGACGCCGGACGCCGTCGCCGGGAAGCCCGCCGGCAGGTTGTCCAGGTGATGGGCCAGCCGGGTGTAAACATCCGTCATGGTTTCGTCTCTCCTGTCTGGTGGTGTTTTCCGCCGCCGGGTCGCGCGACCCATGCGAAAGCGGACCAAAGGCAACACTTTTAGCAGAAAGCCCGGGGAATGCCAACAGATCGGATTTAAATGCTTGAAAAATTCAGCCAAAGGGCATATAAGCTACAGGCTTGACAGCAGCGCCGGCCTGCTTCCGCCATGGCATGGGGAAAACCGGCGCGCGCAGCACAACATGGGATGCCGTCCGGAGTGCGCCGGGCGGCTTTTTTTATGACACACTGCGGCCGGAAAAATCGATTGCGTCGTTTTCCGGCCCACTTTTACATGAGAGACCAGCAAATGAATTTCAGTACACTCGGGCTGACCGAGGCATTGGCCGCAGCAGCGGCCGATATGGGTTTCGAAACCCCCACGACGATCCAGGCGCGCGCCATACCCGCCCTGCTTGCAGGAGAACAGGATTTTGTGGGGCTTGCCGAGACGGGAACCGGAAAAACCGGCGCATTCGGGCTGCCGCTGATTCAGCGCATCCATCCGGCCGAGACCCGGCCCCAGGCGGTGGTGATCTGCCCGACGCGGGAGCTGTGCCTGCAGATCACGGAAGACCTGAAAAATTTCGCCCGGCACATGAGGGATATCCGCATCATCGCCGTCTACGGCGGCGCCAGCATCGCGGGTCAGATCCATCTGCTCAAGAGGGGACCCCAGATCATCGTGGCAACCCCGGGGCGGCTGCTCGACCTCCTCAACCGGAAGGCCGTCGCCCTGTCCCATGTCTCCTGTGCGGTCCTGGACGAAGCCGACGAGATGCTCAACATGGGCTTTAAGGAGGATATCGACAGCATCCTGGGCCAGATGCCCGAAGAACGGCGCATCTGGCTGTTTTCCGCAACCATGGCGGACGGCGTGGCCGCCATCGCCAGGAATTACCTGAAAGATCCGGTGGAGGTGCGGGTGGGCGGCCGGAAACAGAGCCCCAAGGCCATCCACCACAGCTGCTACATGCTCCAGGAGAAACACCGGTACCAGGGGCTCAAAAGAATCATCGATTTCACCCCGGAGATCTTCGGTCTCGTCTTCTGCCGGACCCGCCTGGAAACCCAGACCGTGGCCGAGGCGCTCATGCAGGACGGATATCTGGCCGAAGCGCTTCACGGCGATCTGTCCCAGGCCCAGCGCGACTATGTCATGCGAAAATTCAGGCAGCAGGCCGTCCGGATCCTCGTTGCAACGGATGTGGCGGCCCGGGGCTTAGACGTGGACGACATCACCCACATTATCCACTACCGCCTGCCGGACGAGACGGAGATCTACACCCACCGCAGCGGCAGAACCGCCCGAGCAGGAAAATCCGGAGAATCCATCGCCCTCATCAATACACGGGAGATGCCCCGGATCCGGGAACTGGAAGCCCGTCGGAACATCCGGTTCACCTTTTCAAAACTGCCCGACGGTCGGGCCATCTGTGAGAAGCGGGTCTTCGGGCTGGTGGAGAAGATCGTCCGGACGGACGTCGACGAGGCCGGGATGGCCCACTACCTGCCCGCCATCCGAACGGCATTGGAACCATTCGACAAGGAAGAGATCATCAAGCGGTTCATCTCGGCGGAATTCAACCGGTTTAACGAATATTACCGGACGGCCGAAGACATTCATGTAACGGCCCCGCCCAACAAGACCGCCGCGCCGAAACCCGAGGCCCCGAAAAAAAGCCGCCCGAAAATCAACCCGAAAATCAACCCGAAAATCAAAAAGACCCGGCGGTTTTTCATCAACATCGGCCGGCTCGACAAGATTACCGAAAAGACCATCACCCGCCTGATCTCTTCAAAAGCGGGCATCGGCACAAACATGATCGGCGCCGTCGACCTGAAACGGGAATTTTCATTCTTTGAAGTGGAACGAAGCGCTGCGGGAAAGCTCCGGAACTCCTTTGAAAACGTCGTCGTCGACGGCCGCCGGGTCGAGGTGCGGGAGGCCGAAAGGGACAAAAAGGCCGCCTGAGCGGTTTCTCCACCCGGGTCTACCCCCGGATTTCGACCTTTCCCCGGAGGTAGCGCTTGACCTCCCCGATGGGGACTTCTTCCCGGTGGAAAATACCTGCGGCAAGCGCCGATTCCGCCCCGGTGCGGGTAAAAACCTCATGGAAATGCGCAGCGCTTCCCGCGCCGCTGGAGGCGATGACGGGGATGGTCACCGCCGCCTTGACCGCATTGATCAGCTCGATGTCGAACCCCGCCCGGGTGCCGTCCCGGTCGATGCAGTTGAGCAGGATCTCCCCCGCCCCCAGGGTTTCACAGACCCGGGCCAGGGTCACGGCATCCACGTCCCGCCCTTCGCGGCCGCCCTTGACGGTGCACTGGTACCAGCAGTACCGCTCCCCGGAAGGCCCCGGGATCTCCGTTTCGATGACGGGGTGTCCTTGGGCGGCATCGGGCGACGGGACATAGACCCGCCTGGGGTCCACGGAGATGACCACCGCCTGGTTGCCGTAGACCCTTGCAATCGCCTCGATGGCGCTTGCGCCGGTCCGCATGCCGGTCTTGAGATAGGCCTCAACGATATAGACCGCGTCGCTGCCGATGGAGATCTTGTCGGCGCCGGACCGGAAATACCCTGCCGCCACCTCCAGGGCCGTGTAGGTCCGGCCGTCCGTGTCGGTGTAGTCCCGGATGCCGCCGCCGATGGTCAGGGGAACAAAAACATGGCGGGAGGTCTGTTTGAGCACCGCCATCATCGGCATGTCCTCCAGGGGGAAATCCCTGAAACCGGTGATGTTGAGAAAGGTGATCTCGTCGGCACCTTCCCGGTAGTACCTTCCGGCGAGGTCCACCGGCTTGCCCAGGTTCCTCACATCCCCCGCCTCCCGGACATCATACTGATCCCCCTTGGTGACCACCAGGTCCCCCCGGTCGTTGGACCGGACGTCCAGGCATGCAATGATCCGCTTGGCCAGGCGGGTCTGTGTGGACACCCGGGGAGGCAGGCAGGGCGCCACGCCGGGGCGGATAAAATTGCCCAGGATGCGAAGCCCGGTTTCGCCGCTCTTTTCAGGATGGAACTGGGTGGCGACCACCCGCCCCTTCTGGATGGCGCTGACAAAGGGATAGCCGTAATCGGTGGTTGTCAAAACAACGGACGGGTCGTCGGTATCCACATGGTAGGAGTGGACGAAATAGACCTTCTCGTCGCCCGCAAGCCCGTTGAAGATCGCCGAGGGCTGCTTCACGTTGAAGCCGTTCCACCCGATGTGGGGAACGGAAAGATCGGTATGGAAGCGCTTCACGGTCCCGGAGATGAATCCCAGGCCTCTCGCGCCGGGGGCTTCCTCGCTGCCGTCGAACAGCGCCTGCAGCCCCAGGCAGATGCCCAGGAAAGGACGGTCCGCGGCAAGGTAGGCCCGGAGCGGGGCGACAAAACCCCTCTCGCCCAGGATCCGCATCATGTTGCCAAACGCCCCCACACCGGGAAAAATCAGCCGTTCGGCGGCCAGAATGTCCTCCCGGGTGCAAGCGATCCGAACCGTCTCGCCCAGGCTCTCGACGGCATTGATGACGCTCCGCACATTCCCGGCGCCATAGTCTAAAAGAGTAATCATTTTTTTCCGTCCATCGCGGTTGTGCTGTAAAGAGTTGAGGATGCTTACACAATTTGGCTCTGGGAGTCAAACGCTGTTTGGTGGATAAGGGTTGCGGCGGAAGGCGCCGTGAGGTATTCTCTCATGGATCCGCGGGGGACGCGATCAAGCTCCCCCGAAGAAACGACGGCAAGAGACCGTTCCAACAGGAGGCCGCTTGGGGGACAAACCGACGGAGATCGTCATTCCGAAAGAGAACGCCCTGTTCCGGATGGACGCACGGGGGTACTGGCACAATGCCCACGGACGGTTCCGGAAAAAAAGCATCATCGACCACTTCAACCGGTCCATCCGGAAAGACGAGGCCGGGTACTACGTGAGTCAGGTCAACGGAGACCGCATCGAAAAGGTCTATTTCCCCTGCGAGGATACGGCCCTCTTCGTCACGGAGGTGCACGGCGAAGACACCCTTCTCCTGACCCTGAACACCGGAGAGCATCTCCCTCTTTCCCTCGAATCGCTCTTCATCCAGGACGACAATCTCTACCTGACACGGGGAGACGAACGGATCAAATTCAACGAAAGAAGCCTTCTGCAAATGGCGGACAGGATCGAAGGCGACGACGACGCCTGGGTTCTCCGCGTCGGCGGACGAAGGCACCCGATTCGAATCCTTTCCCGGAATTGACCCGGCCTGGCCGCCGCGTTCCGCCGCATTGCCGGCACCCTGAAACAGCGGCGGCGCCCCGCCCGCACCCGATTTCTTTTCCCCCGCAGGCAGTCTGGCAGGACGGTAGGATGGGTACAGGCTATTGGCTTCGGGCTGTTGAGGATCACCGGCCGCTGTCCCCGCAAAAGCAGGTTGTATTTTTTGGGTAGACATTATACAGTATATTTTTAAAAATACCCCATTCACTTCAACCTGATCATACTATGAACGAAACCTCAATCTACGACGAATGCTTAGATTTGGTCGACCGGGTCGAGGGACTGAAAAACCGGATCGCCCAGCGCAACCAGGAAAAAGACAAGATCAGCCACCTCAATGCGGTGTTGAGTTCCATCCGCGACGTCAGCCGGCTGATCATCAAAGAGAAAGACCCCCAGTCCCTGATCCGGGGCGTCTGCGCGAGCCTCATCGAAAAACGCAGCTTCCACAATGCCTGGATCGTTCTGATCGACGACCGGTGCAGCATCACCGCAAGCGCAGAAGCCGGTCTCGGCGACGACTTCCATGAGATCCTCAAGAGCATCGAAACCGGGAGAATGCCCCGCTGCTGCAATCTCGTGCTCAACCGCAACCGGTTTCTGGTGACCAAAAACCCCTCGCAGGAATGCATCAACTGCCCGGTATCCTACATGTACGACGGCAGGGGCTCCATCTCGGCCCGGCTCGAGCACGACGGCCGCGCCTACGGCATCCTGACGGTCTCGGTCCCCATCGCCTACAGCCAGGACCCGGAGGAGCACGAGCTGTTCAATGACGTGGCCGATGACATCGCCTACGCCCTGCACAGCATCGAGGTGGAAAAAGACCGCATGCGAAAGGAGGCCGCCCTGCGGGAGGCCAGGGACAAGCTCGAACGTCGGGTCAAGGAGCGGACCCGGGACCTGGAGGTCTTGTCCAGCCGGCTGCTGAATGCCCAGGAAGAGGAACGCAAGCGGATCGCCGTGGACCTCCACGACGGGATCGGGCAGTGCCTCTCGGCCGTCAAATTCATGGTGGAAACCGTGATCGAGCAGCTCAAGGGAAAGGTGGACCGCCTGGAGATCAAATCGTTGGATGCCCTGGTGCCCCTTCTTCAGGAAAGCTCGGAGGAGATCCGCAACATCATCATGAACCTCCGCCCCTCCATCCTCGACGACCTGGGCATTCTGGCCACCATCGGATGGTTCTGCAGGCAGTTCACCTCGGTCTATTCCCACATCCACCTGACAAAGTCACTCGAGATCGAGGAAGACCAGGTGCCCGACGCCCTCAAAACCATTATTTTCAGGATCATCCAGGAGGCCATGAACAATATCGCCAAGCACTCCGGGGCCGAGGAGGCCTCCCTCTACCTGGGAAAAAACGGGAACACCCTCGAATTGCGGATTGAAGACAACGGATGCGGATTCAACTCGGCGCGGCTCATGTCCTCGGGATCTTCCATCCAGGCCTTCGGCCTCACCGGCATGAAGGAGCGGGTCGAACTCTCGGGGGGCCGGTTCGCCATTTTCTCCTCACCCGGGGAGGGCGCCCGGATCGAGGCCCGGTGGGCGTACACCTGCGCCCGCACCTTCTGAAACACAGCCCGCCCGCGAACGGACCGCCACAACGGGCCGCGGACGCAACATCGCCATCACTGGGCGATCAGCCCGTTTTCAATGGCATATGCGGTAAGTTCCGAGGCATTGTGAAGGTCGAGCTTCTTCATGAGGTTGGATCGGTGCTTTTCCACGGTCTTGACGCTGATGCAGAGATATGTCCCTATTTTCCGGTTTTTATGGCCCTCGGCGATCAGCTTGAGGATCTGCCGCTCCCGCTGGGTCAGGGCATCCAGCGAGGATTCGCTCTGGGGAGGTTTTTTGCCTTCCAGGTACGAGGCCACCAGCTTCTCCGAAACACCCGGGCTGAGGTAGGTCCGCCCGGCCAGCACGTTTTCGATGGCGAGCTTGAGTTCAGTGTAGGTGCTGTCCTTCAGCAGATAGCCGTTCGCGCCGGCCTTGAGGGCCGCGAACACATATTCCTCGGCCTTGTGCACGGTGAGCACCAGAAGTTTGACCTCGGGAAACTCGCTCTTGATCTCCCGGATGGCGTCCAGTCCGTCCATCTTGGGCATGGACAGATCGATCAGGACCATATCCGGCATCAGCTCCCGGACGCGGCGTATGGCTTCCAGCCCGTTTTCGGCCTCTCCGACGATATTGAAGTCCGGATTCTGGGAAAGGAGGGAACGCAGTCCTTCCCGAAGAATCCGGTGGTCTTCGACAATGACGATGCTGTATACTTGCTCCATAATCGGCACTCATCCTCCACGTTCTTGACCTGATGCCAAATTCTGAATCATTTTTTGCAGGTTACTCCATGCGCCGGGTCTGCGGAAGGCGAACAGAAAACATGGTTCCCACCCCTTTTTCGGACCGTACGTCGATGGTTCCGCCATGCTCGGCGATGATTTTCTTGGTGATCATCAGCCCGAGTCCGGTCCCGTCATATCCTTTCGTGCTGAAAAAGTTACGGAAAAGCTTGTTTTTGACATCTTCGTCCATCCCGCAGCCGGTGTCTTCCACCTGGTATTCGACGGCCCACCCCTTGGGCCGCAGGGTTCGAAGATGAATGTCCTTTTCTTTGAGGGTGCACCGAATGTCCATGCACGCATACATGGCATTGGTGACAAGGTTCAGCAGGGCGCGGTGCATCCCCTCGGGATCGAGCCATATGTAGGGGAGATTCTCGTCAACGCTCAAATTGAAGGTGATGCCGTATTCCCGCGCCTGGGGTTTGATGAGTTCGTAAATCTCCCGCGCCGGGCCGTTGGGGTCGCAGTGCTGGTAATTGGGGGTCCGTTCGCTGGCGAAATTCAGCAGCTCGACGGCGACATTGTTGATCTTTTTGACATTCTTCTTGACGATTTTCCAGCCCTTCCGAATGTACTGCTTGTTTCCCAGCTCGAACCCCTTGTCCAGCACGAACACGCCCCCGGCCAGCGCCCCGGTGATGTTCTTGATGGCATGAGACAACCCGGCCGCCGTCTGCCCGACGGCCGCCAGACGCTCCGCCTCCAGCAGCTTCCGGGTTTTTTCCTCGACCAGCCGCTCCAGGTTCTCGGTGTACATTTTGAGCTGCTTTTTCATGAGGATCCGCTCGTTGGCGCGCCTGATGGCGATCTCCAGGATATCGTCATTGATGGGTTTGGTGATGAAATCCGTTGCCTCGTATTTCAGGCTTTTCACGGCAAGCTCCATATCCCCGTGCCCGGTGATCATGATCACCTCGGTGTCGGGGGCCCGCCGCTTGATCTCCCGCAGAAGCTCTATGCCGTCCAGGCCCGGCATTTTGATGTCGGTCAGCACCAGGGGCGGAAGCTCCCGGTCAAACATCTCCAGGGCGTCCTGGCCGTCTTTCGCGGAAAAGATCTGATACCCCATATCCGTCAGGACAATGCCCAGAATATCCCGGATATCCTCTTCGTCATCGACCAGCAATATCTTATTTTTTTCCATAACCCGTTTCTTGCGTCAGTTGATGGATGGGGAATTCGAGATGGAAACACGCCCCGCCGTGAGAGGAGTTTCCCAATCGTATATCCCCTTGAAAATCCTTGACGATTCCGTAACTGATCGATAGCCCCAGCCCGGTGCCCTTGCCCACGGCCTTGGTCGTGAAAAAGGGTTCGAAAATCTTATCCTGAATCCCCTGGGGGATGCCCGTCCCGGTGTCCTCCACCTCGACGACGACCTTCTTGCCTTTCAAGGCCGTTCTCAAGAAAATCTTCTTGTCGGGGGGGCCGATCGGCGCCTCTTCGGTCCACCGCGCCTCGATGCCGTCCCGGGCATTGACCAGAAGATTGATCATCACCTGCTCCAGCCTGCCGGCATCCGCCATGATGACGGGAAGGTTCTTCTGAATCTCCCAAACCATCTCTATCTGCCTCAGCTTCAACTGCTGGCTGAAGATTTCATAGGCCCTCTCCAGGACATCGTTGATCTGCACCTTCTCGAGACGCATATCGGACTTCCGGGCAAACTCCCTCATATGATTGATGATCCGATTTGCCCGATCGATGTTGTTGCTGATCTTTTCGGACATGTTATGGAGGATTTCCGTCGGGATGGGCTCCTTCTGACCGACCTTCTTCATGAAGAAGTTGCTGGCCATCTTGATGACGGTGAGCGGCTGATTCAGTTCGTGGGCCACGCCGGTCGCCATCTCCCCCAGGGTGGCCAGCTTGCTGGCCTGGGAAAGCTGCTGTTCGGCTTCAAGCCGCTTGGTGATGTCGTTCAGCGTCACCAGCAGCACATGCTGGCCCAGGAATTCGGTGGGGGAAATCCGGATGTTGACGAAGCGGACAGCCCCGTTCTTGCCCATTTGCTTGACCTGGTTGATCTCCTTGGCCTTGTTGAGATTAAACTCGTAATGTGATTTGTCTTCGTCCATGAAAAAATCGAGGAACGACCGGCTGATCATCTCCGATTGGGCGTATCCGTAAACCGCCTCGACGCTCTGGTTGCAGTCCAGGATCCGGTGGGAATCCGGATCGAGGACGAAAACAGGATTGGGGATATTGTTGAAAATGGCATAATATTTCTTTTCAGACCGGGCCAGTTCCTCCTCAAGCTCCTTGCGGTGGGTCACATCCAGGCACATCTCAATGGCGCCCGTGATTTCCCCCTTGGCATTCCGGAGGGGCGCAGTCTTGACAATCCAGAATTTTTTCGACCCGTCCCTGTTGGTGCGCTCCTCTTCGCTGTAATGGTCCTTGCCGTCCTTGAAGGTTCTGGCAACCGGGCAGGCGACACATTTCTCGTGACGCCCCTTGTAGACGGTATAGCAGTATTTCCCCTGGGTAATATCGAAGGACTCGGCAAATTCCCGGTTGTATTGAATGATCTCGTAATTCTTGTTCTGTATGGAGATGGTGCACGGAACACTTTCGAAGAGGATGCGATATTCCTGCCGCTGCCGGATCAGCTTGAGAATCAGGATGAACAAAACAGATCCAACTGCTAAAAAAAACGATACAATTAGAATGGTAATCTTCACGGCGACTCCTCGCTCAAACGATCACCGCGGCGTTTCCGGCTGAACCCTCGGGAGCCTGATCCGGAACCGGCTCCCCTTTCCCGGTTCCGATTCCACGGAAATCCGCCCGCCATGCTGATCGACCATTTTTTGGGCGATGAACAGCCCGAGGCCCGTGCCCTTGTTTCCCTTGCTGGAGAAAAAGAGGGTGAACATCTTTTCCCGGGCTTCCCTGTCCATGCCGATGCCGTCGTCCTGGACCTCGAACAGGACCACGTCCGGCTCCCCCTTGACGGTAAACACGACCTGGTGGGAGGTTTTGTCCGGGTGCTCGCTGCAGGCATCGACGGCGTTTTCGAGAATATTGACCAAGGCCGCCGTCGCCACATCCGGATCGATTTCCATCAACCCCGGATCAGGATCGAACATCCGCACGAAATGAACCCCCGCGCTTTCGGCTTTGGGGACGACCGTGTTTGCGACGCCCTCGGCAAAGGAGAGCACCTCGACCTGCTCGGTGTGCAGTTCACGGGTTTTGGCGTAGTAGAGGATGTCGAGGACCTGCTTGCGGAGCCGGATCCCCATCTGCCTGATGATGTCCATCCCCTCCTCGACCAATGCCGTGTCTTCCTTCCGGAGGCCCGACCGGAGCATGTATATGCCTCCGTCTATACCGGTCAGGAGACCTTTCACACCGTGGGACACAGAGCTGATCAGAAGGCCCAGACTGGTGAGCTGATCCTGAAGCTGGCGGATCTGGGTGATGTCGACGGACATCTCCATGACATGGGTGATCCGGCCGTCGGCGTCCCGCAGGGGCGCCGTGGTGATGAGCACGTTGTACTGACGGCCGTCCTTCGCCGTCACGACAGTCTCGGAGCGGTGCGTCAGACCGTCCTCGAAGGTCATGAGCACCGGACAGTCGGCGCAGGGCTCCGTCCGGTGCTTGTAGGTGCTGTAACAGCTCAGTCCGCCGGCGTCGCCGAAGTGGGATTTAAAAAGGCGGTTGCTCTCGGTGATTCTGAGGTCATGATCCTGGACGGTGATGTAGCAGGGCGCCGCCTCGAAAAGTTGGTGGAATTTGTGCCGGGTGGCCCGAAGCTCCTCCTGGACCAGGCGGTGAAGGTGCTCCGTGTGTTCCCGGATCTGCCCGCGCATCACGATTTTTTCCCAGGCGCGGTTGACGGCCATATCGAGAAAGTCATGATTGATGGGCTTGGTGATGAAATCGGTGGCCTCGAACTTCAAGCTCTTGATGGCCAGATCAAGGTCGCCGTGACCGGTGATCATGATGACCTCGGTGCCGGGCTCCTCTTTTTTGATCTCCCTCAGGAGATCGATGCCGTCGATGCCCGGCATCTTGATGTCCGTGATCACCAGGGGGGGACGCGACCGGCGGAACAGGTCCAGGGCCTCCACTCCGTCCGCGGCCAACTGGACCGCATACCCCGAATCGGCGAGATAAATGGAAAGAATTTCCCGGATATCGTCTTCGTCATCTACCAGCAAAAGCCGTTTTTCCATACAACACCACCCGCTAGAATGTTTAGGCATCGGAGCCGCGGCAAGAAACCGCTGATCGAGATTGCATCGGATACCGGTTCGCCTGCAGGACGCATCGGCGAACCCGTGTCAGGGGCCATGCCGGTGGATGCAGCGAGGTATGGAGCTGCAAAAGTGCAAGATAAGCGATGGGGTCTTGCCGCCCCCCTTATACCCTGAAGGGATCGCTGAAGGCAACGTGGAAGAGACGATTGGATACCGTGGAAAGGAATGAATCAAGCCGCCGGCCGAATCAGGGTTTCTGCGATTTCCAGCAGTTCATCCGGGTTGGGCGGCTTTTCGACATAGGCTTCGGGTTCGGGGATGGCATCGTCCGGCTGGATGTTCATCATCTTCAAATAGTGAAAAAAGGTCTGCTTCCCTACCCCGGAGAGCATCAGAACGGGGATATGCTTCAGATCCGCATCGGATTTCAGGTGCCGGTACATCAGGACACCCCCTTCGCCCGGCATCATGATATCCAGGACGATCAGGTCCGGAAGCAGCTTCCTGGCTTTGGCCAGCCCGTCTTTTCCGTCCCTCGCCGCGAAAGCTTCGTATCCACCCGTCTCGAACACCGTGGAGATAAAGATTCTCATGTCCAGTTCATCGTCTACAACCAGAACCTTCTTCTTGTCCATGCATACCCCGCGATGTAAGCCGTTTCCCCGATACCGTGGCAGATCAGTCAGAAACCTTGTCCGGACGGTTCACGCTCGCCACCGGGCAGGAGGCCCTCAGCACGACCTGCTCCACGGTGCTCCCCAGAAGGGCCAGCTCCGGATCGATCTCCCGGGTGTGATGGGCCATGACGATAAGATCCCCGTTTTTCTCGCGGGCATACTTCAATACCTCGACATAGGGGATACCCTCCCAGATCTCTATTTCATAGTTGTCGTAGCCGTCCATCTGGGATTCGTATTTCAGTTCCATCTTTCTCCGGGCGGCCTTGATCATCCCTTCGATCTCCGACTGTTCAAGGACGGTTCCCGACTGTACGCTGCTGAGATCCAAGGCATGGAACATGTAGAGCTTGGCCCCGATCTCCTTGCAGAGCTTGAGCGCGAATTTGAAGGCGGAATCGGAGGCCTTGGTAAAATCCGTTCCGAAGATGATGTTGGAGAAGTACCAGAGGCAGGTGGTGCAGGGACGGCTGACGATCAGGACCGGGGACCGCGAGGATTTGGCCACCTTCTGCATGGTGCTGCCCACGATGCTTCGATAGCGCGTGGCACCGGGGTCTTCCTGCCGGGAATGCGCCCCCATGACGACCAGATCGACATCCTCTTTCCGCATATACCGAAGAATCTCGGTATGGGGTACCCCCACCACGGGCAACATCTTGCCCTCCACGCCCGATGCCTTGATCTGGTCGGCATAATAGGTCTTCATTTCATCCCTGACCCACTCCACGTAGTCCCCGTCCACATTGTCTTCCTCACCGGTCCTGCTGTCGGTGACCGTGGCGCTGAACCCGCGCGACGGACGACCGAAAACATGGAGGACGGTCAGTTCAGACTGATATTTTTTGGCCAGATCGAAGGCGACATGGGCCGCGTTGTCACATGCGGGCGTGGCCGTCGTTGCAAATAATATTTTCTTAAACATTGTTTACCTCCTCAATTCACAGGCCATCAGCGTCCCCTGAAAGCCAAGTTCCCATAGAATCCCGTCAATCAATTCAAAGAGATTGAAAACCGTGTCAAACGCCAGCACATCCACCCGATCGCCGAAAACGATATGCTTCAGGCGACCCAGCTTGACCGGCATATCCAGCAGGTTCTCCAGAGGGACGGACCTGAGCATCACCGCCTCCCCGCCGTCAGCCACGCCGTAAAAGGAGTTGTAGATTTCCACACGGGGCTTTCCCGGAAATCCGATCATCTCGACGTTCTTTGCAAACTCAAGAAACCTGAACCCGTCGTAGACACATCCCGATTCCGGGCTCTTGCGGCACTGTTCCAGATAGGAAGATAAAAACGCATTCAATTTCTGGTAGACCGTATACCGCTCCAGCATCCGGAAAACACTTCTGAGCGTGCATCCGTCCTCGAGAACCACCTGGCAGCCAAGGTACATCAGGGGGTCGGCTTCCGCCGTTTTGCCCCCTTCCGCCAGGGCACCGTCACCTTTCAGCGTGACCTGATCCATGTTTTGAGATTATTCCTCCTCAGGCGGCTTCATATGTTCCGGAACGATGACCATTTTCAGCAGGAGCGGCTTGAGGAAGCTCCATCGGATGCCGACCTCGAAGACCTCCTCCAGGTCGCGGATGGCATCCCAGCAGTTGTGACACGGCGAGATGACCAGCTTTGCGCCGGTGGCCAGAATCTGATCCTTCTTGACCACCAACCCGATGTTCCGCTCTTTGCGGTACCGGCCGATACCGTTGAATCCGCCGCCGCCGCCGCAGCAGAAATTGTGCTCACGGTTGGGGGTCATTTCCCGGAAATCCTCGGCAATATAGCTCATGATCTCCCGGGCGCATTCGGCCAGACCGGCGTTGCGGATATAGTTGCAGGAGTCCTGGTAGGTGACCGGCTCCTTGATCCGCTTGGCCGGATCGATTTTGAGCTTGCCGGTCCGGAGGGCCTCGGCCACCCATTCGACGTAATGGAAGCTCGGAATGGGGGTCTGCCCGTCCTTCAGGCCGGCCCAGTAGGGCCCTTCGATGACCGTCGCGCGATAGGCGTGGCCGCACTCCGTAACGACCATCCGCTTGGGATTCAGGCGCTTCATGGCGTCGTAGACCGACTGGACCTGCAGCTTGCAGCCTTCCCAGTCGCCGGCGAACATGGCGAGACTGGTCTCTTCCCACCCTTCGCTGGGAACCGTCCAGTCCTCACCGGCGATGTGGAAGAGAATGGCGGCCTCCGCTAAATCTTCCGGGTAGTGCTTGGGTTCCCGGGCGTTGACCGTATAGAGGATCTCCGCGTTCTCCTTGTCGATGGGGATTTCCAGGCCCGGCCAGTCTTCACCGTATTCGTCGGCCATCCAGGTGCAGGTGTCGACCCAGTCCTCGGTGGTGACGTCCATCTGGGCGCGGAATATCCGGTGCATGCCGGAGCCGATCTTCATCTCCCAGGGGATGAACCCCTGCTGAAAACACAGGCCCCGGACATAGCCGAACATGACGCCCATATCGATGCCGAAGGGACAGTAGAGACCGCACCGGTTGCAGCAGGTGCATTTGGACCATGCGGTATCCATGACCATCTGCATGAAGGCGTTGTCGACCTTCCCCTTTCGTTTGACGATCTCCCCGAGGGTCGACTGGATCTTGTAGGACGGCACCTGTTTGGGGTCTTTTTTGTTGGCCAGGTAGAGGAAACAGCTGTCGGAACACAGGCCGCAGTGGGCGCAGATCTCAAGCCAGGTCTTGATGCGCGACTTGGCGTTGATGGTTTTCTGGATGGTATTCCACAGCAGCGCCTGATCGACATCCAGACTCTTCATTTCCTCATAATATTGTTTACCGCCCTTATCATTGAGGAGCTCTTGAAGCTGCTCCAGGGTATTGACGGGTTCTCTATTGCAGAGCTTGCCTAATGCCATAATGGATACCTCGTTATCTCTGTAATCCGTTTCAGGCGGCCCGTGACGCCCGAGCGCCGTCCGCCGTTATTCGCCATGCTACCACGCCATCCCCTTGCTTTTCATGCCGCCGCGCTTGATGCCATAATCCATGCCGATCTGCATTCTGGTCATGAAGAAAAGAACGAAATGGGAAAGTTTGGTGAAGGGTATGGCCACCAGCAGGATCTCGCTACTGATAATATGGGAGATGAGCCAGAAATTGTAGTTCCCGATCCGGTGGGCCGCCAGAAATCCTGTCAGGAAGGGCGCCACGGCGATGGCGAGAACCAGGTAGTCATACCAGGTCGTGATGATCCGCACCTCGGGGAGCGCCAGACGCCTCAGAACGAGTAAGACCGCGGCCACCATCACACCGATGGTCAGCATGTCGGCGCTGAAATCGGATATGGTGGGAAGACTGAAGCCGAACCGTTCATTGAGCAGGATCGAATGCCCCTGCAAAAAGATGGGCACGACCAGGAGCCCGATGTGGAAGGTGAAAAAGATGATCGTAAAAAACGGATAAAACCGCCAGCTGTGCGTTCCGAAGGGTATCAGCCACGAGACGATCGACCGAACGGCGCCCCGGATGCCTTGTTTTCGATGAGCGGTATATGCGACACGGTCCAGTTGCCAGTCCAGTCCTTTGACATAGAGGACGGCCCGTGCAATGACCCCGATGAAGAAGATGCCGAATGCCACCCACGCCACCGGACCGGTTACCAGTTTGTATATATCCATCTCCATTATTATCTCCTTTTATGCCGACGCGTTAATCGTCATCTCTGTCGGTTAGGAAACGCCAGAACGCCATGATGCTGATCAGCGCCAACACCATGATGATATAGACGACCCCTTTGGTGTGGGTCATGAAATCCTGAAGCGTAAAATAAATATTTTCCATAACATGGTCCTCCAAGGTCCGTTATCAATGATGCGCCTTGCGATGCGCCGCGGGTTCGACGGGTTCATGCGCCCTGTAATCGGGATGCTCGTAAAAAATGGGCTGCTTGGTAACGATGAACTTGAACACCAGCACGCCGAAGGTCAGCATGGCGAGCGTAAGCAGCACCTCCCCCCAGTGGGGGATGTACTTCTGGCTCCAGGGCAGATACCAGTTGAAGGCGATGAGGCAGATGTTCAGCCGGTTCAGCACGATGCCCAGCACCGCGATGATGGATGTTCTCTGAATCAGCTTCAAATTCTTGTCCCGGGCGCCCACGGCATAGAGGTAGCACGGCAGGGCCACAAAGCCGACCAGTTCCAGGAGGAACCAGAGCCCGTAGGGGGTTCCCAGCAGATGCCACTGGTTTTCGACGGCGATGCCGACGATCTTGATGATCAGATAGCCTGCCATGACAAAAGAAGCCGCCTTGGCGAAGCCGAGCACGAGCCCGTCGTGCTCCGCCAGATAGGTCTCATCCATCTTGTCGTGGAAATATTTATGGGACAGGCTTCCCTCGAAGATCACCATGGAGAGCCCTGCGATGATGCTGGAAATAAAGAAATAGACCGGTATGTAGGTGGAATACCAGAGCGGATGAAGCTTGGAGGGCGCGATCAGGAAAAGGGCTCCCAGGGACGACTGGTGCAGGGTCGAAAGCACCACGCCGAAAATGGTCAGCACCATGGTGATCTTGACCAGGACGTTCCTCAATTTCTTGAGACCGAGCCACTCCAGGGCCGCCGGGGAGTATTCCAGGAACAGCACCGTCAGGTAGAGGGCGACGCACGCGGCCACTTCGAAGAGCAGCGACGTGGTGCCCCGCTGCATGATGAAGGGATACGGCAGGCGCCAGGGTCGGCCGACATCGTAGTTCAGGGAGATCACGACCAGGGCGTAGCCCAGGAAACCGGTCAGGATCGCCGGGCGCACCGCGGAATGGAACCGCTTCATCCCGAAGATGTAGCAGGCGGCGGAAGTGGTGTATCCGCCGGCTGCAAGTGCGACACCGGCCATCAGGTCAAAACCGATCCACAACCCCCAGGGATAGTTGTCATCCAGATTGGTCACCGCGGCGAGCCCGCCGGTGAACCGCAGCACCGTTAAAAGTAGACCGACGACCAGAATGACGCCGCACACCACATTGAAGGGCGTATACAGGGACCGGTCCGTCGGAAAAAACGATTTTTTTACGACGACGCTTTGCTCAGACATCAGACATCCTCCTCCTTCTCGCCTGCACCCTCCTCCTTGGCCTTTGCAGCCTTATCAAGGGCCGTTTTCACTTCTTTTTTGACGGCGGCTTCCTGGTCCTTCTTTGCCTTGTCCAACGCCTTGGCCAGGGCCGCTTTGGCCGCGGATTCGGCCTCGGCCACGGCTTCATTCACCGCCTGGTGCTTTTCCTCGGTCGAAATCTTTTCCTTGCGTTTGGTCATGGCCCAGATGCCGGTCAGCAACACCGGCCAGAGGCCGACGACGATAGGAACGGCCCCGAGGGCCCCCGCCGTCAGTTCGGGCGCGGATGTGGTTCCGAGATCCTCGCGCATGCCGATCTGCTCGAAAGGGGTGCTGGTGACATAGAGCCAGTTGGTCCCGCCCATTTCGTATTCGCCGTAAATGTGGTTGACATATTTATCCGGATGCTTCCGGATGCGCTCCCGGGCGATCTTGATGAGGTCTTCACGCTTGCCGTAAGTGAGGGCCTCGACGGGGCATACCTCCACACAGCCGGGAAGCTTGCCCTCCTTGATCCGCGGATAACACAGGGTGCATTTCATCACCTTGGGGTCAAGGGCCTTCCCATACTCGTACGTCGGGATGTTAAAGGGGCAGGCCACCATGCAATACCGGCATCCGACGCAGACCGAGGCATCGTAGACCACGGCCCCCTCGGGTGTTTTCTTGAACGCCTTGACGAAGCAGGCCGATGCGCAGGCCGGCTCCTTGCAGTGGTTGCACTGAATTTTCCGGAAGGTGACCCCTCCGGGCTGGTTGGCGTCCGCGTACTTGTTGACGACGGTGTACGTTTTGTCGGTGGTCCTGCGCTCCTGGTTCAGGACCGACTCGTCCTTGAAGGAGACGTCCGGGGCCGGGAGCTCATTGACCTTGTTGCAGGCCTCTTCACAGCGCCTGCAGCCGACGCACAGCGTCGTGTCATGCAGAACCCCCATACTGTCTGGATATCCTTTGAACTCTTTCTGCGCTCCGGCATAAGCTTTTCGGCCAATGGCTGTGCCCAAGCTCGCGCCGCCCATCCATGTTAGAAATCTTCTACGGGATACGGACATATTCAGTTCCTCAGTCAGTTTGACGTATCTCCGCCGCAGGGCCAGGCCCGCGCCGCCCCGCCGCCCGACCGGCGCCGGTCCATCCGGGGAGCTGGAGATAGGGAAATTGATATAGTTACTGCTGTTTCTCTTTATGACAACCGGTACATCCGGCAGGCTTTTCGATCTTCATCTCTTTATGACAGGTCATGCACTGCTGGTGGTAGGCCCCCATCAACCCGGGCCTCAGCGGTTCCCGATCATCGAAAGGCTTGCCATGGCATGTCACGCATTTCGGCGGTTTTTTCGACACGGGGCTGTTGTGATGGCATCCCTGACAAAGGGTGCCCTTCTCCCTGTGAAAATAAGCAGCCAGTTTGTTTTCTTTGACGTTCGCCATGAGTTTGTCGACGATCTTGCGGTGGGGAAGATCGACCGCCTCGTAGCGGTCATCGGGGGTCGCCATGACGTTGATGACCACTTTCTCGGGGATGTCTTCCTTGTCGTAGGTTTCCGTGGTGTAGGTCCGGGCGCCGACCATCATCTCCGCCACCCGCTTGTCGTCTTCCTTGGCCAGGGCCTGCAGATCTGCATTCATTTCCTCATGACATTTGAGGCAGGCCTCGTCGGCCTGTTTCCGGCGCTTCTCCATGAAGACATGGCAGCCCGAGCACTTGGGGTCGGACTTTTTGATTTCATGGCACCCCATGCAGCTTTTTTCGGAGTTGATCAGGTGATATGCCTGGGCCAGATTGACATACCCGCCATCTTTGCTGCCGGCCATGGTATGGCACTTGCTGCAGGTTTCCATGCTGGCGTGATGGCAGACGCGGCAGGTGTCACTGTAGGTCTCGTGGGATTTGTGGTCATAGCTGACCGCGTTCATCCGCACATCGCCGGGTTTGCCCGCTTCATCTGGCTTGACCTCGCCGACCTTGACGAGGACCATGTCCGGCTGTTTCCGCTCCATCCGGGGGACGTTTTCGATCTTCTGAAATTTCTTCTGGGAAGCCGGATCATGGCAGCCGCCGCAGTAGATCGGGCCTGCGGTCTCTTTCTTGACCAAGCGTTTCCGGTGGCAGCTGATGCAGTCCAGATGGGAGGCCTCCCTCATGGAGATCCGGTTCTCTTCGGTCTGGGCCTTGTGGCAGTAGCGGCAGGTGCCCTCCTTGTCCTTGGCGTAGAAGAGGACTTTTTTCTCGGCGTCATATTCGTGATGGCAGGTTTCGCATTTCTTTTCGTGGGCGGCGACATGCCGGTAATGCAGGGTCTTGTCGAGGCCGATCAGGGCGCGGCTGGACTGGATCTCCGTCTCTTTATGGCATTCACCGCAGGTCACGGGGCCGGACTTGTCGCCCTCGGCCGCCATCTCGTTATGGCAACTGATGCAGAAGGTGTGGTAGACATCCATCACCTCTTTTCGAGCCGTGTCTTCCAGACGCTTGAATTTGGGCGAGAGGGGATCGATGCCG
The DNA here is from genome assembly GCF_041737845.1 of Desulfococcus sp. Lineage (GTDB taxonomy): Bacteria > Desulfobacterota > Desulfobacteria > Desulfobacterales > Desulfococcaceae > Desulfococcus. The sequence continues at coordinate 45,328 of NZ_JBGSQX010000025.1, forward strand.
TTGACGGCCGCCTTGAAGGTCCCTGGTATCTTGTTGGACTTTTCCTGCGCCAGATGGCAGGCGGAACAATCCTTGTCTTTTTTCTTCAGGGCTTCGGTGTGCGCGTCGTGAAAAAACACCACGGGCGGCTTCTCAAGATACCCGAAAACCTTGAGCGAATCGATGGTTATCATATCCGCCCGGGCCTCTTTATCGGATGGTGCGCCAACCTCCTGCGCTCCGATACAAACCGCTGTAATCATAAAGATTGCGGCTGTGACTCCAACCCACCAGTACTTCATCTTTCCCTTCACCATGATTGACATCCTTAAAAGAGCGTTTAGTTTTTAAAAGGATTCTCAGATTCTGACACGAATGTTGCGGTACTTTACAGAACTTGCCCTCGGCGGGTAAATAAGGTCTATACTGTATATTACATACAAAAAGACCTTATTTTTCAGGGCGCCAGTATATGAATTTTCGGATTGCATGGGGTAGAAACCTCCGATTTTTCTCGAGCGGCGAGATACCTATCCCATATCCCGGGTGCCATTCAGGACGACCCGACAAAAAAATTCCCTCCCCTGCCAATTCGGACACCCCGAACTCCAATACGTCCAGGGCCGCCCGCAGGGCTTCATCCGGTCCGGGCAGGGAATATGATGCTCTGCGGAACACCCAGAAACGGCCTGACCCAGGCCTCCCGGGCTTGAAATCGGATGCTTGCGGCCTTCTGGGTGCGGCGCTGCCTTGGATACCGGTGGGAGGGAGAGAATGACGACACGGCGGCATGGCAAAGCCTTGAGCCACCGTCAGGCGAAGTGGATCGATGCCCGGCATGCGGAATCGTTTGGACTGGGTCCGTTCCGATGTCATGCTTCGGGAAGGCTATCCGACGGCTTTTTTGACGAGTTCCAGGACTTTTTCGGGGTCAAAGGGCTTGGCAAGGTATCCAACCGCATCCCGGACGGACAGATGGCGTGAGGGCATACCGCTGATGATCAGCACCGGCGTGTTCTTGAGTTCATCGTCTTTCTTGAATTTCCGGTAAAACCGCGTTCCCCATTCCTCCGGCATTTCAAGGTCGAGGGTGACAAGGTCCGGCTTTTCGGCCTTTATAACCTTCATGGCCTCAAGACCATTTCCCGCCGTACAGGTTTGATATCCGTTATCCTCCAGCAGACTGACCAAATATTTCACCACCACCGGATCATCATCGATCACCAGGATTTTTTTTGCCATTCGACACCTCTTTCTTGGTTTTGGATTATACAGGGCCTTTATCTGGGGTCTGACTGCGCTTAATGAGATGATCTTACCCCGATAAATACATTTTGGCAAGTAGTTCTGGTGAATTCATACCCTACTTGATCCTTTCGATTACCCTACGATGCCGTTCCGCCCGGGGAAGCCGGAAACGGGTTGCGGCCCTGCAGGCCCCCCCTGGCGGGGCGAAAACCCTTCCGCGCCTCCCGTCCTCCGGCCCATGGCGGATTCCGCAGCCCCATGACCATCCCTGCTTGACATGCTCCCCTTAAAAAAATAGAGTGATGACGATATCCAGGCAGGCTTTTCTCTCACTCCCATGGTGCGACGGAACCTTATCCAATGAACACGACCGCTCAAGAAAATGAAGTAAAAATCGTCCGAAGCCAGTTCGGACTGCTCCGGGTCCGGCGCTTCGCGCCGTTTTTCTGGACCCAGTTCTTAGGCGCCTTCAACGACAACGTCTTCAAGAACGCCCTCATCATCCTGATCGCCTACAAGGGCGGACATGCGATTCAGATGGACTCGAACATCCTGATCAACCTCTCTGCAGGGCTCTTCATTCTGCCGTTTTTTCTTTTCTCCGCCACCGCGGGCCAGCTCTCGGACAAATACGAAAAGGCCCTGATGATCCGGCGCATCAAGTTCATGGAGATCGTCATCATGGGGGCCGCGGCGGTCGCCTTTGCCGCAGACAGCATGATCGCCCTCATGGCCATCCTGTTTTTCATGGGCGCCCAGTCAGCCTTTTTCGGTCCCGTCAAATACAGCATCATTCCCCAGCACCTCGCCCCCGACGAACTGGTCGGCGGCAATGCCATGGTCGGCATGGGCACCTTCGTCTCCATCCTCCTGGGCACCATCACCGGCGGAGTCCTGGTGCAGATTGAAAACGGGGCCCTCTGGATCGGACTCACCGTATGCGCCATCGCGCTGGCCGGATATAGCGCATCCCTGTTCATCCCCAAGGCTCCGGCCCTGGCGCAGCGGATCACGATCCGCATCAATCCGTTCACCCAGACCTGGAAGACCATCGGGTACGCCCGGCGGATTCATTCCGTGTTCCTCTCCGTATTAGGAATCTCCTGGTTCTGGTTTCTGGGATCGGCCTATCTGACCCAGATCCCCAACTTCACCCGGTTCATCCTGAAGAGCGGCGAAAGCGTGGTCACCCTGCTCCTGACCATGTTCTCCATCGGCATCGGCGTCGGCTCCCTCCTGTGCGAAAAGCTCTCCGGAAAAAAGGTGGAGCTGGGCCTGGTCCCGCTGGGCTCCCTGGGGCTGAGCCTTTTCGGCATCGACCTGTTCCTGGCCTACGATCCCCCCGAGGTCGCCTCGCTGATGGACATCTCCGGCTTCATGGGCACCCCGGGAAGCCTGCGCGTCCTGTGCGACCTCGTGCTGATCGGCATTTTCGGGGGGTTCTACATCGTCCCCCTCAATGCCTTTGTCCAGCTTCGGACGGAGCCTGAATACCGGGCCCGGGTCATCTCGGCGAACAACATCCTGAACGCCCTGTTCATGGTTTTGTCGACAGGGGCGGGCGTCCTCCTGCTGGGTTTCGTAAAGCTGTCCATCCCCCAGTTTTTTCTGATCATCGCCATAGGCAATATTCTGGTGGCCGTATACATCTATTCCGTCGTTCCCGAATTCACCATGCGTTTCCTGATCTGGATGCTGACCCACACCCTTTACCGGGTCCGGCACGAGGGGCTTTCCCACGTTCCGGATGAGGGCGCCGCCTTGCTGGTCTGCAATCATGTCTCCTATGTCGACGGCCTGATCATCGCGGGCGCCCTGCGGCGGCCCGTACGCTTCGTCGTTTTCGAACCCATCTACCGCATGCCGGTGCTCAATTTCATTTTTCGCACCGGGGGGGCCATCCCCATCACCTCCGAAAAAACGAATCCCGGCACCTACCGCCACGCCCTTGACGCCATCGACAGGGCCCTGGCCGACGGGGAGGCTGTCTGCCTCTTCCCGGAGGGGAAATTGACCAGCGACGGCGAGATCGACCGGTTTCGGCCAGGCCTTGAAAGCATCCTCCGACGCAGGCCGGTCCCCGTGATTCCCATGGCCCTGAGAGGGCTGTGGGGAAGTTTTTTCAGTCACAGGGGGGGCCCGGCCATGACAAGGCGCCCGGCGCGATTCTGGTCGGAGGTGACAATCGCCTGCGGGTCGCCGGTGCCGCCGGCGCAGGCGACCGCCGAGGGTCTCCGGGAGACGGTGGCGGTTCTGCGCGGAAATTACCCATAACTTTATTTATTTTTTTCTTTATGCAGGGTCTAACCCTGTGGTAGATATAAACGATACTTTCAGGACGGAGATATCCATGATCCCGCATGAAGAAAACAGGGCATGCGCCCTCATGAAGGTCGGCCTTTTCGTCAAGCCGCAGCACGAAGCCATTCAAAAAGCGGACGCGTTCGAACGATGGCTCGCAGCCCGGCAGATTCCCGTCGTCCGGAAGCAGGGCACCCCCTCCAACCGGAAGATTGCATTAAACTCGAGAGAGTATGCGCCGCGGGACCTCTTTTGCGTCTTCGTCCTCGGGGGGGACGGCACGTTTCTGAGCGCCGCCAGGTGGATCGGAGACGCTCCCATCCCCATCATCGGCGTCAAGTTCGGAGAGGTGGGGTTTTTGGCGGAGACCGTCGAGGACGGCCTTTTCTCGGCGGCGGAGACCATCCTGAAAAAAGAATTCACGACCATGGCCCGAATGCGGCTGCTCGTTCGGGTCCTCCGGGAAGGCGAAGAGATCGTCCGGGAGCCGGTGTTGAACGACATCGTCATCAACAAGGGCGCGCTGGCCCGCCTGGCCCGCATCAAAACCTACATCAACGACCGGTACCTGACGACCTTCAGGGCCGACGGGCTCATCGTGGCGACCCCGACCGGATCCACGGGCTATTCCCTGGCGGCGGGCGGCCCCATCATCCACCCGACGGTGCCGGGCATCGTGATCACCCCCATCTGCCCGTTCACCCTGACCAACCGGCCGATCATCATGCCGGATTCCGTGTGCATCGAGCTCCGGCTCGACAAGAGCGCTTCGGACATCATGCTGACCTTCGACGGCCAGGCCGGACTTGAAATCACGGAAAAGGACACCATTATCGTCCGAAAAGGGTGCCAGCCCATCCAGATGATCACCCTGCCCGACCGCCACTATTTCGACGTGCTCAAAACCAAACTCCGCTGGAGCGGAGAAAGAATCTGACAGGAGCCATGCCGCGCGCCTACGCAAACCGTTTTTTCTGTGCCAAATGCGGGTACACCGGCGCACTCTCCCGGGAAAACCGGTGCCCCAACTGCGGAAAAATCCCGGGGTGGTGGCGCTTCTCCGGAAAAGGGGCCGCCATGCCGGCCGCGGGCATGCTTGTGCTGGCGGCCGGCCTGATCTATTTCCACCTCTTCCATCCCCGGGCAGCCGCCGAACTTTCGCGGCTGTTTCAGCCCCACCCGAAGCATTTCCACGTAGGTCTCGACGTATCCGCCAGCATCAACCAGGATGCTCTCGAAAAAATCAAAGACCACCTGGGGATCTGCCTCAGAGGGTTTGTGGGCGACACATCGATCTCCTATCAGATATCGACCTTCGGCAACCCCGGCTGCGGAAAGGAATCGATCGCAGCCCTGGTGGCCACGGCATCCCCCCGGCACCACGCGGCCTTCGACGGCTCCGTTGGCAAAACCCTTGCAGCCGTTGCCGCCACCCCGGTCGCCCCTCGGGAGGTGACGCCGCTGACGACCCCCTTTTACGGTTTTCTCGAGTCCGCCCTCTCTTCCGCTTCGGGAAAACGCGTCATCATCTTCTCCGATCTGATGAACGACGACGGCGACTGCAGGGAGCGGTACGCCTTTCCCGCGGAGGCCATAGAGCGTTTCGGGGCCGACGGAAGCAGCGACCTCGTCTTCCTCTACACGGCCCCTCGCGCCGGCGGGGATGTTCAACTCAAGCGCGCCCTGCAGGACCAGCAGCAGGCATTCATCGACCGGATGAACGCCCTCGCGGAGGCCGGCAAGGTGCGGGTGGTTTTCCGCCGCATTCCCGATGATCCGCTGGAGAGCCTTCCGTTCATCCGGAGCGAGCTGAGAAAAAGCCTTCCATCGACGCTCCGGGACGGCATTCGCGACCGCCTCTCCAGGATTTTCGACGCCGTTTTCGCGGCCAGCGCCTCATGAACCCCGGCGGCACGGCCTTCTCCGGATGGGGCGGCGTCACCCCCGGGCGTTGATCTCGTCGATCTGCTCGTTGAGGGTCCAGTAGTCATAGACGTATCCCACCAGAAACAGCCCGCCGGTCAGGAAATAGACGATCCCCGTGATCCATTTGCGCATATAAAAGCGGTGGATGCCGAGGATACCGAGAAATGTCAGGAGGATCCATGCGATGTTGTAGTCCAGCAGGCCTTCTTTGAAGCGGATATCCGCATCGCGATCCATGCCGGGAATCAGGAAAAAGTCGACGATCCATCCGATGATGAGGAGTCCCAGGGTAAAGAAATAGATCGTTCCGGAGACCGGCCTGCCGTAATAAAACCGGTGGGCGCCGGTGAATCCGAATATCCATAGAATGTAGCCGATGGTCTTGCTGTGGGTGTTTTCCCGTTTTGCCATATTGCCCCTTCCTTTTCCCGGGCCAAATGCCGTCCATAAAAAAGCGCACGGGAACCCATCGCTCCCGCGCGCTTTTGATGATATCAGACTGTTCGAAAATGTATAAGGGCTGCGCCCGCTCAGCTTCCGTTATGATTTCTGGTGGCACTCCCCGCACATGACCGGGCCTGCCTTCTGATCCTCGTGGCAGCCCTTGCAGTTGAGATGATATGCCCGCATCAGGTCCATTTTGGTTTTTCCATCGGCCATATGGCATTCGGAGCATTCCAGGTTCTCGGTGGATTCGCCCTCCACCTTGACGCCGCTCTCATCGAAGCTGTGGTGGCATTCCGCGCAGTCTTCGATGGCGGCCTTTTCGTTGTGCTCGTCGTGATTGAACGCAACCGCGGTCCGCATCCGCACCCCGAAGGCGCTGTCCCGGACGCCGGCGATCTCCCCGGTGTCCCGGGAGAAGCCGGATAGGGCCGCAACTGCGGAAACGATAAACGCGACGACGATATATGCTGCCAGAGCCTTTCTATTCATTTGGCACACTCCTCTTTGTCCGGTGGTTCCGGTTTGGCATGCGTTTTTTTCCTGGGCCGGCGCCCTGCCTATTCCGGTTTCTCCATGATTTCATAAATGATGTCCCCCAGGAATTTCAGCTCCAGCCCCACATGATAGTGGTGGATGATATCCTCGAGTCCGCCGTGGCAGTTGTGGCAGGGCGCGATACAGACCTCGACGCCTTTTTTCTTGACGGCCAGGAGCTGTTCGGCCTTGATCCGGTTGCTGTGAACCCGCTTGTCCCGGAAGGGCGGACCGCAGTTGATCACCCCGCCCCCGGCGCAGCAGCAGTAGTTGTGTTCGCGGTTGGGCGTCATTTCGGTGAAATTGCTGCAGGTCTTGTTGACCACGTACCGGGCCATCTCGTGGAGCCCCCGTCCCCGGATCACGTTGCAGGGGTCATGGAGGGTCACGGGTTTGTCGTATTTATGCTTGATCTTGATCCGGTCCGCCTTGAACAGGTCATAGTAGAACTCGAGGGCGTGAACCATCTGGACCGGCGGCATCTTCCACCCCAGGGCGCGGTTGCCCATGTCGTAGACCGATCGGAAGGCGTGGCCGCACTCGCCCATGACGATTTTCTTGACCTTGAGGCGCATGGCGGTTTCAAAATGCTCTTTCTTGAGCCGCGCCATCATCTCGTTGTCGCCCGTATACATGGCCATGTCGCTGTTGTCCCATCCGGGGGTCGCGGGCATGGTCCAGTCGACGCCGGCCACGTTCAGGATCACCGCCGCCTGGTAGATCAACTGGGCCCGGAACTTGGGCTCGGGACCGATGACCGAATACATGACCTCGGCCCCCTCCTTCTCGAGGGGGATCCTGAGGTTTTCAATCTCTTCGCCGGCCTCTTCCTCCTGCCAGAACAGGGTGTCGATCCACTCATCTTCCTTGACCCACATCTGGTTCATGGTGGCGGAATGGCTGTGGGCCGTGTCCTGGATATACTGGGGGGTCACGCCCAGCTTGTGGCAGATGCGCCGCATGATCAGCATCATGTAGGCCACATCGATGCCGAAGGGGCAGTACATGGCGCACCGCCGGCAGAGGTTGCACTCCGTATAGCAGAGTTCCGCGGCCCGGCGGATGAACTCGGGGCTGACCTTCCCTTTTTTTTCGACGATCTCCCAGAGGGTCTGCTTGACCTTGGCGGCCGGCGAAAAGACCGGATTTTTATCCTGCGAAAGGTAATAATGGCACGCCTCGGAACATAGCCCGCAATGGACGCAGGTATCGACATAAACCTTCAATCGGGCGCCGGTCTCCCTGTCGATCACCTCGTTGACCACCTTCTCGATCTTCTCGGGCGTCAGCTTGGCCGCGCCCCCGTCCAGGCCCATATCCTTGATATTTTTCACTTCGATTTTGGATGCAGGTTCACCCATTCTCTTGCTCCCTTTATCGTATAGGGTAAAAGTCAAAAAAACCGTTACCAGTCCCTCGCGTGGCGCACCGCGCCGAACTCGGATCCAATGTATCCCCGCGTAAAAAACGCATAGAGCATGTGGCTGAGACGGGTAAAGGGGATGGCGGCCAGGACGATCTCACCCGACAGCATGTGCAGGATGAAGACCATCTGGTAGCCCGGCCACTGGTGGTAGGCCCAGAATCCGGTGAAAAACGGCGCCGCCACCATCAGGAGGATCAGATAGTCGGATGTTGAGGTCAGGTACTTGACATCGGGCCGCAGGATCCGCCGGGCGGCGAAATAGATGCAGGAGCCGAGGACGATGATCGTCATCACGTCCGCAAGGCCGTCTGGAATATACCACCAGTTGATGTCAAAGACCTCCTTCCACAGCAGGGCATGGGCGCACAGGAAGAGCGGGACGATGATGAGGGAGATGTGAAAGGCGAAGGTCACGAGGGTCATGACCGGGTTCTTCCGCCAGTTCGTCGTGGCGAAAGGGATGCTCCAATGGGCGATGGACCGCAGCGCAAACCCCATGTCCCAGTATTCATAAACCGACGGGTCCTTCTTTTTGGCAAGCCTCGCCATGGTCACCAGTTTGTAGACGCTCCCCCCGATAAACACGATGAAGGCAAGCCACGCCAGGGGACCACTGACAAAATTGTATATCGTATGCATCGTCACTCTCCTTATCAACCGGAAATTTCAGTTACCGGCAACACCTGGCGGACATACCTTTCCTTGTCCCCCGCGCCCTCGATCGCCCGGATCAATATATGCTGCCCGTCCGGGCTGAATGACGGACTCCAGACGGCCTTGTACTGGGCCTTCATCGGTTTGCCGTTGACCGCCACCGTATACCGGCCGTTTTTCTCGATCTTGGCCGCGACGTGCTGCTCATCGGGGCTGAAGACCGGCGCCCACGCCATGTCGCATTTGAGGTCCCACGCGGCGCCGTCCACGGCGACGGTATAGTCGTTGTTCTCTTTTCCGACGCACGCCACCCGCTTGCCGCTGGGCGAGATGACCAGGTCCGTTACGAGGTCGCCGAAGGTTTTTTTCCAGGGGTTTCCGTCCACGGCGACGGTCCAGCGGCCGTATTTCGGCGCGACGATGGCGGCGATGCTCATCCCGTTCGGGCTGTAAGCGTGGTGCCAGAGCTGGGTGAACCGCTGCCCCCAGAGGATCTGGCCGTCCCGGGCCAGGGCCCATCCCTCCTGGGTCTTGACCGGCGCGGTCACGGACCCGTCCACAGGTGAAAAAGCGGCCTTCCATACCGTGGGATAGTTGACGGACCAGGGCTCGCCGTCCACCGCGATGGTGTAGTCATACAGGGTGGTTCTCACCTGGGCGGCCACATGGGCATTGTCCGCGCTGAAGACGGGTTCGTAGACATTGACAAAATTCCTGTCCCAAACCGTTCCCTCCACCGCGACCGTGTAACAGCCTTTCTGGAAGGCGTAGATGTCGCCCTCGCTGAATTTGATGGTCTGAACCACGGCGGCGGCCCTGGTGCCGTCGACGCTTCCGGCAAAATTGGTCATGTACGGGAAGACCTCTTCCCAGGGGGTGTCGTTGATGAGGACGGAATATTCACCGTCCGCCTGGGTCATGATCATCATGTTTTCGCCGTCTTCGCCGAACTTGGTGTTCCAGGCGAAGTCGTATTTGTTTTCCCAGGCCTCTCCGTCGATGGCGAGGGTCCATTCCCCGCCGTCCGACACGATACCGGTAAGACGGTTGTCCGGCGAATATCGGAGATACCATACCTTGTCGAAGGTGTTTTCCCAGGCTACGCCGTTTTCGCAGGCGCTGAATTCCTTATCCTCCGTCTTTACGACGGCGGCTATTTTTTCACCGTCCGGACTGACATACGGCTCCTGCACATAGGCGAACTCGGCTTTCCACTGGGTGATGTCCGCGATCTGCCGTTTGCCGATGCTCCAGTCCCAGCTAGTTGAATCTGTCATGTCCCTTTCTCCTTTGAAGATGATGCCTAAATCCTTTCCCGCACTCCGGCCTTCCGCCCGCCGTGGGGAATGTACACCTCAAAACCGAAGCGCGGTAGCGCGCCGTATCACCGAATTGAAACGCAGGGAGGGCTGACCCCCCTGCCCCGCGATTTTCCGCCTTAATTCCGGATCACCCCAAAAATAATGGCAACGCCACTATTCATGCCGATTCCCGCAACGTTATAGCTCTATACCGTAAAGTGTTTTTTGTAAAGTTTAATGTTTTGATACCCTATTCAAGGGGAAAAAACAAAGTAGTTTCCGTCTAAGGGGAATTGCCGGGCAGGACGGGGGCCGGGGGCGGGCTGCGGCCGCCTTATTCCGGCCATACCGCATGCGATGTGCAGCCACTGCAGGGGGTACAGCCATGCCCGCTCATCCGGACGGTTTCGGAAAAACCCGATATCTGCGTTACGCAACCGCCCGCTTCGCTGCGCCGTACTGCAGCCGCCCATCTTTCCAGGGGATTCGCAGGCCGCATCTCGAACTTTTACGAAACCGTTTGCAAACCGAATTCCCCGTTCATCAATAATAGCACCAGATGGTCTCATAGGGCCTTGCATCCTCTCCCATCCGCTGCAGCCGCCTGAGATGCTCATATATGGACACATCCCTATAGACGCAGGTGTCCACAAGGGAAAGCTTCTTCTCCCAGGGATGGAATTCATAGACCCGTCTGCCGTCGGGCAGGATCGAGAATACGCAGTCGATTGCAGCCGGCAGAGGGGTGCGAAAGATGCAAGATTAAGGTTCGCGGCATATGGGCCGATCCCGGGGAAAGGCCGCCCCGCCCGCCGTCAATAGGAGGCGTCGAGCGCCTCCCCGCAGGATCTCCGCTGGAGCACCCCCAGCGACCGCGTCATGGGCAGGGGCTTGAAAAGTCCCCCGGCCAGGGCGATCCGGTAGACGAGGTAGGGTGCCTGCCCCCCGTCTTCAGGGTGCTCGAAGATATCGTGCAGGAGGAGGTATCCGCCGGGCATCACGTGGCCGGCCCATGCGCAGTAATCCGCGTAAACCGTTTCAAAGGCGTGGCCCCCGTCGATGAAGACGAGGCTCAGGAGAATGGACCAGACCCGGGCCGCCGTGCAGGAACGACAAACCATCGGGACCACCGTATCCTCGAGGCCCGAAAGCGCAAGCGTCTTCCGGAAGGCCCGGAAGGTGTCGACCCGGCCCGCCTCGTGGTCGTAGAGCGCCGGGTCGAAATAGGTCTCGCCCGGCTGCTGCTCCTCGGAGCCGCCATGGTGGTCGATGGAGAAGAGTGTCCCCCCGTTGGCCCGGCAGGCCGAGCCGATGTAGACGGCGGACCTGCCGCAGTAGCTGCCGATCTCGAGGCAGGGGCCCATCCTGCTCGCCTCAAGGGCGACGTCATGGAGGCGGCGCCCCTCCTCCTCGTCGAGAAAGCCTTTGACCTCCTCCGGCGCAAGAGTCTTCCGGGATGTCGGGTGCATGCTCAAATTATTTCCAATTTTCTTATAATAAAAAAAATAATGCCGTATTCGGGAAAAAGCAGCCCCCATGTTTCCCGTCCGCCGGCGGCCGATCGGCTCCAATCCGGGATCTTTCCGGATGGCGCGCGGGACTCAAGCCATTTCGTCATACCCCTGGACCAGCACCTCCCGGGGTTTGGCGCCGTCTGCAGGCCCCACGATGCCCTCCTTCTCCATCACCTCGATGATCCGGGCCGCGCGGTTGTACCCGATGCGCAGATGGCGCTGGACCATGGAGATGGAGGCCTGGCGCGTCTGGGTCACGAGGGCCACGGCATCGTCGTACCGGTCGTCGTATTCGGTGTCGCCGTCTCCGGCCTCCTTCTCGACGGCCTGGGCCTCGACGACGGCGGCGTCGTACTCCGGCGGGCGCTGCTCTTTGAGGAACTCGGTGATCCGGGAAAGCTCCTTCTCGGAGACATAGGCCCCGTGGATCCGCTGGAGCTTGGCCGTCCCCGGCGGCAGGAAGAGCATGTCCCCGTTTCCCAGGAGCGTCTCCGCGCCGTTGGTATCCAGGATGGTGCGGGAATCGGTCTTGGACGACACCTGGAAGGTCAGGCGGGTGGGGAAATTGGCCTTGATGATGCCGGTCAGGACGTCGACCGACGGGCGCTGGGTCGCGAGGATGAGATGGATGCCGGCGGCCCGGGCCATCTGGGCCAGGCGCATCAGCGCCACCTCGACATCCCGGGAGGCCACCATCATGAGATCGGCCAGCTCGTCGATGATGACGACGATCAGCGGCAGCTTGTCGGCCGGGGTTTCGTCATCGGGCGACGGATCGGCCAGGGCCCTTTCGACCTTCTGGTTGTACTGGGTGATGTTCCGGACCTTCTGCTGCGACAGCAGCTCATACCGCCGCTCCATCTCGGACACGGCCCAGAACAGGGCGTTTGTCGCCTTCTTCACGTCGGTGACCACCGGCGTGATCAGGTGCGGAATGCCGTCGTACAGGGAAAGCTCGATCCGCTTGGGGTCGACCATGATGAGCTTGACCTCGTCGGGGGTGGCCTTGTAGAGAAAGCTGCAGATCAGGGCGTTGAGGAAGACGCTCTTGCCGGTTCCCGTGGCGCCGGCGATGAGGAGGTGGGGCATCTTCTCCAGGCTCGCCACCACCGTATTTCCGACGATATCCTTGCCCAGGCAGATGGAAAGCCGCGAGGGCGCGGCCTGAAATTCGGTCGATTCCACGAGTTCCTTCAACACCACGATCTCCCGCTCGGCATTGGGGATTTCGATGCCGATGACCGATTTTCCGGGAATGGGCGCAACGATCCGGATGCTCATGGCCCGGAGCGCCAGGGCCAGATCGTCGGACAGGTTGACGACTTTATTGATCTTCACCCCGGGCGCGGGCTTGTACTCAAAGGTGGTGATCACGGGCCCGGGCGTCACGTTCGAGACCTCTCCCTTGACCCCGAAATCGCCTAACTTGCCCTCCAGGCGCCGGGCCTGGTCCTCCAGATGGGCGGTATCCACGGAAGACGGTCGGGCGGGGGCCTCCTCCAGAAAGGATGCAGGGGGGAGCTGAAACCCATTCCCGGCCGAATTCGACAGCAGCAGCCGCACCGGATCGGTCTTTTCCGGCTCGGAAACGGGCGCGGACGGGGGCGGGGGCGGAACCAGTTCGCGAGAGGTGATCCTGAGCCTGATTTTCCGGGGGCGCTCCTCAAGAGCCGCCGCGGATTCAATGGAGGGCTCCGGGACCTCCTCCTGCCCGGGTGCGCCCCTGCCCTGTTTCAGGGCAGGCTTGGGCGGGGCCGCCGTGCCGGCCGCCGCCTTCGCCTTCGCTTTTTCTTCGGCGATCTCTCTTCTCCGGGCCTTCACGGCCGCCGCCGCCTCGATCCGCGAGGCCGCGCGGGAACACATCGGCTTCAGGGTGAAGGCCGCCTTCTGGATGAGGTCCGCAAGCGAGACGCCCGTCAGCATGACAACGGCGGACACCCCCAGCATGACCAGCACGATGCCGCCGCCGACCGTGCTGCAATACCGGGTGATCTGGCCCCCGAAAAGCTCGCCGATCAAGCCTCCGGTCGATATCTCGACCCCCCGGACGGTGTAGGTGTCGGCGGCAAGGCCCAGGAGGCTCGCCGTCACCACGACCAGGATGCCCCCCCCGAACACGGAGACGAGCAGCTCCTGCTCGGGTTGGCTTCGAAAGATCTGGACGCTGAAGAGGGCAAGCAATATCGGCAGCCAGCCGGAGCCCGCCCCGAAGAGGCCCACCAGCGCCCCGGCCGTGTGGCTGCCGATGAGGCCGAAGAGGTTTCTGGCGCCCGCCGAGGTTCCCGAATTGAACATGGAGGGGTCTGACGGATGAAAGGACCACAGGCTGATCAGGGTGAAAATGACCAGAAAGAACAGAAAGATTCCTAGTATTTCCTTGCGCATGCTCCGGACTTCGATCATAGAGGTTCAGGCGAAGGGCTCCCCTGCCCGACGCGGAAAAAGCCCATGGTCCTACTGTTGTCGTCAGATTTCCAGGACAAAGGGAAGAATGAGCGGACGACGCTTGATGGTGTAATTGAAATATTTTCTCAGGTCGCTTTTGATCCGCGCCCGAATCTTCTCGATCCGGTCCGGAACGTCCGGACCGATGTCCTCGATGGCCTCCAGAATCACGCACTGGGCGTCATCCACCAGGTGGCCGGTTTCCGTCTCGAAAATAAACCCCCGGGAGATGACCTCCGGGCCGTACATCACGATGCCGGTCTCCTCGTCAAAGGCGATGGTGACCGCCACGAACCCGTCCTCCGAGAGGAGACGACGCTCCTTCAGCAGGCTTCGCCCCACGTCGCCGATGCCCTTGCCGTCAACCAGCACCCGTCCCGTCTGGATCATCGAGGTGACATGGCACCCGCCCTCGTCGAACTCGATCACCTGGCCGTTTTCGACGAGTTTCACGTGGTTCGCGGGGATCCCCATCTCCTCCGCCAGCCGGGCATGGAGCGCCAGGTGCCGGTACTCCCCGTGAACCGGAATGAAATAACGAGGTCGGGTCAGGTTGATCATCAGCTTCAGCTCCTCGCGAAAAGCATGCCCCGACACGTGGATGGCCGAGATCTTCTCGTAGATGACGTCGGCGCCGCGGCGGTAGAGATTGTTGATGATCTTCCCGATGGCTTTCTCGTTTCCGGGGATGAATTTGGAGGAGAGGATCACCATGTCGCCGAACCGGATCTTGATCTGCTTATGGATGCCGGTCGCCATGCGGGCCAGGGCCGACATGGGCTCCCCCTGGCTGCCGGTGGTGATGAGCACCACCTGGTGATCGGGGATGTTGCCGATGTCGTCGATGGCGATTTCCATGCCGTCGGGGATCCGGATATACCCCAGGGACCTGGCGATGCCGACGGCCACCTCGATGCTTCGGCCGTTCAGGACCACCCTTCGCCCGTACGCCGCGGCGATGTCGATGATCTGCTGGATGCGGGAGATGCTGGAGGCGAAAAGGGCCACGATGACCCGGCCCCGGCACTTGGAGATCACCCCTTTCAGGGTTTCGCCGATCTCCCGGTCGGAGATGGTGTATCCCTCCTTTTCCACGTTGGTGGAATCGGAGAGGAGCGCAAGCACCCCCTCCTCGCCGCAGCGGGCAAACTTGTTGACGTCGGTGTTCATGCCGTCGATGGAGGAGTGGCTGATCTTGAAATCACCCGTGTGGACCACAAGCCCCATGGGGGTACGAATCGCCAGACCGATGCCGTCCACAACGCTGTGGCCCACCCGGATCAGGTCGATCTCGAAGGATCCGATGGAGAGCCGCTGGCCCGGCCGGACCTCCCGCAGGTCCGCATGGGAGAGCAGGCCGATCTCCTCCAGCTTGTGCCGCACGACCCCGAGGGTGAAGGGCGTCCCGTGGACGGGAACATTGACGTCCCGCAGCAGGTAGGAGAGCGCGCCGATGTGGTCTTCATGGGCGTGGGTCAAAATCACCCCCGCCACCCGGCTCTTGTTCCGGCGGATGTACTCCATATCGGGGATCACCAGATCGACGCCCAGCATGTAGTCCTCGGGAAACATCAGGCCCGCGTCGATGACCAGGAGGTCGTCCTGATACTCCACCACCATCATGTTGAGCCCGATCTCTCCGAATCCCCCCAGAGGGATAATCTTCAGCATGGCATTATACCCCGTTGTTCATATGGAAATGCCCAATTTTTCCAAGATGGCGTCCATGGCGTCGATAATCCAGTTCCGCTGGGCGGTATCCGCATAGGAGATACAGTCACAGCGAATCTTTCGGGTCGTCCGGACGAGCAGCTCGCAGGACATCCGGTCTTCCGAAAGCTCGACGGCGAAGTAAAACGGACGGCAGTCGGCATGGGCCTGCTGCACCTCGTTATGAATTCCTTCGTCCAGGGGGATCCAGTACAGCCCGCCGACGCCCGATCCGTCGAAATGCGCGTCCAGATAAGCCTTGACGGCGTCGTAGTCCTCCAGCCTGAGTTGGTCGATGACATATTGTTTCATAATAACAATGATTATCACATCGAACCGGCTGGCGCAAGACGGAGTTTCCCCAAAGATGCGGAAGACACCGGCAGACGCAGACAACTCCGGAGAAATCGGGAAGACCACGAACAGCGTCGTATAAACTGGAAAAAAAATGATTATTTTCCATCTGTATAGAAGCCCACATCCTTACGCGGGAGTTGCGCCATGCATGACAATGCCAAGGAAAAGCTGTCAAAATCAATTCCCATCCGCATCGGCCTGCCGGCATTACTGACCCTGGTGTTGTTTATGACCGCCATTTTTTTCATTATCCTTCCGGCCATGGAAGAGAGTTTCATGGCACGAAAACGTGAAATGATCCGGGAGTTGACCGAATCGGCGTGGAGCATCCTGGCCACCTTCGAGTCACGGGAGCGGGACGGCACCCTGACCCGGAAGAACGCCCAGGCGCAGGCCATCGTTCAAATCCGGAATCTTCGCTACGGTCCTGAAAAAAAGGATTATTTCTGGATCAACGATATGTCCCCGCGGATGGTCATGCATCCCTATCGATCGGACCTGGACGGCCAGGATGTCTCCGGCTTCCAGGATCCGCACGGCAAGCGCCTCTTTGTGGCGTTTGTCGAGGAGGTTCGGAAACAGGGGGCCGGGTATGTGGATTATATGTGGCAGTGGAAAGACGATCCCAGCAAAATCGTTCCGAAATTGTCCTACGTCAAGGAATTTGAACCCTGGCAATGGATCATCGGCACCGGAATCTACATCGACGATGTCCACGCGGAAATTGCCCGGATCGGGAAAAAACTCTCCACCATCTCCGCGGGCATTTTGTTTGTCGTGTCCCTCCTGGCCTTTTACATCATCCGCCAGACGATGCTGGCGGAAGGCATGCGCATTCGCAGCCGTGACTTTGCGGCGCTTCTGGACCACACCCCGGATTTCATTTACGTCAAGGACACTTCCTACAGGTACACCGCGGCAAGCCGGGCCTATGCGCACATGACCGGGCACGCCCGGCGGGAGGATCTCGACGGGAAAACCGATTTCGACATCTTTCCCCTCGAAGCGGCAGAGCGGTCTCACGCCCTTGAAAAAGCGGTCATTGAAAAAAGACAGATCCTGGAGGACCATGAAGCGCGATATACCGACGCCAGGGGGGAGACGGGCTGGATGCTCTGCGACAAGCGGCCGTTCTACGATCTTGAAAACAACCTGCTGGGCCTGATCAGCATCAGCAAGGAGATTACCGAGCGGAAAAGGATGGAAACCTCGCTCAAGGAAAACAGAGAGTTCCTCCAGGGGATCATCAGCAACAGCACCGCGCTGATCCTGGCCAAGGACCTCGACGGCCGCTATATCCTTGTCAACGAGAGGTTCTGCGAAGCATTCGAGGTGCGCCGCGAGGACGTGCTCGGAAAAACGGCCCACGACATCTTCCCCCATGAGATGGCCGAGATGTTCCGGCGCCACGATCTTGCCGTCCTTGACTCCAAGGCCCCTCTCCAGGAAGAGGAAATCATCGAGGAAAAGGACCGATCCTTCCTCTCCATAAAATTCCCGGTCTTCGGCATGGATGGAAACCCCGTGGCGGTCTGCGGGATATCCTCGGATATCACCCACCTGAAAAAAACGGAGGCGGAGCTTCGCCTGGCCCGGCAGGTGGCGGAAAAGGCCAACCGGGCCAAAAGCGAGTTTCTGGCCAATATGAGCCATGAAATCCGGACCCCCATGAATGCCATCATCGGTATGGCCTACCTGGCCCTCCGGACCGACCTGACGCCGAAGCAGCGGGATTATCTCATAAAAATCAACACCTCGGCCTATGCGCTGCTCAGGATCATTAACGACATCCTCGATTTTTCCAAGATTGAAGCCGGCAAACTCGACATCGAGCACGTCGAATTCCATCTGGAGGATGTTTTGGATAACCTGGCCAACCTCATCTCCGTCAAAACCCAGGAAAAAGGCCTGGAGCTGATTATCGCCACCTCTCCGGAGATGCCCCTCAACCTGGTGGGGGACCCGCTCAGACTGGGACAGGTGTTGGTCAACCTCGCGGGAAATGCGGTCAAATTCACGAAGGAAGGCGAAATTCTCGTGTCGGCCGAACTTGTCCGGCGGGAGGACCATCGGGCGAAGCTCCGCTTTACGGTGCGCGACACCGGCATCGGGATGACCCCGGAACAGGCCGAGAGCCTCTTCCATGCCTTTACCCAGGCGGACACGTCCACCACCCGCAAATACGGCGGCACGGGGCTGGGGCTGACCATCTGCAAACGGCTGGTGGATCTCATGGACGGCGAGATCACATTCGAATCCGAGATGGGCAAGGGCTCCACCTTCAACTTCACGGCGGTATTCGGCCTCCAGGGGAAAGACACCCAAAGGAAGCCCCGGCGGCAATGCATCGACGACCTCCAGGGGCTGAGGGTGCTCGTGGTCGACGACAGCAGAACATCTCAGGACATCCTGAAAAGCTATCTCGAGAGTCTCTCCTTCCGTGTCTCCACCGCGGATTCCGGAGAAGCGGGGCTGATCCTGCTGGAAGAGGCGGCCCGGGAAAACCGGGCCTTTGAACTGGTCCTCATGGATTGGAAAATGCCGGGCATGGACGGCATCGAGGCGTCCCGACGTATCAAAACGGAGATGAACCTTCCCCACGTGCCGGTCATCATCATGATCACGGCCTATGGCAATGAAGAGGTGATGAGGCAGGCGGAGAGCGTCGGATTGGAGGGGTTCCTCATCAAGCCATCCAGCCAGTCCTCGCTGTTCAATACGATCATGGAGGTGTTCGGGAAAAAGGTTCCCAAGAGCGCCTATGCCAGGACGCCGCTCCACAGGGATCCGGCGGGATTGAAACAGATCCTGGACGCGCGCGTGCTGCTGGCCGAGGACAATGAAATCAATCAGCAGGTCGCCCAGGAACTCCTGACGCAAATGGGATTGATCGTGGACGTCGCAAGCGATGGGAAAGCCGCCCTCGATGCCTGGCGGGGCGGAGATTACGACCTGATCCTGATGGACATCCAGATGCCGGTGATGGACGGATTGATCGCCGCACGGCGCATTCGGGAAATCGAGCTTCGAAGGCGGCCGGGCGATCCGGATGCGAAGCCGCCGATCCCCATCATCGCCATGACGGCCCACGCCATGCACGGGGATCGAGACAAAAGCCTGGCCGCGGGCATGAACGACCACATCACCAAACCCATCGATCCGGAAAGCCTGTTCCAAACGCTGGTCAAATGGATTCCGCCCGGCGAGCGCGGGGTGCCGCCTGAGGCCGCCCAAAAAGCGCAGGCCACGGCGCCGCCGGAAAGCGGCACCGGCTTGAGGGATATGCCGGGGATTTCCGTCAAAAACGGCTTGATGCGGGTGGGGCAAAATGAAGCCCTGTACCGCCGGATCCTGCAAAAATTTTGTCAGGATAACGAGCATGCGGCCGAGGGGATCCGGCAGGCCGTTGCGCAGAACGACGCCGCGCTGGCCCAGCGCATGGCGCATACGATGAAAGGCGTAGCCGGCAATATCGGCGCCGAGGACCTTCAGGCCGTATCGGGCGAGCTGGAATCCGCCGTCCGGTGCGCCGATGGCGAAGCGGCCGCGGCGCTCGTCCAGCGGTTTGACGACGCCCTGAAAACGGTTCTCGACGCCATAAAAACCATCGCCCCCGGCGAGCGACCACCCGAGGCCGGCGGCCCCCGGACCGGAGAGGGCGACCCCGGCAGGCTCCGCGACCTTCTGGTCAAGCTGAGGCCCCTGATTCAAAAAGGCCAGCCCCGGCCGAGCCAGACCGTGATGGCGGAAATCAACGGCATGGTCCGGCCGCGTCAATTCCTCCCCCATCTCGAAAATCTGGGCAGACGAATCGGCAAATATCAGTTCAGGGAGGCCCTGGCGATTCTGGAATCCCTCCTTGACGCGCTTGAAAAGAAGGACGTCCCTTGACGGCATCCTGAAATCCGTATGGATCAGTTGGACAGGGAGTGATGAAAAGTGGACATGAAGCCCGGAAACAGCCGTCGGCGCCATTGTTTCAGGTTAGGATGCGGGGGCATCGGCCTGGCCCTCCTGCTGTTCTTGAGCGGGGGCCGGCCTTCTTCCGTCGACGCCGCAGACAAGGTCGTTCTCCAACTGCGCTGGGACCACCAGTTCCAGTTCGCGGGATACTATGCGGCGCTGTGGAAAGGATATTACCATGAAGCCGGCCTGGATGTTGAGATCCTTTCCGGATTCACCCCGGAAAAGACCAAGATCGACGCCCTTGCGGCCGTGGCCGAAGGGCGGGCCGATTTCGGGATCGGCGCGGCGGACATCCTGGCGGCCCGGGACCGGGGCCTGCCCCTGGTCATCCTGGCTTCGTTTTTTCAGCGGAGCGCCGTGGCGTTTTACGCCCTGGAAACAGGCCGCCTCTCCTCTCCCGTGGATCTCCTGAGACTGCGCGTCGGCCGGAAACCGGGCGATGCAACCGACGTGGAAATGCAGGCCATGCTCCGCGCCGAGGGCATCAACCCGGACCATGTGGCCGTTCACCCCGCCCATTTCGGCGTTGCAGACCTGGCCTCGGGAGACATCGACGTCGTGGCGGACTACACCCTCTCGGCCAACTGGACCGCCCGAAAGCTGGGGCTGCGCCTGGCATCCATCCGGCCGTCCACCTACGGCATCGATTTCTACGGCGACAGCCTCTTTACCCGCAGACAGCTCATCGACGACAACCCCGACCTCGTCTGGCGCTTTACCCAGGCCTCCATCCAGGGCTGGAAGTACGCCATGAAACACACCCATGAGATGTCCGACCAGATCGAATGGGAGTTCAAGCGCATCCTGCCCCTGGAGGACTTCGCGGACTTCAACCGGTTTCAGGCAGCGGAGCTGAGGCACCTGATGCATTACCCCTATGTGGAGCCCGGCCATACCAACCCCGATCGGTGGCGCGGGATGCTCAAGCACCTGCATGACGCCCAGGTCGTCTCCCGGTCGGATGTCGACATGGGACAGATCATCTTCGACCCGGCCCGGCGGCGGCAGGCCCGCGCGGCATGGATCATGAGGACGGCGATGATCGGCGGGGGGGTTCTCTTCGCCGTCATCCTCTTCGGCGTTGTCTGGATCCTCCTGATCCGCCGCCAGAGGGAAGCCCTCCGCGACGCGGAGGAGCAGAGCCGCCTGCTCCTGGAATCCGCCGGGGAGGGAATCTTCGGGGTGGACGGCGCCGGCCGGACGATGTTCATCAATCCCGCCGCGGAACGAATGCTCGACTTTCCGGCCGGCGACCTCCTGGGGAAATCGATCCATGAGCAGATCCACCATTCCACCGTGGACGGCACGCCCTACCCCGTCGCGCAGTGCCCGATGTCGGCCGCCTACATCGAGGGCGTCGCCCACCACGTCACCCGCGAGGTCCTGTGGCGCATGGACGGAACCTGTTTTCCGGTGGAGTACACCAGCATGCCCATCCGAAAAGGCGATCGGGTGGTCGGCGCCGTCGTCACCTTCAGGGACCTCACCGAGGTGATGGCCCTCAACCGCGATTTCGTCTCGCTTCTGGAGCATACCTCCGACTTCATCTACATCAAGGACCGATCCCACCGGATCACCGCCGCGAGCCAGGCCTATGCGGAGCTGACCGGCCACGGTCACTGGAAAGACCTTTCCGGCAAGACCGATTTCGACATCCTTTCAAAGGAGGAGGCCCTGCGGAGCCATGCTGTTGAAAAATCGGTGATTGAACGCGGCAGGGCCATGAAGGGCATGGAGTGGCGCTATGAGGACAGCAGCGGGCGGCCCGGATGGATGCTCTGCGACAAGCGGCCGATTTACGGCCCGGCAGGGGAAATCCTGGGGTTGATCGGCGTCAGCAGGGACATCACCGAACTCAAACAGAAGGAAGAGCAGCTCAGGCTGGCCCAGGCGGCCGCGGAACAGGCCAACCGGGCCAAGGGGGATTTCCTGGCGAACATGAGCCACGAAATCCGCACCCCCATGAACGCCGTCATCGGCATGACCCACCTGGCCCTGCAGACCGACCTCTCCCCCAAGCAGGCGGACTACCTCAAAAAGATAGACGTCTCCGCCCGGACCCTGCTCCGGATCATCAACGATATTCTCGATTTTTCCAAGATCGAGGCCGGCAAACTGGACATCGAGCGGGTGCCGTTTCATCTCGAGGATGTCATGAAAAACGTGGCGGACCTGATCTCCGACAGGACCCGAGACAAGGGCCTGGAGCTCCTGATCGCCGTCTCGCGGGACGTTCCCCGGATTCTCGTGGGCGACCCTCTCCGCCTCAGCCAGATCCTCACGAACCTTCTGGGAAACGCCGTAAAATTCACCCACATGGGAGAGATCGTCGTCTCGGTGGACGTCGAACACCAGACCCGACACATCGCGACCCTGAGTTTCGAGGTTCGGGATACCGGCATCGGCATGACCCCGGACCAGGCCCAGGGGCTTTTCGAGCCCTTTACCCAGGCCGATGCCTCCACCACCCGGAAATACGGGGGCACGGGTCTGGGCCTGACCATCAGCAAGCGCCTGGTGGGGCTCATGGGCGGCGACATCGAGATCGACTCGAAGGTTGGCCGGGGGTCGACCTTCCGGTTCCGGTTGGTCTTCGGGGTCGGGGCCGCGCCCCTCGAAAAACGGCTCCGGGCCGCGGGGCCCCTCAAGGGGATGCGGGTGCTGGTGGTCGACGACAGCCGGACCTCGCGGAATATTCTGCGGGATTATCTCGAGGCCATGACCTTCGAGGTGTCGACGGCCGATTCCGGGGAGACGGCCCTGGTCATGCTGGAGCGCGCCGCGGCCGGGAAGCGGCCGTTTCCCTTAGCCCTCATGGACTGGAAAATGCCCGGGATGGACGGTATCGAAACCGCCCGCCGGATCAAGCGGGAGTTCCCGGCGCCCCTCGCGCCGGCGATCATCATGGTGACGGCATACAGCCGGGAAGAAATGATCGCCCGGGCCGCCATCGACGAACTCGACGGTTTCCTGCTCAAGCCCACCAACCCTTCCGTGCTGTTCAACACCATCATGGCCCTGTTCGGAAAGGAGATCCCCCTGCCCGCCCCGCGCCCCGAAGGCTCCGCCATGCCCCGGGAAGGGGCGGAGCGAATCCTGGGGGCCCGGGTGCTTCTGGTGGAGGACAACGACATCAACCGCCAGGTCGCCCTGGAAATGCTCGACCAGATGGGGGTGATCGTGGACGTCGCGGTCGACGGAAGGGCCGCCGTCCAGGCCCTGAGGGCGGAGAGATTCGACCTGGTGCTTATGGACATCCAGATGCCCGTCATGGACGGGTTCGAGGCCACCCGGCAAATCCGGGCTTCATCGAACGGGGGATCGCCCGAGACGATCCCCATCGTGGCCATGACCGCCCATGCCATGAGCGGGGACCGTGAAAAAAGCCTGGCCGCGGGGATGGACGACCACGTCACCAAGCCCATTGATCCCGCGACCCTCCTGTCCGTCCTGGTCAAATGGATCTCCCCGTCGGACCGCGGGGGTTCTGCCGGCCGCCCCCCCGTGCCGGCGC
>NZ_JBGSQX010000054.1:0-2262 GCF_041737845.1 Desulfococcus sp.
GGTGGTCTTGCCCGCCCCCGGCGGCGCGATCAGCACCGCGCCGGTACCGGCCGAGAGCGCCCGCCGCACCTCTGGAACCACCGCCGTCACCGGCAGCTCCTCCGCCGCGGGCCGCTGCCATTTTTCCACGTCTTTCGCTCCGGTCATCGCCCCCCCTTCATGGAAAGCCCCTCCCCGAAACCTGCCGAAAGTGATGTCTCCCATCCCGCAGCGCATCCGATATATCGTATCCGCGTTCCGGTCAAATCATCCCTCCTGAATCACGGCGACAGATTCTCAAACAGGGACTGCGCCGTGTTGATTTTTTGTGGACATCCCTGCCGATAGCTTTTACATTATTTACATAGCCATCCGCGAAGCGCTCAGAACCCCTAAAAGACCCTGGTGCGTGGAATGAGATTGGCCATAGGTTTTGGGGTATTGCCCCGCGTTCCCGAGGAGAACCCGCATGAACAAATTGGAAACAACCGGCCTGAAAACCATCCTCGCCGCCCCTCCCGGCCTTCAGCCCCACCCGTGCGGCCAGCAGATCACGACCGGCACGCCGGCCGACGACGCTCCCTGCTGAGGCCCCAAACCCGACCCCGAGGCCGGGGTCCATGAACGGCCGGGATACGCCATCGAACCCTATGTCGACGGTTTTGTGGAGACGCCCGCGGGGGCCGTGCCCCGGATCAGAACCCGGCTCTCGTCCCGGGATCACGTCGGCACGGTCAAGACCCGCCTGGGCATCGGGCGGCATGACTATAAGGTGGTCCCGGGCCTCTACTGCGCGGGGACTCCCGGGCCCGGGTCTCCGGTGCTGGTGACCGCCAACTACAAGCTCACCTTCGATGCCCTCCGGAAGGAACTGGGTGGGATCGACGCCTGGATCCTGGCGGCCGACACCCGGGGGATCAATGTATGGTGCGCCGCCGGCAAAGGGCTCTTTTCCACCGACGAGGTCGTCCGCCGGGTGTTGAAGTCACGCCTTGCGGAGGTCGTCTCCCACCGGGAGATTATCCTGCCCCAGCTCTCGGCCACGGGGGTGGCGGCCCACAAACTCCGGAAAGGCTGCGGGTTCAGCGTCCTCTACGGCCCGGTGCGGGCCGCCGATATCCCCGCCTTCCTGCGGGCGGGCAACGCGGCGGACGAGGGCATGCGCACCGTGACCTTCACCCTCCGGGAGCGGGCCGTACTGGTGCCCGTCGAGATCCTCCTCCTGAAAAAGGCGCTGGCCGTCACCCTCCTCGCCACCCTGGCCATCTCGGGCATCGGGCCGGGGTGGTTCTTGCCGGATGCGGCCCTGGCCCGGGGAGTGCCTGCCGTCTGCGCCACCATAGCAGGCATCCTGGCGGGCGCCGTGGCCGTGCCGCTGCTCCTGCCCCGGCTGCCCTGGCGGGAGTTCTGGATCGGCGGGGCACTGGCCGGATGGGGGGCCGGCGCGCTCATCTCCTTTCTTTTCGCGTCGAGGACAGGGGCTGTCGAATCCATGGCGCTGGTTCTCTGGACCGGGGCGGTCGGCTCCTACCTGGCCATGAACTTTACCGGCTCGACGCCCTTCACCTCCCCCTCGGGGGTGGAAAAGGAGATGCGCCGCGCCATCCCGGTGCAGGCCGCCAGCGGGGTGCTGGCCGCAATCCTCTGGATTGCCGGACCCTTTATCGGATAACGTTTGGAAACGGACGAGAGGACGAATACGCGCGATGAAGGATTTTCGATATATCGAGGGCGTCGCCACCTTGCGGCTTGACGCCGCCCGGTGTGTGGGCTGCGGCATGTGCGAGACGGTCTGCCCCCACCGCATCTTCGCGGTGAGGGGAAAAAAAGCCGCCGTCCGCGACATCGACGCCTGCATGGAGTGCGGGGCCTGCGCCCGGAACTGTCCGACCCAGGCCATCTCCGTAACCCCCGGCGTTGGGTGCGCCGCCTATATCATCTCCGCCTGGATATCCAAAGCCACGGGGTCAACGGGAACGCGCTGCTGCTGATCGCCGCCATCGGGCTGGCCCATGACCTTACGGTGGTCACCCGAAATATCCGTGACATGGCAGACGGCGGCCTCAGGCTGTACAATCCCTGGGAGGAAAGGCCCCGGAACCTCTGAAGGGGGTGGATGGACCGAGTCCATGGCACCGCCCGCTCTTGTTTATCCGAGACGCTGGATTTTCCTGCGCCGATCGGATCCGCAGTCCCGGGATTTGCGGGCCGGAATCCCCGCCCGCGCTCACGCCAGGGGAGGCGGCGGGGGCGGCAGCTCCCCGCGCTCCAGGGCCTCCCGGG
>NZ_JBGSQX010000103.1:0-4903 GCF_041737845.1 Desulfococcus sp.
ATGCGGCGACCGAGATCGCCGAGGCCAAGGCGCTCCTGGCGGGCCTGCCCGGCCCCGAACGCGGCACCAAGCTGGTCACGGCGCCCGTCAAGGGCCGCAAGACCTATATCTGCTTCGACGAGGACACCACCCTCAAAAACATCAAGCAGGCCATGGCCATGGGCTTCGACGTGCCCGAGCTGATCAAACGGTTTACCTCGGCCGGCACCGGTCCGGGCCAGGGCGGCATTCCCGGGCACAACCTGCCGCTCTTCGTGGCCAAATACGGGGCCTCCGCGAGCAAGCCGCCCCAGCCGACCACCGTAAGGGTGCCCCTGGTGCCGACCTTCCTGGCCACCTATGCCGGGGCCGGCCACGACATGCACAAACGGACGCCGGTGGCCGATTCCCAGATGGCGGCCGGGGGCGTTTTCCGCCTCATCGGCGTGTGGCGCAGGGCCCGCTACTTCTCCCGGGATTTCTCCTGCCGGGAAGAGATCCTGAACGTCCGGAACAACGTCGGCATGCTGGACGCCTCGACCCTCGGCAAGTTCCGGCTCCACGGACCCGACGCCCTCAAGGCCCTGCAGCGGATTTATGTCTCCGACATGAGCAAGGTCAAGGAGGGGCGCATCAAGTACTCGGCCATGTGCACCGACGACGGGTGCGTCATCGACGACGGCGTGGTCGTCCAGCGCGGGGAGAACGACTACTACCTCACCACCTCCACCGCACGGGCCGGCGCCACCGTCGAGTGGTTCCGTTACCACACCCGGTACGACGGGTGGTCCTACAACCTGGTCAACCTGACCGATGCCCTGGGCGTCATCAACATCTCGGGCCCCAATGCCCGGAAGGTGCTGGAAAAGGTCACCGACGCCGACGTCTCCAACGAGGCCTTCCCCTTCAGCGGGTACCGGGAATTCACCGTGGCCGGCAAGATTCCCGTCCGGGCCATGCGCCTCGGCTTCGTGGGCGAACTCTCCTACGAGCTCCACGTGGGATCGTCTTACATGCAAACCCTGTGGGACATCCTCGAAGCGGCCGGAAAAGAGTTCAAGATCGGCCAGTTCGGCGTCGAGGCCCAGAACGTGCTCCGCATGGAAAAATGCCACATCATTTTAGGGGCGGAGTCCGAGCAGCGGACGAACCTGCTGGACGTGGGCCTGGGCTTCCTCTGGGACCGCAAGAAGACCGACGCCAGGACGGTCGGCGCCGCTGCCCTCCGGCAGGCCGCGGGGGATGCCGGGCGCCTGACCCTGGTCGGCTTCAAAATGGAGAACCCCGAGCGGGCCCCCAGGGACGGCGCCATCATCGTGGACAGCCGGGTTCGGGGATATGTCTGCACGGCGAGGAAAAGCTTCACCCTGAACGAGGCCGTAGGCATGGCCCTGGTCGAATCGCAGTTGTCGGACATCGGTTCGCGGCTCGAGATTTTCGAAGACGAATGCAACGGCAAACGCCTGTATGCCAAGGTGATCCCCATGCCGTTTTATGATCCCGATGGCAAACGGATGAAAATGTGAGGTAACGATGATGGCGGACATTCAAAGAAAATCCCCCGTTCAATTCAATGCGGGGGCCACCCGGACCGAAGTCCGGGACCACTGGACAGTGGCCCTGGAATACGATGACGAGGGCAGCGGCCCGTACCTGGTCGACCTGAGCCACAAGACCCGATGGGACCTGCAGAGCGCCAGCCTGGCCGACCATCGCCCCTGCGGCATGGCGGTCCCGGAAAAGCCAGGGCAGTGCGTCCTTGAAAACGGCGTGATGCTCAACCGCATGAACCGGACCCAGGTGGCGGTGTGGCACCTCGCCGGAACCGCGGCGGCCCTGCCGGAGGATCCGGCCTATACCGACATCTCCGAGGGGGCGGCCTTTCTGGCGCTTTTCGGGCCCGGCACCTTCTCCATCACGGAGAAGCTCTCGGCCCTCGATTTCCTCGACCCCGGAAAACAGGCGCCGTTTCTCCTGCAGGGGCCCTTTTCCCACGTGCCCTGCCAGATCGTGACCCTGGAAAGGGGCGAAGGCGGCGGCGGAATCATCTTCACCTGCTCCCGGGGATACGGCCACAGCATGGTTCACGCCATCATGGAAGCCGGCGCGGCGTTCGGGCTCCGGCCCGCCGGGGAAAACCGGTTTGCCCGCTGGCTGGGAACACTGGCCGGTTAGTGTCGCGGCCGGGGGGTTGCACCCCGGGGCGCGCCCGGCCCGTTGTCTTTTTTTAATTCACGTGATTTGTCAAAGGAGTAATCAAAATGAGCAAAACCTATGATGCCATCATTATCGGCGCAGGCGTGATCGGCACCCCCATCGCTTACGAACTGGCCAAAAAGGGGTACAAGACCCTGAACGTGGACAAGCTGCCCGATGCCGGCGAGGGCTCTACGGCCGGCTCCTGCGCCATCGTCCGCGCCCACTACTCCACCGAGGACGGTGTGGCCTTTGCCTACGAGGGCTTCAAATACTGGCTGGACTGGGAGAACTACCTGGATCATGTCAAGGATGAAAAGGGGCTGGCCAAGTTCATGAACACCGGCTCCCTTCTGATCAAATCCCAGGGGCACGACTGGCGGAAGGTCAAGAGGCACTACGACGCCGTCGGCGTCCAGTACAAGGAGCTGACCGTCGAAGAGGTGATGAAGATGGTGCCGGTAGTCGACCTGCACGAGTTCTGGCCGGTGAAGCGGCCGGAGGAACCCTCTTTTTTCGATGAGCCCTCCAAAATGCTGGAAGGCGCCATTTTCTGCCCCGAGGGCGGGTATGTGAACGATCCGGCCCTCTCCGCCCACAACATCATGCGCGCGGCCGAGAAGTACGGCGCCGAGTTCATGTTCAACGCCGAGGTGGTGGACATCCGGAGCAAGGACGGCCGGGTCACGGGCATCACCCTGAAGGACGGCACCCGGATCGACGCCCCCGTCGTGGTCAACGTGGGCGGCCCCCACTCCTTCAAGATCAACCAGATGGCCGAGGGCGTCTGGGAAGGCTGCAACATCAAGACCAAGGCCCTCCGGCACGAGGTCATGCACTGCCCCTCCCCAGAAGGCTACGACTACCACAAGGACGGCTACCACATGTCCGACGGCGACGTCGGGTGCTACTACCGTCCGGAGGTCGGCAACATGTTCCTCATCGGCAGTGAAGACCCCGATTGCGACCCCAAGGAATATGTGGATCCGGACGAGTTCTACGCCGGCAAGGGCGGCCCCGGCAGGGACAACCAGCTCACCGACGCCCAGTGGAAGGCCCAGTGCTACCGTTTGGCCCGACGGGTCCCGACCCTCCCGGTCCCGAACCAGCCCAAGGGCGTGTGCGACCTCTACGACGTCTCCGACGACTGGATTCCCATCTACGACAAGTCCGACCTGGGCGGCTTCTACATGGCGGTCGGCACCAGCGGGAACCAGTACAAGAACGCACCGGTGGTCGGCGCCATGATGGCCGATCTCATCGACGCCTGCGAGAAACAGGGCCTGGACCACGACAAGGCGCCGTTCCAGTTCAAGATGCGCTATACCGGACGGATGCTGGATGTCGGGTTCTTCTCCCGGAAACGCGAGATCAACACCAACTCCAGCTTCTCCGTCAACGGTTGATCCCGTTGGGACAACCCTTGACAAAACCCGGCGGATGAATTTAAAAAAGGCCTGTATTTACAGGCCCTTTTTTAGTCACAGCGATATATCTCCGAACGCCCTCTCCGGCTCCGGCGGCGACGCCGCGGAGATCCCGGGGCGGGTGACCATTGAACCAACGGGATGGATTTCATGAAAATCTATGTCTGCGTCAAGCACGTTCCGGATTCGGCGGCCACGATCTCCATTCGGGACAACAACCGGATCGAGGAGAAGATCACCTTCCTGATGAACCCCTACGACGAACACGCCGTCACCGAAGCGGCCAGGCTGAGGGGGCAGATTCCGGGCGCAGAGGTCATCGCCGTCTGCGTGTCGGGGCCTGCCGCCGAAAACACCCTGAGGTCGGCCATGGCCATGGGGGCCGACCGCGGCATCCTCGTCTGCGCCGACCGGCGCCTCGACAGCATGCTCACCGCCCGGGCCCTTGCGGCGGCCATCCGGGAGGACGGGGCGCCCTACCTGGTCCTGGCCGGAAAAGAATCCATCGATGCCGAGGGCATGCAGACCATGTTCCGCCTGGCCCGCCATCTCGGCGTGCCGGCGGCGACCCATGTGGTGAAGGTCTTGCCGGAAGCGGGCGGGGTTGTGGTGGAGTGCGAAAAGGAGGCCGGTTCGCGGGATGTCCTTCGCCTGACAGCGCCGTGCGTCATCGCCGCCGGAAGGGGGCTGAACACGCCCCGGTACCCGACCCTGCCCGATATCCTGAAGGCCCGGAAACGGGAGATCAAGAAGGTCGACCTGGACCAACTCCCCATGGAAAAGCCTGCCGGGAGCATGGAAATCCTGTCCCTGGAACCGGTTTCGGAAAACCGCGTCCCCAGGGAGATCACCGGGGATGCCGCGTCGATGGCCCGGGAACTGGTCCGGATCCTCCGGGAGGAAGCCAAGGTCCTGTAGCGATCCCGGGAAGGCCCTGGCATCAGGGCCGTCTGCTGACAATTCAAGATGGAATGACGCCATGAAAAAGATCGGACTGTTTATCGAAATCAAGGATGACCGCATCAAACCGGCAGCCTATGGGATGATCACCGCCGCCCGGGGCGACGACCGCGAGCTCTTTGCCCTGGTCGTCAACGCCGATGCCGCGGCGTGCCGCGAAAGCCTCGCGGCCTATGGCATATCGGCGGTGATCGACATCGCCGCCCAGGGCGGGGCGTGGCACCCCGACGGGTGGGCGGATGCCGTCATCCACGCCATGAACCGGTTCGGCATCCAGACCCTCCTGGGGCTGACCACCCCCCTGGGCCGGGACCTGCTCCCCCGCATCGCCGCCGCGCTGG
>NZ_JBGSQX010000111.1:0-21074 GCF_041737845.1 Desulfococcus sp.
CTCGCCCCCGGAGGCGACCCGGCGGGTGCCGAAAGGACTCCCTGCGCGGCCCGGGGCGATGCCTCCGCCGCCGCGCCCTGTTTATCCAAAAGGACGGTCAGGTGAAAGCTGCTCCCTTTTCCCATTTCGCTCTCCACGTGAATCTCCCCGCCCATCATCTGGCAGAGCTGCCTGGAAATGGCGAGCCCCAGCCCCGTGCCGCCGTATTTTCGGGTGGTCGACATGTCGAGCTGGGTGAATTTTTCAAACAGCCTTTCGGCCTGGCCTTTGGGAATGCCGATGCCGGTGTCGGAGACCACAAACCCGATTCTCGCCTTTCGGTCGTCCTCCGATTTACAGGAGACCGCAAGGGAAATGCCGCCCTCGGAGGTGAATTTGACGGCATTGCCGATCAGGTTGATCAGGACCTGCCGGAGCCGCCCGGGGTCCCCCCGCAGCAGGGACGGCACGTCGGGATCGATGAGGCATCGGTAGGAGAGGGATTTTTCCGCGGCCTTGATGGCCATCAGGCCGTTCATGTCCTTCAGGACGGCACGGAGATCGAAGTCGATGGACTCAAGCTCGATCTTTCCGGCCTCGATCTTCGAGATGTCCAGTATGTCGTTGATGATGGACAGGAGTGAATGGGCGCTGCTGTGGATCAGCTCCAGGCCCTTTTTCTGCTCGGGGTCGAGGTCCGTCTCCATCAGGAGATCGGCCATGCCGATGACGCCGCTCATGGGGGTCCGGATCTCATGGCTCATGCCCGCCAGAAACTCGCTTTTGGCCTGATTGGCCTTTTCCGCGCTCTCCTTGGCCCGTTTCAGTTCCTCCTGCATCTCCTTCCGCTCGGTCACGTCCCGGCTGATCCCCACGAGCCCCAGGATCTCCCCGTACGGGCCGAAATAGGGGGTCCGCAGGGTCTCCAGAAGGACCCGGCGGCCCTCGGGGTAGTCCACCCATTCCTCGTTGCTCCTGGGCCGCCCGGACGACAGCATCAGCCGGTCCTGTTCCCGGAAGAAATCCGCCATCTCCCTGGAAAAGAGATCATAGTCGGTCTTTTCCACCACGTCCTGCCGGTGGAAGCCCGCGAATTTTC
Source organism: Desulfococcus sp. (assembly GCF_041737845.1). GTDB lineage: Bacteria > Desulfobacterota > Desulfobacteria > Desulfobacterales > Desulfococcaceae > Desulfococcus. The sequence continues at coordinate 1,079 of NZ_JBGSQX010000111.1, forward strand.
CGAAAGCCGGGTTGCAGCCCAGATAGACCCCCTTGAGGTCCTTGTAAAAAATGAGATCCGGGATTGAATCGATGAGGGAATAGAGGAGCGCCCGCTGCCGTTTCAGGTCTCTTTCAAACAGCTTGCGGTCGCTGACGTCCATGTGGGTCCCGGCCATCCGGAGGACCCGGCCGTCGGCGTCCCACTCGACCACCTGCCCCCGGGCCAGGATCCATTTCCAGTCGCCGGTCTTGCTCCGCATCCTGAATTCCGCTTCGTAGAGGGGGGCATCCCACGCAACATGGGCGTCGAGGCGCTTTCTGACATACGGCAGGTCATCGGGGTGGACCATCTGCTCCCAGCCCCTGATATCGGGGCTGATATCACCGGAGCCGTATCCGAGCATCTCCGCCCAGTGGCTGTTGATCACCTGGGTCTTGGCCTGCATGTCCCAGTACCAGAGGCCGATGCCGGCGCCCTCCAGGGCGGCGTCCAGGCTCTGGATCTGCTCATGGAAGCCGCTGAGGCTGTTCCATCCCCGTATCAGGGAGGTGACCAGCGTGATAAACATGTCGCCGTCAAAAGGCTTGCGGACGCAATAAAGGTTTCTGGGGAGGGGATGTTTTTCCTTCAACGCGTCGATCAGCGGCCCGTCATCGGTGATGATGCCCATGACCCGGGGATCGATCGCCGTGAGATGCTCGACAAGCTTGAGTGCACCGCCGGTGCTGTTGGAAACGTCCAGGATGCAGAGCGGCGTGGACTCTCCCCGGTCAAAACCGCTTTTGAAATTCTGAAGCAGGGAATCCCCGTCGGGAAAAAAGAAGAGCTGAAATCGGTCGGCTTCAGGGTTTTTTGGATCTATGCCGGTCCGGGCGCCGGTCAGGATATCCATATAATGATTGACGGATCTGGAATCATTATCCGCGATCAGGATGCGTTTGTTCATCAGTGTTCCTCCAGGGGCATGGCCATGGACTTCCAGACTATCACCTCGGGCTGCGCCGTCTTCATGCTACATTTTTGCAATCGTTGGAGAATATATTATTTCATACCCTTTTGTCAAAGCCAAATATGGGATGATTTCGCGGCGGCAGGCGGGGCGGATGCCCGACTCCCGGCAAGCGCGGCATCCCGCCGGATCTTCTTTACAAAACCGTCCGGGTGTGCAATACCCAGAGCAGTCTATCAACATTAACCTGTATTTCAAGATTGTTATTTCATCGTAAGCCATGCTTCGCGAACTTTCCATCAAAAATTTCGCCATCATCGATGACCTGCACATCCGCTTTGATTCGGGGTTTACCATCATGAGCGGGGAGACCGGCGCCGGGAAATCGATCATCATCAATGCCGTCAATCTCATCCTGGGCAGCCGGGCCGCCGCCGGGTGGATCCGCACCGGATCGGAAACCGCCGAAATCGAAGCTTTTTTTGAGATCGACCCCAACGGTTCCGCGGCCCGGATCATGGCCGAAAACGACCTCGATCCCGCAGAAGGGCTCATGATCCGCCGCATCATCGCCCGGAACAACCGCCACCGGATCTACATCAACCAGCATCCCGCCACCATCCGCCTGCTCGCCGTCATTTCTGAAAACCTGGCCTGCATCTCCGGGCAGCACGCCCACCAGGGGCTGCTCGATGAAGACCAGCACCTGCGCATCCTCGATCAGTTCGGCGGCCTTCTGCCCTTGAGAGAGGCGGTGGGGGAGCGGTTTCGGGAGCTTGCACCCCTCATCCGGAACCTGGACGACCTCAAGGGGAAAAAGGCTCATCAGGGCGAACAGATCGAACTCCTGGGCTTCCAGAAACAGGAGATCCTGGCGGCCGACATCCAGCCGGATGAAGACGCTCGATTGGAGCGGGAGTTGATTCGTCTGAAGAACGGGGAGGTTCTCTATCAGGCCGTGAACAGCGGCATCGGGGAGCTGTACAGCACCCGGAACGCCGTCGTGGAACGCCTCGGGGAGGTGAAAAAACAGTTGGAGAAGGCCTCCCGGATCGATCCGGACCTGGCCCCCCGCGTGGAGGGGATCGCCGAGGCGACCTTCCGCATCGAGGAGATCGTGAACAGCCTGAGAAGCTACTTGGGCACGATCCAGATGGATGACCGGCGCCTCGAGGCCGTGGACGAGCGGCTCAACCGCCTTCGTGCGCTCAAGCGCAAATACGGGGGCTCCCTCGCGTCGGTGGCCGATACCCTGGCTGGAATCGATGCGGCGCTTGCGGGGATCGAGAACCTGGCCGACGAGATCGCGGCGGCGGAAAAAACCCTGGCGCGGCATCGGCAGGCCCTGGCGGAGCACGCTGTTTCACTTTCCCGAAAACGGGCCGAGACCGGCCGGGACCTGGCCGGGAAGGTCGAGGCGGAACTGGCCCGGCTCAGCATGTCGAGCACCCGGTTTGCGGTGGCCATGAGCCCGGTTCCGGCCTCGGAAGCGACCCATCCCGACCTGTTCTGGGAGGACGCGGCCATCGGCTGCACCGGCATCGACCGTGCGGCCTTCATGATCGCCCCCAACGTGGGGGAGGAGCTGAAGCCCCTTTCCGCCATCGCCTCGGGCGGAGAGCTGTCGCGGGTCGTCCTGGCCCTCAAGGCCATCCTGGCCGCGACGGATGCGGTGGAGACCCTCATCTTCGACGAGGTGGACGCCGGCATCGGCGGCGGCGTCGCCGAGATCGTGGGGCAGAAGCTCGCGGCCCTGGCCCGCCGTCACCAGGTGCTCTGCATCACCCACCTGCCCCAGATCGCCAAATTCGCCGACCACCATTTCGCCATCGCCAAGAACGTCCATGACGGCCGGACGCGGACCACCCTCCGGCCCCTGGACGATGCGGAGCGGGTCCGGGAGCTGGCCCGCATGCTGGGCGGCGTGGAGATGACCCAGGCCACCCTCGACCACGCCCGGGAGATGTTCGAGAAGCGATAGGCGCCGCCGGATCTCCGGGCGGAAGACGGCGATGCTTCAGGAATCCCCGCCGTTTCCCTCAAAGACATATCCGAAAAAGGTCAGGGCGATGGTGTCGTTGACCCGGTTGATCTTCAGTTGAAGCTGGTCCGTGAATTCGTGAAGCCCCATCCCGAAGACGTGCTCGATATCCATGAAGCCCAGTTCGGCGCAGAGGGCCCCCAGGCGCTGTTCCGCCACGTTCTGGTAGGTGCCCTGGGGCGTTCCGGTGATCTCGTGGAGGGAGGCCTGGGCCGCGTTGAGGCAGCGCAGGATGGACCGGGCGAACTGCCGGTCGAACACGAGAAACTCGGCCACCCGGTTGGGCTGGATCCGGCCGCACCGCTGGCGGTAGGATTCCAGACCGCCGGTGGCCCGGAGAAGGGCGGCCCACTGGACGTCGTCATAGGCGGTGCCCACATAAGCGAGATTGGGCAGCAGGGTGAAATATTTCACATCCAGGATCCGGGAGGTCTTGTCCGCCCGTTCGAGATATCGCCCCAGGCGGATGAAGTGCCACGCATCGCCGTGGAGCATTGTCTCGCTGGTGATCCCGCCGATGGTCATCAGGCGCAGCCGGACCTGCTCGCAGAAGGCATTGGGATTTTCATACACCGAAAGCTGATATTTGCCTGTTTTTTCGACAAAATGATAAAAAGAGTTGATCTGCTCCCACATGTCCGTGGAGATGATGTCCCGCACGGTTCGGGCGTTTTCCCGGGCGGCGCGGAGGCAGGAGATGATCGAGTTGGGGTAGTCCGTATCGAATATCAGGAAGGAGATGACGTTCTCCTTTGAAAAATTCTGGTGGGCCTTCAGATACAGAGCGCCATCGCCGGTCGCGCTGATCAGGGCGCTCCATTCCTGGGACCCGTCCGAAGGCTGGTCGAGGGAGAGGTGCCAGTTGACGTCGATGAAACGGGAAATGTTTTCCGACCGTTCAAGATACCGGCTCATCCAGTACAGGGTATCCGCGACTCTACTGAGCATGGCTGATGCTCCTTTCCCCGCTCATGGCGGCGGCGCCCCCGGTTTCAACGACCCATGTGTCCTTGCTGCCCCCGCCCTGGGAGGAGTTTACCACCAGGGACCCCTTCTTGAGCGCCACCCGCGTCAGGCCGCCGGGCAGGACAAAGATATCCTCGCCGTAGAGGATGAAGGGCCGCAGGTCCACGTGGCGCCCTTCCAGCCGCTCGTCGACGATGACCGGAACCCGGGACAGCCCCAGGGTCGGCTGGGCGATGAAATTCCTGGGCGCGCTTTCGATGCGCCCCGCGAACTCGGCCCGCTCCCCGGCGGTGGCCGTGGGGCCGATGAGCATGCCGTAGCCGCCGGATTCGTTGGCGGATTTCACGACGAGCCGCTCCAGGTTCTCGAGAACGTACTGCCGGTCCTGCTTCTCCCAGCAGAGGTAGGTGGGCACATTGGGGAGGATGGCCTCCTCCCCGAGGTAGTACCGGATCATCTTCGGGACATAGGCGTAGATGACCTTGTCGTCGGCGACGCCCGTTCCCGGGGCGTTGGCCAGGGCGACCCGGCCGGCGCGGTAGACCTCCATGATGCCCGGCACGCCGAGCAGGGAGTCTTCCCGAAAGGCTTCGGGGTCCAGGAAATCGTCGTTGAGGCGCCGGTAGATGACATCGACCCGCTGGAGCCCCCGGGTCGTCCGCATGCAGACAAACCCGTCGTCCACCACCAGGTCGCCGCCCTCCACGAGTTCGATGCCGGTTTCATGGGCCAGAAAGGAGTGCTCGAAGTAGGCGGCGTTGTAAATGCCGGGGGTCAGGAGGGCGACCGTAGGGTTCTGGACGCCCGGCGGGGAGATGGAATAGAGCATGTCCAGGAGCCGGGCCGGATAGACGTCCACCGGCTTGACGTCGGACGCCATGAAGACCTCGGGAAAGGTCCGCTTCATGAGGCGACGGTTGGCCAGCACATAGGAAACCCCCGAGGGGCAGCGGAGATTGTCCTCGAGGACGAAGATCCCGCCGTTCTCGTCCCGGACCAGGTCGGTGCCGGTGATGTGACACCAGATCCCCCGGGGCGGGTCGAGGCCGATGCACGGCTTCAGAAATCCCTCGGCCGAGCGGATCAGCTCCCCCGGCACGACCCCGTCCGCCACGATCCTCTGGCGGTGATAGACATCGTCGATAAACAGGTTCAGCGCCCGGATCCGCTGTTTCAGCCCGGCCTCGACGGTCTTCCATTCTTCGGCCTCGACGATCCTCGGGATCAGATCGAACGGCCATATCTTTTCGGATCCGGCTTCGTTTCCGTAGACATTGAAGGTGATGCCCATGTCGAAAAGGGCTTTTTCGGCCGCCTTCTGGCGCCGCTCGAGTTCGCCGTCCGGCAGGGACGCGATCTTCCGGGCCAGAAGCCGCGTGCCCGCCCTCGGAATCCCCGGGGATGCGAACATCTCGTCGTAGAACCCCCCGATGTCGTAGTTTTCAAAATTCATGAAATCCTCCCAGTTGCATGCCTGTCGATCCTGCACCGCTCTCTCCGCCAATTCATGACAGCAAATCAGCAAGAACCGGGCCATATATGTCAAACCCTAAACGACGCCGTGCCGCAAGCGGAGCCCGGGACGCATCATCCGATGAGGGCTTTCCGCAAAAGATACATAAAGGGTGATTGTCCCGGGATGCTACAACAAAAATGTAAAAAATCACAGCTTTTCTTTTACCGGCCCATCCGGCGCGAAGCCGGGAGGGCGGGCGATCCCGGCAGGTCCATGCAAGGGGATGATGAATTGTGCATCGATCTTGCATTGATCTTGCATTGATCTTGCGTTGAAATGGCAAACATACTAAATAGGGTCTCTGCAGATGCCTCCAGGGGCTTCCCGGCATTTGACAGGACCACACCAGGAAAGGAGTTCAAATGGCCATCCGTGTTGCCATCAACCACCGGACGGAATATCGATACGACCGGCAGGTCGGCATGGCCCCCCATGTCTTTCGGCTGCGGCCGGCCCCCCATTGCAGGACCCCCATCGAGGCGTATTCCCTCAATATCACGCCCAAAAAACATTTCATCAATTGGCAGCAGGACCCGTTCGGCAATTTCCTGGCCCGCGTTATCTTCCCCGACAGGACCGACCGGCTGATCGTCGAGGTGGATCTGGTGGCCAGCATGACGGTGATCAACCCTTTCGATTTCTTCATGGAGGAATATGCCGATAAGGTCTTTTTCGACTATGAAGCCGCGCTGAAAAAAGAGCTAAGCCCTTGCCTGGAGATCCGGGAAAACGGGCCCCTCCTGACAGACTGGCTTGCTTCCGTGAACCGAACGCCGCAGAATACCGTCGATTTTCTGGTCTATCTCAACCAGAAACTCTGGAAGACCACAGATTACACGATTCGTGTGGAGCCCGGCATCCAGACCTGCGAGGAAACCCTGAAAAAAGGGACTGGATCCTGCCGGGACTCGGCGTGGCTTCTGGTTCAGATCATGCGTCACCTGGGGCTGGCGGCCCGGTTTGTGTCGGGATACCTGGTGCAGCTCACGGCGGACGTAAAATCCCTGGACGGCCCCTCGGGCCCGGAGGCCGACTTCACGGACCTGCATGCGTGGGCAGAGGTCTACGTCCCCGGGGCCGGCTGGATCGGGCTGGACCCCACATCCGGCTTATTCGCCGGAGAGGGGCACATTCCCCTGGCGTGCGCGCCCGACCCGGCCAGCGCCGCGCCGGTCACCGGCGCCATGGACAAGTGCGAGGTGAAATTTTCCTACAGAAACAGCGTCCAGCGGATCCATGAGGATCCTCGGGTCACCCGGCCCTACACCGAAAACGAGTGGACGGCCATCAACCTGCTCGGCCGGAGGATCGACGACGATCTGGCGGCGGGAGACGTCCGCCTCAGCATGGGCGGGGAGCCGACCTTTGTCTCCATCGACGACATGGAGTCCCCCGAATGGAACATAGCCGCCGACGGCAGGCACAAGCGGAAGCTTGCCGGCGACCTGGTCAAGCGCCTGTCGGAGGCCTTCGGTTCCGGCGCCGTCCGCCATTACGGGCAGGGGAAATGGTATCCGGGGGAGGCGCTGCCGCGCTGGGCTCTGGGCTGCCACTGGCGGAAAGACGGCCGGCCGGTGTGGCGCGATGCGGCGCTCATGGCCGACGAGAGCCGGGACTATGGGCATACCCGTGACGATGCTCTCGGCTTCATCCAGCACCTGACAGCGGAACTGGGGGTGGACCCTGCGTTTATCACGCCCGGGTACGAGGACATTTTCTATCTTCTCTGGAGCGAGGGGAACCTCCCGGTCAACCTGGACCCGCTGAAATCGGACCTGAAGGACCCCCTGGAGCGGCAGCGGCTGGCCCGGCTGCTCCAGGGCGATCCCGGCCGACCCGTGGGCTACACCCTGCCGCTGGGCTGGGATTTTTCCACGGACCGGTGGCGCAGCCACCTCTGGGAGTTCCGACACGGGTCCATGTTCCTGATGCCCGGCGACTCGGCCATGGGCTACCGGCTGCCCCTGGACGCCCTTCCTTGGGTGGCGCCAAAACGGCGGCCGCCCGTTCCCGAGCGTTCCCAGTTCGAAGCCTATCCGACCCTCGGGGATTATTCCCGACCGCAGGGGGACCCCGAGCCTCCGGATCGGTCCGGCGTTCCCGGGCGGGCTTCGGAGGGAGCTTCCGTTGAAAAGCTTCCCCACACGGCTCTGTGCGTCGAACCCCGCGACGGCCGGATCTATATCTTCCTGCCCCCGGTCAGCTACCTGGAACATTTTCTGGACCTGGTCGCAGCGATTGAGCGGACCGCTGAAAAGCTGGCCCTGCCGGTGGTCCTGGAGGGATATCCCCCGCCTGAGGATCCCCGGCTCCAGGGGCTGAAGGTTACGCCGGACCCGGGCGTCATCGAGGTCAACATCCATCCGGCCACCACGTGGGACCAGCTCGTGCACAACATCACGACCCTGTACGAGGAGGCGCGCCTGTCCCGCCTGGCCACGGAAAAGTTCATGCTGGACGGCCGGCATACGGGCACCGGCGGCGGGAACCACGTGACGATCGGCGGCGCGACTCCGGCGGACAGCCCGATGCTGCGAAGGCCGGATCTGCTCCAGAGCCTGATCACCTACTGGCAGCATCACCCGGGGCTCTCGTACCTCTTCTCCGGCTCGTTCATCGGCCCCACCAGCCAGGCGCCCCGGGTCGACGAGGGCCGGAACGAGCAGCTCTATGAGCTGGAAGTCGCATTTCAGCAGATCCCCAAAGACCAGACGGCTCCATTCTGGCTGGTGGACCGCCTGTTTCGCCACCTCCTGGTGGACATCACCGGCAACACCCACCGGGCGGAGTTCTGCATCGACAAGCTCTATTCCCCCGATTCGCTGTCGGGCCAGCTCGGCCTCGTGGAATTCCGGGCGTTCGACATGCCGCCTCACGCCCGCATGAGCGCGGTCCAGATGCTCCTGATCCGGGCCCTCATCGCCCGGTTCTGGAAAATCCCCTACGATTTTCCGCTGGTGCGCTGGGGCACCGAGCTCCATGACCGGTGGATGATGCCCCATTATGTCCGGCGCGACCTGGAAGAAGTCGTCGCTGAATTGAACCAGGCGGGGTATCCGTTCCATTTGGAATGGCTGGAACCGTTTTTCGAGTTCCGCTTCCCCCACTATGGAACGGTTCAGATCCGGGATATCACCATCGAACTGTGTATGGCCATCGAGCCCTGGCATGTCCTGGGCGAAGAGGTCGGCCGCGCGGGCACCTCCCGGTTCGTGGATTCCTCCCTGGAGCGCCTTCAGGTCAAAGCTGCGGGGCTGACCGACTCCCGGTATGCCCTGGTCTGCAACGGCCGAACGATCCCGTTCCACAACACCGGCGTCCACGGAGAGTATGTCGCGGGAGTCCGCTACCGGGCCTGGCAGCCGCCGTCGGCCCTCCACCCGACCATCGGCATCCATTCTCCGCTGGTCTTCGACGTGGTCGACACCTGGAACGGACGGTCCATCGGCGGGTGCACCTACCACGTCGTGCATCCCGGGGGCCGGGGGTACGACACCTTCCCGGTGAATGCCTATGAGGCGGAAGCCCGCCGGTTCAACCGGTTCTGGCCTTACGGACACACCCCGTCCGCCACGGTCCGTCCGCCGGCCCCTCCTTCCGGGGGCAGATTCGTTGCCGAAGGCCACCCGCCGGGGCCCATGGAGATTCCCCGGGAGGCGTCCAACCCTGAATATCCATATACCCTGGATCTTCGCCTGACCCCCAAAGGATGACTTCGCTATGAGTGCGGAAGCCATGGAGAACGATGCTTCGATCGACCGCCGGACGGTGTGCGCGGCCTATCTGCCCGCCCCCGGCGCCTACGATGAGATGTTTCACGACAACGGCACGGTCCGCAGGCACTGGCAGCCGTTTCTGACGGCCCTGAACCGGATGGGGTGCGGAGACCTGGAGCGCTGCCGCCAGGAGGTCATGCGGATCCTCCGGGAAAACGGGATCGCCTACAACATCCACGGGAGCGCACAGGGGGTCCATCGCAACTGGCGCCTCGACATCATCCCGCTCCTCTTCAGCCGGGAGGAGTGGGCCGCCGTGGAAGCGGGGCTCCGGCAGCGCGCCCGCCTTCTCGACATGGTCCTTTCGGACCTTTACGGCCCGATGAGGATAGTCAGGGAAGGCCTCCTGCCCATGGAACTCATTTACCGCCATGAAGGCTTTCTTCGGGCCTGCCACGGGCTCAGGCCGGGGGGCTATCCCCGCCTCTCGCTCTATTCCGTGGATCTGGCCAGGAGCTCGGCGGGGCGGATATGCGCCCTGGGCGATTTTTCCCAGCGGCCCATCGGTCTGGGGTATGCCCTGGAAAACCGGACGGCCATGGCCAAGGTCCTCCCCGACTTTTTCCGGGAATGCCGGATCCTGCGCCTCTCGGATTTTTTCCGGACGCTCCGGGCCGAGATGATCGCCGCCTCGCCCCACCAGGCCGATCAGCCCCGAATCGTCCTGCTCTCGCCGGGCCCCCGGGATGAATTCTATTTTGAGCAGGCCTACCTGGCCGCCTATCTGGGGTATCCCCTGGTCCAGGGGGACGATCTCACGGTCCGGGACGGGTACGTCTGGCTCAAATCCCTGGCCGGGCTCCAGCGGGTGGACGTGATCCTGCGCCAGATCGAGGATCCGGACACGGACCCCCTGGAGCTTCGGCAGGAATCCCGCAGCGGCGTCGCCGGGCTTCTGGAGGCCGTCCGCAGGGGCAATGTCGCGATCCTCAATCCGCCGGGAACCGGCGTCCTCGACAACCCCGGCCTGATGAGCTTTCTTCCGGAAATCGCCCGGCGGCTCCTGGGGGAGGAGTTGAAGCTGCCGTCGGTGGCCACCTGGTGGTGCGGCGAGCCGTCCGCCCGCAAATACGTCCTGGAGCATATCGACCGCCTGATCATCAAGACCATCCACCGATCACCCAGGAACGCGCCGGTTTACGGGACCCTCATGAGCCGGGCGGAGCGGGACGAATGGCGCGCCCGCATCCAGGAAAACCCCCACCGGTACGTGGGGCAGGAGCAGCTCCGGTTCTCCACCTCTCCGGCGCTTTCGGAGAATCATTTCATCCCCCTTCACACCGTGTTCAGGGGATTTGCGGTGGCCCGGCAGGAGGGAGAGTACGAGGTGATGCCCGGCGGCATCGCCCGGAGCGCCGGCGACAGGACCTCGGATGTCGTCTCCAACCGCACCGGCGGCATGATCCGGGACGCATGGGTGATCGCCTCCCAGCCCCAGAAGCATGTCAGCCTGTGGCTTCAGAAGGCCCGGATGGACCGGTCCTTCACCCGGATCAGCGTCCTGCCGAGCCGGGCCGCGGAAAACCTTTTCTGGGTGGGGCGCTATGCCGAGCGCACCGAGGCCCTGGCCAGGGTCCTCCGGACGACCTTTCGCTACCTCATCGAACGGGACTGGGTGGATGACGATGCCAACGGCCAGTTTTTCATGCATCTGCTCCAGTCCCTCAACACGATGAGCCTCCGCCCCCCCGCGGCCTTCACCGGGGGAGAGGCACCCCCGGGCGTGTGGCTGGAAGCCGAGGTGTCCCGGGTGGTCCACGACGGCGAAAACGCCGGCAGCCTGACCTCCATCCTCCAGTTCATGCTGAACGCCGCCTATGCGGTCAGAGACCACTGGTCCATCGACACCTGGCACGTCATCAACAGCCTCGAGGAGCATCGCCACACCCTGGAGCAGTATACCGGGTATGTCGCGCGGATGACGAACGAACAGATCGACCGCCTGATCACCTCGCTTCTGGCCTTCATGGGACTCTGCATGGAGAGCATGTCCCGGGAGCACGGATGGCTCCTGCTGGATATCGGGCGGCGGATCGAGCGCTCCCTGATGTTCATCGAACTGACCACCTCCAGCCTGGTGCCCGGGTTCGATCCGGCCATGGGCAACCGGGTGATGGAGGCCGTCCTGATCTCGACCGAGAACGTCATCACCTACCGGCGCCGCTATCGCTCCTACATGGAGCTTGAAACGGTCCTGGACCTCCTGCTCCTGGACGACCGGAACCCGAGGTCCCTCATCTACCAGCTCGACCGGCTTCAGGAGCATATCGCCCTGCTTCCCCGGGAGAGCCAGAAGTACCGACTGTCGGAGGAGGAGCAGCTCATCCTCAAGGCCACCTCCCGGCTGAGGCTGTCCAATACGGCCCGGCTCTCGGAGCCCGCCGTCGGATCGCGCCGGCACGGGCGGCTGGAAAGCCTCCTCGGCAATCTCCATAAACTGCTGGCGCAGACCTCTGAGGCCATTTCCCAGATCTACTTCAGCCACATCCGGGAGGACCAGCAGACCGTTTCCACGCCCGAGGAGGGAGCACCGTGAATTTTCGGGTATCCCATAAAACCCGCTATGTCTACAGCGAGCCGGTGAGCCTCTGCCACAACGAGCTTCGCCTGGTGCCGCGCTCCCTTCCCCATCAGCTCGTGACGCGCTCCAAGATCACGGTGACGCCGCCCCCGTCGGCGCTCCGGGAGCGGGATGATTTCTTCGGCAACCGGGTCTGCTATTTTGCGGTCCAGCAGCCCCACGACGAGCTGGCCGTTACGGTGAAGAGCATCGTGCGCGTCCTCGACCGGCCCGATCTGGCCGCCCCTCCCCCGGAGAGCGGGGCCTGGGAGACGGCGCGGGAGCGGCTCCGGTCCCCGGAAGACCCCAAAACGATGGATGCCCGCCAGTTCGTGTTCAACTCCGCCCTTGCAGCGGCGGCCCCCGGATTGCGGGATTACGCGCTGCCTTCGTTTCCGGCCGGGCGGCCGCTCCTCCTGGCGTCCCGGGACCTGATGGACCGGATTTTCAACGATTTTACCTTCAAGCCGGGCTTTACGACCGTATCAACCCCCCTTTCCGAGGTGCTGAAGCACCGCCGAGGCGTCTGCCAGGACTTCGCCCACCTGGCCATCGGCTGCCTCCGGTCCCTGGGGCTTGCGGCCCGGTACGTCAGCGGATATATCGAGACCCTGCCGCCGCCGGGTCAGGTCCGGCTCCATGGGGCGGACGTCTCCCATGCATGGTTCTCGGTGTTCGCCCCGGGGCTCGGATGGTTCGACTTCGACCCCACCAACAACCTGATTCCCAGAGACCGCCACATCATCACGGCATGGGGCCGGGACTTCTCGGACGTGACGCCGCTCAAGGGCATCATCTTCAGCGGCGGCAGCCACCGCCTGATCGTCTCCGTGGATGTCGAACGCTGGGAGGAGGGCGACGGGACAGGATAGGCAGCGGCCATGAAAAAATCATTGCTCATGATCCACACCGGAAACGGGAAAGGGAAGACCACCGCGGCCCTGGGGCTCGCCTTCAGGGCGGTCGGCCACGGCTTCAAGGTTTCCGTGATCCAGTTCATCAAAGGCGGCCGGCGCTCCGGCGAAATCGAAACGGCGGCGCGCCTGTCCGATCTCATTGATTTCAACGTGACGGGCCGGGGCTTCACCTGGCAGTCCGACGATCTGGAAAAAGACGCGGCCCTGGCGCGCAAAGCCTGGGAGACAGCCAAGGAAAAAATCCGGTCCGGCCGATACCGGCTCGTGATCCTGGACGAAATGACCTATCTTTTCAAGTACGGCATGCTGGATGAAGACGAGGTCATCGAATTTCTCGCCGACCGCCCCGAAAGCGTCCATATTGTGATCACCGGACGGAGCGCCTCTGAAAAACTGTGTGCCGCCGCGGATCTGGTGACCGAGATGAATGCGGTCAAACACCCATTCGCGTCGGGCATCTCGGCCCAGAAAGGAATCGAATATTGACGGTTCCGTAAAAAGCCCGATATCTGCGTCATGCGTATCCCACTGCGGCGTACTGTAAGTGCCCATCATTCCAAGGGATTTGCAGGCCACATCTCGATCTTTCCACGAAACCGTCTGAAAATGAATGACTCCAGATAATTTTCTTGACTTTTTTTGATTATGGCTTTATCGTCCGCTAACTCTAAATGGCCGACCCACGGTGAGCAGGCCGGTTTCACTACTGAAGGAAAGACCCATTTGTCAAAGTGGCATCCCGAGGTTAGGAACAGATGAGGAACATTAATTTTTTTAGTTTAAGGAGTAAGTCACGATGGCGAATGGTATCGTAAAATGGTTCAACAGCAGCAAAGGTTATGGTTTCATCGAGCAGGAGAACGGCCCGGATGTGTTCGTGCATCACTCGGGAATCAATGCGAACGGTTTCAGGTCCCTCAACGAAGGCGACCGGGTGACCTTTGACATTGAGCAGGGTCAGAAAGGCCCCGCTGCGGTGAACGTCAAGGCCGTCTGACCCAAAGCTCGCTTTCCCAATATTGAAAAGGGCATTTCCCGATACCTCCGGGGGGTGCCCTTTTTGTTTGACGAAAACGGTTTCGGGGCAAGCGTCTAGTTGCGGGCCAGATGACGCTCCAAACGCTGCACGGCCAGGGAGAGCACCAGGCAGATGACGAGATACATGGCGGTGATGGTGAGCCAGACCTCGATGGTCACATGGGTGGCGGCCATGATCTGCATCCCCTGGAAGGTGAGCTCCTGGATCGAAATGACCGATGCGATGGACGAGTATTTGATGGTGTTGATGAACTCGTTGGCCAGGGGCGGAAGCACCTGTTTGACGGCCTGGGGAAGGATGACGTGGCGCATCTTCTGGAACCAGGAGAACCCCAGGGCCTCGGCCGCCTCCCATTGGCCCCGCTCGATCCCCTGGATTCCGGCCCGGACGATTTCGGTGATGTAGGCCCCCTGGAAGACGGCGATGGTGACGACGCCGGAGATGAAGGCGGTGAACCGGTTGGGCGTGGCAAAAAAGACCGCGAGCCATTCCTGGGTTTCGGGGGACCGGGAGCGGATGAATTCCTCCACCCCCAGGATCGGCATGATCTGATCGCTCACGAAAAAATAAAAGATAAAGATGAGGACCAGCGGGGGCATGTTGCGGATCAGCTCGACGTAGGTGCGCGCAATTAGTCGGTTGAAGAGCCTCCGGGTCGTCCGCAGGATGCCCATGGCCCATCCCAGGACGGCTGCCAGGAGGGTGGCCCAGAAGCTGAGGCGAAGCGTGGTATAGAGCCCCTCGATAAGGATATTGGCGGTCCAGCCGCCGCTCTCGGCGTCGCGGCGGAAGAGATAGGTGGGGATGATCTCCCAGTGCCACTTGTAGTTCAGCTTCATGGTCAGCCGATAGACGACATATCCGGCCAGGGCTGCGATGATCAGGATGACCGCGATGTCCATGGGGGAGACCCGGGGTGTTTTCTTGCGCACAGAGGAGCCGCTTCCGTTTCAGGGGTTTCCGGGCGGTTATGGGGTCACCGGCCGGGACGGTGCGGAGGATGGGGCATGGAAAGCCCCATCCCCGATGGTTGCCGCCACGGTTCGATTCCGGCCCCTCGAGGGGGGATCCGGACGGCGCCGGCTACTGGATCAGGTTCGCCCAGTCCCGCGTGTCGAACCAGTAACGGTGCTTCTCATCCAGCCAGCCCTCGTCGGAGACATGAGTGATCCAGCTGTTGAAGAAGGTGAGGGTGTCGAAATCGCCCTTTCGCAGGGCGAAGCCGATGGGCTCCTTGGTGAAGGTGCCCTGGATCGGCAGGAACAGGGTATCCGAATAGGCCAGCGTTTCGTAGGCCGGCCGGGGGGCGGACCCGACCACCGCGTGGACGTTTCCGTTCCGGAGTTCCTGATAGGCCTGGGCCTCGTCGTCGAAGAGGCGGAGGGTGGCCTTGGGGATGAACTTTTTCGTCGCCATCACGGCGGTAGTCCCCAGCTTGCAGGCGATCTGCACCTCGGGTTTGTTGAAGTCTTCCAGGGAGCTGAAGCCGGCCGCCTTCTGCTTGTGGGCAACAAGGGCCATGCCCGAGTAGTCGTAGGGGATGGTGAAGTTGACCTTGAGGGCCCGCTGGGGGAGGATGCCCATGCCGCCGATGATGACGTCGAATTTCCCGGTCAGGAGGGCGGGAATGATGCCCGACCATTTCGTGGGAACGAACTCCACCTTGACGCCCATGTCCTGGGCCAGCCGCGTGGCGACATCGATCTCAAAACCGATGAAATTCCCGTTCTTGTCCTTCATGGCCCAGGGCTCGAAGGTGTCCATCCCGACCCGAAGAACGCCCCGCTTCAATACCTGTTCCAGGGTGCTCTCCTGAATCAGCTCCTGCTGGATCTTGCCGGCCGAGGCAACCCCGGCGGTGACGGCAAAAAACGCCAGCACCACCATCACTTGCAGAAAAAACGTCGCTTTTTTCATCCATTCTCCTTTCAATATCCCCCCGACAGGGGGCGCTTCCTCCCGGCGGGTCCGGCGCCGTGCTGGGAAAACCGGGCCGTTCGGGCATGGGTTAGTGAAAACCGACGCGTCGGCTGACGGCGTCGCATTCCTGACAGGCCGGATCGCGCCATCCGCTTCCCGGATCATGCCGCCACCCTGAAACGGCGCTCCATTTTATTGACGATGAGGGAGAGGGTGAGGGTCACCCCCAGGTACATGGCCGCCACCGTGAACCAGAGTTCGAAGGTCAAAAAGGTTTCGGAGATGATGGCCTGGGCCTGCATGGTCAGATCGTAGATGGCGATGGTGCTCACCAGGGCCGAGTCTTTGATCAGGGATATGGCCTGGCTGGTCAACGGCGGCAGAATCCGACGGATCGCCTGGGGCAGGATGACGGTCCGATAGGTATGGAAGGTGTTGAGGCCCAGGCTGTAGCCCGCCTCCCACTGGCCGCGGGGGATGGAGACAATGCCCGCCCGGAAGATCTCGGAGGCATAGGCGCCCTCGAAGAGACTGAGGGCCAGGACCGCCGAGAGGAATCGCTCCAGGCCCAGGACCGGCCCCGCGACAAAGTAGATGAAGAAAAGCTGGATCAACAGGGGCGTGTTGCGGCTGGTTTCCAGGTAGAACCGGGCCAGGGCCCGGGCCGAAAAGGCGCCGGAGAGCCGGAACAGGGCGGTCACAAGCCCGATGGCAAAGGCCAGCACCAGGCTGATGGCGGAAATGTGGAGCGTGACCACGAACCCCTGGAGCAGCGGACCCGCCCTGAAGCCGCCTTCGTCCAGGGTGAAGATATACCGCGGCACCTGGTACCACTGCCAGTTATACCCGAGCGTCTCCGTGCTCTCGACGAAGAACCCCACAATGACGGCCACCAGGATCGCAAACTGAAACAGATCGAAAATGGGGGAACGGATAAAGCTGCGCCAGTCTCTCTTGGGGGAATGAGGGGATGCCGTCGTCATGTTTACCCAGCCGTCGACTGCCAATGGTTGAACGCCCGGCATGATTCGCGGGCCCTTAGATGCGACACACGCATCGCGTTCACGAGGAACGCCGACCCCGCGGACGCCGCCGGATCTCGACCGATCTTTGCCCGCCGCCGCCCGGGCGGCCCCGGCAAAATAAGGATCATCTTGGCCAGAATCCCCTTTCTTGTCAAGATGTTTTTCAGAGCGGCCGCGGGTGAAACCACCGGCGCGGCAGGCCGGTTTTCGGGACTCCGGGAGGCGCCGGGTCATGATATCTTCAGGACCACCGCATGGGTTCCGCAGACGTCCGGCAGCGCCTTGACGAGCGCGGGCGGCCCGATGCAGACCAGACGGCCCAGGATCGCATCGGGAATCTTTCGATGGGCGACCCTTCGAACCTCCCCTTTGCCCATGACCCAGCTGAAGAGATGGACGTCTCCGTCGAGCCGGACGAACCCCTTTGCTCTCAGGAGCCCCGCCGGCAGAGCATCGGAAAGCCCGAGAAAGTCATCCCGCGTCCCATCCGCCACATGGATGACGGCCGATGCCAGGGTATCCGGCGGCAGCATGACCCGGAGGGGGTCCCTCAGGAGGATTTCGATCGCCTGATCGATTTCCGCCTCCGGGAGCGGGGCCGGGGAAGGCGATGCCGGCGCCTCCGGGGAAAGCACGGCGGCCGCGAATCGTTCGAGGGGGATACCCCCGAAGGTGGTTTCATGGAAAACCGGGTCCGGGTGGTGCCGCCCGACGATCTCCCGGATGCGGATCACCTCCGACGGCCCGGCCAGGTCGGTCTTGTTGATGATGAAGCAGGTGGCGGCGGCCATCTGTTTTTCCACCGAGGCAAAGGCGTCATAGACGGCCGTGAAGTTCACGGCGTCGATCAGGCAGATCTGCTCCCGGAAACGGAACCGGTTCCGGAAGACGGACAGGCCCAGGTCCCGTTTCATGTCCCCGGGATCCGCCGCTCCGGTCGCCTCGATGATCAGCACGTCGGGGCGGATCTCCCGGGCGATCCCGGCAAGCCCCCGGATGAAATCCGTCTTGACGCAGACGCAGAAAATCGATCCCCGGCTGATCTCCAGAACCTCCAGGTCCTCGCCTTCGACAAGAAGCCCGTCGACGCCGATATCCCCGAACTCGTTCATGAGGATCACGAGTTTCCGGTCCGGGGGGAAGGCCCTTGTGAGCCGGTTCAGGAAGGTCGTCTTGCCGCTGCCCAGAAAGCCCGTGATGAGAAAAACGTCGGTGACGGCACCCATGGGAAGACTCCTTGTCGCATCTCCGTGACGGCGTCGCCCATGAGACGGCCGGGGAGGTATCTTCGGTGGTTGAAGGCCGTTTCGATGCGCAGGTCCGCCATCTCAGCCGGCGGTGCGGGTATTGCGGCCCGCGCCCGCTTTTTCCAGGTTCTCCCGGATCCGGTCGAAGTCGAACCCGGCCTCCCGGAGGGCCAGAAGCCGACTGCGGACCGCCTCGCTGGGCGCCCGTTCCGCCAAGGCGTCGATGAGTTCTTCGTACTGGGGGATGATGCTCTGGAATACGAGGTCGCCCTCGATGCAGATGGTGGGCAGGACCCTGCCCTTGAGGGCGGTGAACCGGGCGACGCCCGAGGGGGTCTTGATGGACCATTCCCGGTAGTCGATCAGCCCCTGGATCTCCGGGGGCAGCGCGGCGATGGACTCCATCATGTAGCCGCAGGCGGCGCACTGGACGCTGTCCAGGGTCAGCACGTCAATGTGGATTTTTTCCGTCGTCATCGATAGGGTTCTCTCCTCGGCCGGGCCGGATCACTGCTCGGGGTATTTGGGATAGTATTCGTAGAAGAAGGACCGGGCTTCATAAGCTTGGATGAGATGCTCCGCCGGAGTATCGTAGGGGATGTCTCAGCCGGGGGCGAATGTGTACCCCTGGGTCCCGCCGGCCGCAAGGCTGATCAAGGCGTCCTCCCGGGGGGAGATGAGGCCCAGGCTCAAGGCCAAGGTCAGCTTGAGGTTGCCGCCGAAGCCCTTGCCGTGTTTCAGGGCGATGTCCCGGATGAAGTTGAGGTTCATCTGTTCGTCCACGGCAAAGGCATGGGTGCCCACCCGGCAGACCTCCTCCGCCACCTTGGTGCAGTCGCCGCAGATGAAAAACGAGGAGGCGAGCCCCGCCTCGTGGATCGTCCGGACCGCATCCCGGCAGTTGGGGGTGACGAACTCCCGGAAGGTCTCGGGCCGGATCTGGGAGGCCACCGGGTCGACGATGGCGATGATGTCGCACCCCATCTCGGCGTAGAAGGCCGCCGCGCGAGCGCCGATCTCTCCCGCGAACCGGATGACCGCATGGGCGAAGTCCGGGTCCCTCTTGACCGCGGTGAAGATGCGGACGCCGGCCAGGTGGGACGCCAGGGTCAGGGGGCCGGTCATGAGGCCCAGCATGGCGCAGTCCATGTCATCCAATTGGGGCCTCACGATCCTGGCCGCCTCGAAGATCACCGGCCACCTTCCGCTCGTTTTTTCGGGAAGGGCGAGCCCCGCCGCCTCGGGGGGCAGCTTGTCGCAGGGATGGCTCCGCACCGAGGGCACGTTGTCCTCCCAGTATTCCACCGCGCACCCCACGGACTCGGCCTCGACCGAGAGATCGAAAAGGAGCGGGATGCCGTCGGCATGGTAGGTCCGGGCCGCCGCCGCCACCCCCTTGGCCATGAGGCCGGGGTCCTTGAAATAGGCGTCCGCCTTTTCCCGGATCAGATACGCGCAGTTGACCCCGGCATAGGGCACCCACGGCGCAATGGGGGTCCGCCGCCCCATGGTGGCGTCGATGAGGAGTTGCTTTGCCATGATCGTCCTTTCGTTTGAGAACCTGTGGGCGGCAGCGCGGGGAACGCCGCCGCAGGCAGCCCACCCTCAGTGGAAGGCCGGCGCCGGAATGGCGGAACCCTTCTCCGAGATCTGAGGCATTTCGGCAGGCTCCCGGAATCCGCAGCCGGCCATCCTGCACCGCGCGCATTTGGAGGGGCCGACAGCCGCTTCCCGGGCCGCCTGGAAAAAACTGAAAAACGAGATTGATTTGACCGGGGCCATCATGAGATCGGCAGTGAGATGGACCCCGATTCTGCCCGCGTCCACCAGGGTGAAGAGCACCTGCTGATGGGCCAGGGGAATGCCGCCGGTGCCCGGGGCCAGCCGTCTTCCGGCATGCAGGCCGAAGGAGCGGGCGCGTGCTTCCAGCCTCGCCGCGCAGGCGTCGGACAACGAGTCCAGAAGGGCGATCCCCACGGCATCGAGCAGCGTGGCCTGATAGACCTCCCCGCGGGCCGCCAGGCGGCGGCAGCCATCGTCCAGCCCGGACCCCAGGGT
>NZ_JBGSQX010000006.1:0-5116 GCF_041737845.1 Desulfococcus sp.
AAGATTACCAACGGGAGTACCTGGTCGCTTTGGGGGTTACTGCAGAGGTATTCACAGAGCCTTAGACCGAAACAACTTTTCAAAGAGCAATGGATAAAAAATTAGTCAATTATGCGTTAGTTGGGGTGAGGAATGTACGTCGTAAACGTCATGAAATCGGTGGCGCCGCTGTTGCTCGGCATTGTGCTGCTTATGCCGGGAACGGAACTGTCGGCGGCGACGGTCGAATATGATCTCACCATTGCCCGGCAGGAGATGAACTTCACCGGCCGGTCTGTCCAGGCCATCACCGTCAATGGTCAGCTGCCGGCGCCGACCCTGCGCTCGACCGAGGGCGACCACGCCGTGATTCGCGTCCACAACCGGATGGACGAAGAAACGTCGATTCACTGGCACGGTATTCTCCTGCCCAATGACATGGATGGTGTCCCCTTCGTCACCTTTCCCCCGATCGCCCCCGGTCAGACCTTCACCTACGAGTTCGATCTGCGGCAATCCGGAACCTACTGGTATCACAGCCATACCATGCTCCAGGAACAACGGGGTCTGTATGGGGCGCTGGTCATCGCGCCGAAGGACGAGGGCAGGTTTGACGGGCTCCGCGATCATGTCGTGGTGTTGTCCGACTGGACCGACGAGGATGAGAACTCGGTACTGCATACCCTCAAACGCGGCAGTGAATGGTATTCGATTCGAAAGGGCAGCGCTCAAAGCGTGTTGGGGGCGGCGCGGCTAGGGATGCTGGGGGCGTATTTTTCCCGGGAACTCCAGCGCATGCCCCCCATGGACCTTGCCGATGTGTACTATGATCGTTTTCTCCTCAACGGGATGTCGCAACAGGCCCTCGCCGCCAAACCGGGTGAAAAGATCCGGCTCCGGATTATCGATGGTTCGGCGACCACTTTTTTCTATCTGCAGTTTGCCGGCGGGCCGCTTCAGGTCATCGCCGCAGACGGACTGCCGGTGCAACCCTTCGACGAGCCGCGATTGCTGATCGGTGTAGCCGAGACCTATGACGTAATCGTCACGGTGCCGGAAAATGGCAGCTACGAGTTGCGCGCCACCGCCCATGACGGCTCCGGTCAGGCTTCGTTGTGGATTGGCGAAGGGCAGCGCCACCTTGCGCCGGATATCCCGCACCCCAATCTCTACGCCACCATGGGTGGTCTCTCGCTCAAACGCGTCCTGGCGTTAACCCCGGGCGGCTCGATGGGTATGCCCGGCAAGGATGTGCGCGCCGGCAAATTCGACCAACCGGGGATGAACGGCATGGACGATATGCAGGGGATGGATCACGGCGCCATGGAAGAGGGAATGAACCATGCCGGCATGGACGACACACCGGCGATGGAGATGGATCATGCCGGCCACAACATGGGCGAAATGGTGCAGGAGAGGATGCCGATGGAAGCCGCCACCGCTGACCACGACAAACCTGGGATGATCTCTCACGAGAAATCCGCCGCCCCCGGAAGCACCTGGCTCGGGCTGCTCGCCGAAGACATTAGTTCGAAAGCCCCGCTGGCCGTCGACGGCATGAGCCCCGAACGTCCCGGGCCTCCGTACGATAAACTGCGCGCCTTGCAGCCCACCGCCTTCGATTCCCACAAACCCGTTCGCGAAATTCGCCTCACCCTCGACGGCGACATGGAGCGCTACGTCTGGTTTCTGAATAACAAACCGCTCTCCGAAACCGATCATATTGAAATTAAACGCGATGAAATTGTGCGCTTCATCATGATCAACCGAACCATGATGCATCATCCCATGCATCTGCACGGGCATTTCTTCCGCGTGCTCAATGCCCAGGGGGAATACTCGCCGCTCAAGCACACCGTCGATGTTCCCCCGATGACGACCACCGTGATCGAATTTGCGGCGGAAGAGTTCGGCGACTGGTTTTTTCACTGTCACCTTCTCTATCACATGGAAAGCGGCATGGCGCGGCTGGTTCACTATCAGAACTTCACGCCCGACCCGGCCACCGCCGCCGTTCGCCCGCGCCTCTACCATGATCCGTTCCATCTTTATGGTCAGGTTGATCTGCTGTCGCAGATGGCGCAGGGAAGGCTGGTTTACGCTAACACCCGGCATATTTTCTCAGCCGAATGGCAGGCGGGCTGGCAGCGCGTGGACGATGTCGAGTGGGAGGTCACACCGGCCTACGACTACTACCTGAACCGCTTTGCCAGCATCTTTGCCGGGGCTGATTTCGCAGGTGTGAGCGATGACTCCGAAAGGGAAGAGGGCATTTTGGGGCTGCGTTACCTGTTGCCCCTCAATATCGGGTCGCGAGTGTGGGTGGACACGGCCGGTGAATTTCAGTTCGCCGTCGACAAGCACCTGGAGCTTACGCCGCGACTGGCTATATTTATAGAGGCCGAATATGACACCGAGGAAAAGTGGGAAACTCTGGCGGGGAGCAGCTATCTGCTGTCCAAGCATTTTTCCCTGGTCGGCCAATGGCATTCCGAGTTCGGCTGGGGCGGCGGTCTGCGCTGGCAGTTTTGAAGGCCCAGTAGTGTCTCACGGAAAACGGTTGCCGGAGATATTCCCACCTCGTTAGCTGCCCAAGTGGAGGGTGAATAAATGAGTAACCAACCAACGACAAAAAAAGATCAGCTCACGGATCCCGTCTGCGCCATGACGGTATCACCTGACGCAAAATACTCGTATGCCCATGCGGGAAAACAGTATTTTTTCTGCAGTGACCATTGCTTGCAGAAATTCAAGGCGCACCCGCAACAATATCTTGAGAAGAAGACCGCCCCACCGCCTGAAAAGAAAACCGGAGAAGGCACCTATACCTGTCCCATGCATCCGGAAATCCAACAGCCCGGTCCTGGAAATTGCCCGAAGTGCGGTATGGCGCTGGAGCCGATGGGAGTACCGGCATCGGCAACAAAAACCGTTTACACCTGCCCGATGCATCCGGAAGTGATTCAGGATCATCCCGGCAGTTGCCCCAAGTGCGGCATGGCGCTGGAAGCAGTCACCTCCAGCGGTGAAGAAAAAAACGAAGAGTTGATCGATATGAACCGTCGTTTCTGGATCTGCACCGCGCTGACCCTGCCGGTGTTTTTCCTGGCCATGATTGCCGATATGATGCCGGCCTGGCTGCCGGAATCGCTTTCCATGCAGACGGTTCAATGGATTCAATGTGCGCTGGCGACCCCGGTCGTCCTCTGGGGCGGCTGGCCATTTTTCGTTCGCGGCTGGCAATCCGTCCTGACCCGGAATCTCAACATGTTCACCCTGATTGCGCTGGGAGTCTCGGTCGCCTGGGGCTACAGCATGGTGGCACTCCTGTTCCCGGGGATCTTCCCCCCCCTTATGCAGATGCACGGCGGACGGGTGGCTGTCTATTTTGAGGCCGCGGCAATGATTACCACCCTGGTCCTGCTCGGACAGGTCCTTGAATTGCGAGCTCGTTCACGAACCAATGCGGCCATTCAGATGTTGCTCAACCTTGCCCCGAATACGGCCCGCATTGTGCGGGCGGACGGAAAGGAGGAGGACATCCCGCTGGAGCAGGTACAGACCGGCGACACTCTGAGGGTGCGGCCCGGCGACAAGGTGCCGGTAGATGGTACGGTTGTCGACGGTGCCAGCAACATCGACGAATCGATGGTCACCGGTGAATCGATACCGGTGGCCAAGTCGACTGGCGATCAACTGATCGGCGCGACCGTCAACGGCACCGGCAGTCTGTTGATGCGGGCGGAAAAAGTCGGTGCCGACACTCTGCTGGCCCAAATTGTTGAGATGGTGGCCAAAGCCCAGCGCACGCGGGCGCCGATACAGAAACTAGCCGATGTGGTGGCCGGTTATTTTGTCCCCGCTGTGGTTGGCATTGCCGTCCTTACCTTTATTGCCTGGTGGGTATGGGGACCGGAACCGCGCCTGGCCCATGCCGTTATCAATGCCGTTGCGGTGCTGATCATCGCCTGTCCCTGCGCACTGGGGCTTGCAACCCCTATCTCCATCATGGTGGGAACGGGACGCGGCGCCCTGGCCGGAGTCCTGATCAAGAACGCCGAGGCACTGGAGATCATGGAAAAGGTCGATACCCTGGTGCTGGATAAGACCGGGACGCTGACGGTCGGCAAGCCAAAGCTGATCGCAGTTCAGGCGGAAGCAGGTTTTACCGAGGATGAACTGCTCCGTCTGGCCGCCAGCCTCGAACGGGCCAGCGAACACCCCTTGGCGGAAGCCATTGTGCGTGGTGCGGAAGAAAAGGGGGTCGAGCTGGTTAAAGTCGATAATTTCCAGTCTGTTACCGGGAAAGGGGTCACCGGTGCGGTTGCTGGAAGGACAGTGGCGGCAGGCAACGCAGCGCTGCTGGAAAGCCTGGGCATCAACGCGGGAGACCTGTCACAACAAGCGGATAGGCAACGCGCCGAAGGCCAGACCGTCATGCTGCTTGCCATTGACGGCAAAGCCGCCGGTTTGATCTGCGTAGCAGACCCGATCAAAGAGTCAACCGCCGAAGCCATTCGCGATCTGCATGCCGAAGGTGTCAAGATCGTGATGATTACCGGTGACAATCAGATCACCGCTAATGCTGTTGCCGGAAAGCTGGAGATAGACCAGATACATGCCGAGGTATTGCCTGAGCAGAAAGCCGAACTGATCAAGCAGCTTCAGGCAGAGGGGCATATCGTTGCCATGGCGGGCGATGGCATTAACGATGCCCCTGCCCTGGCACAGGCTCACGTCGGAATTGCCATGGGTACCGGTACCGATGTGGCCATAGAGAGTGCCGGGATCACGCTGGTCAAAGGCGATTTGCGGGGTATCGTTAGAGCCAGACGTTTAAGCCGGGCCACCATGCGTAATATCCGGCAGAACCTGTTCTTCGCGTTCATCTACAACGCGCTTGGAATCCCTCTCGCCGCCGGTGCCCTATACCCCTTCTTCGGCGTAAGCGTAGTCCCAAGCGCCTTGCGTAGGGTTTTGCTATGACCGTTTCATAAGTGTCATAGTTTGCAGATCTATGACAGTTATGAAGTCAGGCAGCGGTTCGCTGAGATTTCCCGCTGCGGGCTGCGAGCCAGTTGGCTGGGGTCAACGTGATGGCGTCTTTGGCCAGCATGCCGGGCAGTCGGGTCAGAAC
>NZ_JBGSQX010000036.1:0-6175 GCF_041737845.1 Desulfococcus sp.
CCCGCCCAAACCGGGATTGCGGGGCCAGGCCCGGCGGGGGCGATCCCCCCGGCGTGCCGCAGGGGAAGCATCACGCCCGGATCCGGCGCCGGCAGGGCCGGGAATTTCTGTCCGCCCTCTGCGCGGGAACTTGCTGGATATCCTTCACCCCCCTCCAGCGTCATCGGCTGCGGCCGAAAGCCGATGCCGGGAAGCAGCGCCAGGGTTCGGGCCAGCACACCGAGCGCCGGCGCGAAGGCAGGATCGGATGCCTTTGACGACGACGCCATCCGAGAATGTCCCGCCTGTCCCCGGTCAAATCGTTCGGTCGGACCCTCCCGGAAGACCGTTGTCTCGACCGGAACCTCCCACGCCGCCGCATCCCCGACGGCGGGCTGATGCCCCGAAGGCGTCAGCCGATCTGTCCGGTGGGATGGACGTTCCGGCGCCGGCGGCGGCCCGGGAGGGACGCCTTGCTGCATGCCCGTGCCTCGCGGTTCCCATCCCGGCGATGCCGCTCCGAAAATCATGCCGGGGGCCTCCTGCCTGGACGGCCCGCCTGCTGAAACAGGGGATCTGGCCATGCCTGCCGTCGTCATGCCGCCGGTCCGCCCGTCGAAAATCCCTGCCGTGGGGGCCGCGGGAATCGGCCTCCGGGAAGCGCTGCCCGGCGGGGCGGGCTGCTGGAAGATGAACATCCCGATCGGTACCGGCATGACGGGCGTCCGGGTCGGCCCGGAAACGGCTCCGGAAATCGGCCCTCCCGGCGCCCGTTCCGCGCGGGCGTCCCTGCCGGGGGGACCCGCCGAGCCCATGGATCCTTCCGGACCCCTCAGGACCGGCTGTGCTTCGCGAGTCGCCGCTCCCCGTCCATGGCCGCCGGGAGCCTGGTCCTTCCAGGACATCTCGGCCTCTCCGCCCCGAAATCCCTGAATCCGGACATCCAGCCGCAGCCCCGAAAGACCCAGAAACACCCATGGGCCCGACCGGAGCCGCCGGACCAGCCACCGCCCGCGGTGGGGCTGAAGCTGGTTTCCCAGGACCCAGGGCACCGCATCGGATGCGGGCGTCGTTGGAAGGGGATGGCGTTCGATCATAATGATTGTCCTTGTTATCCTGATGGCTTCATCGTTCCGGTTGCAAAAAATCGGAAAATCCCGGGCTACCCTCTTCTCAGCCGATCGCCCAGGGCTTCCATCGCCTTGTTTTCCGCCTGGATCCGCTCCGCCAGCATCCTGACGAAGGCCCGCCGTTCGGTGAGATCGAGGTTCATGATCTCCGACCAGGACCAGTGGAGGTGGTAGGCCAGGTAGAACACCTCTTCCCGCAGCCGGTGCCCTCCTAGCCCGCGACGAAAAAATGGGATACGTCCAGCACCCCCGAAAAAGTCGATCCACATGCGCCGCACGACACCATCCGCATGAAATCGACCCCCGGCGTCCGGTCGTTGAAGCCTGCCTGGAGGAGCCTCCGGTCCCCCAGGGTCAGGTCCCTCAGGATCTTCACCCCGTAGGCCTCGAGGGCCGACCGCGGCAGTTCGCCGAACCGCCGGATGCAGCGGAGCATGAGGGCGTCCTGGGCCTTGAGCGGATCCCTGGCCACCATGGGGGCGACGAACTCCTCGTCCACGCCCCGGGGCAGGCTCAGGGTCAGCTCGGTATGCCGGACGCCCCGGCGGTCGGTATAGCCGTCCGCCAGGGCCAGGTGGATCTCCGGCAGGGGCTCGCCGTCCTCCAGGCGCCGGACCGGCAGCGCGCCGAGGTCCTCTGTGACGGCCACCCGGGCCCCGCATCCGGGGCAGGCATATACGGCCGGCATCCGGTCCCCCAGGGTGATCCGCCGCAGCTCGAGGAGCAGGTAGTTCCGGTCGGCGGAGTAGAGGCCGGAAACCGCCTCCCGCCCCACGGCCGGAAGGGTTCCCAGCCGGACCAGGCACCCCGCCAGGAGTCCGGTGACGAGGGCCCCGCCCGAAAGGGTCGGGTCGTAGAGCACCGCCTCCTCGTGGCCCCGCATCTTCCGCAGGACCGCCCGGCGGTGAAGGGTTCCGTCTCCGTCCGGGTACCCGATGGGCAGCCGGAACTCGAATTCGCTCTGATAGGTCTCCATGGGCGCCCCTGCTTTCCGGGTCAGACGCGGTACATCCGTTCGACCGCGAGCACGATGGTCTGCTTCATCAGGTCGGAGCTCGCCGCATCCAGGGCGGTAAACTTGGAGGACTTGATCCAGGCGCCCTCGAAGGCGAACCGCAGCACCTCCTGGCCGAACTGCTTCTTGACGACGGAGCCGTTCCGCCGCATCTGGGAGCCGGTGCCGGTGCCGTCCAGCTTGAACATCTCGTCGAACCAGCTCTTGAAATCGGCATCGGCCTGGGAGCCGTCCATGTTCCGATCGAGGGTGAGGTCGCCGTACTTGATGATGCCGGAACTGATCTTGTGGGTGATGTTGGCCCCGCCGTCCGGCTGGTCGATGGCATCGATCTCGCCTTCGCTCAGTCCGTCGACCTTGGTGATGCCGGGGCTTTCGATGCCCTCGATCTCGACCACAAATTCGTCCGTGCGATAGGCTTCATTAAAACCGAAATCAGCCATGATAATGCTCCTTTGCTAAATCCACCGGTTGAACCGTGGGTTGATATCTCCCCCCGTCATCCTTCGCTGGCGGAGGCCCCGCTCTCCTGCTGGCCCACCGTGATCACGATGGTCTCGGCCGGGCGCACCGGGTAGAAATAGACCTCGATGTTGAGGATCCCCAGTTGGACGCTGGCCGGCGGGTTGTTCTCCGAATCGATCTTGACCGTGAAGGTCTCCTCGGGCAGACCGGAGCCGAAGGCCCCCCGCCGCCACAGCCCCATGAGAAACGGGGTGACCGAATTGAACTTCACCTTGTTCCAGAGGGTCTGGTCGTTGGGCTCCTGGACCACCCACCGCAGCCCGCCCATCAGGGAGCTCTTGACGAAGTTGAAGAGCAGCCGGATGTTGACGTAGAGCCAGATGGAATTGGTGCTGAGGGTCCTGGAGCTGTCGATGACGATCCCCTGCCCCGGGATGAAGCGGACGGCGTTGACCGAGCCGTTCTTGACCAGGTCGGTGTGGACCGGGTCCGTGATGTGGTGGCGCACGTCCAGGGCGCCGTTTACCTTGGCGGCGTTGCCCGCGGGCGCCTTCCAGATGCCCCGCTCCCGTTCCGTGCGGGCGTAGACCCCCAGGATGTGCCCCGTCGGGGGGATCCATTTCTGGGTGCCGATGGGGTCGGCCACCCGGATCCACGGGAAATAGATCGCCCCGTAGACCTTGTTGCCCTGGAAGCCCTGGCTGATGACGTAGGTCTTGGATGCCCCGGCGTCGTGCCCCAGGGGCGTGTGCCCGACGAACATGCAGTCGCCCCGGTTCTCGCAGTAGGCCAGGGCCGCCGCGACAACGGTGGCGCTGTCGGTCTCCGGGCAGACGACGAGCTGCACCTTGTGGACGTCGAACCGCGGCAGGGCGGCCACCAGGGCATTCTGGAGCGGGTCCCCGGCCAGGCTGTCCTCCGCGCCGCCCGCCAGCGGGACAAAGCCGTCCGCGTCTGCCCCGGCGGCCCCGACGGTCGTGGACGGATTGGTCGCGGCATCCTCATTCACGATGATGAACTTGGACCCGGTGAACTCGTCGTTGACGGCCGTCTCGGGGTGTACGCCCGGAGCGCCCGCGGCCGTGCTGTGGTTGAGCTTCTCCCAGGTCTCGACGGTGGTGCGCTTGCCCGCCGTGGTCTGGGCCACGAAAAGATCATAGGTGCCCTCCGTCTCCGGGTTGGGCGCGATGCGGATGGACAGATTATTGCCCCAGGCGCCGGGGTCCGGCCGCCCGCGGTATCCGGCGGTGACCGTCAGGGACGCGCCGCCGGCGTCATTAAAGGTTTCCGTGGCGGCGTCGGCCACGGCGTCGTCCACCACGCGGGTGACGTAGGCCACGGCGCCCCCGTTGTCGATAAAACCGCGCATGGCGTAGGCGCCGAAGGCGCCGTCCAGGTAACCGCCGAAATGCTCGATGAATTCGCTCCAGTTCGTCACCCGGTACACCTCGCCGGGAAGACCGCGGGCGGAACGGATGATCATGGCGGCCACCGACGTCGGCGCCGCCTGGATGCTGGGTGCAACCTTGCCATCGACCTCAACGACATTTAAACCAACATTAAAGCTCATGGACTCACCTCCATTTGGTGAGGGGCGACGATGCACCGCCCGGCGCATCCCTCCTCACGGCGTTGTGGGTTAACCTGAAAACAGGCTCAAATCGTCCGCTTCGACCCGGACCTCCTCCACCACCGGCGGCATGGCCGCCTCGGCGGGCGATTCGTCCAGGCTCACGGCCAACGTGAGAACGTAGTTCAAGGAGGGCTTGAGCTGCTGATCCAAGGCCCCCCAGAATTCCGGCGGATTCTTGACCCCGTCCGGCGAAGCGATGATGGTGGGATAGGGGGGGATCTGATCCGCCAGGCTCCCCTGCAGCACGTCGGCCGGGACGGTGGGATGCCGCAGCAGGACCCGCAGGACCTGGCCCAGGAGGCGATGCTCCTCCAGAACCGATTCATCGGTCGCGGGGCTCCAGGCGGTGATGCAGTAGGCGCAGTCGATGCGGACGGGGGCACGGCGCCGGACGGCGCGTGTCCCGTCGGCTGAGCGCTGAACCGGCGGCTCGACGGTCCGCAGGTCGAAATTCTCGCGGATGTCGTACAGGTAGCAGTTGACCGTCAGGGTCTCCAGGCCCGCGCGCCAGTCGGCGTCGGGCAGGTCGAAGCTGATGTCCGCGCCCGCAAGCTCCGAGCCGGCCGGTGCCCGGGAGATCAGGAGCTGCTCGATGGTTTCGTCGAGATCGCGAATCATGGCGTTCCCCCCCCATTCGCCCCGGGGGCGATGATGTCGTAATAGGGCTCGAAATCGGTCCTGACGCAGGCCTTGCCCATCTTGTGAAATTCCTGCCGCGTGGCCCGGATGAGATGGGGCATGGCGACCGTCTTGCCGTCATCGGCGGCCAGAAACGCCGCGGCCAGGGCGATGTTCCGGATGTTTCCGCCGGCCAGCCGGAACCTTCTGGCCATGAAATCCAGGTCCACGTCCGACGACACCGGCGCGGCGGCGGGCCAGGTGCCCCGCCAGATCCGGAGCCGGTCGTCCGCCTCGGGGAACGGGAAATGGATCGTGAAGGCCAGGCGGCGCACGAAGGCGTCGTCCATGTTCTTGCGCAGGTTGGTCGCCAGGATGGCCACCCCCTCGAAGGTCTCCATCTGCTGAAGGAGGTAGCTGATCTCGATGTTGGCGTACCGGTCGTGGGAATCCCTGACCTCGCTGCGCTTGCCGAAGAGGGCGTCGGCTTCGTCGAAAAAGAGGATGGCGTTGGAGGTCTCGGCCTCGGTAAAGATCCGGGCCAGGTTTTTCTCCGTTTCGCCGATATACTTGCTTACCACGGTGGACAGGTCGATCTTGTAAAGGTCCAGGCCCAGATCGCCCGCGAGGATCTCGGCCGCCATGGTCTTCCCGGTTCCCGAAGGCCCGGCGAACAGGGCGTTCACCCCTTTGCCCAGCGAAAGCTTCCGGCCGAAGCCCCAGCTTTCGAACACCTGGGCGCGATGCCTCACGAAATGCGTGATCGACCGGAGCTGTTCCAGGCAGTCGGCCGGCAGGACGATGTCCTCCCAGGTTGCCCCGGGGACGATCTTCCGGGCCAGGCGGCCGAGTTTTTGGTTGGAGTGGCGCCGGCAGGCCTCGTAGAGATCCTCCGGGTGGACCTTCCCGCCCCGTCCGAGCCGGAGGCGGGAGAGATTGCGGGCGGTGTCCGCCGCATCCAGGATCTGACCCCCGTTGAACCGGAATTTGCCGGCCACGGCACCCAGGTGCTCCCGGTCGGCCGGGTCGATATCCTCTTTTTTCAGGGCCTGGTCCCACATGGCCCGCCGGAGCGCATGGGACGGCCGGTTGAAGCCGACCCGGACGAAGGGCCTGCGGCAGAGGTCCCGGCCGGGCTCCCATTCGACATCCCCCGCCAGGAAGACCATCTCCGGACCGGTGTCCACGGCCCGGAAGACCTGCGCCAGGCGGTGGCGGTGATCGTCGTCGAGGAGCCGGTCGAAGCCTTCCATATAAATGGCGGCGCCCCGGAGGCGCGCTTCCCGAACGAGGCGCTCCGTCAGCGGCCCGACCTCGCCCGCTTCCGCCTCGGCC
>NZ_JBGSQX010000158.1:0-32453 GCF_041737845.1 Desulfococcus sp.
GGACGGCGCTTCGGCGGACGGCGCTTCGGCGGACGGGGCTTCGGCAGACGGGGCTTCGGCGGACGGCGCTTCGGCGGACGGGGCTTCGGCGGACGGGGCTTCGGCGGACGGGGCTTCGGCGGACGGGGCTTCTGGCAATGGTCTTCCGGAATTTTCGGTGATGTATCCCGCACGGTACCCTGAGGTGATTGCCGTGGGCGCAAGCAATGCCTACGGCAAACTGGCAACGTTCAGCAATTCCGGTGAAGAAATGGACATCATGGCCCCGGGGGCGAGCATCCTCTCTGTTGATATCACCAATGGCGACCACTACACGGGATTGGGTACCACCAGCGGGACCAGCATGTCTGTGCCTTACGTAACGGCTGCGGTTGCCATGATGCTGGCCCTTGATCCGGCCCTGAGCGCGGATGAGATAAAAGACATTCTTACAGAAACGGCCCATATCGAAGATGTC
This sequence comes from Desulfococcus sp., assembly GCF_041737845.1. Lineage (GTDB taxonomy): Bacteria > Desulfobacterota > Desulfobacteria > Desulfobacterales > Desulfococcaceae > Desulfococcus. The sequence goes on from NZ_JBGSQX010000158.1 coordinate 458, forward strand.
GATTCGTCCGCAGGCGACCTGAACCTTGTTGCCGCATTGGACGAAGTCAAGTATCGTATGGAAGAGAATCGCTTCCGCAATAACAGGAACAGGGACGTTGAAAAGAGCTACAGGAAGAAATTGAAGGAAAGAATCCATTCCGCCCGGATGGCTTCGGCCAGAAGGCCCGTCAAGAATTGACGGGGCCGCCGTCCGGATACTTTTCCGGACGGTTTTCCCATGCGAACACCCTGTTGGAACAGCATTATGGATAACGAAACCCGGAGCCCGCCGCTCCGGGTTTTTTGCGTGAGGGGTTCGCCGTGTGAAACGGGGCGTTCATCATCTGCCCATCCCGCCCATTGACTTGTATCGCGATTTTTCCTATGAGATACAAATCCGATTCGGCATGCCTGCTGCCCGCTGCGATGATGAGGGATATGGGTGCGCCGGCCGGGCCTGTTGCCGAAACCGTCAAACAGAAAAATAAAGGGATTATGGAAACAATTCATGCAATCGCACTGGGGGCCATCCAGGGGCTGACGGAGTTCCTGCCCGTGAGCAGTTCAGGGCACCTGGTGCTGTTTCAACAGCTTTTCGGCCTCAAGGAGGCGGAGCTGTTTTTTGACATCAGCGTTCATATGGGCACCCTGGGTGCCGTGATCATTTTTTTCCGAAAGGAGATTTCGTCTCTTCTGTTGTCGCTTTTTCAGGCGATGAAGCGGTTGATGCGACACGAGATCACCCCGGCAGAGGTATGGGCCGATGCGGAAGTCAAGCTTGCACTGCTGATTGTTCTGGGATCGCTCCCCACGGCCGTCATCGGCCTGCTTTTTCATCAGATATCGGATCAGCTCTTCTCGTCTGTTTTTTTGGTGGGAATCACCTTGATCGTCACCGGAGTCCTGCTTTGGGGAACCCGCCGCATCTATCATCACGGCAGGGGAATCTCCGGATTCACCGCGCCGAACGCCGTTGCCATCGGCGTTGTCCAGGGTCTGGCGATCCTTCCGGGGATTTCCCGGTCCGGGTCGACCATCGCAGCCGGGCTCTACCTGGGGCTGGAAAAGGGGATGGTCGCCCGGTTTTCATTCCTGCTGTCCATCCCCGCCATCATCGGTGCGCAAATTCTCAGCCTCAGGGAAATGGGGTCGTCCCTTCTGCCGGATCCTGCAACCCTGATGGGGACGATCACCGCATTTATTGTCGGATACCTTTCCCTGGCCATGCTGATGCATGTCGTCAATCGCGGCCGGATGTACCTTTTCGCCCCCTACTGCTGGATGGTGGGTGGCATTGCCCTGGCTGTCGGATGGTAGCCCGGCAGGGACAGTCCGGGTGTGGGCGGCAGGGATAAAAAAGCAAATCATACAAGGAAGATCAATGAATCCAGAAATATTCAGGGAATATGATATCAGGGGCATCGCCGGCAAGGATATCGCCGTTGAAGAGGTGGAACTGCTGGGGCGGGGGATCGGCACCTTCTTGATCCGGAACGGATGCCGAAAGCTGGCCGTGGGGCGTGATTGCAGGGTGACCTCCGATGATTTCGCGGGAGCCATGATCGAGGGCTTGATCTCCACGGGATGTCAGGTCACGGATATCGGCGTTTGCCCGACCCCGGTGCTCTATTTTTCGATTCAAAACCTGAATCAGGAAGGCGGGATTATGGTGACGGCAAGCCATAATCCGAAAGAATACAATGGGTTTAAAATCTGCATGGGCTCCGATTCGGTTCATGGAAAGGATCTTCAGGCCATCCGTGAGATCATTGCGGCAGGCCAATTCATCCAGGGTGAAGGGACGTGCGCGGCGGCGCATCATGTCATCCCCCAATATCAGCGGTTCGTGGAAGACAACATCATTCTCTCCCGGCCCCTGAGGGTGGGCGTGGATGCGGGCAATGGCACGGCGGGCGTTGTGGCGGTGCCCATTCTCAAAAATTTGAACTGTGAGGTTCATGAACTCTACTGCGAGATGGACGGTAACTTTCCCAACCATGAGGCGGATCCCACCGTCCTCGGGAACATGAAGGATCTCATCGCCCTCGTCAGGGAGCAAGAGCTGGATGTCGGCATCGGCTACGACGGGGACGGAGACCGCATCGGCGTGGTCGACGAGAAAGGGAATATCGTCTACGGCGATAAACTGATGGTGCTCTTTGCCCGGGAGATCCTTTCGCGGCGGCCCGGGGCGGTGTTTATCTCCGAGGTCAAATGCTCCAAGGTCATGTATGACGACATCGAAAGACGCGGGGGCCGCGCCGTGATGTGGAAGACCGGCCACTCCCTCATCAAGGCGAAGATGAAGGAGGAGCGGGCGGCCCTGGCGGGCGAGATGAGCGGTCATATGTTTTTCGAGGATCGTTATCTGGGATTCGACGACGCCGTTTATGCCTCCTGCCGACTCCTGGAGATCCTCTCGGCCACGGGGCGCAGGATTTCGGATCTTCTTTCGGATCTTCCCCATACCTTTACGACGCCCGAGATCCGGGTGGACTGCCCCGATGACCGGAAGTTCCGTCTCGTTGAAAAAGTGACCCGATATTTCAAGGCGCGATATGATGTGATTGATATCGACGGGGCCCGCATTCTCTTTGATGACGGATGGGGGCTGGTGAGGGCCTCAAACACCCAGCCGGCCATAGTGCTCAGGTTTGAGGCCATGTCCCAGGCACGGCTTGAGGAGATCCGGAGCCTGGTTGAATCGGGTATCAAAGAGATGGATCGGTTTTAGGCCCTTTACGTTGAATGGAGGAGGATATGAAATGAGAGCGCTGGTTCTTTTTATCGCCGGCATGAGCATTTTCAGTTGCTCCGGAAGCCGGCCGAACCATCCGGACATTGCCTCCGGCCGCTTGCCGGCCTGCCCGGACCGGCCCAACTGCGTCTCCAGCCAGGCCGAAGATCCGGCCCGCCGCATTGATCCCATCCCCTATGCGGTTTCGCGTGAAGCCGCAAAAGAACGGCTTGCGGAAATCATCCGTTCAATGCCCCGGTCCAGTATCGTCATGAGGGGTGAGAATTACCTGCAGGTTGAATTCAAAACCGCCGTGATGGGATTCGTGGACGATGCCCTGTTTTATTTTGACGATGTCCGGAAAAAAATTGACGTCCGTTCGGCTTCCCGTGTCGGCTACAGCGACCTTGGCGCCAACGGGAAGCGAATTGAACGGATTCGGGAAAAATTCTTCGCGCCATAAGCGCCGCGGCGGTGCAGTGCGAAATTGGCTTCGGGGGATATCGGCAGGCGGCCCCGGCCTGTGACCCCTTGACGGGATCCAGGCCGGGGCCGGGATGGACGTTTGTCTATTTCCCCTGATGGGGGGCTGCCGTGAGCAGATGGTCTGTCTGGGTCTGGAGGCCTCGCGTCAACCAACTGGTCCGGTGCGGGGTGAAAAGGGCATACAGGCTGATCCAGGACAGGCCGACGAGATAGAACAGGCTGTAAGGAATCGCCCAGAGAAAATTGCTGTCTTTGTACCGGGAAAGGTACAGGAGCGCCGGTATCATGGAAAACAGGACCGCTCCGGTGAACACGTTGAACAGAAACAGCGTCGGAAATGCGAACAGGATGGTCATGGACCAGACCTTGAGCATTTCGCAGAGGGTCATCCGGTGGAGCAGCAGCAGCAGATTGATCCTTGCCCCGAGGGCAGGCGTCTTCCGGAACTGCGTAAAGATAAACCCTGCCATGACGAGGGTCTCACGCACATTGCTCCTTGCCCACCTCAAAAACATTTTGCACAGGCCGACATAGGCCGTCGGTACCTGGGTATACACGACGGCATTTTTGGAAAACAGCACATGATAGCCGTTTTTCAGAATCAGGTTGGTCAAGGCCCGGTCCTCGCCGATGTTTGCGGGTTGGCCGAAAAAGGTCTGGCAAAGCCATTCATCCAGCACAGGGGCAATTACGCTCCGCCGATACCCGGCCAATGCCCCCGGCGTGGTGATGACCGTGTTGAGCCGGCTCTGAGACGCGCGGATAAAATCAAAACTGAAGGTGAAACTGACATCGAGCATCTTGGGAATGATGCCGGCCGAGGTATTGAGAACCCGGACGTTGCCTGCCACCCCGCCGACCAAGGGGTCGTTCACAAAGGGGCTGACGAGGTGGCGAAGGGTTGAGGCGTCCACTTCGGAATCGCTGTCGATGGTCACCAGGACTTCGCCCCGGCTGCGCTGGAAGCCTTCATACAGGGCGCGGCGTTTTCCGCTGTTTTTCTCCAGGCGGACCAACTGCACCCGATCGCCCAGCTCTCTTTCGGCCTGCTTCATCCACAGCCAGGTGTCGTCCTTGCTGCCGTCGTCAACGGTGATGATCTGGAGCTTGTCGGCGGGGTAATCGCTGGCGGCCACGCTGCGAAGGGTATAGAGCACCTGGGCCCCTTCATTGTAGGCCGGCACAATGACCGAACAGACGGGCAGTTCCTCGTCCGCGCAGGGCGCCACGGGCCGATAGGTATAAAACAGATAGACGCGCCATACCAGGGCACCCAGAGACACCCAAAGGGCGATCTGGGCGATGCCGACGGTCACGGAGGATTCCCGGTGGTAGACAAAAATCTCCAGCATTTCCAGATAGTCCCCCCAGAAATAGCCATAGGTCAGGGGCAGGCCGATGAGCAATGCGATGACGAGACCCTTGACGGAGCGGTCTATGGTTTCCTTGGTCAGCCATGCAGGCCATCGCAGGGAGAGCCCCGAAACAGGCGACGATACAGCCGAACCGTTCTCTTTGGAGGCCAATAGATCATTGGATTTGGATATCATCTTTTTAAGTTCCAAAGAAACACCATCCTTGAAATAATGTTGTTAATGAGTGCTTTCGGTCCGCAGCGTAACCCGCCGCGAACTAAGGGAGAAAGCGACACGCTTTCACAGGGTTCGGATTGCAGGGGCAATCCAGACCCAAACGATAACATGGTAATCATGTATATCCAGAGCGGTAAACGACCCGTGCGCTTCAGGCGCACGGGCATTTACGGTTCTGGATAGGCATGCCTTCGACGGGGCAACCGGAGAAAACCATCAATCAAAACGCGTGGATTTCATTCCGATCTCCATCATGTTATTCGTTTTCAGCATCTTGATTTTCTGAATGAATGGCTGATTGGCGCAGTACGCCTGAATGCGGCAATGGATGGATCTGATGGGTGTGATCAACGTTTTCATAGGGAAGAGCATAAAAAAATAGCCCACATTTTAACCGCAATTAAAATTGGACTGCCATATATATTGATTACATGTCGATGTCAATTGTATAGTTGGTAGCGGGGACAGGATTCGAACCTGTGACCTTCGGGTTATGAGCCCGACGAGCTACCTGGCTGCTCCACCCCGCATCAACAATTTGCAAAACTAATACCCCAGGCAAATAAAGTCAAGGATATTTTTTTATGGCACGGCAAGTTTTTTCAGCAGTGCCAGGATCCGATCCTGTTCCGTATGGCCGCCCCGCCCCGTTGGACCGCAGCAAATCCATAGGATCTTGGTCCGGCTGGCGTGCCCGGACTGGATCTCGATGGCCGATTTGGAAACCCCCAGCATTTTCGAGAAAAATTGGATGCACATGGCGTTTGCGGCGCCTTCCACCGGGGGGGCGGTCAGTTTGACCTTCAGGGCATCGCCGTGAAGCCCGACAATGGCGTTCCGGGATGACTTGGGCTGCACGAACACCTTGAATGCGATGCCGTTCTCCTTTTCTTCGATGAACACGACGCGCTCCTGTGTTCGCACCTCCGCCGGCGACACGCTGAAACCGCCGAACCGCTTGTTTCAGGCGGCCGGCGAGGATCGGATGTTCTGTATGATCTCCGAAGAAGATGCCTGTTCCGTAATTTTCACCAGCGCCACCTCCCCGCCCATCCGAACCACCTGTTCGTGCCCGAGAACCTCGTCGGCAGCGTAATTGCTGCCTTTGGTCAGGACATCCGGCCGAATGGCGTCGATCAGGTCCGGCAGGGCCTCGGTGGAAAAAACGACCACATAATCCACGCTGTCCAGGGCGCTCAGGATCTGGACGCGCTCCCGGGCCCCGATGACCGGCCGGCCGTCTCCTTTCAGGCGGCGGACGGACGCGTCGTCGTCGATCGCCACGATGAGGATATCGCCCATCCGCTTGGATGCCGATAACAGCTGAATATGCCCGGCGTGGAGAAGGTCAAAGCACCCGTTGGTGAGAACAATCCGTTTATTCTTCCGCCTTAGATCTGCAACGATGCTGGGGATTTCGGGTAAGGATTTGTCTTTTTGAAATATATCATCATGCTTCAGGGCGGCTGAAAGTTCCGCCGGGGTGATGGTGGCGGTCCCGACCTTTCCCACGACGATGCCCGCAGCCGTATTGGCCATCTCCGCGGCCTCCCGGAAGGAGAGCCCGGCGGCCACGCCCAGGCCCAGGACCGAAATGACCGTATCCCCCGCCCCCGACACATCATACACCTGGCGGGCCTGGGCCGGAATGACGTAGGGTGCGTTGCCTTCCTGGAAAAGCACCATCCCGTCCTTGCCCCGGGTCACGAGCAGGTGCCGGACACCGGATGTTTTCAGGATACGGTGAGCCGCCCGTGAAAGCGACGCGTCGTCGGTGATTTCCATTCCCGCGGCCAGGGCCGCCTCCTTCTGGTTCGGCGTCAGCATCGAAAGGCCGGCGTATTTGGAAAAATCCAGGCCCTTGGGGTCGGCGATGACGATCCTGCCGCAGGAATCGGCGACCTGCGCCGCGGTCCGGACCAGGGAGGGGGTGACGACGCCCTTTCCGTAATCGGAGAGGAGCATCACATCCGATGCCGGCAGCTTCCGTCGGATGAACCCATCCAGTCTCCGGCAGGTCTCCTCGGGAATGCTGCTGCGGGCTTCCCTGTCGATGCGAAGGACGTGCTGGTTGGCTGCGATGATCCGGGTTTTCCGGGTTGTGGGGCGTGCCGGATCTCGAACCACGCCCGAGGCATCCACGCCCAGCGCGGTGAACATGGCCATCAAGCGGTCGCCGTCGGCGAGGGTCCCGATGACGCCCGCCACCGAAACCCGGGCGCCCAGCGAAGAGAGGTTGTGGACCACGTTGCCGGCGCCGCCCAGGGTATATTCCTCCCGCTCCACGGCGACGATCTGGACCGGTGCTTCCGGAGAGATGCGGTCGACGCTTCCCCACACATATTCGTCCAGCATCAGGTCGCCCACCACCAGGATCCGGCATCCCGAAAAGGCCGAGAGGTCCACGGGAACCTTCATTCGGCAGCCCCTTCATGGGAGGCGATGAGGTCTTTGAGGAACCCGGGCGGCCGGACCACCCGCCCCTCGGTGGTCATGCAGGCGTGTCGGGTGTGGCCCGTCACCAGGGGGGTGCCGTCCGACTCCCGCAGGATCGTATAATTGAACTTCATTCCCCCGCGAATGGCGGTGTCGAGGGATGTCTCGATGATGAGCACGTCGTCGTACCGGGCCGAGGCGAGATATTTGCAGAAGGCCTCGGAAACCGGCAGAACATAGCCGCGCTCCTCGATTTCACGGTAGGAAAGGCCCAGGTGTCGGAACATGGCCGCCCGGCCCATCTCGAAGAAGCGGAAGTAGTTGGCGTAATAGACCACTCCCATCTGGTCCGTGTCTCCGTAGATCACCCGATAGGTGGCCGCGAGGGTCAGCATGGTCTTCAGCCTTCCGCCGTCAGGAGCTTTTCATAGATGGGTTTCAGGGCGTCGTATCGGGTCGTGACGGGAAACTGGGGAAACTCGGCGACCACGTTGGGAGGCGGCCGGAAAAGGATCCCGTGGTCGGCGGCCTGGAGCATGCTGATGTCGTTGTAGGAGTCGCCCATGGCGATCACCTTGTAGTTGAGGCTTTTCAATGCCTCGACGGTTTTTCTTTTGCCGTCGGGTTGACGGAGGCGGTAGTCTGCGACCGTGCCGTCGCTGTCGACGGCCAGGGTGTTGCAGAACAGGGTCGGCCAGCCGAGCTGGGCGATCAGCGGCCCCGCAAACTGGGTGAAGGTGTCGGATACCACGATGACCGGGGTCATGGCCCGAAGCCAGTTGAGAAAATCCAGGGCGCCGTTCAGCGGATGCATGGCGGCGATGACATCCGTGATGTCTTTGAGCTTCAGACGGTGCTGTTTCAGGATGGACAGCCGTTTTCGCATGAGGACATCATAATCGGAAATATCCCGAGTCGTTAAGCGGAGCTCCTCGATCCCCGTCTTTTCGGCGACGTTGATCCAGATTTCGGGAACGAAGACCCCTTCCAGGTCCGAACAGACTATATACATGGCACCTCGTTAATGTGAACGGTAAACTATCCTGTTTTGGCAAAAGCCTTTTGATATCGGTCGGCGGCTCAATCCCCGCCGTTTTCGTCCTCGATGCGGATCAGCACCGGCTGATCGCTCACGATATCCAGAAGGGTGATCTCGCCCAAAGCCTTTTTCACATCGGCCTCTCTGGCCCGGTGGGTCAGCATCACAATGGGCACCGTTCCTTCGGATTTGCGCCCTTTCTGATGAACCGAGCGGATGCTGATGCCGTTTTCCCCCAGTATGCCGGAGATTTTCGACAGGACGCCGGGCCGGTCGAGGGCCGCGAAACGGAAGTAATAGTGGGTGTGGATTTCGTCCACGGGAAGGATCGGGATCTTCCGGATGGCTTCGGGCTGATAGGAAAAGATGGGAATCCGTCCCGTGGTACCCGTGATGAGGTTCCGCGCGATGTCGACAATGTCGGAGACGACGGCGCTGCCGGTGGGCATCATGCCGGCGCCGCGGCCGTAGAGCATCACCCGGCTGACGGCGTCGGCGGTGATGGAGACGGCGTTGAGGCTGCCGCTGACGCTGGACAGGGGGTCCGCGAAGGGGATCATGGTCGGGTGGACCCGCGCCTCCACCGAACCGCCGTTGTTTTTGCCGATGGCGAGCAGCTTGACCTTGTACCCGAACTCCCGGGCAAAGGCGATATCGACGGGGTCGATCTTCGAGATCCCTTCCACATAGATGTCGTCCAGGTTGATCTCCATCCCATAGGCCAGGGCGTTCAGGATGGCCAGTTTGTGGGCCGTGTCGAACCCCTCCACGTCCAAAGTGGGGTCCGCTTCGGCAAACCCCTCGGCCTGGGCCTCGGCAAGGGCCTCGGAAAAGGAGCTGCCCGCTTCGGTGATCCGGGTCAGGATATAGTTGCAGGTGCCGTTCAAGATCCCGATCATGGCATGGATCCGGTTGCCGACGAGGGATTCCCGGACCGATTTGATGACGGGCATGCAGCCGCCCACGCTGGCTTCATACCCGAAATCGACGCCCTTTTCCGCGGCCGCCCGGGCGATGGTGTTGCCGTGGCCGGCGATGAGGGCCTTGTTGGCGGTCACCACGTGCTTTCCGTTTTCGATGGCCTTCAGGATGAGTTCCTTGGCGATGCCTTCGCCGCCGATCATCTCCACCACGATGTCGACATCGGGATCGTTGACGACCCTGAAGGCGTCATTCACGAGAACACCCGGTTCGAGGGCGATGCCGCGATTGGTTTGCGTGTCGATATCCGCCACGTATTTCAGGTTCAGATCCACGCCGACCCGGGCCCTGAGAATCGTCTTGTTTTCCAGGAGGATCCTGACCACGCCCGTTCCCACCGTCCCGAATCCCAGGACGCCCACATTGACCTGTCTCATGCGAAAACTCCTTACAGTATTTTTTTGATTCCCCTGACGGCCTGATTGATGCGCTTGTTGTTTTCGATCAAGGCAAACCGGACGAACTCATCCCCGTATTCCCCGAAGCCCAGCCCGGGCGATACCGCCACCTGGGCTTCGCGGATCATGAATTTGGAGAACTCCACCGAGCCCATGTGGCGGTATCGCCCGGGAATCCTGGCCCAGACGAACATCGTTCCCCTGGGGCTGGGGATCTCCCAGCCCGCGCGCGCGAGCCCGCCGACCAGGGCGTCGCGCCGGGATTTGTAGATCTGGCGGATGTCTTCCACACAGGACTGATCCTCGTTCAGGGCGATGATGGAGGCGATTTGGATGGGCTGAAAGATGCCGTAGTCCAGATAGCTCTTGATCCGCTTCAGGGCGAAGACGGTTTCGGCGTTTCCGACGCAGAAGCCGACCCGCCATCCGGCCATGCTGTAGCTCTTGGACAGGGAGAAGAACTCCACGCCCACCGCTTTGGCCCCTTTGGCCTGGAGGAAGCTGGGGGCGGCGTATCCGTCGAAGGTAAGATCCGCATAGGCGAAGTCGTGGATGACGAGAATGTTGTTCTCCCGGGCGTAATCAACGATTTTCTCGAAGAACGCAAGGTCGACCACCTCGGTGGTCGGGTTGTGGGGATAACTGAGGATCAGGACTTTGGGTCGCGGCCAGGTCTGCTTGGTGGCGTTCATGAGGTTTTCGAAAAAATCCTGGCCGGGGCCGACGGGGATGCCCCGGACGTCTCCTCCGGCGATGATGGCCGAAAACGGATGGATGGGATAGGTGGGGTTGGGCGTGAAAACGACGTCTCCCGGGCGGATGGCCACCAGAATGAGATGGGAGAGTCCCTCCTTGACGCCGATGGTGACGATGGCTTCGGTTTCGGGGTCGATGTCCACGTCATACCGCCTTTTGTACCAGGCGGCGATGGCCATCCGGAGCTTCCGGATCCCCATGGATGCGGAGTAGCGGTGGTTGTGGGGTTTCTGGGCCGCCTCCATCATCTTTTCGACGATGTGCTGAGGCGTGCCGAGATCGGGGTTTCCCATGCCCAGGTCGATAATATCTGCTCCGGCCCGTCTGGATTCCATCTTGATCTCGTTCACCGTCGCGAAGACATACGGCGGCAGACGGTCGAGCCGCGCGAAATTCGTCATAAAGCACCTCGAAAAGCAGGTTGGATTGATAAACTGGGTGAACCGGACGGGATTCCCTTGAAATCACCGTTTAAACACACGCTTCAACTTTACCCAAACCCGGGAGGGATGTCAAAAAAATTGTTTTGACTTTTGGTGGAAATCGGTTTACTTTTTCCCCCTAATTTCCTGTATTCCGTAAAAATATAGAGGATGGATATGACGAACCCGCTCACCTACGCGGATGCCGGCGTGGATATCGACAAGGCCAACAGACTCGTCGAAAAGATCAAGGACATTGCCAGGAGAACGCCCCGACACGGGGTCATGGGGGAAATCGGCGGGTTCGGCGGGCTCTTCTCCTTGAATGTGGACGGGTATGAAAAGCCGGTTCTGGTCAGCTCAACGGACGGGGTCGGCACCAAGCTCAAGATCGCCTTTCTCACCAACGTCCACGACACTATCGGAATCGATCTCGTGGCCATGTGTGTCAACGATATCGCCGTTCAAGGGGCCAAACCGCTCTTTTTCCTCGACTATGTCTCCATGGGGGAGCTGGATGAAGGCGTCGTCCCGGAAATCATCAAAGGCATCGGGGAAGGATGCAGGATCGCGAACTGCGCCCTTATCGGCGGGGAGACGGCCGAGATGCCCGGACTCTACAAGCCGGGCGAGTATGACCTGGCCGGTTTTTCCGTCGGCCTCGTGGACAACAGCAAAATCATCGACGGCACAGAGATCCGCATGGGCGACGTCCTGATCGGCATCGCGTCGAGCGGGCTTCACAGCAACGGGTATTCCCTGGTGCGGAAGATCTGCTTTGACATCCTGAAGCTCACCGTCGACATCCATATCCCCGAACTGGGCCGGACCTTGGGCGAGGCGCTGATGACGCCCACCCGGATCTACTCGGAAACCGTCCAGATGCTGATGCGGGATCTCCCCATCCGCGGCCTTGCCCACATCACCGGCGGGGGGATCACCGAAAACATCGTCCGGATCATTCCCCAGGCATGCAGCGTCATGATCCGGCGGGAGAGCTGGGAGCGGCCGGCCATTTTTCATTTTCTCCAGGCCGGCGGCAAGGTGTCCGAGGCCGAGATGCTCCGGACCTTCAACAACGGGATCGGCATGATCGCCGTCGTCCCCGAGGAGCGCGCGGGGGATGTCATGGAGCGGCTGCGCGCCCTGGGCGAAAGCGCCTGGGCCATCGGTGAAATTATCGGCAGAAAAGGCGCCGGCCCCCGGGTGAAATGGGTCGACTGAGAGGCGCCGCCGGCCGAAAGGCTTTCCTGCAAACGGTCAAACCCACGGTCCCGCCGCCCCATACCCCCCGTTCCCCACGCCGGTAACCTGCTTCTCGGTAAATTGCTTCAATGATGTCGCTATCCCACATTTTTCTGATATCTCTTGTCGCATGCCTCGTTCTGACGCCGGCGGTCCGCCATGTGGCCAGGCGCCGGGACTGGGTGGCCTATCCGGTCAAGGATCGCTGGCACGAGACGCCCACCGCGCTGATGGGCGGGATCGCCATCTATCTCGCCGTGGCCGTTCCCCTCTTTTTCATGGCCGATTTTCAGGGATTCTGGTCCCATTTCCTTGGCGGAAAGACCCAGAGGACCGCGCCCTCCATCGAGGCCGCCATCTGGGTCGGCGCAACCTTCATGTTCGTTCTGGGGTGGGTGGATGATTTTCTCCGCATCAAGCCCCATGTCAAGCTGATCGGCCAGATCCTCGCGGCCTCCCTGATGGCGTTCCTGGGGTTTCGCCTGCACTGGTTCAGCTCCCTGACCCTGGATACCCTCGTCACCCTCTTCTGGATCGTGGGCATCACCAATGCCGTCAATCTCATCGACAACATGGACGGGCTCTGTTCCGGCGTCGGGATGATCGCGGCCCTCTATTTCGCCGTCCTCTTTTCGACGGGCACGGGAAGCGGCCTCCCGGCGGCGCTCCTGCTTGCCGGAGCCCTTGTGGGGTTTCTCGTCTATAATTACAACCCGGCCTCCATTTTTATGGGGGACTGCGGCAGCCTCGTCATCGGGTTTACCCTCGCCATGCTGGGGATCCACTATTCGGAAGCGGTGGCATCGGCGCCCCTGGCCCGCCTCGGCGTTCCCGTGATGGTCCTCATGGTCCCCATGCTCGACACCACACTGGTCACCCTGATCCGGCTGCTGAGCGGACGGAAGGCCTCCACCGGCGGCCGGGACCACACCTCCCACCGGTTGGTCTTGATGGGGTTCAGCCAGCGGCATGCGGTGCTTTTCCTTTACGGGGTGGGGACCATCTCGGGCATCGCCGCCGTGTTCGTGAACGCCAGCGACACCCTCTCCTCTCCCGCCGTGATCATCCCCCTGGGGCTGTCGGTCCTCCTGATGGGCATCTATATGGCCCAGCTTCGGGTCTATGAAGAGGAGGAGTTTTCGATGCTGAGAAATCACGCCTACACGCCGATCCTCATGGAGTTGACCTACAAACGTCAGATCGCTCTGGTCGTTCTCGATTTCTGCCTCATCGCCTTTTCCTATTATCTCTCTTATCGCCTTCGGTTCAGCGATGGGGAGTTTTCCTTTTATTTTGATTTATTCCTTCATTCGCTTCCGGCCATCATCGCCTGCAAGTTCATCGCCTTTTTCCTTGTGGGGATCTATCGCGGTTTCTGGCGCTTCATGAGCACCGACGACGTGTTTATCTTTGTCAAGGCATCCACCCTGGCCACGGTCTTTTCCGTCGTGGCCGTCACCTACCTTTACCGGTTCAGGGATTTTTCCAAGGGGCTCTTCGTGATCGACTGGCTCCTGACCACCGGTCTCCTGCTGGGGACCCGCGGATCATTCAGGATCTTCCTCGATTCCATGGGCCGGAAGACCCTTGCGGGGGAAAAGGCGCTCATTTACGGGGCCGGGCGCGGCGGAGAGATCCTCCTTCGGGAGATCGTCAACAACAAGTCCCACCAGATCAATCCGGTGGGATTCATCGACGACGACCCGCTGAAGACCGGCAAGCGGCTTCAGGGCTACCCCATTCTCGGGACCTCCCTTGAGATGGAGCGGCTCTTCGAGCAGCACGCATTCGGCTGCATCTTTGTCTCGTTCATGGCCTCCCCCGAAACCGAGGCGGCCGTCTCCTCCGTGAAGGCCTTCTGCAAGAAGCACGGGACCTCGCTCAGGCGATTTTCCATTTCTCTGGAGGAGGTCGACCTCGATGGATAAGCGTGGACACCGGGTGCTTTTTTGGGTCCTGCCGCTGATCTGCCTGTTCACGGGATGTGTTCGGGCGCCAGGACCCATGCTGCCCGCCCAGGACAGCCTTCCCGCCGCGCGATTTTTCGAGGATCTCGATGCCGCCGTGGAACAGGCCGGCGTCCGGGATGCCGGCGCCGTGCCCGTCGCCGGGTTCCCCTATCTCCGGGCCGACCGTTTCCTTGCGGCCATGGCCCCCGGCCTTCTGGACGGCCGGCGCAAAGACGCCTGGACAAGGGCTCTGGAAGCGGCGGACAGGGCCGCGCGAAGACGGGAGATCGCCAATCTTCCGCCGGCCGTGCTGAGCGATCCGGCATTGGGCATCAGCCGTTGGGGGCTTGCTTCACCGGAGGAGCTCCTGGATGCCGCCGCCGGACACGCGCGGGCGCTTTCGGCCCACGACCGAAGCACCCCGGATTTTGTCGAGTCCGTTGCGGAAGCCGTCCGTATCCCCGACGAATATCGGACTGCCATGCGGATCATGGGCCTGTATCCGGTGGCGGTGGTTCCCGTCTCCATCGTGACCGAGCAGGTCCAGCAGCGGTTTGCCGGATGGCACCGGGAACCGTGGGACCGGATCGAGACCCGCGGCCGTCTGTCATGGTTCTCCCCCGTGCCCTCCGCACCCGCGACCATGGACGATATCCGCCGGATCCATGGGCCGGACCGCCGGGACGCCCTGGGCGTCCCGCGGCTGGACGCGGCGGAGGCCGACGCCCTCGTCCGGCGGTTTGCGCCGGTCATCGTTCAGGATGACGCAGGGGAATACGACCGTTGGGGACGGGTGGCCTGGGGCCGTGACGGGCCACGGGTCGATGGGCGGGCGCCCGTGCTCTATCACTATATCTCCCATGCCTTTTTCAAATCTGCGCCCATTCTCCAGATCAACTATACCCTGTGGTATCCGGCCCGAAAAGGTCCGGGTGCGCCGCGCATCGAACACGGCATTCTGGACGGGCTGACGATCCGCGTCAGCCTCGACACGGCCGGCAGCCCCTTTATGGTCGACGTGATGAACAACTGCGGGTGCTACCATTTTTTTGTCCCGCAACAGCGCCGGGTCCTGGAGATTCTCCCGCAGCCCGGGGCCCTGTCGCCCTTCGTGCCCCGGTGGCTTCCGGAAAGGTTTCCCGAGGAGCGCCTGCTGCTGCGCGTCAATTCGGGCTGGCACCAGGTGGTGCACCTGGGGACGGTGTCCGCTGCGGCCGGGCCGACGGGTTTCTATGGCCTTCTTCCCTATGAAGCCTTGGAGAGCCTGCCCCGGCCCGACGGGACATCCGAAAATCTCTTTGATCCGGAGGGGATTGCCAAGGGGTCGGAGCGGATCGAACCCTATCTCTTTTTCTCCATGGGCATCCCGAGGGTGGGGAGCATGCGGCAGCGCGGCCATCACGCCATCCGCCTTGTGGGCCGCGCCCATTTCGATGATCCCTCCCTTTTCGATAAGACCTTTCGCTTCAAATGACCGGCGCGGCAAAGCGGTTTTCAGCGGGATCCCAGAGACCTGTTTTCCAGGAATTCAGACCATGATCATCCTCGGCATCGAAACCTCATGTGACGAAACCGCCGCCGCCCTGGTCGCGGACGGCGGACGGATTCTCTCCTCCGTCGTCGCCTCCCAGATTGACATCCACCATCGATACGGCGGGGTGGTGCCGGAGCTGGCATCCCGGAAACACCTGGAGGCCATTGTCCCCGTGACGACACAGGCCCTTGAACATGCGGGCCTCGATCTGGAAGCGGTGGACGGCATCGCCGTCACCCGGGGACCCGGCCTGGTCGGGGCACTCCTGGTCGGGTTCTCCTTCGCCAAAGGGCTGGCGCGGGCGCTCGATGTGCCATGGCGAGGCGTCAATCACCTGGAGGGGCATCTCCATTCCGTGTTTCTGGGCGACAATCCGCCGTCGCTGCCCTTTGCGGCCCTCCTGGCGTCCGGAGGCCATACGAGCATTTACCGCGTCAGCGGTCCCATGCAGTTCGAACTCCTGGGGCAAACCCGGGATGACGCAGCCGGTGAAGCGTTTGACAAGGTATCGAAGATGCTGGGATTGGGATATCCCGGCGGCGCGGTCATCGGCCGTCTCGCGGGGCGGGGAAATCCCGACAGGATCAAGTTTCCCCGGGCCTACCTGGACAAGGACCGTTTAGACTTCAGCTTCAGCGGCTTGAAAACCGCCGTCAACCAGTACATCCGGCACCACGGAGACGACCTTGAACGCCTGTCGGCCGACATCGCGGCCGGATTTCAGGAGGCGGTCGTCGATGTCTTGGTCTACAAGCTCATCCTTGCGGCCGAAACAACGGGCTGCAGCGACATCGCCGTTGTCGGCGGGGTGGCCGCCAATGGTCGGCTGCGGGAGAGGCTGCTTCGGGAGGGGGCTGTGAAGGGGCTTTCGGTTCATATCCCGCCGTTGGACCTCTGCGGCGATAACGCCGCCATGATCGCCGCCGTCGGGTACCATTACCTGAGGGAAGGAAAGCGGTCGGAGATGACCGATGATGTCTATTCCCGGTATCCCGCCTGATCGGAGGGCGCGTCACTCACGGTCGATCCTGAAGGTTTCGATGACCTTGCCCCGTTCGATGTAATCGGCCACGTATTCAACGGTGTGGGCGCACGCGGCGATCATGCGCTCGATGCGGTCGTAAACCATATCCTCCTCGCCGACCAGCCGTTTCGATTTTTCCAGAATGATCTCCCCCTGCTGGAGAAACGCCCCCAGCTCCTTGAGGATCTCCTTCCGCCGCCGGTGCCGCTCCTGCTCCCGGATGATGACGGGAAGGAGCCGCTGGATCGAATACTCCACGAGGATGTCCCGGGGGGCGTTGAAGTCCCGGCAGACCTTTTCCAGGGACATGAGGGTCTTCCGGCTGAGGACGAAGGTTTTCTGCACCCGCTGCTGCGACTTGAATTCCCGGGGTTCAATCTCCTGGGCGATCATCTCCAGGGCCTGCAAGTCCTCGATGAGGTGATCAAAGAGGGATTTCTGCTTGATCCCCAGGTGCACCGACACGATGCTCATGGTGTTGATGGCATCTTCGGTCAGCTTGAACGTCGCGCGGACCGATTGTTTTCCCCTCAGATCCGCGGCACTGGCCATCGGCAGGGAAATGCGGATCATCTGGTCATCACTTTTTTTCATCATCCCCTCCTTTCCTCCTGCATACTATCCCAACCCATCTGATAGTCATACAGATATTATGACATCATGGTTTTTAATCAATCTAACGGAATTGAAATGAATTGCTAAAAAATATTACTTTAAAGTTGGATATTACACTAATAATAAATATGAAAAGTAAAAAAGCAGATCGGCATACTGAATTTAGATTTCGATTCAAACCAAAATGAATGGATGAGATGACGCCGCACAGACGATACAAAGGCGGCTAAGTCGTCCGACAGAAGAAGGAGCAAGAGAACGGGTTTTCGGCTTACGAAGATTGCGGTTGCCTGAAGCCGGGAGGTGTGATATCGGCGCTGTCATCCAAATACCCCTCATAAACTGTTAGGAAAGGATGAGATGCCTGCGATTGTTCTGTTGTATTCGGCGGTGGGCGCTGTGGCAGGCGTCCTGGCGGGGCTTCTGGGGATCGGAGGCGGGCTGGTCATCGTCCCCATGCTGGTCTTCTGTTTCACATGGCAGGGAATCCCCAATGAATCGATGATGCACCTGGCGCTGGGCACCTCCATGGCCAGCATCATCTTCACGGCGGTGTCAAGCTTCTGGGCCCACCACAAGCGCGGGGCGGTCCATTGGGTGGTCGTTCGCCGGATTGTCACGGGGATATTCGTGGGGACCTTCCTGGGGACCTGCGTTGCCTCCCGGATGTCCACCGGTTTTCTCAAGGGGTTTTTCGTAGTCTTCCTTTACTACGTGGCCGTTCAGATGCTCACGGGCCGAAAGCCCGCGGCGTCACGGGAGCTTCCCGGAAACATGGGCATGTTCGGCGTGGGCAATGTGATCGGTGCCGTGTCCAGCCTGGTGGGCATCGGCGGGGGCACCCTTTCCGTTCCGTTCATGATCTGGTGCAACATGAGCGTTCACCACGCCATCGGCACCTCGGCGGCTATCGGTTTTCCCATCGCCGTTGCCGGCACCGCGGGCTATATCTATAACGGCTGGGGGACAACGGGGTTGCCCCAGTATTCGATTGGGTACGTCTACCTGCCGGCCCTCATCGGGCTGGTCTGGACGAGCGTTCTGACGGCCCCGTTGGGGGTCCGTCTGGCCCACAGCCTGCCGGTGGGGCGGCTCAAGCGGGTCTTTGCCGTCCTGCTCCTGATCGTGGCGACCCGGATGCTCTGGAGCATTCTCTGATGCTTCGCGGGGCCGCCCGCATCCTATGAATGACGCCGGCCCCGCGGTTTTTTATCCGCATTTGCTGTAGCCGCAGAAGTGGCAGAGAATGCAGCCCTCCTCAAAGCTGAGACGCTCTCCGCATTCAGGGCAGGCGGCCCCCATCAGGTTTTGTCCGACGCCGCTTTTTTTGCCGTTCTTGCCCCCCAGGTACCGTTTTTCCAGAACCTGGCTGATGGCATCGGGAATGGAGCTGACAATGCCGCCGTTCTGAAAGATGGGGTGTTCGCCGCCGATGCCTTTCAGTTGCTCCACCACCTTCTCCACCTTGATGCCCGACCGGAAGGCGAGGGAGATCAGCCGTCCGATGGCTTCGGTCTTGGCCGTCGTCGACCTTCCGGACTTGCCGATGGTCGCGAACACCTCAAAGGGGAGCCCGTCCATCTCCGTCACCGTCATATAGAGATCCCCCAGCCCTGTCTTGATTTTCGTGGTGAACCCGTAAAGGGTTTCGGGGCGGTCCTTGACGACGGTATTTTCCCCCTTCGTTTCCTTGTTGACGGACAGGACCTGCTTGCCCTTGCTGCCGTCCCGGTAAATGGTCACGCCCTTGCAGCCCAGCGTGTAGGCCAGATCGTACACCTTCATCACCTCGGCGGGATCGGCATTATGGGGCAGATTGACGGTTTTCGAGACGGCGTTGTCCGTGTAGTTCTGGAAGGCGGCCTGCATGCGGACATGCCATTCGGGCGTGATGTCGTGGGCCGTGACAAAGACCCGTTTCACCGCATCCGGAATGCCGTCGAGGTCATGGATGCCGCCTTTTTGGGAGATGGTTTTCATCAACTCGGGGCTGTAGAACCCTCCGGCCTTGGCCGCGGCTTCGAAATAGGGGTTCACCTCGGTCATCTCGTCGTTGTCCATGATGGTGCGGGTGAAGCTCAGGGCGAAGAGCGGCTCGATGCCGGAGGAGCATCCGGCGATGATGCTCAGTGTCCCGGTGGGTGCGATGGTCGTCGTGGTTGCGTTCCGGTACCGGCACCCTTCCCGGTCTTTGAAGACGCTCTGGTCGAAATTTTCAAAGGTTCCCCGGGTTTCGGCCAGGCGCTTCGATGCGTCCTGGGCGGTCTCCTGAAAGAATTTCATGATGTTCTCGGCGACCTCGACCCCCTTTTCGCTGTTGTAGGGAATCCCCAGTTGAAAAAGCAGGTCCGCGAAGCCCATGACCCCCAGGCCGATTTTGCGGTTGCCTTTGACCATTTTCTCGATTTCGGGGATCGGATACAGCGACATGTCGATGACGTCGTCCAGGAACCTGACCGAATGATGGATGGTTTCTTTGAGCCCTTCGTAATCGATGACGCGCTCGCCGTTTTTCTCCGTGACGAACCTGGCCAGATTGACGGAACCCAGATTGCAGGATTCCATGGGAAGCAGGGGCTGTTCGCCGCAGGGATTGGTGCTTTCGATTTCTCCCAGACCCGGCGTGGGGTTGTCCCGGTTGATCCGGTCGAGGAACACGATGCCCGGATCCCCGTTTTTCCATGCATGATGGACGATCGTCTGATACACCTTGAGACTCGAGATGCGCTCCACCGATTTCTTCTCCCTGGGGTCGATCAGGTCATAATCCGCGCCTTTTTTCAGGGCTTCCATGAAGGCGTCCGTGATGCCCACGGAGATATTGAAATTGTTGAGATCGCTGTCTTTTTCCTTGCACTGGATGAACTCCATGATATCCGGGTGGTCGACCCGGAGGATGGCCATGTTCGCACCGCGGCGGGTCCCTCCCTGTTTGACCTGCTCCGTGGCCGTGTTGAAGACCTTCATGAACGACACCGGGCCGGACGCCACACCGCCCGTTGTTCCCACGCGGCTGTTTTTCGGGCGCAGCCGGGAGAAGGAGAAACCGGTGCCGCCGCCGGATTTGTGAATGATGGCGGCGTGCTTGAGGGCGTCGAAGATCCCTTCCATGCTGTCTTCCACGGGCAGCACAAAACAGGCGGCCAACTGGCCGAGCCGGCGGCCGGCGTTCATGAGGGTGGGGGAATTGGGCAGAAACCGAAATTCGGTCATCATCCGGTAAAAGATCGCCTCCATTTTACCGGCGGCATCGGGGTCGCCGTAATTGTTTTCCGCGCCGGCGATGTGTCGGGCGACCCTGCGGAACATGTCCACCGCGGTTTCAATGGGTTCGCCCTGATCGTTTTTTCTCAGATACCGTCTTTCCAGAACGGTTTTCGCGTTGCCTGATATCACCAGGCCGTTTTCTGTAAACATGTCGCCATCCAATGTAACGGGAGAGACATCATGACATCCGAGCGCCATTGCCTTGTTGCGGATCATCTCGTCAATGATCGGCAGCGGGATGGTCTCGTCTTCCATCTTTTCGATCATCTCCCGCAGGAACAGGCTGATTTTCATCGCCTGGTCCCGGCTGACGGAGTTGTGACGCATAAATGCGTCTGAAAACTGGCGGTCGTCCCAACCATGGGCGTTCACTACGAACCGGTCTTTGCCGGACACGATGATTTTGCGCATCTGTTGCATACCAACCTTCTCCATTGGGTCTTGAATCTGTCTGCACAGCCGGCAGACGGTTCTGGACAGACGTCTAAAGGGTTTCGCGGGGAAGACAGCGCTTTCCGCCGGGGGGTGCCGCATGGCTCGGTAGAAGACGCCGAACCGGACGCGGCAGGGCGATACCCGAAAGAACTCCGGCCGAGCGGTCCTTCGATTTCATCGGGCGGGCGTCCTCCTAGGGGGCATCCACACGGGTTTGTAAAACAGAGCATTTCATCCGAAAACGTGTGTAATGAACATTTATAACACAATATATGGTATGTCAACATATTTTAAACTACAATATATTGAGAAATTGTCAAGGGGTCTAAGGTGCTCAAACCGTTGAAAATAAGGTGGGGGCCGCCCCGATCCCCGGGGTGGGAAGGACGGCTCGCCGCCGGCCGAGAAAAGCCATCCGCCTGTTGAAAAAACGATTGCGGCCTGTCAATAATGGCTCAAAGATGATAATCAGGAAGGTATCGGGTCCCCAGGGGGTATTCCGATCGAAAGATTCAATGAAGCCATGATATTATCGCCCCATGCGATCCGGCGAAAGGAGCCTTTGGATGAAAAAACTCACCCAGGAAACGGAAATTGTTCACGGCGTCCATTCGGACCATGTGACCTCTTTCGATCTCGTGCCCCCCATCCACATGACATCCACCTTCAAATTCAAGGATGCGGACCATGGCGCCGATCTTTTTTCGGGCAAGAGCACCGGCTATATCTATACCCGCATCGGCAACCCCACGGTGGATCTGCTCGAGAAGAAGATCGCCGTTCTGGAGGGCGGAGAATCGGCCGTCGCGACCGCATCGGGCATGGCGGCCGTGGCCGCGGCAGCCCTGACCCTCACCGCCCCCGGGGATAATTTCGTCGCCTGCAGCACCCTGTACGGCGGAACCTTCGCCCTGTTCAGCTCCGACCTGGCCCGGCTCAATATCCATGCCCGGTTCGTCTCCCACCGGAGGAGCGGCTCCCTGAAGGAGATCGAGGAAAAAATCGACGGGGACACCCGATTCTTGTATATCGAAACCCCGGCCAACCCCACCCTTGATATCATAGACATCCCCCTGTGGGCCGATACGGCGCGGCGCCATGACATCCCCCTGATCGTCGACAACACCTTCGCCTCGCCCTACCTGCAGCGCCCCCTCGCCATGGGGGCGGATCTCGTGCTCCATTCCGCCACAAAGTACCTGGGCGGACACGGGGACCTCATCGGCGGCCTCATCGTCGGATCGAAACGGATGATCGGGCAGATCCGGGAGTCGCACATGAATCATTTCGGGCCGGTGATGAGCCCGTTCAACGCATGGCTGATCCTGCGGGGATTGAAGACCCTCGCCCTCCGAATGGATCGCCACAGCGACACGGCGCTCATGATCGCAGAACGGCTCTTGTCTCACCCCCGCGTGGCAGCGGTATTCTATCCGGGACTGGCGTCCCATCCGGGCCATTCCCTCGCCCGGAGGCAGATGAAAAAGTTCGGGGGCATGATCGCGTTCGAGGTGCACGGCGGCGTCGTCGCCGGAAAGGCAGTGATGAACGGGGTGACGCTTTGCACGCTGGCGGTGAGCCTGGGGGATTGTGAAACCCTTATTCAGCATCCCGCCTCCATGACCCACGCCGTGTATTCGCCGTCGGAGAGAAAACTGGCGGGCATTTCGGACGGCCTCATCCGCCTCTCCGTCGGCCTCGAGCACCCAGACGACATCCTGGGGGATCTCAGGCAGGCCCTGGACCGGGTCCCCTGACTCCGGGCATTCGGCCCCGGATCAGTTCCCGAGCTTTTTCCGGGCCTGTTCGGCATATTCCGTATCGGGGAAGAGGGCGATCACCTTTTTGTAGGTTGCGACGGCCGCCGGCCGTTTCTGCGATGCAGTGTAGGCTTCGGCAAGGTCGAGATAAAGCGGCGGAAAACGCGGCGCGATCTCGAGTCCTTTTTCAAAGCTCTCGATCGCCTTGGGGAACTGGTTCATGACAAGGTAGGTCTGCCCCATCCCGCGGTAGGCGGGAACGAATTTCGGATTGCTGTCCAGGGCCGCCTGGTAATGTTTGAGGGCTGCGGGAAAGTCGCGCTTGTTGTAGTAGGCCCACCCCAGGTTGGAGAGCGGCAGGTGGGGCGATGCATAGACCAGGTCATCCGACAGGCTCGTGAAGACCCCGATGGCCGCGTCCCAGTCTTTCAGAACAAGATAGGCCGTACCGAGGTTGTTCTTGGCCGGTGCGTAGTCGGGGTTGATGGCAATGGCTTTTTGAAAGTACTGAACGGAAAGGTCGGGTCTTTCCTTGGCCATGTATACCAGGCCCAGGTCGTTTTTGACAAACGCATCCTTGGGAAGCGCCTTTTCGGCTTTTTGCAGCTCACGCAGCGCGGCGGAATAATTCCCCTCCTGCATGTAGGCTTCTCCCAGGTCCCTGAAGGCCTCCCCCTTACGGTCCCGCACCTCCCTGGTCTCGGGCCTACAGGAAACCAAGGTGGCGGTCAACAGAATGGCCAGTACCCAGAAACGCTTTCCTCTTGTCATGTCTTCTTCCTCGTATGGCTTGGGGATGGATGGGGGAACCGCCGCGCCTCCGGCGTTGCGGCGTCACAGGCCACAGGCTCAGGGGTTGTCGGGAACATTTCGGACGGCGTCGATGATTTTTGCGGTGGCGAAGGTCTGCTCGACATCGTGGACCCTGACAATGTGCGCGCCCTTGAGAATCGCGGCGGCCACCGAGGCCTGGGTGCCGGTTTCCACCTGCGGCAGGGTCGGCTCGATGTCGGCCTCGCCGTCTCTTTTGAGGATGCCGCGGATGAAGGCTTTCCGGGACGACCCCACCAGAACGGGCACATCCAGGCGTTCAAACGCCTCCAGGCGGTTGATCAGGCAGAGGTTGTGTGCGATGGTCTTGCCGAAGCCGATGCCCGGATCGGCGATGATGAGACGCCTCGGCACGCCCTGGGCCATCGCCCCCTGAATCGCCGCTTCGAGAAAATCCAAAATCTCGCCGATCAGGTCGTCGTACCGCGGGTCCTTCTGCATGGTTTTGGGGGACCCCTTCATGTGCATCAGGATGAGCGGCGCCTCGAACCGGGCCGCGACCGAAGCGATCGCCGGGTCCACCCGAAGGGCGGAGGTATCGTTGACGACGGCGGCGCCGGCCTCAAGGGCCTGGCGCGCCACCGCCGCCTTGGTGGTGTCGATGGAGATGGGGATGCGGATTCGGCCGGAGAGCTTTTCGATGACCGGAAGAACCCGGTCGGCCTCCTCTTGGGCGGAGACGGGATCTGAATAGGGCCGGGTCGACTCACCGCCTATATCGATGATATCGGCGCCGGCCAGGGCCATCCGCTCCGCGTGGGCCAGGGCGATGTCGGTGTCGAAAAAACGACCGCCGTCGGAGAAGGAATCGGGCGTGATGTTGAGGATTCCCATGATGCACGTCCGCTCCCCCAGCTCCAGCCGGTGGTTCTTAAACGACAGGGTGAATCGTTTCATGATCTCCTCGCTGCCGAAAAGCCGCTATTCCGCCCCGGGGCCCCCATCCGCCGCCCCTCGGCCGTCGTCTTTGCCTTCGGTCGGGGCGCCGGGGTCCGGCTTGGTCTTCAGGGTCAGGGTCTCTTCGAATGCGGCCGGACCGGCTTCATCCTTCTTTTCCGCTTCTGCGTCTTCCCGGGAGGGGTGGAACGACGGCAGGCGGATCCCGGGCCGCATGGCAAGGATCAGGTCATTCAGCTCCGATCCCATGACGGTTTCCTTCTCCAGCAGGAGATCCGAGAGTTTGTGCAGGATGTCGACATTCTCCTCCAGCACCTTTCTGGCCCGCGCGTAGGCGCCGTTGATGAGGCCGGCGATTTCGCTGTCGATGAGCCGGGCCGTCTCATCCGAATAGTCCCTGTGCTGAGCGATCTCCCGGCCGAGAAAGACCTGCTCCTCGCCCTTGGCATAAGACATCGGGCCGAGCTTCTCGCTCATGCCCCAGGCCCGGATCATGTTGCCGGCGATCTCCGTGGCCTGTTTGATGTCGTTGGATGCGCCCGTGCTGATCCGGTTGAAGATGATCTCTTCCGCGGCCCGCCCGCCGAAGGCCACGGAGAGTTCGCTCTCCAGCTGGTCCTTGTATTTGAAATCCTGTTCCTCCGGCAGGAACCAGGTGACGCCTGCGGCCCGCCCGCGGGGGATGATGGTGATCTTGTTGACCACGCTGGTGTGGGGCAGAAACCGGGCAACCAGGGCATGGCCGCCTTCATGGTAGGCCGTCACCTTTCGATCTTCGTCCCTGATGACCTTGGATTTCCGCGCAAGTCCCATGTAGACCTTGTCCTTGGCTTCCTCGAAATCGACCATGGCCACCTTTTCGGCTTCCCGCTTGGCGGCATAGAGGGCGGCCTCGTTGACCAGGTTTTCCAGGTCGGCCCCGGAAAATCCGGGTGTTCCCTTGGCCAGGGCTACAGGGTCCACATCGTTTGCGATGATGGTTTTTTTCATGTGTACCTTGAGGATCTTTTCCCGTCCCCTCACATCCGGCAGGGAGACCACCACCTGGCGGTCGAACCGCCCCGGCCGCATGAGGGCCGGGTCCAGGACGTCGGGCCGGTTGGTGGCCGATACCAGGATGACGCCTTCGTTGGACTCGAAACCGTCCATCTCCACCAGAAGCTGGTTCAGGGTCTGCTCCCGCTCGTCGTGGCCGCCGCCCAGGCCGGCGCCGCGATGCCGGCCCACGGCGTCGATCTCGTCGATGAAGATGATGCACGGCGCGTTTTTCTTGCCCTGGAGGAAGAGGTCGCGGACGCGCGATGCGCCGACGCCCACGAACATCTCAACGAAGTCCGAGCCGCTGATGCTGAAAAACGGGACCCCGGCCTCCCCCGCGATGGCGCGGCCGAGGAGGGTTTTACCCGTTCCGGGGGGCCCCATGAGAAGCACGCCCTTGGGAATCCGTCCTCCCAGGCGGGTGAATTTCTTGGGGTCCTTGAGAAACTCCACGATTTCCCCCAGCTCCTCCTTGGCCTCATCGATGCCCGCGACATCGTCAAAGGTGACCTTGGCCGACTGGTCGGTCATCAGGCGGGCGCGGCTCTTCCCGAAGGACATGGCCTTTCCGCCCCCCGACTGCATCTGACGCATGAAGAAGATCCACACGCCGATCAGGATCATCATGGGAAACCAGGAGACAAGCACAGACATGTACCACGGGGATTCGGCCGGGGGCTTGGCCTTGATGATGACGCCCTTGGTTTCCAGCCTGCGGATCAGATCGTTGTCCTCCGGCGCATACACCTTGAAGTGTTTTCGGTTCAGGTCGCTGACGATGATTTCCTGGCCCTGTATCGTAACCTCCGAAACCTGCCCCGCGTTCACCATCCCCAGGAATTCCGTATAGCTGACGCTGGTTTCGGTCATATTCTGCTGGTTGAACAGATTATAAAGCATGATCATCATCAGGGTGATGACCAGCCACAATGCCAGATTTTTATAAAACGGGTTCAAATAAAGATCCTCCGAAGTGAATATTATAGCGATATCTGGACTATTTTAACCATGATTATGAATTAGGCAAGCAAAAGTTGTACCTTGAGCAGGATTTCGCTGGATGCGGTGACCTTGACCGATTCGGCGATGCGATGGCCCGCGACCCAGATAATGTCGTCGTCGCCGCTCACGAGAACCGGACAGCGCCTGCGCGCCTCGACAGGGACCTTGCTGTTGATGAAAAACGTCTTCATTTTCTGGGTTCCCCGGAGGCCCAGCGGGGCAAAGCGATCTCCGTTCCTCACGTTTCTGACGACCAGGGGAAAGCGGAGTTTCGCCATATCCAAAAAAGCCGTATCCGGCCGGGCGTTGGCCCAGTCGCCGGCCTTCTCGGCTTCGACCGCCGAAAATCGGAGCCGCCGGCCGATCTCCGCCACCCGCAGCTCCATGGGGCCTGGGACCTGATAGTGGAATGCCGGTTCGGCCAAGACTGCGCAGGCCTGCCTGAGGGGCCGCTCCTTTCGCACGATGCGGATTTCCCGTCCGGTTCGGATCGCGCAGATCCGGCACGGGAGATGGATTGTTTCAGCGCTCCCGGACGCCTCGTCCGGAAGGCCCAGGGCCAGCCGGTCGATATGATGGAGGCCGATCCGCCGAAGGCTGCCCTTGACCTGCATGATGGCCTGCCGCATCACCCGCCGGCGGGGGGCGTCCGTCATCCTGCGGAGCTCCGGGACGGAAAGGACGACGTGATCCGGCCCGTCCGCCACGACGCAACGGTCGAACAGATCGCGGACGACGGGATCCAGCCACGCCTCCTCCGCCCGAAGGATGCCGGCCAGGCGATTCAATGTCCGGACGATGTCCGGGTTGTATTCGTTCTGAAGCAGGGGGATCAGCCGGTGCCGGATCCGGTTTCTCGTGTACCTCATGTCGGTGTTGGACGAATCCGTGACGAATGGGATGCCGTTCTCCTTCAAAAATTCCGTGATCCTGCGGCGGGTGAGATCCAGAAGGGGCCGGACGTATCTGCCGTCCCGCGCCGGTGGAATGCCGGAGATACCCACGGGGCCGGCGCCCCGGAGGAGGTTCATCAGGACGAGTTCGGCGTTGTCGTCGGCATGATGGCCGAGAGCGATCTTGTCGAACCGGTGTCGGACGGCCGTCTCCTCGAAGAATTCATATCTTGCCCGCCGTGCCGCCTCTTCGGGTGACAGTTTCGACTCCCGCCGAAAGCGATCGATATCCTTCCGGCCGGCGTAAAAGGGCAATCCCAGCGCCCTTGAGAGATCGGCCACAAACTGGGCATCCCTGTCGGACTCTTCTCCGCGAAGGCAGTGGTTGAGGTGGGCGATGCCCATGGAAAGTGAAAACCGGTCTGCGAGCCGGATCAGGACATGGACGAGGGCGACGGAGTCGGGGCCGCCCGAAACCCCGGCCAGGACGGCGTCCCCCGGGATGAGCATGCCATGCCGTCCGATGGTCTGCGTGACGGTTTGAAGCAGGCTATGATCCCAGGCGCCGGGCGATTTTTTCATGAACCTCCGTGGAAAAACTCTTGTCCCAAACCCCCACCCAGCCGGAGCGGACCCCGACCTCTGAAATGTTGACGTCAACCCTGGCGACGCCGGCCTTGACGGGCTTCCCGTTGAAATTACCGTCAATGGACGTTGTCAGGCCCTGTTCTTTGATCGATTTGACTTCGATATTCATCTCTTTCATCGCGGTAACGGAGGCCTGAACCGCTTTTTCATACCCGGCCTGATAGGAGCGCTTCAGCTCGCCGTTGATGTAGGTGTAGGCCCCTGCGCCGACAACCGCACCGGCGACAAAAAGGCCGCACCCCGCGATGATCTGACAGCCGATGAGCGCAGGGAGCGCCGCCGCCAATGCTCTGACAACACTTCGGTATTTTGCTGTATTCATCTTTTTCTCCTCCTTAGCCTGTTTTTTCCGATCAGAACTCCCGGGCAGGGGGTGTCGGACGGTGTCGACGTGCGCCCGGAATGGTGCATCATGGCGTTCCCGCGCCGCCATGGTCTGGAAATGGATGACATCGTATCCGTCCACGCCGGGTCCCGTGTTACACCCGGATGCGATCCGGGCAACGGTAAAGAAATATCTCTATGATGTTGCCGGGGCGGTGTCAATACCAAAGGAAGGGGAGGACTCGGGGCGCAGCCCAGGAGAACGCGGGCGGGGGCGAAATAAAATCTTTTCCCCTTGAAAACGAAAACCATTCCGAGGTATAAGAGGCCGGTTGTGCTAAGCGGGGAGCTAGCGGTGCCCTCTACCCGAAATCCGCTTTACGCGGGGCCGAATCCCCCCTCGAGGGTCTTGCCCCAGATACCGGCCGCTCTGATCGGCCGCCGCGCAACAGACACTCGCGAACCTTGTCAGATCCGGAAGGAAGCAGCAATAAGTGATGGCGTCTGTGTCGCGGATCGATCCCGGTCAGATTGCGGCGGGTTGAAAGGAGAAGACTCGACCAGGGGGTGCACAACCGCTTCCCTCATCCGGTTCGCCAGATTCCGAAGCATCGCGATCGGGGCAAGGCCACGGGGCGAAGCGCCCATGGCGAACGGGAGATTCTGCAGGGGCGGAGACACGAAAATCTCCAAGCCCCCGCGCCGATTTTCACTGCAAAAAACTCCTGGGTTTTCAATCACCGGGATGGATCAGCGGCCCACCGGGGCGCTTCATACGGCGCATTCCCGGCATATGCGATGGATGGTCTGGGCATGCCAGTTCCCTTTTCTGGAGAATGTCGGGATATTCTCCCCTTCCAGATGCTCCGCGATCCTGCCGTAGGTGGCACCCTCCTCGCGCATCTTGAGGATGATGTCGAGAACGGCCTCCCGCGCCATCGTGTTCAACGGTTTTTCCGCTTCGCCCATTGCGGCATCCCCATCCGCATCGCCGTTCTGGGAGAGAGGCAGCATGTTTCCGGCCAGGAGAATCTTCAGCGACGCCGAGAGGCTTTCCATGGCATCGGCCTTGCGCTCTTCCGCCGCGGCCAGACGTTCGTAGGCGTTCATCATGCGGGATATGGCCGCCTTGATTTCAGGCAAAACCTCTTCCATAAAAAGCGTCATCCTGCCGTCTTCAAAAGGCCTGAACGGTTTTTTGAGGTTGCCGCTGTTTCGGTCGTTTTTGTACTGGGGATTGATGTAATTGGGGTTGCCGTTATAGCTCGAGTTGCCGTTATAGCCGTTCCCGTACTGCCGCCGATTCGGCCGATCGTTGCGGTCGTTGCGGTCGTTGTTTTTTTCCTTGTTGTTCGAGCGAAGGTTTTTTAGAAAATCGTTCATGTTTTGTCCTTTCCTGGGGTATTTGTCTTCTCTTCTCTTCTCTTCTCTTCTCTTCTCTTTTTTTGTCTTCTCTTTTTTTGTCTGGTTGGTCTTTTTCGGATGTCGCGGCGAATATCTCTGGGATCTGGGAGACGATTCCACAGGGAAATCTATTGCGGAGACGCTCAGGGTGCTTGCGATATATCCCGGGAAGCGATACCGTCCTCAGCCCGACCCGGTGATCTTGATCCGATTCTTTCCGATCTCGGCGTTCATGTCTGAGTTGACGGGAACGGCAGGGCCTCCATTGCCGGGGGTCGGCTCAGGGGGGTGTATTCCGGAGATCTGGAATTTCAACAGGACTTCAAAGTACCATAGAGAGCGCAAATCATAGCGTAAAACATCCTGCTTGTCAAAAAAAATGGATAGTTTTATCAAAGAGATCCCACCCCGAAAAGGCTCCCGTGTCATTTTCCGTCAGGATAGGTCAACCCGCCGCCTTTCGGGGTCGGGCCGGGCACCTGTCGGTCCTCTCTTCAGGCAAACCGGCGGCTGAACTGCCGCGAAGCATCGTCATGTCACCGGGCGGCATCATCCTTCAGCGCGCGGCGGACGGCGGCCATATGAAACTCTCCTGCATAATGGACAGGGCTGTGCCCGGTGATGGGGTCCCATGCGGACGGGTCCGCGGAGCAGAAAAATTGTGCGGCGAGTCCGATGCGCACCGCGGCGTCGGCGGCGCTGCATCCTGAAATCCAGCGGGCCGCCTCCCAGGTCGCCCCGCACGGCGCGCCCCGAATCACGTCGACCCTGGCGACGCTGCCGCTTTTCATCTCGATCGTCAGTTCCGGGGAGCCGAATTGTTCGCCATAGTGTCCCAGACCGACCTGCCTGGGCAGGCCGCATCAGGTGGGCGGGGTATGGATGCCTTTTTGCCCGCGTCTCCTGCCGGAGGCCACCACCGGTATCGCCCGTGTCAGGCAGGTTTCCATCAGATCGTGGGACAGGTCCGGATGCTTCAGAAAATCCAGGACGAGGTCGGCATGGCGGATATCCGGGAGAAATTCGGCGGTGTCGTCCAGGATCGGGGGAAGAGCGGCGTCGATCGAAACAATCCGGATCTCAAACCGGCCACGGCCATAGGTCGAGATCCCCTTGATTTTTGCTTCACCCGAACGGTTCTGCTGGAATACGATAATTCTTTGGCGTCGGTCACACATGGAAATACATCATCATCATTGATTGTCTGCCCTCAAGGGGTCTATTCGTGCATGGCACGCGACAATTCCGTAATCAGGCCATAGCACAGCGGCTGTGATATTTCAATTCCCCGGGGGGGGAGACGTCCCGCATTCAAATTGAATCTCGTAGCCGGACCGGGACAGGGCCGACATGATCTCCTCGATGTGTCCGGGGCCCCGGACTTCAAGCTCCAGAGCCACATAGGTCATGTGGATGGGCAGGTCCTTGACGTCCCGGTCGTGGTAGATGTGAAGCACGTTGGCCTTCAGCCGGGCGATTTCCTGCAGCAGGCCGGACAGGGATCCGGGAATATCGGCCAGATGGATCCTGACGCGCATGATGCGTCCGTTTTCCAGGAGGCCTTTCTGAATGATCCGCCCCAGCAGCGGGCTGTCCACATTGCCGCCGCTGATGACCAGGACACCTTTCCGGCCCGGGGGGATATTGACGGCGCAGTTCATGAGCGCGGCCAGGGGAACGGCTCCCGCGCCTTCGGCCAGGATCTTTTTTCGTTCCAGAAGCATCAGGACGGCTGCGGCGATCTCTTCCTCCTCCACCAGAACGATGTCGTCCACCCAGCGCTGGATGACCTCGAAATTGCGCTGGCCGATCTGTTTCACGGTGATGCCGTCGGCGATGGACAGGCGGGCCGGGACCTCGACGATCCTTCCCGCCTTTCGGGATGCCGCCGCCGACGGGCATGCCGCCGCCTGGACGCCGATGATCCTTACCGACGGCTTTACGGGCTTGACCATGGACGCAATGCCCGCGATCAGGCCGCCGCCGCCGACAGGAACCACGATGGCGTCGACGTCCGAGAGGTCATCCAGGATTTCCACTCCGATGGTTCCCTGGCCGGTGATGATGTCGGGGTCGTCAAAGGGATGGATGAAGGTTTTTCCCTCCCGGGCGATCTCCTCGGCCTTCATGAGGCTCTCCCCCAGGCTCTGGCCCGACAGCACCACTGTGCCGCCGTAGCTCCGGGTGGCCTCCTGCTTGCTGATGGACGCCCATTCCGGCATCACGACGGTCGCTGCAATGCCCGCCTTGCGCGCGGCAAGGGCCACGCCCTGGGCGTGGTTGCCGGCCGAGGCCGCCACCA
>NZ_JBGSQX010000100.1:0-4684 GCF_041737845.1 Desulfococcus sp.
GGCCCGCGATGCCGTCGACGGGGCGGATATCATCTGCACGGCCACCACCTCCCCCACGCCCGTCCTCCTGGGGGACTGGATCGCTCCCGGCGCCCACATCAACGCCGTCGGCGCCTACCAGCCCCACACGCGGGAGCTGGACACGGCGGCGGTGGCGGGCGCGCGGCTCTATGTCGACCGCCTGGAATCCGCCCTCAACGAGGCCGGGGAGTTCATCCTTCCCCGAGACGAAGGCGCCATCGGCCGGGATCACATCATCGGCGAACTGGGCGCCCTGCTTTCGGGAAAGATCCCCGGGAGGCAGTCTCCCCGCGACGTCACCCTGTTCAAATCCCTGGGCATCGCCGTCGAGGACCTGGCTGCGGCCCGGCGCATCCTGGACCTTGCCGTGGAAAAAAAGATCGGGACCTTCGTGGATTTCTGCGGTCGAAAACCGATGGGCCGGGAATCCGCCGAGTAGGGGGGCCGCGGGGGCATTCCATGGAAAACCATCCGGCGTATGGCGACGAAAAAGATATCGAACTCTTCCGCGTGACGGAGGACCCCCGGGCCTGTTCCTATCTGCCCGGAGAGACCGCCTCGCTGGAATATCGAATCATCGAAGCCGCCACGGACCGCACCTGCCAGATGCTCGTGTCGCGGGGATGGCGGCGGTTCGGCATCAGTTTCTTCCGGCCGGCCTGCGAAAACTGCGCCGAATGCCGCGGCATCCGGGTTGTCGTGGAGGGGTTCCGGCCGTCCAAGAGCCAGCGCCGATGCCTGAAGCGGAACGAAAAGATCAAGGCGGTGCTCCAGCGCCCGGGGATCACCCGGGAGCACATCCGGCTCTACAATGCCTACCATGCGGACATGAGCCGACGCAGGGGGTGGCCCGACCGCCCCATCGACGCCGGAGACTATATCGAATCCCTCATCATGGGCGCCGGGGATTTCGGGCACGAAATCCGGTACTACGAAGGCCCCCGACTGGTCGGCGTCGGATTGGTGGACATCCTTTCCGAAGGGGTCTCCAGCGTCTATTTCTATCATGATCCCGTATGGCGCCGCCACGGGCCGGGCACCTTCTCGATCCTCCGGGAGATCCGCCTGGCGAAAGAACTCCGAAAACCCCACCTCTACCTGGGCTACTGCATCCGGGAGAACCCCTCGATGAGCTACAAATCCCGGTTCAGACCCCATGAGATTCTCGACGGCTCCGCGGCGGACGATGTGCCTCCCTCCTGGCGCTCCCCCGAATCGCCGCCCGCGTAAACCCGCTGCCGGGCATGGGCCGCCGAGACGAGCGGCCCCACCGCCGCATCCACGTAGTCATAGACCCGGGCCCGGGTTTTTCCGGGCGCCGGACGCAGCACCCGCCCCAGGTATTGGAGGAGCCTGCCGCTGAACCGGACCGGCGTGGCGATGAACAGGGTGGCGAGGTCCCGGCAGTCGAACCCCTCTCCGATCAGTTGCCCGGTGGCCACCAGCACCCGCACGCCCCCGGCGCCGATCCTCGCGAGGACATCCCGCCGCTCCCGGGGCGAAACATCCCCGGTCAGAAGGACAGAGTCCGTCTTGTACCCGTACCGAAGCAGGGCCTGAAGGGTCTCGCAGTGCTTTTTCCGGTCGGAGAGGACCAGGCAGACCCCTTGCCCGGCCCGGACCTCGGCCGCCACATCGGCGGCGATGAGGCGATTCCTGCCGTCGTCGGCCGTGAGCTCGGAGAGCATCCTGGAATATTCCCGGACCGCGTCGTGATAGGGCGAAAAGGCGGTCTCCCGGATCACCACGTCGGCCGCCAGAATGTGTCCTCCCGCCACCAGCGCCGCCGCGTCGATGGCGTGGTGGACATCCCCCAGGTACCAGAAGATCAGCCTGGAGAGCCTGTCCCTTCGCCAGGGCGTCGCCGTGAGTCCCAGCATGAACCGGGCGTCGAAGGCCGAGACCGCCTCGGTGAAGGTGCGGCTGGGCGTCCGGTGACATTCGTCGACAACGAGGTAGCCCGTCAGGGGCGCCACATCCCGCACGCATTTGCAGAGGGACTGGATAAGGGCCACCGTCACCGGCCGGCCCAGCTCCTTTTTCCCCGCGCCGATGAGGCCGATCGCCTCCTCGGGAAGGCCCAGAAAGGTTTTGATGCGGTCGATCCACTGGAAGGCCAGTTCACGGTTGTGGACCACCACGATCGCCGGCTGCCCCCGGGCGGCGATCATGTAAAGGGCGATGACCGTCTTGCCGCTGCCGGTCGGCGCGGACAGGACGCCGAACTCCCGCTTCAGCATCCCCTCGGCCGCCTGCTGCTGGAAGGGCTTGAGGGTCCCGTGGAACGAAAACGCCGCGCCTTCGACGGCCCGCCTCCGGTCGTCGATCTCGCAGGGCACCCCGCGGCTTCGGCACATCAGCAGAAGCTGCCTCACGAACCCTCTGGGAACAACCAGGTTCCCCGTGCGGGTCTTTTCATAGGCGGTCACGTACTTCGGCGTGTCCCGGTTCCATCGGCCCAGCCGCTCGTTTTCAGACCACTTCGGGTTGAGAAATACGAGCCTGCCTTTGATCTCCTCCTCGATCGACGCCGGGACCTCCGACAGGATCAATTCGCTGGTGATGGATATTTTCACGGGGCATCCTCTTCCTCCGTCCCGACGGGAGCGACCTGCCCCATCGACGGATCCACCATCTCTGGCACGCTTCCCCGGCGGGGTCAACAAAGAATTTGTTTGACTTGTCCGATCGAATTGCCTATTCATTCATGGAATTATCGCCGACGCAAGCGGATACAACAACAGACCTCCGGATGGCGATGCCGCCAAGCCGGAAGGCTGAAGCCGCGCCCGTCAGGCATCGATCGACGATTACACCCCCGGAAGCCCGCAGACCGATGGATGATGATCCCGGCAGGGCAGCGGGAAAAGTCGGGAGGTCACGCGTCGACAAGCGATACCGAAACCGGGGCCATCATCCGGAAGCCTCTCTCATCATCGTCAGAAGGGACAGACAAAACCATATATGAGCAGCAAAATTTTAATCAATGCCGTTGATCACGACGAATGCCGAATCGCCAAGGTTACCGACAGCAAGCTGGAGGAATTCAACATTGAAAGCGCCGGAAAGGAGATCACCCACGGCAACATCTACAAAGGGGTCATCACCCGCATCGAGCCCGGGCTCCAGTCCGTGTTCGTGGATTACGGGGCCGAGCGCCACGGCTTTCTCCAGAAACACGAGATTCACAGCGACTATTACCAGGACAACCGCACCGGAGACGACTCCATCAACCACATCGTCCGGAAAGGGCAGGAGCTGCTTGTCCAGGTCACCAAGGATCCCGGCCAGAACAAGGGGGCGATGCTGACGACCTTCATCTCTTTGCCCGGACGCTATATCGTTCTCATGCCCGGCAGCAAGAACAAGGGTATTTCCCGAAAGATCGAGGATGAGGAGGAGCGCAGCCGCCTGAAGGAGATGGTCGCCATGCTCAAGGTCCCCGAAGGGTTCGGCCTCATCGTCCGGACGGTCGGTGCGGACTGCAACAAGACCCGGCTGGCGAAGGACCTCAGCTATCTCCTGACCCTCTGGAAGAACATCAACAAGAAGGGCATCGGCGAGACCGCACCGGCCCTCCTCTACAAGGAGCGTCATCTGGTCCTCCGCTCCATCCGGGACTCCTTCACCAACGACATCAAGGAGATCCTCGTCGACAAGGAGTCCGTCCACAACGAAATCAGGGATTTCATCCAGATCATCTCCCCCAAGCACACGCGCATCGTCAAGCTCTACAAGGGCGACAAGCCCATTTTCACCAAGTACGAGCTGGAAGACCAGATCGCATCCATCTATGAAAACCGGGTCGAGCTGAAGTCCGGCGGATCCATCGTCATCGACCAGACCGAAGCGCTGGTGGCCGTCGACGTCAACTCCGGCAAAAGCACCCAGAAGCGATCCATCGAGCAGACGGCCTTTTCCACGAACGTCGAGGCCGCGGAGGAGATCGCAAGGCAGCTCCGGCTCCGGGACCTGGGCGGGCTGATCGTCATCGACTTCATCGACATGCGGGAAGCCAAGAACAAGATGGAGGTGGAGAAGGCCCTCAAATCCTTCATCAAGGCCGACAAGGCCCGCATCAAGGTCGGACGGATCTCCCGGTTCGGCCTCATGGAGATGTCCCGCCAGCGCATCCGGCCTTCCATTGAATTCGGCAATTTCCAACCCTGCCAGTACTGCGGCGGGAAAGGACAGCTTCCCTCCACCGAAATGCTCGGGCTCAACATCCTGAGACGGCTTCAACTGGAGACCCTGAAGCAGGGCATCGTCCGGGTAAAGGGCGTCGTTCCTCTTGACGTAGCCGATTATCTGCTCAATAAAAAAAGAAAAGAGATCCTGGATCTCGAGGTTCGCCGCGAAATCCACATCCTCATCGAGGGGAATGCCACCATGCTCCCCAGGGAAAGCTCGATCACCAGCGAGTGATTCCCGTGATTCGCGATGCGCAGAGACCCGCGGCACTCGGGCGGGGGCACACATACAGACACAGGGGGGTTCATGGCTGCAAGCAGCAACAACACTGACCGGATGTTCAAGACCGTCGCCACGCTGGCCATCATCCTGGTGCTGATCGTCGGCGCCGGGTGGTACTGGTGGATGCACAAGGCCCGCACCGTTGCGACGGCGCCCCCTCCCCAGGCCGCGCCAGCGCTTCTTCCCCCCG
>NZ_JBGSQX010000104.1:0-2806 GCF_041737845.1 Desulfococcus sp.
CCGAAACCGCGGCCGCATGGGCCCGCCTGGCCTCCTCCAGGGCGGCATTGGCCTGGCGGAGCCCTGCGTCGGCCTGGACCTGTTCGATCACCGCCAGGATGTCGCCGGCCTGGACCCGGTCGCCCTCGGAGACCCGGACCTGTGCCACCGTCCCCATCAGCTTGCTTGCGAGGGTGCTTTCTTGACGTGCCCGGACGGTGCCCACCGCCTCGTACTGGACGGGCCTGCGGACGGTCTCGGCCGTTGCGGTTTGGGCGATGATCGCCCCGCCCCGGACGGCCGCACGGTTTCCCGGTTCGATTTTATCGCCGCAGCCGCCCAGGAAAGAGATCGCGAGGCAGCATGCGGAAAGTCGTGCTAGTGGATGCAGCATGGTCCTTCCCCCATAAAGGTTTCATCGATGGTTCCCGTGACCAGGGCGAGGCGAGCCAGGGACGTCTTGTAGTCGTGGAGGGCCTGGAAGCGGTTCTTCCGGGACTGGTCCAGGGCCACCTCGGCGTCCAGCAGGTCCACGATGGTCAGGAGGCCGTTCCGGTAGCGGTCGGAGACGATCCGGAGGTTTTCCTCGGCCTCGGAGACGGCGGCGCCGGCGGCCCCGATCCGGCCCCATGCGCTTTTTGCCTGGAGAAAGGCCTCCCGCGTCTGGACGCGGATGCCGTCTTCCATCTCCCGCAGCAGGGCACGGATGTCTTTGAGGGCCGCCCGGGCTTCCCGGGTCCGGGCCGCATCCCGGCCGCCGGAATAGAGGTCGAGCCGGACCATGGCGCCCAGCGTGTAATTGTCGGCCGTGTCGCTCCAGTCCTCCGAGTTGATCTCGTAGTTGCCGAACAGGTCGACGCTGGGGAGGTGGGCGGCCCGGGTTTTCCGGATCTCCTCGGCGGCGATGGCCTCCTGCTGCTTCATCCCGAGGTAGTCGGCCCGGTGGGCCAGGGAGGCTTCGACCCAGGGCTCCAGGGGCGTGTCGATGCCGTTCCCGGCGGCAAGGGGTGTGGCGAGATGATACTCGCGGTCGACCGGTTCCCCCATGGCGGCGTTCAGGGCGGCCCGGGCCACGGCCAGGCCGCTTTCAGCCTGAAACCGCTCCTGGGTGAGCTGGGAGATCCGTACCCGCGCCCGCAGGAGGTCGCTCTTCACCACGAAGCCGCCGTCAAAGCGGTCTTGCGCCATCTTGAGATGGGCCCGGGCCGATTTCAGGGACTGGTCAACCACCGAGAGGGTCTCCTGGCCGATGAGGACGCCGAAATAGGCGACGGCCGCATCGGCGATGACCTGCCTGCGGGCCTGGTCCAGAAAGAGCCCGGCCGCGACTTCGCCCATCTCGGCCTGGCGGACGCCGTGCCGGGTCTGGCCCCTGTCGTAGACCGGCCAGGTTACGCCGAGGACGGTGTTGAAATTCTGGATGGCGTCGGGGTTGTTGAGACGGTCCGGGTCGAAGTCCGGTTCCGTGATGGACGCCTGGTTCAGCCTGGTGCCGAAGGCCCACATGGGGTTGGTGGTCCGGTCGAATTTTTCCGAGACATGGGCGCGGGGGAGGAAGCCGGCGCGGGCCTGTGTCACCCGGGCCTTGGCGCCGTCGACCCGGGCGTCGTGGGCCTCGATCCGGGGGTGCTGCCGCGAGGCCTTCTCGATCGCCCGGGCGATGGTGAGCGGCGGCCCTGCGTCCCCCGCCGCGAAAACGAACCGGACCGGAAGCATCAGGATGATCGGCAGCAGAAAAAGCGAAGGACGGAATCTAAGAAAAGCAGGCATGCTGCGGCCTCCTTTGACGGTTCCGTAAAAACCCCGATATCTGCGTTACGCTCACCCCTCGTCAATGAGGCGTACTTTAAGTACTCATCATTCCTCGGGATTCGCAAGCCTTGATCTCGAAGTTTTTACGAAACCGTCTGAAATCGGCTTGTTACGAGACTATTTCCATTTGGCTGTCGGGTCTTTCCGGTGAAAAGCAACGATATAGTTCTCTAAATAGATTTAGGAGGACGGAAAATCAAGGGAAAAAAATAGCGTTTACAAATTGGAGGGGAAGGGAATAGAAGAAAGGGCGAGGGGCTATAGGCTATAGGCTTGAAGGTTAAAGGCTTAAGGGTTGCGGCTATGATATCGAACGGTGAAGGGCTGACGACTGGCAATCTTCACCCCTTCAGCCTGACAAAAGGGGGACGTTATGATGGACGGATCGGCTGACTTGCGTCTTGCGGGCCTTGATCATGCCGAGGTGGAGCGGCGCCTTGCGGAGGATGGGTACAACGAGCTGTCTTCGGCCCGGAAGCGGGGGATCTGGCATATTGCCTGGGAGGTGGTCCGGGAGCCCATGTTCCTGCTGCTCCTGGCCTGCGGCCTGATCTACCTCCTGTCGGGCGAGGTCCAGGAGGCCATGATGCTCCTGGGTTTTGTTTTTGTCGTCATGGGCATCACCTTCTTCCAGGAGCGGAAGACCGAACGGGCATTGGAATCCCTCCGGGACCTCTCGAGCCCCCGGGCCCTGGTGATTCGGGAGGGGGAAAAGGTCCGCATCCCCGGCCGGGAGGTGGTGAGGGGGGATCTTCTTCTCCTGGAGGAGGGGGACCGGGTGGCGGCCGATGCCGTGGTGGTCTCGGCCCTCAACCTGTCGGCGGACGAGTCCCTCCTGACCGGCGAGTCGGTCCCGGTCCGCAAGCAGGCGGCGACGGGCGACCCGGATGCCATGGGGCCTCCGGGCGGGGACGATCAGCCGTTCGTCTTTTCGGGCTCCCTGGTGGTGGGGGGGCAGGGCGTGGCCCGGGTCATGTCCACGGGGCTGGCCACGGAGATCGGCAAGATCGGCCGG
>NZ_JBGSQX010000129.1:0-46950 GCF_041737845.1 Desulfococcus sp.
GGCGCCCAAGGCAGCCGAAGCGCCCAAGCCCGCAGCGGCAGCAGCACCCGCAGTAGATCCGGCCCTCCAGGCCAAGGCCGATGCCGAAGCCAAGGCCAAGGCGGAAGCCGATGCCAAAGCCAAGGCCGACGCCGATGCCAAGGCCAAAGCCGAAGCCGAAGTAAAGGCCAAAGCCGATGCCGAAGCCAAGGCCAAAGCGGATGCCGAAGCCAAAGCCAAAGCCGAAGCCGATGCCAAGGCGGCGGAAGCAGCCAAGCGCGGCGTCGAGGAAGATGCGATCCGGCTGGCGAGAGCCAAGGAGCGCGAAGAGCGCACGGGGAAACGGGCGGCGCATGCGCCCAAGGCCGCAGCCGAAGCCAAGGCGGCCAAGCCCCAGTTGACGCCGGCTGAAATCCAGAAGAACGCCCTCGACAAACTGGTCGAAAGAATTCAATGGGTCAACGGAAGACTTTACTAAAAACCATTCGTTTGTCTGCAAACTGCTTACTACAATACTGAGGAGGAACCTCAAGATGGCAGAAGTAAAAAGCGACGTTAAGGTAAAAGTAGCGAACCCCCAGGATGCATCTATTGATGCCGCAACCCAGATGATGATCCGGCGCGCCCAGAGCCTTGGAATCGACACCTGCTTTGACCGCAACGTCACCCTCAAACCCTGTAACATCGGCAATCAGGGCACCTGCTGCAAGAACTGCGGCATGGGCCCCTGCCGTCTGCCCCTGACCAAGGATTACGACGAGGCGAACGACACCCGTAAAGGCATCTGCGGCGCCACCGCGAACACCATCGCCGCCCGCAACTTCATCCGCATGATCGCCGGCGGCGCGGCGGCCCACTCCGACCACGGCCGGAACGTGGCCGAGGTTTTCCTGACGGCCGCCCGCAAAGAGTCCGAGGCCTACCAGATCAAGGACTTCAAAAAGCTCCTGGAGATCGCCCCCTACTTCAACGTGGCCACCACGGTGGAGAAGGACGGCGCCGTCCTGGACCGGGATCTGGATGAGATCGCACTGGAAGTCGGCGAGAAGGCCCTTGAAGAATGGGGAAAGCCGGAAGGCGAACTCCACTACCTGAAACGGGCGCCCAAGCCGCTCTATGACACCTGGAAGAAGGCCGGCGTGCTGCCGCGCAACATCGACCGCGAGATCGTGGAGATCATGCACCGGACCCACATGGGCGTCGACCAGGATTACAAGAACCTCATGAAACAGGGCACCCGGGCCGCTCTGGCCGACGGGTGGGGCGGCTCCATGATGGCCACCGACCTTCAGGACGTACTGTTCGGCACCCCGTACCCCCTGACCTCGGAAGCCAACCTGGGCGTCCTCAAGGAAGACCACGTCAACATCGTCATCCACGGCCATGAACCGGTTCTCTCCGAGATGATCGTGGCCATGGCCCAGAAACCGGAACTGGTGGCGTACGCCAAATCCAAGGGCGCCAAAGGGATCCAGCTCTCGGGCATCTGCTGCACGGCCAACGAGATCCTCCAGCGCCACGGCGTGCCCCTCTGCGGGACCTTCCTGCAGCAGGAACTGGCCGTCATCACCGGCGCCGTCGACGCAATGGTGGTGGACGTCCAGTGCATCTTCCAGAACCTGGCCAACGTGGCCAAATGCTTCCACACCAAGCTGATCACGACCCATCCCATCGCACGGATGGAGCAGGACAACGTGATTCACATCGAGTTCGACGAACATCACGCCATCGAAGACGCCGAGCGGATCGTCCGCATGGCCATCGACAACTTCACCAACCGCGGCTCGGATGTCATCATCCCGCGCCAGAAATCCCCGATCGTCGCCGGCTTCGGCGTGGAGTCCATCGAGTACCACCTGGGCGGCACCTTCCGGGGCACCTACTACACCCTGAACGACAACATCATCAACGGCCGCATCCGAGGCATCGGCGCCGTCGTGGGCTGCAACAACGCCCGGGTCAAGCACAACGAGGGCCACATCGCCGTCGTGAAAGAGCTGATCAAGAACGACGTCATCGTCCTCACCACGGGCTGCAACGGCATCGCCTGCGCCATGGAAGGGCTCCTCACGCCGGAATCCGCCAAGGTATTCTGCGGCCCCGGCCTGGCGGAGGTCTGTGAAACCGTCGGCATCCCGCCGGTCCTTCATATGGGCTCCTGCGTCGACAACAGCCGGATCCTCCTGGCGGCGACCGAGGTGGTCAAGGCCGGCGGCCTGGGCACGACCATCAGCGACCTGCCCGCGGCCGGGAGCGCGCCGGAGTGGATGAGCGAGAAGGCCATCAGCATCGGCCAGTACGTCGTGGCCTCTGGCGTCTATACCGTGTTCGGCGCGGTTTTCCCGACCACCGGGGCGCCGGTCTTCCAGCGGTATCTGTTTGAAGAGATGGAAAAGATGTACGGCGGCATGTGGGATTTTGAAGCCGATCCCGTCAAGCATGCCTGGAAGATGATCAACCACATCGATGCCAAGCGGAAGGCCCTGGGCATCGACCAGGCCCGCGAGCGCGTCATGATGGACTTTGCCGACCGCCAGGCCCTGGAGGCATAAGGGGTGTCAGGCAACACATTCCGGGGGATTTATCCCCATGCAACCCATGTTCGATAACGTGATTCACCACGAAAACCACAAATCCTCAATGAAGGGGGAAATCATATGTCAAGATTAGTCGCATTCGCCGGTATTCAGGGCGGTTACAACATCGTTTCCAAGGTCGAGGGCCGTTACAAGAGAGCACTGGAATCCTATGACGCCACCACCAAGGTCGGGTTTCCGAACACGGCCTATTTCCTGCCGGTCATCTATTCGCTCCTGGGCATCAAGGTCGAGACCCTCGACGACATCAAAAAACCCCTGGATGTCATCCGGAAGCTCCTGCCCCCCCATATCAAGGGCAGCAACCACCTCCCCTACCTCGGGCCCCTTCTGGACGCCGGCATGGCCGCCGTCTTCGCATTCGAGATCGACGAGGCCCTGAACTATCTGGAAAAACCCGATTTCTACTATGTTTCCGAGGAAACCGACGTTGAAAACGGGAAGATCTGGCTGGGCGCGGCCGAGGACACCATCTTCCGGAAACGCGGCGTCGAGTTTGTCGACGGCTCCGCCCCCGGGTTCGCCGCCATCGTCGGCGCGGCCCCGTCCCCGGAAATCGCCAAGAAGATCATCGAGGAATACCAGAAACGATCCATCTACGTCTTCCTGGCCGCCAACCAGAACGGCACCTCCTGCGCCCAGCAGCTCATCGAGGCGGGCGTGGACATCGGATGGCACACCAAGATTGTTCCCTTCGGCCCCGAGATCTCTGCGGCCGTCTTCGCCCTGGGCTTCGCCAACCGCGTCGCCATGGCCTTCGGCGGCGTTCCGGCCGGTGATTACAAGCAAATCCTCATGTACAACAAAAACCGCGTCTTCGCCTTCGTGAACGCCCTGGGCGACGTCAACGCGGAGTGGGCCGCCGCCGCGGCCGGTGCGGTCAACTGGGGCTTCCCGACCATCGCCGACACCGACATCCCGCAGATCCTGCCCACGGGTATCTGTACCTACGAGCATGTTCTCGGCAACGTCTCGCACGACAACCTCGTGGAAAAATCCATCGAGACCCGAGGCCTCAAGGTCTCCATCGCCCAGATCAACATTCCGTGCTCCTTCGGCCCGGCCTATGAGGGCGAGCGCGTCCGGGGCAAAGAACTCTTTGCCCAGGCCGGCGGTGGAAAGACCCTGTGCACGGAATACCTGGAGCAGGCCGACATGAAGGAGATCGACGACGCCAAGGTAACGGTTATCGGTCCGGACATCCCCGACATGAAGCGCGGCGACGTGTTCCCGCTGGGGATCTTTATACAGGTCGCCGGCCGCGAGTTCCAGAAGGATTTCGAGCCGATCCTGGAACGCCAGACACACCACCTGGTCAACTATATCCAGGGCGTCATGCACGCCGGCCAGCGCGATATCGCCTGGGTCCGCATCGGCGACGCGGCCGTGGATAAGGGCTTCACCCTGAAAGACCTCGGCGTGGTCCTCCATGCCAAGCTCCATCAGGATTTCTCGGCTATTCTCGACAAGATCCAGGTCACCCTTTACACCAAGAAGGAGGACGTGGAAAAGCTGGCTGCAAAGGCCCGGGCCGCCTACAAGTATAGAGACGAACGCGTCGACAAGATGACCGACGACGACGTGGAGACCTTCTATTCCTGCACGCTCTGCCAGTCCTTCGCCCCCAACCACGTCTGCACGGTCAGCCCCGAGCGAACCGGTCTCTGCGGCGCCTACAACTGGATGGACTGCAAGGCAGCCTTCCAGATCAACCCCACGGGCCCCAACCAGCCCATCGAGAAGGGCGAGTGTCTGGATCCCAAGCTGGGCCAGTGGAAGGGCGTCAACGAGTTCGTGTCCAAAGCCTCCCGCGGCGCCGTCACCCACTATAACTTTTATTCCATGGTCATCGACCCCATGACCACCTGCGGCTGCTGCGAGGCCATCGCGGCCATGCTGCCCGGCTGCAACGGCGTCATGACCGTCCACCGGGAATACACCGGGGAGACCCCCTGCGGCATGAAGTTCACCACCCTGGCCGGCGTCATGGGCGGCGGCGCATCCTCTCCGGGATTCGTGGGGCATTCCAAGTACAACATCACCCAGCGGAAATTCCTCGTGGGCGACGGCGGCCTGCTCCGCATGGTCTGGATGCCCAAGAGCCTGAAGGAAGAGATCCGTGACCGGCTGATCAAACGGGGCACGGAAATGGGATGTCCGGACCTGATCGACCGGATCGCCGATGAAACCGTCGGCGTCACCGAAGAGGAGATCATGTCCTTCCTCAAGGAGAAAAAACATCCGGCCCTGGATATGGAGTCGATCGTCGGGTAAGGAATACGATTACAGAACCAAGGAGCGGCGACCCCTGTGCCGCTCCCTTACCAAGATACCGATCGGGGGGTCAGGCGCCTCTGATTCCCCGATACCGAATAAGGAGATTATTTTATGGCTTTAACCGGTATTCAGATCTTTAAACTTCTGCCGAAAACCAACTGTAAGGAATGCGGCGTGCCCACGTGTCTTGCGTTT
Organism: Desulfococcus sp.; assembly: GCF_041737845.1. Classification (GTDB taxonomy): domain Bacteria; phylum Desulfobacterota; class Desulfobacteria; order Desulfobacterales; family Desulfococcaceae; genus Desulfococcus. The sequence goes on from NZ_JBGSQX010000129.1 coordinate 5,049, forward strand.
GCCATGAACCTGGCATCCGGTAAGGCTGAACTGGACCAGTGCCCGTACGTATCCGACGAAGCCAGAGAGAAACTCGCGGAGGCTTCCGCGCCCCCGATCCTGCCGGTGGAAATTGGAAAGGGCGTGAGGAAATTCACCGTCGGCGGAGAAACCGTTCTCTGCCGTCATGAAAAGACTTTTTTCAATCCCTGCGCATACGCCGCCGTCGTGGGCTCCGACATCGCCGACGCCGCCCTCGAATCCAAGCTCAAGGCCTGGAACGCTCTTCAGTACGAGCGGGTCGGCCTCAACCTGAAACCCGAGCTGGTGGCCGTGAACGATGTGGGCGGAAATGCCGCAGCCTTCGCCAAGGTTGCCAAAACCGTGGCCGAAACCTCGGAGTTCAACGTGATCCTCATGACCGAGAAGACCGACGTCATGAAGGCCGGCATCGAAGCCTGCGGATTCAAGAACCCCGTCATGTGCGCCGCCACGGCCGCCAATATCGACGAGTGGGGCGCCCTGGCCAAGGAAAACAATCTGCCCATCGTGGTCCGGGCCGATTCGGTCGAGGCCCTTCAGCCCCTCACCGACAAGCTGGTGGCCCTGGGCCACAAGAAGATTCTTCTGGATCCAGGCTCCCGCGAGGTCAAAAAGGCCCTGGAAGACCAGGTGGCCATCCGCCGCTCCGCTCTTAAAAACGGCAACCGCAGGCTGGGCTTCCCCACCATCACCTTCCCCTGCGCCATGGCCGACAATCTTGAGACCGAAACGATGATCACCGCCATGTTCACGGCCAAATACGGCGCCATCAACGTGTTGTCCGATTTCACCGGCGAGAGCATTTTCCCGCTGCTTTTGGAGCGTCTCAACATCTACACCGACCCGCAGCGGCCCATGACGGTCGTCGAGGGCATCTATCCCATCAACAACCCCGACGAAAATTCACCGGTCCTGGTCACCACCAACTTTGCGCTGACCTACTTCATCGTTTCCGGTGAAATCGAAGGGAGCAAGGTCCCCTCCTGGCTGCTGATCAAAGACTCCGAGGGTCTTTCCGTCATGACCGCCTGGGCCGCCGGCAAGTTCTCCGGCGACGATGTCGGTGCGTTCGTCAAGAAATCCGGCATCATGGACAAGACCAAGACCACCGAGCTGATCATCCCCGGCTACGCCGCGGCCATCGCAGGCGACGTGGAAGAGGAGCTTCCCGGCTGGAAGATCACCGTCGGCCCCAGGGAAGCCGCGCACCTTGCCGCGTTCCTGAAGGAGAAGACCAAATAGCAGAACGATGACAGACGGCCCCTCCCCCGGCATATCCCGCGGGAGGGCGCTGCGCCGGCATCATAACCATTCATTTTTTGTCCTCGGGGTGATAAAACCGGATACATATCTCCCGACGGCTCGGGCGTGGCTTCAATTCAGAAGTCCGGACCCCTTGGGGTTTTGAACAGACGCCGGGAAGAGATCGATCGTTTTTTCATCCTTATTGGGTTAATTTTTTTAGGGTAGGAGGTTTTTCATGGCGAAATTGAAAGATGTGTTGCGACCTTTGAACGATGGTGAATTCTGGGTCATCGGAGAAAGTCTCAACGTTATCGGAAAAGAGATCGGAAAGGCGTTCAGGGAGCGCAACGCCAAGCCCATCCAGGCGGAAGCCCTGTTTCAAAAGGAAAAGGGGGTCGACCTGATCGACATCAACCTTGGTCCGGCCAAGAAAGACGGCCACGAATTGATGCCCTGGGTCGTCGAAACGGTTCAGGAAGTGGTCGACGATATTCCGCTGGTGCTGGACACATCCAATATCGATGCCATCCACGCAGCGCTGCCGAAATGCAAGATGCCCCCCATGATCAACTCCATCATGGTCCGGCCGGCACGCTATGAAAAGATGGTTCCCATTGCCGCCGAGTTCAGCGCCGACTTCTGCGCCCTGATGTGGGGCCCAGAGGGGCTGCCCCGCGACGAGAACGAGCGGGCCGCCCTGCTGGTCGAGCTGATGACCGTGGCCAACGAGGCCGGCATTGAAAACGACCAGATGTGGGTGGACGGCCTCGTGACGCCGGTCAACATCCAGCAGCCCCAGGCCATCTCCCTCATGAACTTCATGGACATGCTCCAGGATATCATGCCGGGCGCCATGAGCACCTGCGGCGTTTCCAACATCTCCAGCGGCGTGCCGGACAACCTGCGCCATGTTCTCAACATCACCTTCACGGTCATGCTTCAGGTCCACGGCATGAAGTCCTTCATCGCCGACTGCAAGGACGACATCACCATGGACCTGGCCCACGGCAGGCGCCCCGACATCCTCAAGGCGATCAAGGACACCATGGACGGCAATCCGCCGGATATGAAAAGCATTTCCCAGGAGCTTCAGCATTACGTGAAGTCCACCAACGTCATTCTCGGGAAAACCCTTTTCTCCGACTCATGGCTCGACGTCTGATACGCAAAAAGACGCCAACAAAGCCTCTCCCTTCGGGGTGAGGCTTTTTTTTCTTGAAGGGAACACCTTATGGCGCGCATGGATGATTATGTCAACGCGAAAGCGCTGGCCGTCAAGACCCTGGCCGATCAGCCCTTTGAAGGGATCGCAGAACGGTCCGGGCTCGAAGTCCCGGCTGAAAACGAACTCAGGATTCCTTTCCTGAACCGGGTCTACCGGGTGCGATACCCGGAATTCCGGTTCGAGGACGAGGCCTCCTCGGATCAGGAGATCCCCATCCAGGAACAGGTGCTGATCCTCCACTACCTGGAAGGCGGCAGCAACGCCGTTACCGATGAGGTCATCGCCTACCGGGAGATCGAGGGCGCCGCTTTCTACTTCAGCTCCTTCGTCAAGCGCGCCATCGATCCGCTCAAGAAGGTCTTCGGCCGGAACGCCGACGGCATGAAGGGACCTGCAGAAATCCTGGGCGGGACCCCCATCAAGGCGGGCGACGCCGGCTACGAGTTTCAGGTCCTCCCCCACGCTCCCATCCAGTTGATTCTCTGGGAGGGAGACGAGGAGTTCGAGCCGGAAGCCAATATCCTGTTCCGGGAAAACATCGCCGATTTTTTTTCACCGGAAGACGTGGCCTGGTATGCCGGCATGCTGGTCTACCGCCTGATCTCCCTTTCTTATCCAAAAGGCTGATCCAGGGGCGCCGCCGCATCCCCCGATCCCACGCCCGCCCGGGGATGGCGCGCCGGCCGCCCATTTTGAAAGCCTGAAGAAGGAGTCTGACTTGGTCCAGTCCAAAGCCCTTGAGGTCAATCTGGCCAGCTACCATGTAGAAGTCGATATCGACCCCCGGTTCACGGTCCTCCATGACGTCATGTCTCAATATTACGGACTGCTGGAGGGAATGAACACCTTTCTCAAGGAACTCTCCCACCCCCGCAGAAACCTCCAGTTCATCGTCGGGGAGGCCCGGGGGTACGCCCTCAATTATTTTCACCTGCTCAAATCCCATCCCGAGGGGCATGAAGCGGCGCGGCTCTATGTGGAGATCTTTCTCGACGCCATCCACTCCACCATGGACCCGAAGGTGCAAACCGATGCCGTCGACAATCTCCTACTGTTCCTCCAGAAGATCATCAAGGAAGCCGGCGTCTCCCACATCGAGCGGTTCATGCCGGTCTTGAACGGTGCCTTCCGGTGCATCCGCGAGCTTGACGACAAGGTCTTCTTTCTTTTCGTCATCAGCTATTACCGCATGGAGAAGATCGGGGAGGAGCTGATCTACTATACCAGCGACGTATCCCTGGATCTTGCGGAGATCAACCGCCTTCTCTTCAAGTACTTCCGGCACGCCTACGGCTACTGGCAGGGAGTTGAAGACCCCATGGCATGGTTCGAGAAGGAGGTCGAGAACGTCGGAAACCGGGAGCGGCTGCTGGAGATCTTCGACGATGTCTCCCACAAACAGATCGCGGCCCTTCTGTCAGACCTCGACGGCACCGCCCGGATCGGGGCCGAAAGAGGCCTCTACCAGCTCAGCCAGTTCCTGACCCTTCCCGGATACAGCCATTTTGTCGAGACCTACCGCGAAATCCCCTACAAGCTGCTTCACTCCGGTAAGGATCAGGGCCAGGGCAACCGGAGAAAGGTCATCTTCCTGTTCCACATCATGAACATCTCGGGCCTGGCCCTCATCCACGAGGAGGCCCTGAGGGACATCAACCGGACTCTCAGCTGGCTCATCAGCAACGGGAAGTATACCTACCTCGTCAAACTGATCAACGACACCTTCTCGATTCTGGATACACGGACCCACGAATTCCCCCAGACCGCCCTCTCCTGCGTCCTCAACATGGGAAAAGGGATTTACAAGACCGACGACATCGACCTGGTCAAGTCCTTCATCAAGCATGTCAGCGATCTGGGATTTCAGGCCCCGATGATCCGCGGGGTCGGCAATGACTGGCAGATCCGCGTCAATCCCGCCCATATCCTGAACATCCGGACCTGGCTGGAGCTGATCGAACTCAATCCGAAATGGTCCACCCGCCTGCTCTCGGACCTGATCATCCATCTTTCCCTGGGCGGGGTCTTCATCAAGGACACGGATCTCTTCCCCCGCGACATCACGGCACTGCTGAACAGCGACATCGGGCCGGTCTACAACCTGGTCAAGCAGCTGGCCCGGCTCTTTCCCGTCTATTTCAACGATATCGGGGCCGAGGGGGACCTGAGGGACATCTCCACGCGGATCGACGAAATCTCCCACCGGAAAGACCCCCTCATCCACTTTCTCCGGAAACAGACCCATGTGGAGAGCAGCAACCGGGTGGTGGGATTCATCGAAGCGATGCTCCGCTTCTGGCTGACGCAGGACAAGGGGCATGTCGAGCCTTTCGTGCCGCCCAGCATCTTCGAGCAGATCGACCCCTCCAGTCCATACGTGACGGAGGTTCACCGGATCCTCTGCCACCTTCAGGAAAAAGGACTCCGGTTCCCCGGGGATCTCCTCTCCCAGAGTGAAACCGACCTCGACACCCTGCTTGCAGACCTCCCCCCGGTTCGGGAGCACGAGAAGGAACGGGTAGCCCTGGCGGTCCATTTCTACCGGCTGCTTCACCAGAAATACTCGCTGGTCATGGAGCCCGAGGTCTGCGAGGAGATCGGCAGCTACCTCGCGCAGCTCAAGACGGACGGGTTTCCCGGCCTGGAAGGCCTGAAAACGGCGCTCCTCGAAAAGGATTTCTCGATAAAACTGGCCATGCTGCTCGACTGCCTGGAGGCGCTGAAGGCCCTGATCCTCTCGGATCAGACCTTCGAAATCCGGGAGGATATCTATAAAAAGCGCCACATCACCGTGGACATCCCTTCCATGTACGGCAGCTACCACGAGATGAAGTTCAATGCCCTGGGCTTGACCTTCCGGGTGGAATCGGTCGCCAATGTCTGTTTCGAGGAGATCGTCGACAACATCGACCTGAGCCTCATCACCAAGGAGACCTTCTACCGCATCCATGAACTGCTGAAGCTGTTCGACCGGGCCCTGAAGCTGGACGGCATCTCCTCGGTGGAGTTCCAGAACCAGATGGAGCTTCTGGAGCATTCCCTGGAGACGCGCGGGTTCACCTTCACCCAGTACCTCGACATCTTCAGGGGGTTTGCCCGGTCGGTCTCCAACGTCATCAACGACTATTTCAACAACACCCACGAGAACAATCTCAACAGGATCATCTCACGATTGTCCCGCGACGAGATCCTGGAAAAATACCTCCCCCCCTGCGCCGAAATCGACCTGGAAAAGCGCCAGCACTGGATCTCCGAGCTTTTTCTGCGGGAAAAAATCTCGCTCTCCCTGGGCCTCCGCCAACTGGACCTCTTCCTGAGCCGGATCCTCAGCACCCTGTTTCACCAGTCCTACAAACTTCCGGACAGCAAGCTGAGGCTGCTGCTCAACTACAACCCGCAGCGCGCCATGACGACCATCCGCGATCCCGAAAAGTCGGCCGAGGGGATCATTCACCTGGGCAACAAGGGGAACAACCTGGTCAAGCTGAACGAGCTGGGGTTCCAGACCCCGCCCGGCTTCATCATCACCACCGAGGTCTTCCGCTGCCGGGATGTCATCGCCTCCTATCCCCCGGCCGATCAGAACTTCAAGGAGCAGGCCGCCCGACATATCCGCCTGATCGAGGCGCAGGCCGGGAAAAAATTCGGGGACACCCAAAAGCCCCTGCTCTTTTCCGTGAGGAGCGGCTCCTCCATCTCCCAGCCCGGCATGATGGACACCTTCCTGAACGTGGGCATCAACGAGGAGATCGCCGAAGGCATCGCCCGGCAGACGGGAAACAAGTGGTTTGCCTGGGACAACTACCGCCGATTTCTCCAGTGCTACGGCATGGCCTTCGACCTCAAGCGCAACGACTTCGACGAAATCATGCGGCTCTTCAAAAAGCAGAAGGGAATCGCGGTCAAGCGGGGCTTCAGCGGCGATGAGATGCGGGAGCTCGCCCTGGCCTACAAACAGCGGATCCTGGACGAGGGCATCGAGGTCATAGAAGACCCCTTCGCCCAGCTCCTCCTGACCATCACGAAGGTGCTCAACTCCTGGGAGTCGGCCAGGGCCAAGACCTACCGGAAGATCATCGGCATCTCCGACGACTGGGGGACAGCCGTGACGGTCCAGAGCATGGTGTACGGCAACGCCTCCCAATCCTCGGGTTCGGGGGTCTTCTTCACCCACAACCCCAAGTGGTCCGAGGACAATCTCCGCCTCTGGGGGGACTTCACCATCGGCAACCAGGGGGAAGACGTTGTCGCGGGCCTGGTGGCAACGCTGCCCATCTCCATCATCCAGCAGGAAAACGAGATGCGGGATACGGACATCACCCTGGAGACCCATTTCCCGGAAATCTATCAGGCCCTCATGGCGTGGGCCAACCAGCTGATCTACAAAAAGGGGTGGAGCCCCCAGGAGATCGAGTTCACCTTTGAAAGCCCACACACCCGGGATCTCTACATCCTCCAGAGCCGGAACATGACCATGCGCGAGCGCAAAAAGGTATTCACCTTCGACCTGGAGGATACGGCCGTGGAAAAGCTTTTCCTGGGCAGCGGCATCGGGGTCAGCGGCGGAGCCATGAGCGGACGGGCCGTCTTCAGCCTGGAAGAGATCGACCGCTGGCGGACCGTCGAGCCCGAGACGAACCTCATCCTGATCCGGGGCGACACGGTCCCGGACGACATCCAGGAGATCGATGCCACCGACGGCCTCATGACGGCCCGCGGCGGCGTCACCTCCCATGCCGCGGTGGTCGCCCACCGGCTGGGGAAGACCTGTGTGGTGGGCTGCGTCAATCTGGTCTGCAACGAGAGCGAACGGAACGCCCAGTTCGGCGAGGTGCACATCGAATCCGGGGATTTCGTCAGTATTGACGGCCATGAAGGCTTGGTGTATCAAGGGTTCATGAAAGTCAGGGAAACATAGTGCATCAGAGTTCGAAGCGAGAACCGTCGAATTCGGAAAGGAGTCAAATGGACAGCAGCTCATCGAGGCTGGGGATCAACGGAATGGGAAGAATCGGCAAACTGACCCTCTGGCATCATGTCGCCCGCAAGCATTTCGACGAACTGGTCGTCAACCTGGGACGGCCGGTCGGCAAATCCATGGCGGACATCGCCCACTATGTGGAACGGGACTCCACCTACGGCTTTCTGGCCGACTACCTTTACGGACGCGGCGCGAGGCCCGTGATCCAGGAGATCGACAACCCGAACCAGACCCTTGTCATCGACGGCATCCGGGTCCGGTTTCTGCTGGAAAACCGAAACCCGCAGGCCATCGACTGGAAGGCTCAAGAGGTCCGGCTGGTGGTCGACACCACCGGCCAGTTCATCGATCCCACCCTGCCCGCCGACCACCCCAAAGGGTCCGTCCGCGGTCACCTGGAGGCCGGCGCCGAAAAGGTCGTCGTCTCCGCACCCTTCAAGATCAAGGATCAGCGGCAGGAGATGCCCGCCGACGCCGTGACCACAGTGATGGGGATCAACGATCACGATTACGATCCTCGCCGCCACAGGATCATCTCCAACGCCTCGTGCACCACGACGTGCCTGGCCCACATGATGAAGCCGCTGATCAATATATTCGGACCGAGGAAGATCCTCTCGGCGTCCATGGCCACGATCCATGCGGCCACGGGCTCCCAGCAGGTGCTCGACCGGCTCCCGGGCGCAGGCGCGGGCGACCTCCGGAAAAACCGCAGCGTGATGAACAACATCATTTTGACCTCCACGGGGGCCGCCAAGACGCTCCGCCTCGTCATCCCCGAGATGGAGGAGATCGGCTTCATCGCGGAATCGGTCCGAATCCCCACCAGCTCCGGATCCCTCGTCATCCTGGTCGTCAATTTCCAGGAGGAGCCCGCAGGCAACCCCATCCGACGCGAGACCATCAACGAGATCTACCGTCAGACGGCCCATCAGGACCCGCGAAACTATCTCCATTTCTCGGAGCAGCAGAACGTCTCCGGCGACATCATCGGCAGCCCCAGGGCCGCCGCCGTCATCGAAGGGCATGAAACCCACACCCGGACGGCGGAGGTCACCATGGACCTGGGCAGCATCCCCGGTCTGGACGCCAGGGTCCGGGAGATGCTCACGGATACGGTGGTGAGGATCCCCATCACCCAGGCCGTCATCTACGGCTGGTACGACAACGAGATGGGCAGCTACGTCAACATGCTGGGCGACCGGACGGTCACCGTCGCCGAGAGCATGTAGATTATCCGGCAAGGGCTTCGAGATCGCTGCGGGCCTCCCCGAGGGCGTGGCTCAAGGCCACGAACTCCCGGACGGAGAGCGTCTCCGCGCGCCGGGCGGCGTCGATCCCCGCCGCATCCAGGGCCAGGCCGGCCGCCTCCGGCGCGATGTGAAGCTCGCTTCCGGCCAGGGCGTTCCGGAGCGTCTTGCGCCGCTGCCCGAAGGCCGCCTTGACCACCTGAAAAAGAAAGGCTTCGTCTGAAGCCGGATGCTCTATTGTCTTCCGGAAGCGGACCTCGATCACCTCGGAGTCGATCTTGGGCTTGGGGAAAAACAGGTCTGCCCGCACCTCGGCCAGGGACCGGACCTCCGCGCAGTAGGCCAGCATCACCGACAGCCGTCCGTAATCCCTGCCCCCGGGCTTGGCCATGAAGCGCCGGGCAAGCTCCTTCTGGAACATCATGGCGGCACGGTCGATCCACCTGCGGCCTTCGATGAGGCGGACGACGATCTGGGAGGAGATATGGTAGGGCAGGTTGCCGATCACCACGAGGGGCTGGTCGATCCCCTCCTGCCGGACAAAATCCGCGAGGTCGAACTTGAGGATGTCCCGGGTCAGGACCGTCACGTTGTCGGCCTTGTAGAGCAGGAGTTCGGTTTGGAGCAGGTCGATGAGACCCCGGTCCGTCTCGACGGCATAGACCCGCTTCGCGGCCTTGGCCGCCGGCACCGTGAGGGCGCCCAACCCGGCCCCGATTTCCAGGACGATCTCCTCCGACGAAATGCCGGCGCGGTTCACAATCATCCTGGGGATCGACGGGTCCGCCAGGAAATTCTGGCCCAGCTGCTTCTTGGGCCGCAACTTCCATGCCTTGAGTAGGGATACCGGTGACGTCATGACAGGGGACTACCACGAATGCCGCCCTTTTTCAACCGTGGTTCTTTATCTAGGCCAAGCCGCTCGGCATTTTAAATTTTTTATATCTATTTCCATGCTTTATATTGACTTTTGACTTCGTTTCAAGTAATTCTCCCCCTGCAACCGCATATCTTATCCTGCAATCAGGATAGATAAACGCCCGCGGCCGCGCCGCCCCGAAGGGCATAGGTCGCCCGTGCGCCGGCGAACCGCGGCATTGTATCCACTGCCGTAATGGTTATCGTAACTAGGGGTATCGGGGAAGGATCTCCCATGGCCGTCAAAAAAAAGCGAAACTACAATCTCAACGCCCTGGTCAGAATATTCCTGCGAGAGTACAGCATTCCGACCAAAAAGGACGTCGATCGGCTGATGGCCAGGATCGACCGCCTGGAGCAGTTGATCAAACAGGACATCGAAAACAGCCGCGTGAGACGTCCCCAGCCCAAGTCCGGCAGCAGCCAGGCCGCTTCGGACGCGGTCCTCTCGGTGATAGAGGATTTCAAAGACGGCGTCAATTTTGCCAAAATACAGGACATCACCGGATTCGAGGAAAAGAAGCTCCGAAACATCATCTACCGGCTGCACAGAATCGGAAAAATCGAGCGGATCAACCGCGGAACCTATATCGTCCCCCGGGGGTGAGGCCTGGAAGGCAGCCCCACCGGGGGAAGCGAGGGAATGCCCATGAACTCTCAAACGGAATTTCGGCACCCGGAGGTAAAGGAGGGCGATCGCATCGGCGACCATGAGGTCCGCCGCATCGTCGATCTGCCGGAGATCAACGCGCGCTACATCGCGCTGGAACATGGCCCCGCCGGGGCAAAACACGTCCACATCAGCCGGGACGACCGGGAGAACACCTTCAGCGTGGCCTTCAAGACGGTGCCCACCGACTCCACGGGCGTGGCCCACATCCTGGAACACACCACCCTCTGCGGCTCGCAGAAATTTCGGGTGCGGGACCCGTTCTTTTCCATGATCAAACGGAGCCTCAACACCTTCATGAACGCCTTCACCGCATCCGACTGGACCATGTACCCTTTCTGCACCCAGAACCGGAAGGATTACTACAATCTCATGGACGTCTACCTGGATGCGGCCTTCTACCCCGAACTCTCCGAACTCAACTTCAAGCAGGAGGGTCACCGCCTGGAACTGGAGGGCGGCCGGCTGGTCTACAAGGGCGTGGTCTACAACGAGATGAAGGGCGCCATGTCCTCCCCCGACCAGGTCATGGTGCGCTCCCTCATGAACGCCCTGTATCCGGACACGACCTACCGCAACAACTCCGGCGGGGAACCTTCCGATATCCCGCGGCTCACCCACGCGCAGCTTGCGGCGTTCCACCGGCGCCACTATCACCCCAGCAACGCCTTTTTCTACACCTACGGCGATCTTCCCCTCACGGACCATCTCGCCTTCATCCAGGAGAAGGTCCTCGGCCGGTTCAGCCGCATCGATCCCGGCACCAACGTGCCGACCCAGCCGCGCTGGCAGGCGCCCAAAACGGTTTCGTACCCCTATCCCCTCTCCCCGAGCGAGGACCCGGAGAAAAAATACCAGGTCAGCGTTGCCTGGCTCACGGCGGACATCCAGTCGGCTTACGATGTGCTGGTCCTCTCCCTCCTGGGCGAGATCCTCATGGGCAACGCGGCCTCACCGCTCCGGAAGGCCCTCATCGACTCCGGCCTGGGCTCTTCCCTCGCCGACGGCACCGGCTATGACGCCGACAACCGGGACACTCTCTTCGCCTGCGGCCTGAAAGACGTCAAGGCGGGGGACGCCGGAACCATCGAGGGGATCATCCTAAACACCCTGACGGAGCTCGTCCGGACGGGCATCGACGGCGAACTCATCGAGGCGGCCATCCACCAGCTCGAATTCCACCGCAAGGAGGTCACCAACAGCCCCTACCCTTACGGGCTCAAGCTCATGCTGGCATTTTCCGCCCCCTGGTTCCACGGCGCGGACCCCGTCCGGAGCCTCCGTTTCGACGATGACCTGTCCCGGCTCAAGGCGGCCCTTGCCGCGGAGAGGGTCTTCGAGGAGGCCATCCGGCGCTTCCTGACCGACAACCCCCACCGGGTCCTCTTCACCCTGGTGCCGGACCAGAAGATGGCCCATGCCGAGGAGTCCCGCACGGCCGCGGAGCTCGCGCGCATCCTGGAGGGCCTCACCCCGACCGAGCTGGCGCGCATCGAAGCCGACCAGGAAGCCCTGACGGCCCTCCAGGAAACCGAGGAAGACCTTTCGGTGCTCCCCACCCTGGAGATCGAGGACATCCCCCCGTCCATCCAGACCGTGGCCCCGGCGTCCCCTTTCGGCCCGGGGCCCGTGACATGGTATGCCCAGCCCACGTCGGGCATCCTCTACTTCACCGCCGCATCGGGCGTCGCCGGGGTTTCTGGTGACCTGGTGCCGCTGGTGCCCTTTTTCTGCTACGCCTTTCCCAAAATCGGCACCGCAAAAAGGGATTATGCGGAGCTTGCCCGCCTGCTCGACATGGTCACGGGCGGGGTCGGGCTTTCGGCCCACACCCGGACCCGGTACGGCGGGGAACGGGCCTGCCTGCCCTTTGTCACCCTGAGCGGCAAGTGCCTCGTGCGCAACCAGGACAAGATGTTCGACATCCTGGCGGAGTTGCTCCACCATTTCAATTTTGCGGACCTTGCCCGGCTCAAAACGCTCTTCCTGGAATACCGGGCCAACATGGAATCGATGATCGTCCGCAACGGGCACAGCCTGGCCATCTCCCTCGCCTCCCGCAACTTCTCGGTCTCCCGGGCCTTGAGCGAGACCTGGCAGGGCGTGCATCAGCTCAGGGCCATCAAAGACCTCACCGAGGACCTCACGGAGACCCGCCTGGCGGAGATTTCCGGCCGGCTCGTGGCCATCGGCCGGGCGATCTTCACCCGGAAGAACCTCAAGATCGCGCTGGTCGGGGAGGATTCTGCCCTTGCGGCGGCGGTTTCGCCGGTATCCGGATTGATCGCGGGACTTGAAGATCGGAACGGCGGCGGCTTTGCCGCTCCGGAGGCCGTGGCCCCGGCGGGGGCGGTTCCCCGGGAAGGCTGGAGCACTGGGACGGCGGTCTCGTTCGTGGCCAGGAGCTTTGAAACCGCGGCCATGGGGCACCCCGACGCGCCGGCCCTGGCCGTCATCGGCAAGATGCTCCGCAGCCTCTATCTCCACCGGGAGATCCGGGAAAAGGGCGGGGCCTACGGCGGGTTCTCCATCTACAACCCCGAGGACGGCCTGTTCTGCCTGGGCTCCTACCGGGACCCCCATGTCGTCAACACCCTCCGGGTCTACGACCAGGCCGGCCCCTTCATCCGGAGTGGCAGATTCACGGACGACGACGTCAAGGAGGCGATCCTCCAGGTCTGCTCCGACATCGACAAGCCCGACCCGCCCGGGCCGGCCGCCCGGAAGGCATTCATCCGGCAGCTCGTTGGACTGAACGACGACCTGCGGCGGGAATTCAAGGCCCGCCTTCTGGAGGTGGACCCGGATCAGATCCGGGCCGCGGCCGACCGGTACTTTGACGGCGGATCCAGGCCCCAGGCCGTGGCGGTAATCTCCAGCGAGGAGAAATTGAAGTCGGCCAACGCGGAGCTGGCCGAAAGGCCCCTGACGCTGCATCAGATCTGACGGAAGAAAATATCGAGGCATGAGTCGCCGTGCGTATCCCCTCGCCGGACGATACGAACTCGCGGCCGCCGGGGTAGGGTGCGAAAGCAACCCTTGCTCGAACAGGCGTCTCCTCCGGCGAGGGGATACGCACGGCTCTTTTTGATTCAGGATTAAATGGAGATCGAAATCATGCGCATTGTGATTATCGGCGCCGGGGCCATGGGCTCCATTTTCGGCGCCATGCTTTCTTCGACGTCGGATGTGGTACTCGTCGACCCCCTGGAACGCCACATCGCCGCCATCGCGGAAAACGGCCTGACCGTCGAGGGGGCCGGCGGGACCCGGGAGATTTTCCGGCTTCACGGCACCACCGACCCGGACACCCTGGCCCCGGATTTCGATCTGGCCGTGGTCTTCACCAAGTCCCCCGACACCCGGGACGCGGTAGCGGAGGCGAAGTCCCTGCTGAAGCCGGCAGGCATGGCCCTGACCCTGCAGAACGGCCTGGGCAACCTGGATGAGATCGTCCGGGTGCTGGGGCCGGCCCGGGCACTGGTGGGAGTGACCTCCCACGGCGGCACGATGATCGGGCCGGGGCATGTCCGCCACGCCGGGAAAGGCCCCACCTTCATCGCCGGGGCGTCTCCCGAGACCCGGGGCGTCGCCGAGGTTGTCGCCGCATTCCGGGACGCGGGCATCGACACGGCCCGAACCGAGGACCCCGATACCCTCATCTGGGGCAAGCTCGTCATCAATGTCGGGATCAACTCCCTGGCGGCCATCCTGCGGGTCCCCAACGGCGTTCTGGCCGCGACGCCCGCGTGCGAAATCCTCATGGCCCAGGCCGTGGCCGAAGCCGTGGCCGTGGCGGAGCGCCTCAAGATCGCCCTGCCCTACGGCGACCCCCTGGCCCACGTAAAGGAGGTCTGCCGGAAGACGGCCGAGAACCGGGCCAGCATGCTCCAGGACATCCTGAGGGGCGCCCGGACCGAAGTGGGCGTCATCAACGGGGCCATCGTCGACAAGGGGGCGGCCCTGGGCGTGGCCACTCCCTGCAACCAGTTCCTGTCCGAGATGATCGCGGCCCTGGAGGCCACAGCCGATCATCGGATCGAATAGATCAACCGACCCCGGCCCGGCACAACAGGCAGGTGCCGGGGATCTTTCCCCGCCGGAGGAGACGCCTGTTCGAGCAGAGCTTACCTCCGCGCGCCAGGCCTTCCGGCCGCGAGTTCGTATCGTCCGGCGGGGAAAGATCCCCGGCGCCGCGCTGCATGCAACCGATTCCCGAAAAGGAGCCCTCATGACACAGAAAACGACCGTCGTCGACATCAAGGCCAGAAAAAAAACCGGCCCCCCCATCACCATGCTGACCTCCTATGACTACCCCTGGGCCCTGCTCGTGGACCGGGGCGGCATCGACATGATCCTCGTGGGGGACTCCCTCGGGATGGTGGTCCTGGGCTATCCGGACACCATCTCCGTCACCATGGAGGAGATGATCCACCACGTGAAGGCGGTGAGCCGCGTGGTCAAAAGCGCCCTGGTGGTGGCCGACATGCCCTTCGGGTCCTACAACGTCTCGGTGGAAAAGGCCGTGGAGAACGCCAACCGGATGATGAAGGAAGGCCGGGCCGACTGCATCAAGCTCGAGGGCGGCAGGAGTATGGCCCCGGTGGCAGAGGCCATCGTCCGATCCGGCACTCCCGTCCAGGGCCACATCGGCCTCACGCCCCAGACCGCTTCGGCCCTGGGGGGCTTCAAGGTCCAGGGCAAGAGCGCCGAAGCGGCCCGGGCACTGATCGACGACGCCAAGGCCCTGGAGGCGGCGGGCTGCTTCTCCGTCGTTCTGGAGGCGATCCCCGCGCCCATCGCCAGGATGGTCACCGAGGCGGTGGAGATTCCCACCATCGGCATCGGCGCCGGCGTCCACTGCGACGGCCAGGTGATGGTCATCCACGACATGGTGGGCCTCTTCGACCGGTTCACCCCGAAGTTCGTCAAGCAGTACGCCAGGATCAGCGACACCATCACATCGGCCATCTCGGCCTACGCCGACGACGTGAAAAACCGGCGGTTTCCCGGGGAGGAGCACAGCTTCACCATGAAGACCGACGAACTGGACAAGATGGATAAAAACCAGTAACGGCCGAAGCTCAAGCATCAAGGAAGGGGCATGACCGAATCCTATCAGATTTTCCCCATCGGAACGATCCACAAGGAGGGCGACGCCGCCAGGATCGAGATCCAGGAAGCCTACCGGGAGGCCATGGACGGCCTGGAGGGCTTCTCCCACATCACGGTGCTCTATTGGTTCAACCAGAACGACACCCCGGAGATGCGCGGCACCCTCATGGTCCACCCGAGAAGGGACCAGACCAACCCGTTGACCGGGGTTTTCGCCACCCACTCCCCCCTGCGGCCCAATCTCATCGCCCTGACCCACTGCCGGATCACGGGCATCGAGGGCAACGTCATCCACATCGACGAGATCGACGCCTACGACCAGACCCCGGTCATCGACATCAAGGCCTACATCCCCATCGACAAACTGACCAAGGAGACCGTGCGGGTGCCGGACTGGGCGAACAAACCGTGGGACAGGGCCGACGCGAAACCCTGATGCCGATGGCCGAAGGCAAGAATCAACGCCCATGCCGGGCGAACCTTTTGGATGACGTGCCATGTGTCATGGATCTGTGTTTCAACATCAAAAAAGAAGGGGCGGAACATGGAAAAAAAGACTCGCAAAACACCAAAAACCAAGGGAAGCACAACGGCCAAGCCGACATCCGCCAAAGCCGTTGCCAAGGCTGCCGGCGGCGGTGTGCCCCGCGTCCTGAACGCGCGCCCGGACGGCATCGATTTCCGGGACCAGATGTATGTACCAACCCTGGTCGAGGTGCCGCTGCGGCGCGATCTGGCGGACTATCGCGCGGCAAAAACGCCGATTCTCGATCAGGGGCGTGAGGGTGCCTGCACGGGCTATGGCCTTGCCGCCGTAGCCCACTACCTCCTGCGCGTCCGGAAAATCGTTCCCGATACCGATTTGGTCAGCCCGCGGATGCTCTATGCCATGGCCCGCCGCTACGACGAGTGGGCCGGCGAGGATTATGAGGGATCGAGCTGCCGCGGCGCGATGAAGGGGTGGTACAAGCACGGCGTCTGCGCCGACGGAATCTGGATGGCAGGGTCCAGCGCGCCACAGGTCTTGAGTCACGACATGGCGGTCGATGCCGCGCGGCGGCCCCTGGGGGCGTATTTCCGGGTGAATCACAAGAGCCTGGTCGCCATGCACGCCGCCATTACGGAGGTCGGGGTGCTCTACGCCAGCGCCAATGTCCATACCGGCTGGGAAAATGCCGGGCAGGACGGCCGCATTCCCTTCGAGGAGGGGAGCCTGGGCGGCCACGCCTTTGCCATCGTCGCCTATGACCAGGACGGGTTCTGGATTCAGAATTCCTGGGGCACGAAATGGGGCAGCGAGGGATTCGCCCACGTCTCCTATGAAGACTGGCTTGCCAACGGCACCGACGTGTGGGTTGCCCGGCTTGGCGTGCCCGTGAACCTTCCGGAAGCGACGCGGTCGGCCGGGCTGTCTGCCGCCGGTGCCGTGCGGTCCAAAGCCTACCAGTACAACGAGATCCGCCCGCATGTCATCAGCCTGAAAAACGACGGCCAGCTTGACGACCGGGGCGATATCGGCACGTCGGCGGACCTGGTCCGGGAAATTTTACGCAACGACTTCCCGCGCATCACCGACGGATGGAAGAAAAAACGGTTGGTGCTCTATGCCCACGGCGGGCTGGTGGGGGAGGAAGCGGCGATCCAGCGGGTGTCCGACTACCGGAAGGTGATGGTGGAAACAGAGTGCTATCCCCTGGCATTCATCTGGAAGAGCGATTACTGGTCGACCCTGACCAACATGCTCCAGGACGCGGCAAGCCGGCGGCGCCCGGAGGGCATCATCGATGATGCAAAGGATTTCATGCTGGATCGCCTGGACGACGCCCTGGAGCCGATTGCGCGCCTGTTCACCGGAAAGGCGGCATGGGACGAGATGAAGGAGAACGCGCTTCGGGCCACGACCACGGCCGGCGGCGGCGCACGCCTGGCGGCGGACGAGATCGCGCTGATGGCAGCGCGGTTCCCGGAGATGGAAATCCATCTGGTCGGGCATAGCGCCGGCAGCATCTTCCACGCCCCCCTGGTACAGTACCTCAGCGCGACGGGCCGCATCAAAAAGGGCCCCCTGGCAGCGTCGAAAGTCAACGGTCTGGGCCTGAAGATCCAGACCTGCACGCTGTGGGCCCCCGCCTGCACAACCAAGCTGTTCAAGGAGTCCTATCTGCCGGCCCTCAAACTTGGCGGCATCGGCACGTTCACGCTCTTCACGCTGACCGACAAGGCGGAGCGGGATGACAACTGCGCCAGGATCTACAACAAATCCCTGCTCTATCTGGTATCCAACGCCTTCGAGGATAAGCCGCGCGTTCCCGTCTTCCGGCCCAGCGGCGATGCCATCCTGGGGATGGAGAAGTTCATCCGTGCTGACGAGGAACTCCGCAAGCTGTTCGACGGCACCGTCCAACGCGACACGGCCTGGCTGCTTTCCCCCAACACGGCGCCCACCGGCTCCGCCGATGCATCCCGTTCCGTCCACCATGGCGACTTCGACGATGACGAAGCCACGGTGAAGGCGACGCTCGCCCGCATTCTGGGGAAAGACACGTCCAAGGCCGATGTCAAGTTCCAGAGCACTGCCTCTTCGCGGATCAATTTGCGGCAGCGGATCGCGGAGTGAAAAAGCGCGACTGCATCTCAATGCTTGGGTGCCGCGAACTCTTGGATGAAAAAATGAGCCGCGCTGCATCGCAGATCTTGTACCCTTGCCCTCGAATCGCCGGCCGATTGGCGTCTGAATTTGATTCAGACCGGTTTTCAGGCGGTATGCCGGCGAGAGTCTCATCAGCAATTTCAGCACACGGCCTGACGGAATGTCCGGTGTTAACCCATCTAAAAAATGCTTGAAAATCGCTCCGGTATGATATATCGTCATACTGGAGGTGATAAAAATGGCAGCATCCAAAATTGCAATCACAATAGACGACAAGATACTAAAACAAATTGATATTCTTGTTAAATCGAAATATTTCAAGAACAGGAGCAAGGCCATCCAGGAAGCGGTTACAGAGAAACTGGTTCGTCTTGGAAAAACCCGCCTGGCCCAGGAGTGTGCCAAACTTGATCCAAAGTTGGAGCAATCTATCGCGGAAGAGGGTTTTTCAGTGGAGATGGAAGAATGGCCGGAATATTGAGGGGAAATATTTACTGGGCAGATTTAAACCCCGTTATCGGCAGTGAACAGGGCGGCTTGCGCCCTGTTCTCATTTTAAGCCAAAACGTATTTAATGAACGCTCAGGAACTGTAATTGCGTTAGCGATCACAAGTCAGCCCCAACGAGCAAATTTTCCCCTGACTCTGGAACTTTCAGCATCCAAGCTTCCCAAACCGTCCTGGGTCAAAATCAGCCAGATCCGCACACTTTCCGTAAAACGTATTGGCAATAAATTGGCAAATGTATCTGATGAAGAAATGGCCCTCATCATCGAGGGCCTGAATGAAATCATCGGCGGGTAACCGGGCAGCCGGGGGATTTTCGCACTTTGCGCCTGAAGCCCTGGAGGATGACAAGACCATGACAGCGCCCCTTGCACTGACGTCAGACATGATCATCGTTTTCGGTTTTCTGATATGCGTCACCTGCTTGTTCATCTTTGACATCCTCCGGGTCGACATGGTCGGGCTCCTGATGATGATCCTCCTGCCGCTTTCGGGCGTCATCGAAGCGTCCATGGCCATCAGCGGGCTCAGCTCCAATGCCGTGGTCTCCATTATCGCGGTCATCATCATCGGCGAGGGTCTGGACAAAACCGGGGTCATGAATGTTTTCGCCCGCCACATCATCCGGTTCGCCGGGAAGAGCGAACGACGGATCATGGCCCTGATCGCCGGGACCGTGGCGTTCATCTCCAGTTTCATGCAGAATATCGGCGCCGCGGCCCTGTTCCTTCCGGCGGCCAACCGGATCTGCCGGCAGCTCAATGTGCCCATCTCGAGAATACTGATCCCCATGGGCTACTGCGCCGTGATCGGCGGATGCGTCACCCTCGTGGGCTCCAGCCCGCTCATCCTTCTCAACGACCTCATGGCCGCCTGGTGGTCCGGCAGCGCGGCGGTCCTGGAGGGAAAGGCCTTCGAACCCTTCGGGCTCTTCAGCGTCGCGCCCATCGGGATCGCCCTGGTCGTGTCCGCGATTCTCTACTTCGTGATTTTCGGGAAAACCGTCCTGCCGGAGGTCAACTGCGAAGAGACCTCGGGCTGCATCCTGAAGAACGATCTCGAATGCGCCTATGGTGAGGAGATCCAGAGGGCCTACGAGCTCCACGTCCCCAGAACCTTTGTGACCCGCCGGCTGGACGAACTCAGGATCCGACCGCTTTATCATTCCACCGTCATCTGCATCTGCAAGCGGGAGGGGCGCTACAAGGTGACCGTGCCCGCCCGGGCCGACATCATCGAACCCGGAGACGTGGTCGGCCTCATCAGCAACCGGGAGCATGCGGAAAAACTCGCCGCGGACATGGGGTGGACCCTCTGCGACGAACTGGACAAGCTCAACGAGGTCCTGAGCCCGGATGTTGCAGGCATCACCGAGGCCATTGTCACGCCCCGGTCGGAGCTGGTCGGAAAGACCCTCCACGAGGTCTATTTCAGGAAACGGTATCAGGTCAACCCCCTGGCCCTGTACCGCAAGAACCAGGTCCAGCTCGAAGACATCTCGGAAACCAAAATTCAGCCCGGAGACGCCTTCCTGCTCCAGGGGGAGTGGGAAAAATTCCATATCCTCCAGAGAAAGCCGGACCTGGCCTTCACCGAGCATGTTCAGGGGGAGATCCAGCACCCGGAAAAAGCGGGATTTGCCGTCGGCTGCCTGGTCCTTGCCCTTGTCCTTGCGCTGGGATTCAAGGTCCAGCTCTCCATTGCGCTGCTCACCGGCGCCGTGGGGATGATCCTCACGCGCGTGCTCTCCCTGGATGAAGCCTACCGGAGCGTCGACTGGATGACGGTCTTTCTGCTGGCGGGGCTGATCCCGTTAGGGCTCGCCTTTGAGAAGACCGGCGCGGCCATGTACCTTTCCACCGCCATCACCGGCGCCCTCCAGGGCTTTCTGACGCCGCTCATCTTATTCCTGGTGATCGGGCTGCTGACCTCCTTCTTCACCCTCGTGACCTCCAACGTCGGGGCCACCGTCCTCATGATCCCCCTGGCCATGAACATGGCCCTCCAGTGCGGCGCCGATCCGCGAATGGCGGCGCTGCTGGTGGCCATTGCCGCCTCCAACACCTTCATTCTGCCCACCCACCAGGTCAACGCCCTGATCATGAAGCCGGGCGGCTACCGCGTCAAGGACTACGTCCGGGCCGGCACCGGCATGTCGCTCATTTTCATCGCGGTGGTCATGACCATGCTCTATTTCTTCTACGGCATCCACGCATAGTCCCGGCCGGGGTCACGGGGTTTCCCCGCCGGCCATCCGCACCCCCCGACGCTCGAGCAGGCTGCCCTCGGCCAGGTGGAGGGATACCAGCGCGATGCGGTAGTTGACGACGGCCCGGACCTCGGCGATCTGGCTGACGAGAAGATCCCGCTGGGCCTGGGCCACCAGCAGGGCGGTGCTCGCGCCCACCGCATACCGCTCCCTTTCGGCCCGGACGGTCTGCTCCTCGAACTCGCGGGTCACCCTGGAGGCCGAAATCTGCTGCCGGGTGCGTTCCACCTCGTTGGCGGCAAGGCGGACGTCGAGGCGGATCAGCTGCCGGAGGTTTTCCACCGCTTCGGCCGACTGCCTGCGGGAGGCCCGGGCCGCCTCGTGGCGCGCTTTGGCGGCCCGGTTGCCGAGATATTGGCGCAGGCTGACGCCCGCGGCGAAATCGTAGGTGTCCCCGCTCATCTCGCGAAACGAATCCGAAAACGTGTCGGCGAAGCCGGTCTTGCCGAGCACCACGAACAGGTCCAGCATGGGCAGGAGGCCGTTGCGGGTCACGATGGTTTCCAGGCGGTTCTGCTCCAGGCGGAGGCGCGCCTCGTTCAGGTCGGGCCGCAGCTTTTCCGCAAGCCGGATGCGGTCTTCGAGATCCGAAACAGCTATGGGAACAATGGACGGTTCGGTGACGGCAGCGACGCTGCGGTCGAGCAGCTCGTCGGGTTCCGGGTTGATGAGGCGCAGGAGCCTGAGGCGGCGCTCCGTAAGCTGGCTCCGGGCATCGATGAGGGCCTGCTCGCGGCGGGCGACCTCCGCGCGGGCGGCCGGGGCGTCCACCTCAGGCAGAATGCCCACCTCGATGCGCTGCGCCACCTCGTCGAGCTGCTGCCTGGCCACGGCCAGGGACCGCTCGAAGATGGCGATCTCCTTCGCCGCCAGGGCCAGGTTCCAGTAGGCGGTCTCCGTATCGGCCACGAGGGCCTCGGTGAACCCCCTCAGCTCATGAATGCTGGCCACGGTGTCGAGCTCGGCCTGGCGGATGCTCACCAGGTTGACGGCCGGGCCGAACCCCCGGAGCAGGGACTGGGTGACGCTCAGTCCGAGCCGCGCGACCTGCTGCTCCGGCGAGCGGTTGGAGATGCTGCGCTCCTGAGAAACGGAGCCCTCGAGGCGCGTTCCCGTCGGAAGCTGCCGGCGGATTCCCATCGCGGCGGCGGTGTCCCGCCCCTCGACGCCGAACTGGGTGGCGGTGGACCTGGAGACCTCGCTGGCCTCCTCCTCGTTGTATTCAAATTCCCCGAACACCTCGGCGTCGTAGGCCCCTCGCTCGATCTGCTCGAAGGCGCCGGCAATCACGGGGTTGAGTTCGCGCACCCGCAGATCCCGGTTGTTCCGGAGGGCCGCCATCAGGGCCTGTTCCACGGAAAGGGCAATGGGGCCTTCATCGGGCAGTTCAAATGCGGGCTCCCGCGCGAGCCGGGGCTGCAGGGCATCGGGAACCACGACGGGGTCCCCCTCGTCCCGGCGGGCGGCCCGGTCGAAATCGGGCTGAAGGGCGGGCCAGCGGTCCGGCGGCATGCATCCGCCGGCCAGCACCGCCCAGACCAGCGGCAGCGTCAACCATAGCGATCCGAAGCGGCGGGGGGTCAAGGGGCATCTCCTTCGGGGTCCGGGTGGAAGAGGGAGTAGACCGCGGGAATGAGCACCAGGGTGATCACGGTGGAGCCGGTGAGGCCTCCCACCACGGCCCGGGCCAGGGGGGCCTGGGCGTCGGCGCCCTCTCCGATGCCCAGGGCCAGGGGCACCAGGGCCAGGATGGTGGTGAGGGTGGTCATGAGGATGGGTCTCAGCCTTCGCCTGCCGGCTTCGGCCACGGACTCGCGGACGCCCATCCCCTGTCGGACCAGCCGTGACGCCTGGTCCACCAGCAGGATGGCGTTGTTGACGACGATCCCCCCCAGCATGATGCAGCCGATGGCGGACTGGAGATTCAGGGTGGTCCCGGTCAGGAAGAGGGTCAGGAGCACCCCCACCGCCGCCACCGGCGCGGACACCATCACGATCACGGGGTCCCGCAGGGATTCATACTGGCAGGCCAGCACCATGTAGACGAAGACCAGCGCCAGGACCAGGGAGAGCATCAGGTCGCGAAAGGCCTTCTGCTGCTCCTCGAAATTGCCGGTCACCGTGAGATCATACCCCACCGGCCGGGGGATCCGGGTCAGGCGCGCCTGCACCTCCCCGGCCACGGAGCCCGGGTCGCGGTCCGTCACGTTGGCGTTGAAGGTCACGATCCGCTGCTGGCCTTTCCGGTCGATGACGACGGGCCCCCGGTTTTCTTGGGTCGCGACCAGGTTTCTCAGGGCCACCGGCTCGCCGGACGCCGCCGTCAGGGTGAAGTCGAGGATTTCATCCAAAGAGAGTTTTTCAACATCCTGGAGCTGCACGAAGATACGGTAGGAATTGCCGCCCGTCCGATACTCGCCGGCCCGGGAACCGGCCACCGCGGTGTCCAGCACCTCGGTCACGTCGCGCACGGTGAGACCGAGATCCGCGATCTTGGCGCGGTCCACCTGGATCTCCATCTGGGGCACCCCCGCCGCCTGGCTGATGTCGAGGTCCGCGATGCCCGGGACGTCCGACACGGCGGCCGCCACCTTTTCGCTCAAGGCGTTCAGGATCTCCAGATCGAACCCCCGGATCTCGATGGTCAGCCCCTGGCCTCCGCCGCTCAGGAGCCGCTCCAGCAGGATCTGCCCCTGGGGCGCGAAGGTACGGACGACCATGCCCGGGATTTGGCCGGCCAGCCGCTGCCGCAGGTCCGTCGCGATCTCCACGTTGGACCGTTTCCGGCGGGAGGCGGGCACCAGGGAGAGGCGGATCTCCCCCTGGGAGGCCTGGTCGGGCCGCCACCCGGATGCCCCCATGCTGGCCACCGAGGCGATGGTTTCGGGAACGGCGGCGTAAACGATCTTTTCCAGGAGCCGGACCTGTTGATCGAGCAGATCCAGCCGGATGCCGATCTCCATCTCGCCCGTCACGCGCACCTCCCCTTCGTCGCTGGGCGGGAGGAATTCGGTCCCGATCATGGGCACCAGCATCAGGCTCGCAAAAAAGGCGGCCGCGGACGCGCCGACGGTCAGGAGACGGTGGTTCAGGACCCACTGGATCAGGCTCCGGTAGCCGTTGTCGAGGCCGGTGAAGAAGGCGTCCGCCGCGGCGCGCCATCTGTCCGCCCGCGGACTGCGCAGCCCTGCACGCCGGGGAGACCCGAGAAGCCGGGAGGCCAGCATCGGCGCCAGGCTCAGGGAGACCAGGAGGGAGCAGATCAGCGAGAAGATGATCACGTAGGCCAATTCCTGGAAGAGGATGCCGGAAACGCCCCGGACAAAGGCCAGGGGGAGAAAGACCACCAGGGTGGTGATGGTGCTCGCCGTGATGGCCGATGCGACCTCCTGCGCGCCGTTGATCGCCGCGATGGCAGTCGGTTCATGAGTTTCCTGGGCACGCCGGACGATGTTGTCCAGGACCACCACGGAGCTGTCGACCATCATCCCGACCCCCAGGGCCAGACCGCCCAGGGTCATGAGGTTCAGGGTGAGCCCTCCGAAGTAGATCAGTGTGAAGGTCGCGATGACGGAGATGGGGATGGACAGGGAGATGACGACGGTGCTCGGGATGCTGCGCAGGAAAAAAAGGAGCACCGCGACCGCCAGCCCGCCGCCGTAAAGCACCGACCGGGCGACGTTGGCGATGGATCGTTCGATGAAGTTGCCCTGGTTGATCACCGGGACGATCCGGATCCGGGGGAAGGCCGCGTTGACCGCCTCGATTTCGGCCAGGACCCGTTTGGCGACCTCGACGGTGTTGGCGTCGGCCTGCTTGCGGATGGCCACCCGCAGGCCGGGCTCCCCGTTGACCCGGATGACTCGGGTCCGTTTCTGATAGGTGTCCCTGACGTCGGCGACCTGGCCCAGGGTCACCACGGCGCCGTCGCTGCGGTGGATGACGGTGCTGCGGATCTGGTCGAGGCTGGTGAACTCGGCGGGGGCCCGGAGGGTGACCTTGTGGAGGCCCTGCTCAAGCTGGCCGGCCGGGAGGTCGATATTGGCGTTCTCGACGGCGTCGATGATCCGGTTGAGCGGGATGCCCAGGGCCTGGATGCGGCCGGGATCCAGCTCGATCCGGACCTCCCGGTCGAACCCGCCCAGGATGTCCACCTGGGCCACGCCCGGAATGCGCGCAAAGCGGTACCGGACCTGGTCCTCGATGAGATCCGTGAGCTCCATGGGATCGAGGGTGCTCGAAACGCCCAGGAGCACCACGGGGAAGCGGGCGATGTCGAACTTGGTGACCCGGGGCCGGTTCACCTCCTCGGGCAGGCTCCCGATCTGGTCCTCGATCTTGCCCTGCACGTCGAGGGCCGCGGTGTCGATGTTCGTTCCCCAGACGAAGCTGACCCGAATGGTGCTGTTGCCCTCGGAGGAGGTCGATGAGATCTCCGCCACGCCCGGCACTGTGGCCGTGATCTCCTCGATGACCTGGGTGACCAGCCGCTCCATCACCTCGGGGCTCGCCCCTTCGTACTCCGTACGGACGGTGACGGTGGGCAGTTCCACGTCGGGGAGGAGGTCGATGCGCAGCCGGCTCAGGGAAACCGCCCCGAGGATGACGATGATGAGGGTCACCATGGTGGTGAGGATGGGCCGTCTCACGCTGAAGCCGGGCAGGTTCATGGACGCCCCGCTTCCTCCCCGGCGGCGGCCGGGCCGGTGATCCCGTCGGCGATGGTGACGGCTGCGCCGTCCTCCAGAAGATGCTGGCCCAGGGTCACGACCCGTCCGGACAGCCCCTCGCCGGTCACCTGGACCCGCTCCCCCTCCCGGATGCCAACCGTCACCGTCCGCCACGCGACGGACCGGCCGTCCCCGCTCACCACAAACACCCCGGACCGGCCGTCACGCGTGGTGAGCGCCCGATCCGGAACGATGACGGCGTCCGCCAGGCTCTCCAGCACCGCCGTGGCCCGGATGAACATGCCGGGCTTGAGCCGCTGCCGGGCATTCTCCACCGTCAGTTCGACCCTCGCCTGGCGCGTGGCCTCCCGGAAGACGGGGGCGATCCGGTCGATCCGCCCGGAAAAGGCCTCGTCCGGGTAGGCGTCCGTCGTCAGGGAGACGGCCTCGCCGGGCCGCAGGCTCGCGTAGTCCTTCTCGGTGACATAGATGACCGCGGTGATGGGATCCAGGTCGACGATGGTGAGCAGCGGGGTGTTGGCCGAGACCGTGTCGCCCTCGCCGGCATGGCGCTCGGCCACCACCCGCGCCGGGTCCGGACCCGACCACTCGGCGGTCATCCTTGTGTACCCGAGCCGGATGTTCGCCGCCTCCAGGGATGCCTGGGCTCGGGTCACCTGGGCACTGGCGACCTCGAGCTGGGCCTGTTTCGCGAGCCGGCCTGCTTTTGCCGTATCCATCTGCGCATCCGACGCAACCCCCCGCTTGAGCAGCGTCTCGATACGGCGCAGCTCCCGGGTGGCAATCTCCAGGGCGCTCCCCGCCTCGGCGAGGGTGGCCCGGGCCACGGCCAGATCGGCCCGGGCCTCGGCCACGGCCTGGATATACTCCCCATCGTCCAGTTCGGCGACGACCTGGCCGCGCCGGACAGGGTCGGCGAGATCGACGAGCATCCGCTCGATGCGTCCGCTCACCTTGGGGGCGGCCACGAACATCGCATGGGCCGCCAGCGTGCCGCTGAAAGTCCGCCGCAGGGCGATGGGGCCGCGCGTAATCGGGGCCGCCGACACCGGGGTGGGGTCCGCGGCTTCATTGCGTGCGCTGGAAGCACCCTGTTCCTGAATCCGGCTGAAGATCATCCAACCCAGGGCGGCCGCCGCGCCGATGAGCAGAACCGCCAGGAGCCTTGCGCCGATTGATTTCATCAAAACATCACCGTTTGTTTCCGCTTCCGCCATACCGGACGGCGGGCTTTGTCGTGGGTTGCACACCTGTTGAAAGTGCATCCAGTAACACATGCCGATGCGCCTTCGCAACCCGCGATCACCTGGAGGGATCGGTTCCCTAGGCCCCGTCCGACTGCCGGAGAATTGGGTGGATCACCTTCGGACCGGCCGGCTACTGGAACAGCCGTATGGATCCCATCCCCCCGTCCACCGCGAGTACCTGCCCGGTGATCCAGGAAGCCGAATTTCCCAGGAGGAAAACCACCGCCCCCGCCGGATCCTCAGGCGACCCGACCCGTTTCAGGGGATGACGGTCGCCGGCGGCCTTGCGCTTGCCTTCATCGCCCAGCAGCCGGCTCGTCAGCGGCGTATCCGTGAGGGACGGCGCCACGGCGTTGACTCGGATGCGGGGGGCCAGCTCGGCGGCAAGGGAACGGGTCAGGCCCTCGACGGCCCCTTTGGCAGAGGCGATGGACGCGTGAAACGGCATCCCGGTCTGCACCGCCACGGTACTGAACAGAACGACGGCGGCGCCGTCCGGGTTCTTTTTAAGGGCCGGCAGGCAGGCCTGGACCACCTTGACCGCGCCGATGACATTGATGTCAAAGTCCTCGAGAAACTCCTCCGCCGTAATCCTGGCAAAGGGCTTCAAGCGAATGCTGCCGGGGCAGTAGACCAGGCCGTCCAGCCTTTCCGGCAGCGCCTCCGCCGGAAACGGGTCCCTGACGGCGTCGAAAGTCCGGTGGCGAACCCCGGCAAGCTCCGACCGGAGGCCTTCCGACCTCGAAAAATGCAGCACCTGAGCCCCCTCGCCGCTGAGGCGTTCGAGAACGGCCCATCCGATGCCGGCGCTCCCGCCGACAACCACAACTGTTTTTCCATTCATGTCTGGCCTCCGGAACAAGCTGATGGAATCCATAAAAGTTGAGAGAAAAGTAACCATGCCTGCCGGTGCGGGCAATACGAGTCGACATTCGCCGTCACAGGTCGTCCAGGCGGGATCTGTAGGCCCGGGCCTGCGTGAGCAGGTCATCCCGGGTGTCCGGCTTCATCCGGTCCCAGGTGCGGTACATCATGGCGACCCGGGGGTTCTTTTCGAGCCTGGCGCGATGGCGGTGCAAAAAATCCCAGTAGAGGCTGTTGAAGGGGCAGGCCCCCTCCCCGGCGCCTTTGGCCGGCGTGTACCGGCACCCGTCGCAGTAGTCGCTCATCTTCCGGATGTAGTTGGCGGACGAGACATAGGGCTTGGTGGCCACGATGCCGCCGTCGGCGAACTGGCTCATGCCGCGGGTGTTGACGATCTCCACCCACTGGACGGCGTCGATGTAGACGCCCAGGTACCATGCGTCCACCGCGTCCGGATGGACGCCGGCCAGGAGGGCGAAATTGCCCGTCACCATGAGCCGCTGGATGTGGTGGGCATAGGCCTGTTCGAGGGACTGGGCGATGGCCGCGCGCATGCAGGCCATGCGGGTGTCACCGGTCCAGTAATAGCCTGGAAGCGGCGCATGGTGGTCGAAGTGGTTGAGGGTTTCGTATGAAGGCATCTTCGCCCAGTAGACGCCACGCATGAATTCGCGCCAGCCCAGGATCTGGCGGACAAACCCCTCCAACTGCCCAATGCCGATGGCCGGGCCGGACGCCTGCTCAGCCCGCCCGACAGCCGCCCGGATCACCTCCATGGGGTGGAGCATCTTGGTGTTGAGGGCAAAGGAGAGCCGCGAGTGAAACAGGGACCCGCTTCGGGTCGTCATGGCGTCCTGGTAGGTGCCGAAATGCGGCAGCCGAAGGCGGACGAACTCGTCCAACTGCGCCAGGGCCCGGGATCGGGTGACGGGCCAGATGAAACGCTTGGGGTCGATCCGGCCCAGGGTGGTGACGCCGCAGCGCTCGATCATCTCGACGATGTCGGTGACGTCGCTTTCGAATTCCATGGCGGCGGGAATCGGCACGGCGCCGTCGTAGCGGCTGCGGTTGCCCGAGTCGTAGTTCCATTTGCCGCCCGCGGGCTTGCCGTTCTCCAGCAGGATATCGTGGCGCCTGCGCATCTGCCGGTAGAAAGACTCCATGAGGAAGCGTTTTTTGCCGGCAAACATGCGGGCGACCGCGTCCCGCTCCGTAAGAAAATGCTCGGTGTCGGCCGCCGCCGAGGGCACCGGCAGCCGGGAGGCGTCGGCCGCAAGCTGCCGGTCCAGGCGGTATTCGTCGGGAAGCAGGTACTCGAAGCGGGTGTACCGCTCCTGCCGGATCATCGCCCGGAGGTTCTCTTCGATATTCTGGGCGTTTTCGGGGTCATCCAGCCGGAGGTACCGCACGCGGTGCCCCAGACCCTCGATCTCTGCGGCAAAACGACGCATGGCGGCAAAAAACCCCGCCACCTTCTGAATGTGGTGCCGGACATAATCGGTCTCCTGCCGGACCTCCATCATCGCGTACACCACGTCGCTCCGGGGCTTCTGGAACCAGGTGTGCCGGAGGTTCAACTGGTCCCCCAGGACGAGCCGGAGAATTTTTTCCGCTGCCATACCCATGCCTCCTTCCCCGGAGGGGATCGCGTCTTTGCAATTGCGGTGTTGCGCTCCTGTGTCTATAGTATATTCGGCTATCGGCGGCAACAGCAGAGACGTTTCATTTCGAGGCACGCTTTGCCGACCAGCAGAGATTTCCGGGGCCTCTTCCGGGCGGGCGGCTTTGATCGTTTCATGATTATGTTAGGTTTTTTATCAACCTCAATCCACCGGAGGCTGCTGCATGAGATCCCGTGCGACCCTTGTCCTGTCAAACCACCGGCCCGAAGCCGTTGCCCCAGCCCAGGCGCTGATGGCGCGCCACGACGCGGTGATCCTCGAAGAGCCGCCCGATCCAGGGTTCCAACCCATGCTGTCGGGCCGGCTCGGCATCGACGCCTATCTGGAGACCCTGGACCTGGAGTACCCGGAGTTCGGCAGGCGCATGTCGGAAATCCTGCGAGAACTTCACCGCGCCGGAAAACGGCTGTACCAGGTGGAGCCCTTCCTGGAGAGGCTGATCGAAATCCACGAGCACTTCGCAGACGGCGGCCGTCCGGCGGACCTGAAACCGGGAACGGACCTGCATCAAGTCTATGCCGCGGAGCGGGAGGCCACCGCCGCCCTGATCGACTTCTACGAGGTGTCGGTCCAAGGCACCTTCGAGGAGACCGTTACCGCGGTAAAGCGGTTCGCCAGGTCCGACGCGGACCGCTTTGCCCTGCGCGAACGGATGCGGGCCGGGGCCATTGTCGCGGCCCTGGCGGACGGCGGGTCCTTCTACATCGAGGCCGGCCAGATGCACTACCCGCTCTTCCGGGAGCTGAGGCACGGGCTTCCCCCGGGTCATGAACTGAGCGTGACCTTCCTCATGGCGGACGCCGTGCGCGGCATGGGCTTTCGCCGCCATCTTTACGGCCCCGGAGACCTGCTCACCCTTCTCTACCGGTTCCACCCGGACCGCGTTCTGCCGGAGGAGGACCTGCTGGCCGGGCGCGCACTCATCTACAGCAAGCTGATCGCCAAGGAGGAGATCACGGCGACGGCGGACCCCTATCCCCATACCCGGGACGAGCTTGAAACGGATGCCGTGGTCCGGCGCCTGGACATGGCCGACTGCCGCCGCCTCTATCCCGTGATCCGACGGGCCGCGACCGCCACCGCACGAGAGATGGTCCGCCATTACCTGAATCCCGCGGCAAAACGAAACCTTGCAGATCCCTCAAGGAGAGACCGATGAAACCGATTCCCTTTGATCCGGCAACCGATATGGCGCCCCTTCCCTTCACCGAAGCCCATCTGGAACTGGCCCGCGAGATGAAGCAGCGCGGCCTGGCGTGGCGGCCCCACGTCGGGTGCTTTGTCTGGGATCCCGAGGCCCGCATCGAGGCCGACTCCCCTTTCCCCCTGCGGGTCTACTTCGTTCTGAGCCTCCCCCGTTTCATCAGCATTTTCGGCAGCTCGGAGGCGATGGCCGAACAGCTCGTGTGGGTGCCCACCTGGCATCAGGCGCGGCAGACGGCCGCGCGTCTCGGGGTGGCCCCGGAGGATGTCGCCTGGATATGGACGGCCGACCCGGCCCCGGGTGACGAACTGCTTGTCCTCTACGGGCTGATCCGGGATGCCCTCGCAGGGGCGCACGGCCGTGCGCCCCTACAGGTCCCCATTTGAAATACCCCCCGGGCAGGCACGGGGGCCTGCCCCTACAATGTTCCCACCGCACGGCACCGATTCCCCCATCAGGCCCCGCAATCTTCCGCGCGGCTGTAACCAAACCGCACCCGCCGCCGACATTTCCTAATATGGGCGCACCAGCATTTTGCAAAAAAGACCGAAACGGGGTAAGACATTTTTCATCGTATATGCGTCGGAACAGGGGGAGAGCTTCCCCATTGGCCGGCCACGCGGGGCAGGCCCCCGGCCGACGCCGCCCTTACGCGCATCACGGAAATGGACATCCATGAAAAGCACTCCGGAAACATCCCTTGAAGCTACCCTGGGGATCGGCTCCCGCGCGACCCGAAGCCTCCTCACACGCGGGTTCATCTGGGCCGCCGCCCTCCTCCTGGTCCTTGCCGCGGGCGTCTGGATATGGCGTCTGAACGACAAGGCCCAGGCCGTCGCCTACAAGACCCTGCCCGTGACCCGGGGGCCGCTGGTCGTCGCCGTCACGGCCACCGGGAACCTGGCCGCCACCAACGAGGTGGAGGTGGGCAGCGAGCTGTCGGGCATCGTCACGACCGTCGAGGTCGACTTCAACGACCGGGTGACAAAAGACCAGCCCTTGGCCCGGCTGGACGACACCAAGTTCAGGGCCGCCGTAATGAAGTCCAGGGCGGCCCTGGCATCGGCCCGGGCCAAGCTGCGGCAGGCGGAGGCGACCCGGACGGAAAAGGAAAAGCTCTTCGCGCGGTACCGCGAGTCCCGGCGCCTCACCGGCGGGAAGATCCCGTCCATGGAGGTCCTGGAGACCGGAGAGGCGGCCCGGAATCGGGCCGTCGCGGAGGTGGACGCCGCCCGGGCCGCCATTGACGAGGCCGCCGCCAAACTCGTCGAGGACGAGGCGGACCTGGCCAAGACCGTCATCTACTCCCCGGTGGACGGCATCGTCCTCAACCGGGCCGTGGACCCCGGCCAGACCTTTGCCGCAAGCCTCCAGTCCCCGATATTGTTCACCCTGGCCGAGGACCTCACCCGGATGGAGCTTCAGGTGGACGTGGACGAGGCGGACGTGGGGCAGGTAAAGGAGGGCCAGCAGGCCGAATTCTCGGTGGATGCCTATCCGGACCGGGCATTCCAGGCCCGCATCACCCAGGTGCGCTACGGTGCCGAGGACACCGACGGCGTCGTCACCTACAAGGCGATCATGGCGGTGGACAATCCCGATCTGCTGCTCCGCCCGGGGATGACGGCGACGGCGGACATCACGGTGGAAAGGCTGGCTTCGGCGCTCCTGGTGCCCAATGCGGCCCTTCGGTTCACCCCGCCCCAGCGGACGGAGACCCCCAGGCGGGGGCTGATCCAGTCCCTCCTGCCCCGTCCGCCCCATACCCCGAGGCGACAGGCCGGCGCGGAGGAAGCCGATGCCAGGCGCCAGCGGGTCCATATCCTGAAGGACGGAAAGCCGGCGCCGGTAGCCGTGACCACCGGCCACACCGACGGGACGCTCACCGCCATCGTTGACGGCGCTCTGGAACCCGGGCAGGCCCTGGTGGTGGAGGTTCTGGGAGGCAAATCATGACGGATTCTCCTGAGGAAGCGTCCGCGGACGGCCCCCTCATCGTGTTCAACGGGGTCACGAAGGTTTACGGAAGGGGTGCTGCGGCCATGCGCGCCCTGGACAGGGTCGATTTCACCATCGACCGGGGCGAGTTCGTGGCCGTGATGGGCCCCAGCGGATCGGGAAAATCCACCTGCATGAACATCCTGGGGTGCCTGGACACACCCACGGATGGGGTCTACCGCTTCGACGGGGTGGATGTGGGAAGCCTCTCGCGGGACCAGCGGGCGCTCCTGCGCCGCCACTACCTCGGGTTCGTCTTCCAGGGATTCAACCTCCTCAACCGCACGTCGGCACTGGAAAACGTGGAACTGCCGCTCATCTACCGGAAGGTCCCGGCCCGAAGGCGTCGGGAGCTGGCGCTTGCTGCTTTGGAAGCGGTGGGGATCGGCGGATGGGCCGGCCATACCCCCGGAGAGCTTTCCGGCGGCCAGCAGCAGCGGGTGGCCATCGCCAGGGCCATCGTGAGCGAGCCCGAGGTGCTCCTGGCGGACGAGCCCACGGGAAACCTCGACACTGCCCGGAGCCGGGAGATCATGGCGCTGCTCACCGATTTCAACCGGCAGCGGGGCCTTACCATCCTCATGGTGACCCACGAGGCGGAGATGGCGGCTTATGCCGGCCGGCGGATCCAGTTCCGGGACGGCCGGATCGACACCGACCCCGGCGCGGGAGGGGCAAGCTGATGCTCTGGGAAACCTGCATGCTGGCCCAGCGGGAGATCCGCCGCAACGTGCTGCGATCCTGCCTCACCATCCTGGGCATCGTCATCGGCGTGAGTGCCGTCATCGCCATGGTCACCCTGGGCGACGGCGCCACGGCCAAGGTCACGAGCGACATCACGAAGCTGGGCAGCAACATGCTCCAGATCCGCCCCGGCCAGGGTTTCCGGGGGCCGGGGGGCGCACGGTCGGATGATAAGCCCTTTGACGTGGCCGACGCCGCCGCCGTCGCGAACCAGATCGCCGGGCTTTCGGCCGTGGCGCCCACCGCCAGCCGGTCCAGCCAGGCCATATCCGGCAACGCCAACTGGTCCACAACGGTGACAGGCACCACGAGCGCCTATCTCACGGTCCGGGACTGGGAGATCGCCTCGGGCCGTGCCTTCACCGACGGCGAGATCCGCTCCGGCCGGGCGGTATGCCTGCTGGGCGCCACGGTGAAACGGGAGCTTTTCGGCGGCGCGGACCCGGTGGGTTCCGCCGTCCGCCTGGGCCGGATCTCCTTCAAGGTCGTGGGCCTCCTGGCGGAAAAGGGACAATCCAGCTTCGGCATGGATCAGGACGACACCGTGCTGATCCCCCTCAGGGCACTTCAGCGGCGCCTGGCGGGAAACACGGATGTCGCCACCATTCTGGTGTCGGCGAAGGAAGGGGTTCCCACGGAAACGGTCCAGGCCGACATCGAACGGCTGATGCGGCAGCGGCGCGGCATCGCCCTCGGCAAGGAGGACGATTTCACCGTCCGGGACATGAAAGAGATCGTCGCCACCCTCACGGCCACCACCCGGGTCATGACCGGACTTCTGGCGGCCGTGGCCGCCGTCAGCCTCCTGGTGGGAGGGATCGGCATCATGAACATCATGCTGGTGTCGGTCACCGAGCGGACCCGGGAAATCGGCACCCGGCTGGCCATCGGCGCCCTCGAACGGGACGTGCTGTTTCAATTTCTGGTGGAGGCGGTGGTGCTCTCGGCCTTCGGCGGTCTCACGGGCATCGTCCTGGGGCTCACGGCGGCGATGATAGGTGCCCGCGCCATGGGCATCCCCTTCGTCTTCAACCCCGGCATCGTCCTGGGGGCCTTCCTCTTTTCCGGCGGCGTGGGCGTGGTCTTCGGGTATTTCCCGGCCCGGAAGGCGGCCCGCATGAACCCCATCGAGGCACTCCGGGCGGAGTAGCGCCGCTGAAGGGCCGGAGTTCAAGCTGCGGGAGAACCGCTCCCCGCCGGATCTTTCCATGTCTCTCAACAGGCGTATTTTTTCACGCGGGGCAGGGTTCTACGCGGTGCCCTCCAGGCCTCTTTTCCGCATGAATACGGCAATCTCATCCCTGGGCAGGGGCCGGCTCAGATAATAGCCTTGGGCCTCTCCGCAGCGGCGGGATTTCAAAAAACAGAGCTGGCTTTCGGTTTCGACCCCTTCCGCCGTCACGCTCAGGTTCATGCTCTCGGCCATGGAGATGACGGCCGACGCGATGGCCCGGTCCTGATGGTCGGTGTTGAGGGCGCAGACGAAGGTCCGGTCGATCTTGAGGCGGTCGATGGGAAACTGCTTCAGGTAGGCAAGGCTCGAATATCCGGTGCCGAAGTCGTCGATGGCGAGCTGGATCCCCAGGGCCTTGAGTTCGCGGAGGGTGGTAAGGGCCATTTCGCCGTCTTTCATCAGCACGCTCTCGGTGATCTCGATCTCGAGGCTGGACGGATCGAGGCCCGTCTCCTCCAGGATCTTCCCCACCTTGGCCGCGAACCCGGTCTGAGCAAACTGGCGCACGGACACGTTGACGGCCACCCGCGGGATCAGGACGCCGGCATCCTGCCAGGCCTTGGCTTGGGCGCAGGCCGTGCGCAGCACCCATTCGCCGATGGAGACGATGAGGTTGGTCTCCTCCGCCAGGGGGATGAACTCCATCGGCGAGATTGCTCCCAATTCATCGTTGCTCCAGCGCAACAGGGCCTCCACGCCGGACACGGTGCCGCTGGCCACATCCACCTGGGGCTGGTAGTGGAGGGACAGTTCATCCCGCTCCAGGGCCTGGCGCAGGTGTTTCTCCAGGGTCAGGCGCCTGAGGGCGGCGGAATTCATGGATTCGGTGAAGCACCGGAAGCCGTCGCGGCCCTCCCGCTTGGCGAAATACATGGCCATATCGGCGTTCTTGAGCAGGGTCTCCACATCCTGCCCGTCCTCGGGATAGACGGCGATGCCGATGCTGCCGGTGACAATGATCTCGTGGCCGGCCAGCATGACCGGCCTGGCCAGGGCATCGAGCACCCGCTGCGCCACCAGCCCTGCGTCATTGCCGTGGCGGATTTCCGGCAGGAGCATGGTGAACTCGTCGCCGCCGAAGCGGGCCAGGCTTTCGCTCCCCTGGACCGGAAGGCCGATGGCGATGGCGTCGCTGGCGCGCAGGTTCATGATCAGGCGCTTGGATACCTCCGTCAGCAGCAGATCGCCGATGGAGTGTCCCAGGGTGTCGTTGATGCGCTTGAAGTTGTCGAGATCCAGGAAGAGCACGGCCAGGTGCTGCCCGCTCCGCCGGGCCGATCCCAGGGCCTGGGTGAGCCGCTCCTTGAAGAAGGCCCGGTTGGGCAGGCCGGTGACATCGTCGAAGTAGGCGAGCTGGCGGATCCGGTCCTCGGCCTGGCGGCGACGTCCCAATGCGCCCGCGATCTGCCGGATCTCGTGGGTGTGGAAGGGTTTCTGCAGGTAGAAGAGGCTGCCGGTGGGCGGCACCCGCCGGGAGATCTCTTCCGGATCGATATCGGAATAGGCGGTCACCACCACGATGTCGACCCGGGTGTCCAGTTCCCGGATCCGGGTCGAGGCCCAGATGCCGTCCGGCCCGGGCGGCATGCGCATGTCCAGGAAGACGACACTGAACGGCCTGCCGTCGGCCAGGGCGTCCTTCACGGCATGCACGGCATCCTCCGCCCCGACGCAGAAGGTCAGGTCGAAACGATCCCGGGGCGCCGTGGCGGCCGACCGGGAGCCGAACAGCCGCGCCCGCATGTCGTCCAGGCCCCGGCTTGCGGACGGCGGAGGCTGCGGTTGGAGGATATCCTTGTAACTGTCGCGGATGGCGGCTTCGTCGTCGGCAACAAGAATGCGGATGGTCGTTTGGGCTTCGGTGTTGTTCGAAGTGCTCATGCGGCCTCCGCCATGGGTTGCGCTGCGGCGTCAGCCAGGGGCAGGAGAAGATGGAAACAGGCCCCCTGGCCGATTCCCGCGCTCTCGGCATAGAGGCGCCCCCCCATGGCCGACACGGTGTTGGCGCTCCAATGGAGGCCCATGCCCGAACCCCGGTTTTTGGTTGAGAAGCCGCGCGCGAAGAGATGGGGAAGATGCTCCGCGGATATGCCGGTCCCGTTGTCCTCGAAGCATAGATGGACGAAGGCTTCGCTGTCCGCATCCGGGCAAGCGGCGTGGATGCGGATCCTGCCGGAGTCCTCTTTCCGGCCGCTGTCGCGGACGGACTCGGCGGCATTGATGAGGAGGTTGCCGACG
Organism: Desulfococcus sp.; assembly: GCF_041737845.1. GTDB lineage: Bacteria > Desulfobacterota > Desulfobacteria > Desulfobacterales > Desulfococcaceae > Desulfococcus. The sequence goes on from NZ_JBGSQX010000129.1 coordinate 41,802, forward strand.
ACCTGCTGGAGGGCGACCCGAGCCGCGCGCACCCGGCCCGCGTCTTCCAGCCCCGGGTCGACCTCCACCCGGACGAACTGCCGCAGGTTTTCCGGCAGGAGCTGAACCGCCTCGTCCACGAAGCGGAGGGGCGCGATGGGCTCCAGTACCCGCTCGGCCCGGCTGAATCGCTGCTGGTCGGCCAGGATCATCTGCACGTGGTCCATCTGTCCGCGGATGGCATCGAGTTCGCCCGAGGCGCGCCTGACCACGGCGGCCAGCTCCGTGCCGGCCAGCTCGACAAACTGGGCGAGGTCGGCCCTGCGGTCTGCAGGGGTGGCCGGGTCGGACAATTCATCGGCTGCGATGGCCATCTCCGCCGCCGGCGCCTGCGCCAACTCCTGTTTCAGGGCGATCAGCTTCACCCCGAGGGGCGTGATGGCGTTGCCGATGTTGTGCAGCGCGCCGCTGGCCATCTCCGCCACGCCCGACCGGTAGGACTGGTCGAGGAGGCGCTGCCGGGTCTCGGCCAGACGCCCCACCATGCGATCGAACTCCTGGGCGAGGGTGCCGATCTCGTCGGTGCGGTCCATGGCGAGGCGGACACTCAAATCTCCTTCGGCGCCAACGGCGATGGCATGACGGGTGAGCCGCGATACGGGATCGAAGACGGTTCGCCGCAGCAGGATCAAAAGGACCAGCAGCACGACGGCGCCGGCGATCGCCTGGGAGACGGCGGCATGGTTGAGGGTCGTCCTCCCCTGGGAGACGATGGTGCGGGGGGTATCCACCCGGAGGCGCAGGATCGGTGTGCCCGCCACATCCAGCAGGGTGGTGCGGGCCTCCGTGACGGCGTTCTTTTCATCGATCGCCACGGACAGATATCCAATGGCACCCCGCTTCACGATGGATGCCGACCCAGCTGTTTTGCCCTGGGCCAGGGCTTCTACCTTCAGGTTGACCCGGGCCTGGAGCCCCAGGCGGGCGATGGCGGCCTCATCCAGCAGGCGCCCCACAACCACCCGGCCCCGGACAGGCCCCTCCCCTCCGCTGGTCAGCACCGGGCGGCTTGCGACGATGAAGAGCCCCGCGTCCGTATTCAACAGCCCCGCCACGGTATCCTCCGTGCCCGCCCCCAGCAAGGGGTGGGCCGGACCGATGCTGTCTGCCGACAGCTCTCCCAAGGCTATCTCTTTGCCGGCGTCGTGGTCATAGGCCATGCCCCAAATCCGCCTGCCCTGGGTGTTGTAGATGGCCAGCAGGTTGACCTTGAGGCTTTCCAGGGCCTTGAGGTTCAGGTTGGCGTTCCTGTATTCGGCGTTCCCGTCGAGCACAAACCGGTAGGTGTCGTCCCAGGTGGCCCAGTCGGCGGCCGAGGGGATCAGCATCTCCGCCTCGCGCTGGAGGGCTTCCACCGCCCGCTCTGCGTTCCGGACGGCGGCGGCCCGTTCCAGTTCGACGAAGGCCGGCATGAGAAACCTGCGCTGGACAATATATTCAACGGCCGCGTATGCGGTAAAAACGATGAACAGGGACAGGATGACCTTGGTTCTGAGCGACATGTCGTTCCTCCAACGGAGATTGGATGTTCGATTTTTATAACAGTTATAATATTTGTTATAAAGCTGTCGCTTTCAGATTGTCAAGCCCTATTTTTGAACACCTTGCTCATGGAGAATTTGATCGACATCCAACGGTTGCCGCCCCACGGCCAGGAGGGTGATGTCGTCGAAGAGGGCCTCGCCCGCCGTGAAGCGCTCGATCTCGGTTTTGACGGCATCGATGAGGCGGCCGGGGGAATCCCCGGATGCGGCGGCGGCTTTCAGGGCGAAACGCTCCCTCGTGAAAAGCGCGCCGGCCGGGTTCCGGGCGTCGGTCACGCCGTCGGTGTAGCCCAGGAGGGTCTCGCCGGGCTCGATCCGGACGATTTTCACCTCGAAAGGCATGTCCGGGTAGGCCCCCACCGCAGGCCCCGTGGGCATCAGAAGGGCCTTGACCCCGGTGGTTCCCCCTATGTTTCCAAGGACCAGCGGCGGCTCGTGCCCGCCGTTAATGTAGAAAAGCTCTCCGGTTTCCGTGTCGAGGATGCCGAAGAAGATGGTGGCGAACATGCCCTCTTTTTCATGGGTGACGGCGATGTAATCGTTGACGGACCGGATCGTCCGTTTCAACACCCGGACCGGATCGATGTCGACCCGGGGCCGGGGGTCGCCGTTATCGCCGGCCGAAGCGCGGCAGAGGATGCGGACCAGGCTCCGGAAGATCGCCATGTAGAGCGCCGCACCCACGCCCTTGTCGCAGACATCCGCGACGACCACGCCCACATACCGCGGGTTCTCCAGGTGAAAGGCGTCATAGAAATCCCCCGACACGTGATGGGCCGCCTGGAAATGGGCGGCGATCTCCCAGCCGGGGGCCTCCGGCAGGGTCGTCGGGAAAAAGCCCGACTGGATCCGGCGGCCGATATCGAGTTCGTGTTCGGCCCGCTGCCTGGCCTTTTCGGTCCGGGTGAGCAGGACCGCCCGTTCGGCGGCCATGGCGATCAGAATCAGGGTGCAGGCGACACCCGCCATGAGGATGGGACCGACAAACGGAACGACCATCCGCATTCCGGAAAAGGCATAGACGCCCCCCGCCAGATAGGCTCCGGACACCATGAGGGTTCCCAGAACCAGGCCGATGGACGACCATACGAGGGAAATGCCCAACACGGCGATGAGCATCGCGATCTCGACCGCCTCGCCGGCAGGGTCCGAAAGCCGGCACAGGAAGGTTTGGGAAAGGATATTGCGGATGACGACGGCATGGACGGCCCCCGAGGTGAGCCGCCTGTGCCCGGCCGCGGGCCGGATGTTGATGTCCGCCTCGATGTTCTCGGAGAGGATGGCGATTTTTCCGGACAACTCCCGCTTCAGTCGCAGGGAGGTGTCGGGGTCTTCAAAAGCCCGGAAGATATCCCGGTAGCTGTAATGGGGGATGGGCGTCCGGAGGCTGTCAAAGTTGATGAGCATGCGGCCGCAATCGTCGATGGGAATGACGATATCCCGGGGCGGGGCGTCGGGAGAGAGTTTCTCACGCCGGAGGGTGATGTTTTCACCGGGATCCACCCGGATGTCCGCCGGGGAAATGCCCAGGTAATCACAGGCGGCCCGGAGCGACAGGCTCGGGTAGAGCGCCCCGCGATACCGGACCAGCAGGGGAATCCGGCGGAGAACGCCGTCGGCATCGACCGGAAGGTTCAGAAACCCGCTGCCCCTGGAGACCGTGGCGAGCCGGGAGGCCGTCATCCGGGGGGTATGACCGATGTAGAAATGATCGGGCGGCGCGGCGGCGTCGACCCACCATTTGGTCTGGTCCATATAGTCGATCACGCTTTTGCTGCCGAGGTCCCGGATCGTGCCTGCCGGATGGTTCAGGGATTCGTATGAAACCCCGAAGTAGACGCTGCCGGCGGCAGCCACCGCCGCCACCATCTGCTGGTCGTTCTCATCCCCGAGATTCTCCTCAAATACAAAATCGACAAACTGGGACGTCGTCCCCAGGGCGGCCAGGTTCTGAATCACCCGGGCATGGTAGGAGCGGTCATAGTAGAAATTGGCGTCTATATAAACGACGGGGTCGCGGCCGCCCTCGGGGTCCTTGCCCGCGGGGTGCGCCGAAGACGGGGTGCCGGTACTGGAGACAACATGCAGGGGGGCCAGCCGGTCGACGAACACCGCGTCCAGCCGATCGTGAAGGTCTTTCTGGAGCCACTGGCCGGCGGTGACCAGAAGATAGGCGCTCACCGCCAGCATCAGGCGGATTTTCATTTTACCGGGATCAACAGACTTCAATGGCGCCTCCCCCTTCTCTCCCCGGCAACGGATTCACATCCTGGCCCCGGTTTGTTCTCCGTCGGCGGGAACGGGCCGGACAATGGACAAATCTGTTCTACCGCCGGTCTACTGCCGAATCCCTTCGGCGCTCACGGTCACAACGACCTCATCACTGACGCCGTTCAGCATGAAGTTCATCCCCCACTCGCTCCGCTTGACGGTAAAGGTCGTTTCGAAGCCTGTGCGGTATTTCCCCCAAGGGTCCTGGCCGGCCCCGGTCTGCCGGACGCTGACGGTCACGGGACGGGTTTTGCCGAGCAGGGTCAGGTCGCCCGAAACGTCGAATGTCCGCTCTCCGGTCTTCTTCACCGACGTGCTTTTGAAGGCGATCACCGGGTGCTGATCCACATTGAAGAAGTCGGCGCTCCGCAAGTGCTGGTCCCGCTTGTCATTGTCGGTATCGACATTGCCGGCCTTGACCGACATCTCCACGCGGCTTTTTTCGGGCGCGGCCTCGTTCCATTCGATGACGCCTTCGGGCCCCCCGAAACGGCCGTAGGAATAGCCGATATCCAGATGCTTGACACGAAACAGAACGTAGGTGTGGACCGGGTCCACCTGGTAGGTATCCGCGGCCGCGGGCACGGGCACGGCTGTCGTAAAAGCCGCGAGCATCAGGGTCCCCGTTAGAAGCCTCGACAAGAGCCTGAGTGTTGCGTTCATGCTTTCCTCCTTGGGTTAAGCGTTTTTTATTCTGCCTGGACTTCAGACGTCCACGGGGAAGGAAAACCGACACCTCCCCTCGCGTTTCCATGCGTTTTGGAACCGGTAAGACCAGGCCGGCGACGCGAGGTCGCGCACATCCTGAAGACAGGGCGTCACAAGCGCCGCAGTTGTCAATTCTTTAAACTAAAGAAGGATTTTCAATTGTCAACACGGGCCGCCGGGACCGGATTCGCCGACAGCAGGTGCGTCGTCCGCGATCCACCCGCACCAGGGTTCCCGGATCTCGCAGATCAGAACTTTGATCGATAAAGCCGCAGGCTGTTGGTCACCACCGTGACGCTGCTCATGGACATGGCCAGGGCCGCCAGGATGGGGTGGAGGTCCCGGACGGCGGCGGGGAGGAAGGTGACGGTGTGGAGGGCGCCTGCCGCCACGGGGATGAGGAGGATGTTGTAGAAGAAGGCCCAGAAGAGGTTCTGGCGGATGGTCGCCAGGGTGGCCCGGCTCAGGCGGACCGCTGCGGGAACCCCGTTCAAATTGCCGCTGGATACGATCACGTCGGCCGCCTCGATGGCCACGTCGGCGCCGCGGCCCACGGCGACCCCCACGTCGGCCCGGGCCAGGGCCGG
>NZ_JBGSQX010000173.1:0-9422 GCF_041737845.1 Desulfococcus sp.
CCATGCCCGGCGGCCTCCAGCCTCCGGGATCCCAGCCGCCCGCGGCGACGGCCGCAGCCCCCGCCACGGAAGGGGAGCTCTACACGGCGGCCAAGCAGGCTTTTGACCAGGGCGACTTCCAGAACGCCCGGGACGGTTTCCAGAAGCTTCTGCTCCAGTACCCCAAAACAAGGAACGCGGACAGCGCCCAGTTCTGGATCGGTGAAACCTTCTACCGTGAAAAGGAATATGAGCAGGCCATCCTGGAGTATCAAACGGTTATCGAAAAGTATCCCAAAGGAAACAAGGTTCAGGCCGCCCTCTTGAAGCAGGGGTTCGCCTTCGCCGGCATGGGGGACAAGGCCAATGCCCGCCTGATCCTCCAGGAGCTGATCGAAAAGTATCCCAATTCGAGTGAAGCCAAAATCGCCCGCCAGAAGATGGGCAGCCTCTGATGCGTCCCCTTTCCGTCACTGCCGTCCATGGCGCCCGCCGCCCCTCATGCTCACGGTGATCGGGATCGATCCCGGTCTTGCCGATACGGGAATCGGCGTTGTCAGCGGCCATGGCATGAAGGTGGACCGGTTCGCCTTCGGCAGCATCACCACTCAGAAAGAGCATGACCTGACAGACCGGCTGGAAATTATCTACGCCGGACTCTCGGAGGTCATCCAGGCTGAAAAGCCTGACCTTATGATCGTCGAGGATGTCTTCTCCCTGGCCAGGTACCCAAAATCCGGCATCACCCTCGGCAAGGTCACCGGCGTCATCCTTCTTGCCGGCAGGCAGGCGAACATTCCCGTCGGGGAGGTTCCGGTCCGGGAAGCCAAAAAGGTGCTGACGGGAAACGGCGCCGCCGACAAGGCCCAACTGGAAATGGCCGTTCGGAGGTTTCTCGGAGCGACCGCCCCCATTCGACCCTTTCACGCCTCAGACGCCCTGGCCCTGGCCCTCATCGGGCTCTTCAGGCACCACCCCTGAAATGACGTCGCGTCACCGGCCCGCCTGGCCGATGCGCCGGATACGATGACACCATGATCGCTTATCTAAAAGGCACCCTTTTCCGGAAAGAGGAAGACCGCATTCTCCTTCTGGTGAACCATGTGGGGTACGAGGTCATCCTTCCCTTCTTTGTCATGACCACCCTGGAAAACATGGTCATCGGCGACGATCTCGCCCTCTTCATCTATTACCATCACACGGAACGTCAGCCCGCCCCGATCCTCATCGGGTTTAACTCAGAGACGGAAAAGGAGTTCTTCCAGCATTTCATCTCCGTCGAGGCCATCGGCCCCCTGAAGGCCGTCAAGGCCCTCACCCGCCCCATCAGCGATATCGCCGAAGCCATCGAGTCCAACAACGCGGGCATTCTCCGGGACCTCAAAGGCATCGGCGCCCGGACCGCCCAGAAAATCATCGCCACCTTGGGCGGGAAAATGGGTAAATTTGCACGCTCCCCCGGGCAGGGCGGGCCGACATCCGACATGCCCGAAAAATTCGTCGAGAAGGTCCTCGAGGTCCTGGTCACCCAGCTTGGGCACAAGACCGCGGAGGCACGGCAGATGATCACCGAAGCCCTTGAGCGCAGCAGCGCCATCGCCACCCCCGAAGAACTTTTTGATGAAATCTATCGCGGAAATGGTGTAAAATAATATCATCAATCATGATCTGTCAGTTGTGCGAAGGGGGCTTTGCATTCAGACGATGGCCGGCAACATCTTAACGCATTCATCCGACCCGGAGGGGATTCTCACCAGAAAAGACCTGCCCATGGATGAGGCGCCGGAGATCCTCTCCCTCAGGCCGCGGAAGCTTTCCGACTACGTCGGCCAGCCCGAGGTGGTGGAAACCCTGGAGATCGCCATGTCGGCCGCGAAAAAAAGGAACGAACCTTTGGATCACGTCCTCTTTCACGGGCCGCCGGGCCTGGGAAAGACCACCCTGGCCCACATCATCGCAAACGAAATGGGCGGCGGCCTCACCATCACCTCCGGACCGGCCCTCGAGAAAGGGGGCGACCTCATCGGCATCCTGACCCACCTGTCCGAAGGGGATGTCCTGTTTGTCGACGAAATCCACAGAACGCCTAAAAACGTGGAGGAGTTTCTCTACCCGGCCATGGAGGACTTTGCCGTGGATTTTGTTTTCGACAAGGGGGTCCATGCCAGGAGCCATCGATTCCGCCTGGGCCGGTTCACCCTCGTGGGCGCCACCACCCGGGTGGGCCTTTTGTCCGCCCCCCTCCGGGACCGGTTCGGCATCTTCAGGAGCCTTGATTTCTACCATGAAAAAGACCTGGTCACCATCGCGAAGCGGTCGGCCGCCCTGCTCGACGTGATCATCGACGATTCCGGGGCGGCGGAGCTGGCCCGGCGCTCCCGGGGGACCCCCCGCATCGTCAATCGCCTTCTCAAGCGGGTCCGGGATTACACCCAGGTCCGCGCGGACGGCGTGATCACCCTTCCGACGGTCATCCGCTCCCTGGCCCTGGAGGGGGTGGATGAAATGGGGCTGACCCCGCTGGACCGCAGGTATCTGGAAACCGTGATCCGGTTTTACGGCGGCGGACCGGTGGGGATCGAGGCCATTGCGGCGACGCTTCAGGAAGAAACCGATACCCTGGTGGACGTGGTCGAGCCGTATCTCCTCAAGATCGGCTTTATCACGAGGACCTCGTCGGGCCGCAGGGCCTCCGAGGCCGCCTGCAAACATCTGGCCATCCCCTGCCGGCGGGACCCCCTTTTTGACCGGGAAGCATAGGAAAAGGGCCGGGACGTGAACTGCATCACTCTCTTGACGGATTTCGGGACCGTGGACGAATATGTGGGCGTGATGAAAGGCGTCATCCTGACGATTCATCCGGCGGCGGCGATCGTGGACATCTGCCATGACATTCCGCCCGGGGACATCCCTTCGGCCGCCCGCATGCTCACCGCCGCGTATGGTTATTTTCCCCGGAAAACCGTCCATGTCTGCGTCGTCGATCCGGGCGTGGGGACAAACCGGGCCGTCCTGGCAGCCCGGGCGGACGATCATTTCTTTGTCGCTCCGGACAACGGCATTCTTTTCCCCCTGCTCAGCAGGGCATCCGTCGACAACGTGGTCCGCGTCCATAACGCCGATTTTTTTCTCCCCGAGATCAGCCGCACCTTCCATGGCAGGGACGTCTTGGCGCCGGTGGCGGCCCATCTCCTGCGGGGGGTTTCCATTGCAGACCTGGGGCCGCCCATGCCGGTCGACGAAATGGTCTCCCTTGCGCTCCCGCGGCCCCAAGCGGCCCCAGACGGCGGGTTTGTCGGCACGGTCACCGGCGCAGACCGGTTCGGCAACCTCCTGACCAACATCGAAAGTCGCCATATCGACCCCATGACAGGCCGGGGAGAGGCAATTGAAATCCTCGTGGGCGGCGTCGTTATCCCCGGCCTGTCCGGCAATTACGGCCGTCTGGATGGGAAAACCTGCCTTGCCCTGATCGGGAGCCGGGGGATTCTTGAAATTGCCGTGAGCGGGGGCAGCGCAAAAGAGCGCCTCAAGGCGAAGACCGGGGATCCGGTGACGGTCCGCCGAAAGAAGATTCCGGAGGAGATGAAACAGGATTCATGAAAAAACGGAACATGACGGCCATCCTGGCATGCTGGAGCCTGCTGTGGTCAGGTGTAGTGGCTTGCGCCGCGCCGCCGCCGATGGAGAGCCATCCGCGGGCATCTTATCCGGCCGACCGGAATATCCCCCCGCGGAATACCGGCGGAACGAACGCCGGTCATCCCGATGCGGGTTCAAATGCGGGCGCTCCGGATACGGCAGTGATGCCAGGCGTCTTTGTTTCCCACGAACCCGGCGACGCGGGCGCTTATGCCATCGTTGTGGAAAAATCGAGCCAATCCCTGGTTCTGTATGACATGCAGAACCAGCCGGAACCGGTTTTCCGCGTGGGATGCTCCACCGGAAAAAATTACGGCCCCAAAACCGTATCAGGGGACGCCAAGACCCCTGAGGGCGTCTATTTTTTCAACCAGGAGTTTGATGACGAGCACCTGTCGCCCATTTACGGCGTAAAGGCGTTCCCGACCGACTATCCAAATCTGATGGACAGGATAGCCCTGCGCACCGGCAGCGCCATATGGCTCCACGGCACGGACAAGCCATTGAAACCCTTTGATTCCAACGGCTGCGTCGCCGTTGAAAACGCCGATCTCCTGGCCCTCTCGCCTTTCATCACCGTGAACCGAACGCCCATCATCATCGTGGATTCGTTGCAAAGCCAGCCCATCCATGCCGCCAAAGAGACCAAGGCTGCGGTGGAAGATCTTCTGAAAAAATGGCACATGGCCCTCGAGACCGGGGCATATGCGGATTTCATTGCCTGCTATGGCGCCGGGGCGCCGTTTTCATCCTGGTGGGAGGAGTGGGCGTGGCAGCAGGCGGCCATGTGCGCAACCGGCATCCCATTGCGGCTAAAAACGAAAAAGATCGCCGTCTTCAGAAACCGGAACACCCTTGTGGCCGTCTGTGATCAGTACATCCGGGCCGAAGGCACGGCGCTCCGGGTGGGCATCAAGCAATTCTTCCTGGAATACCAGGGAGGCCGCCCGGTCATCCTGGCCGATACCTATCAGGCACTTTCAGAGATCAGCCGGGAATATCCCATGAAAAACCCGTTGGTTGCGGTTTCCCGGTTTCTTGTGCAGGCCCTGGGCGCCGCCGCTATGGAAGCCGCCCCCGGAAAGGTTCCCATCGGTTTCAGTGAGGCCGCAAGCCGACGGATGAACGACCGGACATCGCCTCTGCCGCCCTACACCTTCGATCCCGTCGGCTTCCTCCGCGCGGACGGTTTTCCGCTCCCGGTGCTGGAACGAGAACGCACGGCTGACATACAACGGCCGTTTTAGATCACGCCATGTTCGAGAAGGATTCTGCCACCGATTGCCAGCAGCACAACGCCGCCTGTCAAAGCCGCATAGCGTGCAAGACGCAAGCGTCGTCCGCCATCGCCGCCAAACGCGCCCCACCCTGTCACGCGCCGGCTGGGTCCCAGCAGAACTCGGCCCGCAGCGGAAAATGGTCCGAGGGATACCGGCCGCTGAACCGGTCGCAGATCACCATGGCCCGCTTCAATCGCAGTCCGCCCCGGTAGAGGATCCAATCGATGTGTTCCCCGATGGTCGCGCCTGAAAAGCCGTGATGGGTCGCGGGATAGGGCGGCGCGAAAGCATTCCGGAACCCGGCCCTCTCTTCCCCGATCGATTCCCCGGTCTCGGAGACAAACACAGGATGGCAGGGGGCGTCTGGGGACGCGTTGAAATCCCCCATGACGATCGCCGGAATCGTGGTCGAAAGGCGGGAAAGGCGTTCTAAAATGATTCCCGCGCTCGCCGTCTGAACCGCCTCGTTGAAATCGAAATGGGTATTGATGCAGATGATCTCTTGCTGCTCTCTCTCGAACAGGGCCATGGTGCATTGCCGGGGCCAGCGGCTCTCCCGGAAGCGACTCGGGATGTCCGGCGTCGGGCTCAGGAAAAAATGGTCAACTGCCCTGCATCTCCACGGCCGCCGATAAAAGATGACATTGTTCTGCCAGAAGGACGGCGATGGAACCCGTTGCCCGACACGGCCATAATCCGCCAGGATGCCGGCCAGATCATCAGCCTGGAAATGATTCACCTCCTGGAAGGCCATGAAATCGGCCGAATGCCGGTCGAACAGCGGCGGGAAGGCATCCTTCCTGAAACGCCAGGCGTTCGCGCCGTCATCCGCAAGACCGAACCGGATGTTGAAGGTCAAGGCCGACACGCTATCCTGCATTGACATCGGATCCCCCGTCGCGGTCATTCCGCCCCGCCCCCGATTTCATGGCGGCGGATGCAGCGGGAAAGATCATCTACTGTCAGGCCGCCGGGAAGCTGCCTGAAATGGTCGAAGGTCACGTCGCCGAAGGGGAGGGACAGGGCCTGTTTCAATTGGGCGAAGATGCCCAGATAGGTTTCAAGGATCCGATGGTTCCAGTCGAGACCGATGCGGGCGGCCAGTGCCGGTATCTCGTCCCTCTCCCCCTCGATTTCGAGGAATTCCCCGAAGGGCATGGTATCCATGCAGAGATGGCTGCCGCCGACGGCGATGGTCTCCCGCCGTTTTTCGTAAACCTGGGCCGGATGATATCCGAGGGCGCCCAGGATCCGGACCATGGTGGAAAAGTCGCTGACTTCCACTTCAAGTTCTTCGAATATCTTAAAGTTCTCCCGGTCCCGATCGGAAACGCCGGCGGATTCGGATTTGAATGTCAGCCGGGTGCCCCGGTCCTGTCGAAGGCGCAGGAGCGAGTTTCGCTTCAGAAGGCCGTGTTCGGCGTCCTCGAACCGGATATTCCTCTCGAAGACCCTCCCCCCGGAGCGCCCGCCCATCGCCTCGATGCGACTGCGGATTTCCCTTCCGGCGGCCTCTTCCGTGCCCAGGTAAAACTTGACTTCGATTTCAAGTGCCATGAACAACGCCTTCCGTTCCTGATGTGGCTTTCTACGATTTTCTTCAGTTTATTCAAGGCGGAACGCCGTGTCAATGCGATGATGATTTCCGGGACAAATTATTTTTTTATTGACAGGAGGTCGATTTTATTTTATCTGTGCCTGGTTATATAAACCACAGGGAGTCGAATACGGTGAAAAAGTACACATATAGCGCTAAAGAATCGGATAATGCTGGCAAGTGGTATGTCATTGATGCCCAGGGCCTCGTTCTGGGAAGATTGGCGAGCAAGATCGCGCACCGGATCCGCGGAAAACACAACCCGCTGTTTACGCCGCACGTGGACACCGGCGACAATATCGTCGTCGTCAACGCAGACAAGATCGTCCTGACCGGCCGCAAGATGGATCAGAAAAAATACTACCGGCACAGCGGATACACCGGCGGCTTGACGACGACCACGGCCCGTGAATTGATGGCGAAAAAGCCGGAGGATGTCATCCGCTTTGCCGTCAAAGGGATGCTGCCGAAAAACAGGCTGGGCAAGAAACTGATCAAAAAACTCAAGGTCTACACCGGCAGTGATCACCCCCATGCCGCGCAGCAGCCCGAGGTTCTGGAGTTCTGATACACCCACACGGTTCATTGAAATAATCGATCGAGGCATTTTATGGAAAAAGAAACGGTTTATTACGCAACAGGCAGACGGAAAACAGCGGTTGCCAGAACCTGGATCAAGCCCGGCAACGGGAATTTCCTGGTCAACAACCGGGAAGTCGGGGAGTATTTTCCCACGGAGTCCGCAAGGCTGATCCTGACCCAACCCCTCATGATCACCAACAACATCAGCAGCTTTGACGTAAAGGTCACGGTAACCGGCGGTGGGATATCCGGTCAGGTCGGCGCCATTCGCCACGGCATTACGCGGGCGCTGATTGAGATGGATCCTGACCTGAGGCCGGTTCTGAAAAAAGCAGGTTTCGTCAAGAGGGATCCCCGCGTCAAGGAACGGAAAAAATACGGTCAAAAAGGCGCAAGAGCCCGCTTCCAGTTCTCGAAACGGTAAAACCTCACCCCCGGTTGATTCAAACAGTTTTGGATACGGGAGCAGGATCGCGATCCGCTCCCGTATTCTTTTCTACTCTCCTCCCCTGCGACTATCTGTCCCGCCCTTGGGCCCACACCGGCGATCGTTTTTCCAGAAAGGCGGAAATTCCCTCCCGTGCATCCCCATCAAGGCTGTTCACCACCATGGATTCGGCGGCATGCCGATAGGCGTCGGTTTCGGCCAGATCCACCTGGGCATAAAAAGCGCGCTTTCCAAAGCCCAGGGTGAAACCGCTGAACTGCGACAGTTCACAGGCCCATGTCTCCGTTTCCTCCGCGAGCCGTTCCGGGGGGACCACCCGGTTGACAAGACCGTACGCCTCGGCCTCCGCGGCTGAAATCATCCGCCCCGACAGAAGCATCTCCATGGCCCGCCTGCGGCCGATGACCCGGACCAGGGGCACCATGGGGGTGGTGCAGAACAGCCCGATCCTCACGCCAGGCGTCGCGAACCGCGCGCCGTTTTCGGCCACGGCCAGATCGCAGGCGGCCACGAGCTGGCAGCCGGCCGCGGTGGCAATGCCGTGAACCTGTGCGATCACCGGCTGCGGCATCTGCTGCAGGGAAAGCATCATCTCGGAGCACTGGAGAAAAATCCTGCGGATGTGCCCGACATCCGGCGTGGCGATGGAAAATTCCTTCAGATTGTGCCCCGCGCAGAAAACCGGCCCATTCCCCCGAATGATGATCACCTTGAGGTCGCTTCGGGTTTTGATATGGTTCAGATGCGCCTGAATCGCCCCGATCATCTCCAGGGAGAGCGCGTTTCTGCTTTCCGGCTGATTCAATGTCAACCAGCCCAGTGCATTTTTTTCTTCAAACAATACGAGAGCCATTACAGCCTTCCTTCCTGGTTTGCATCAGACGCGCGACGCGGATTCCGGACCGGGGCGGAGCGCGATGGACAGCGCTGCCCGCGGCCCGGATCCTTCTTCTCACGTCCAAATGGATTGCTCGGAATAAAAAAGGCGAATTACAGAGATGGAAAACCTGCAATTCGCCCTTTTACGGGGAATATGATCAGATGGTCGTTTCGGGTTTTTCAGCTGCGGGAGGCTGCAGTACGGGAGGCTCCGCCGCAGGAGCTTCTTCCGGAGCGGCTTTCTCCGGTGCGGCCTCCGCCGGCGGCTTGGCCTCGGCGGCCTGAAGGATTCCCTCAATCGCCTCGGCCCGCTTGTTCACCATCAGCGCCTGATTTTCGGTCAGATCAAGGGCTTTGGCCTCCGCAAGCCATTTGAGGGCTTTTTCAAAATCAGCCGGGCTTCCCTTGGCCGCAGCCGCATCCGCCCGGTAGAGAAGCATCATCAGGTCGACGCTGACCAGACGCGCATCAATCGCTTTCTTGAATTCGTCGGAAAACGCAAAGGCTTCCGCCTCCGCCAGTTGCGCTCGAATCTGTTCAAGATTCGGCACGTCCTCGGCGAACAGCTCGTCGATCCTGGAGATTGAAACGCCAAAGGCCAGCGTTAGTGCTTCCGCCTTGCTGTAGATGTCTTTCAGGGGCTCCGGTACGGCGGCCGCGGGAATTTTCGCAATCCGAACCTCCCCTGCCGGGGAGAATTGGCCTTTCCAGATCTGCACGGTGTCGCCCTTGGCTTTCAGATAATATTTTGTGCAATTTGAAAAACTGGCGGCCACGATCAGGGTAAACACCACCGCGAGACAGGCAACGGCGTATCGGATCGCCTTTTCCACGGGATCGGCCTTTTTCCTGGCCAGCGCGGCGGCCTCAGCCGCCTTCCGCTCCGCTTCGGCCTTCTCTGCCGCCGCTTTCGCCTCGGCCGCCTTTCGCTCCGCTTCGGCCTTCTCTGCCGCCGCTTTCGCCTCGGCCGCCTTCCGCTCCGCTTCGGCCTTCTCTGCCGCCGCTTTCGCCTCGG
>NZ_JBGSQX010000004.1:0-14417 GCF_041737845.1 Desulfococcus sp.
GGCGGCGGCGGTCTCCGCCGCCCCCATGTCGGGCACGGCCGCCAGGACGGTCCCGTCGGCCGGGTTGGTGACGGCAAAGGTCGAACCCGAGGCGGCATCCTTCCACTCTCCGTTGATGTAACACTGCTGCCGGAGCAGCCGGGTGTCTGTGAGTCTGAACATGGTTTCTTCTCCTTTCGGCAGACAAAAAAGCCGGGCTCTTCCTTTTCTGGGAAAACCCGGCTCAATGGTCTGATCATATGAAGCGGCGGGAGGACGCAGGCCCCGGTCCGCCGCCCGGCATCACGCTTTGGTCACCCCGACGAAGAACTCCTGATAGGCGACGGCGCCGCCGGCCGGGTCCCAGAGGTCTAAACCGCCCTGCATGAACTTGTTGTCGGCCAGGCCCTTGCCGAAGGCCCGGGTCTCGACCGGAAGCTGATGGCCGAAGCCGTGGATCACGAAGACCGCCTCGGGGTGGATCACGTCGGTGGTCTTGACCTTGATCTGCTCCCAGTAGCCGTTGCGGCTGACCTTGGCCTGGCCGCCGTCCGCAAGGCCCAGCTTCCTGGCGGCCTCGGTGTGGATCCAGAGTTCGTTCTCCGGCATCTGCTCGGCCAGCATGGGGTTGTTGACCGTGTGGCCCTGGGTGTGGAGGGCGCAGCGGCCGAAGGTCAGGCGGAACTGTCCTTCGGGCGGCCGGGCCGGCGACTCGTAGGGCTTGAGGGACGGCAGGCCCTGCTTCTCCAGGGTCTCGGAGACAATCTCGAACTTGCCGCTCGCGGTCTTGAATTTGGGCGGCAGGTAGTTGGGCTGGTCGCACAGCGCCACGAAACCCTTTTTCTTGAAGTCATCCAGGCCCACGCCCGTTCCCTCGAGCTGGAACCTCCGGATCTCGTCGATGGAATCATAGACCAGTTCGGGTAGATGGAGACGTTTGGCCAGGCCCGAGATGATCTCCCAGTCGGCCCGGGTGTCATAGCGGGGCTCCACTACCCGGTCCCGGACGAAGAACTGGGGCTTGAGCCCGCCCTTGGCGGCCACGATGCTCTCCCGCTCCAGGTAGGGCGAAAGGGGCAGGACCACGTCGGAATACCAGGCCGTGTCCGACCACGAAAAGGTCACCGAGACCATGAGGTCGAGGTTGTCGAAGATCTGCTTCAGCCGGTCGGGGTCGGGGAATCCCATGAGGGGATCGTGGCGGTAGGCGATGTACGCCTTCACCGGGTAGGGGTCGCCGGTCTCCATGGCTTTGAACATCAGGTGGGGCAACCCCGGCCCCGCCTCCAGGTGGGGGTAGCGCCAGCCCGCGCCGTCGGCGCGCTTCTCCTCGGGCTTGGGGTAGAGATCCAGGAAGGACTTGAGCCCCTTGCGGCCCACGTCCCCGGGCTTGCTGGCGACGGGCAGGCCTCCCTTGGCGCCGATGGCGCCCAGAAGGGCGTTGATGATGTAAATGGTGCGGCTGACATAGAAGGAGGTGGTGTACCGGGCGGTCATCCACCCCGGGTGCCATATCACGGCAGGGGCCGCGGCGGCGAGTTCCCGGACGAACTGGCGGAGCGACACCGCCGGCACGCCGGTTTCCGTCTCGGCCCATTCAGGGGTGCAGGGCTTGACAAAGTCTTGCAGGATTTTGAAATCCTTGAAATATTTCTCGACGTAATCCTTGTCGTAGAGATCCTTGGCCAGAATTTCGTGGATGACGGCCAGGTTGAAGGCGTAGTCGGTTCCCGGCCGGACCATGAAGAAGCGGTCCGCCTTGGATGCCGAGATATTGCCCCGGATGTCGATGACCGTGAGCTTGCACCCGGCCTCCATGGCGTCCATGAGGTTGTTGACCTCCTGGACGTTGATGGACTCGAAGATGTTCCGGAGCTGCAGCACCACGTGCCGGGCGTTTTTCAGGTCGTAGACCAGGTCCTTGCGCCCCATTCCGGTGACGGAAATGCAGGCGTGCTGGACATTGCGGGCGCACGAGGTGTCGTGGTTGCAGTAGTTGGGCGTGCCCAGGCCCTTCAGGAAGGCCCGGTGGAAGTCGCGGAAGGGGCCGCCCCGGTCGGAGAAGGCGATCCCCCGGGCGCCGTATTTTTCTTTGATGTCGGACAGCCTGCCGGCCACGTAATCCAGGGCCTCGTCCCAGGTGACGGTCCGCCACTTGCCCTCGCCCCGGGCACCCTCCCGGATCATCGGCGCCTGAGGGCGCTCCCGGTCTTTAACGAGGGCGATGCCCGCGGCCCCTCGGGGGCAGACAGCGCCTTTCATGGCCGGTACGTGCGGGTTGCCCTGGAGGAAGCGGACCTCGCCGTTCTCCACTTCCGCCTGGATGGGGCACCGCACCGTACACATCCCGCAAACACTGTAGACATTTTCTAAAGCCATATTTCTCTCCTTGCCTCACCGCCCGGATGCAGTCCTGTCAGCGGTGGGTCTACCAGATTTTCTCGGCACATTTTCATGCCTATCCCTTTATATTTTGTAGAAAACACTATAATTTAGCACAGGAGAGGATTTACTGTCAACATGGAGATTCGGCGCCTGGGGAAGGCGCCGCCGGGACGAACCCCTTAGAAAATATCCCCGCAGACCCGGAAATACATGCTCTGGTAATCCGGATGGGACCGGATGAAGCGGGGGACTTCGGATTCGGGCAGGAACGACACCTGCCACTTGGGATACCGGGTCTTGCCCATTGTTTTATGGGCCAGGACAATGCAGTTGCCGGGAATCGCGCAGGCGGCATCCAGGCCGCGTTCACCGTCATCCCGGGACCCGCCCAGAACATACCGCCGGATGTTTACGCGGCAGCGCTCCGGGAGTTCATCCACATGAATTGTTTGAAGCATCTCCATACGGTCCTCTATCTGCGCCATCGGTTTTGCCGCTCCGCCCTTCCCTCTTTGCCGTGCCGAGCATCCCCGCCGCCCCCGGGCGGTCGGCATCTTTCCCCGGCATTCCATCCCGCCGACGCTTCCGGGAGGGGGACGATGACATGCCGTCCCGTCCCACCGCAAAGCGCCCGGGAAAACGGCGCCCGATGACCCCGGAGGAACTGGTTATGCGGCAGCGTCGTGAACGCGCGTAAGCGTGAGATGGATGTCAGGATCGTTTCATTCGAGGGGCTGAATAATGGGGTCAGGGTATCGGCATCCCGCCAACAAATCAAGATCCTTTTTTCGGCCTCCCCGGTCACGGCATCGCCATGGCATTTGAAATCAAGGTGTTATTCGGAACATCCCCCGAAATGAATCCTCATCCTGCTTTCAGGCTGCAGCAGCCGTTTCCCCCGACGCAACAGAAAGCATCGGAGGGAGTCTGGAAGATTTCACGGCGGCCCCTTGCGTCCCAGCCGGATCTGTTTAATGTTATCTCATATCCTTCGGTCATGTCCATCCGCCGTGACGACTTTTCCAGTCGGCAGTTCCAACAGTTTTAACAATACCCGATCCTCACTGCGCGGCCGAAACCGAGCAAGGTCCGATTCCCGGGCACTTTTTCCTTTTACAACGAAACTTCAAGGAGATGTCCAATGAGAAAACAAGCAAGATCGAGCTGGTTCCCGATGCGTTTCCAGGTCGCCGTCCTGGCGATATTGCTGTTGATTCCCGCATCCGCCATGAGCGCGCAGGTCCTGATCCCCCACATCACCGGAAGCGGCGGCTTCTGGCGAGACTATCTGCAGGTCGACAACCCCACGGAGACGGAAGCCTTTTTCAAGGTGAGCATCATGGACAACGGCCCCGTCATATTTGAAGAGACCTACTCCGTGGAACCGCTTGGCGAAAAGGTCATCGACCTGAAGACCCTGGTCCCCACGATCAACTCCGGCGCCGGGGTGGTCGAATTCGACGACAGCTTCCAGTTGAACGTCCGCCTCTCCTACGAGAACAAAGCGGGCGGGGGCGTTGCGGAATTCCGGCTGACGGATGAAGTCGCCGGCACCCTGGGCTTTTATTTCAGCAATTTCACGCCGGCGGTCGATTGGAAGGCCATTTCCATCACCAACTGGTTGGGGGATGAAGGGATCACCCTGTTTGCTTTGGGCGACAGCAGCGTCCTGGGGATTCAGAAAATCACCGTCAAGGAAGGCCAGAAAGCGGTCGGCCTGCATACGGCTTGGTTCCCCGCAGTCCCGGCAAGCAGCATCAAAAAGATCATTGCCGTGTCGGCCGGTACGGCCGAGTTGAGCGGCGTCACCATCGCCGGCAACAACGCCAATTCCTTTTTGCTCTTCACCCCGGCGGCCGCCGTGGCCACCTTCACCGTCCATGCCGGCACCTGGCGCGGTACCCTCAATTCCGCACCTCCCCGCATCCTGGTCTTCAAGTTCGGCCAGACCGATGAAAACATCTCCGGGACCTTTGAGGTCAGCGACCCCGCCTGCGGCTATGTCGACGGCATTTCAGCGACGGGCAGCGTGGCCGGCACCATCGAAGGGTCGTACACCTGTCAGGGAAGCCTCAAGAAACTGGAGTTCAAAAACACCGCTGTCAACAA
The DNA here is from genome assembly GCF_041737845.1 of Desulfococcus sp. Classification (GTDB taxonomy): domain Bacteria; phylum Desulfobacterota; class Desulfobacteria; order Desulfobacterales; family Desulfococcaceae; genus Desulfococcus. The sequence goes on from NZ_JBGSQX010000004.1 coordinate 4,474, forward strand.
CAACATCATGACCGGGGAGTATATCGAATACGCCAACGGCGCGCAGACCGGTTCGGGCACATTCGAGGTCACCCGGGATTAGCCGCCCGTTGCAGGGGCTTGATCGTTTCACCTCCTGATGCACACAGGAGGAGAAGGGCAGCAACCCCTCTCCTCTTGTGACACTCCGTGTGGCGCCGGCAGCCTCCATCGGCCTCCGGGATCACCCCGGCATCGGATGCACGCCGAAGGCCGAATGCTTTCTACAAGGTATCGATATACCTCCGGAGGGCCTTGTCCGTCTCCCCGGGAAGCGCCGGCTCCTCGTAAGCCGCCAGGATCTCCTTCCATTTCCGGTTGGCCCGCTGCTCCAGGGTCAATCCGCCTTTCTTGCGCCAGTTGGCGAAATTCTCCCGCTCCTCCATGATGGGGGCATAGAATTCCTTCCGGAAATTCTGGAAGGTGTGCATCCGGGTCAGGTACTCGCCGCCCGGCCCGACCTGACGGATGACCTCCAAGGCCAGCTTTTCCGCTGAGATCTCCTCGCCCCGCTTGATGCGCTTGCACATGCCGCAGATTTCATCGTCGATGACGAACTTCTCATAGGAGGCCATCATGTAGCTCTCGAGGATGCCCGCCGAATGGAGAACGAAATTAACCCCCGAGAGGGTGGCCATGAGCTGGCTCATCATGGATTCCATGGCCGCCTGGGAGTCGGGGATCTTGGCGTCCGTCAGGGCCCCGCCGCCCCGGGAGGGGATGCCGTAGAACCGGGCCATCTGTGCCGTCGCGGCCGTATTCACGGCCATCTCCGGAGCGCCGATGCTGAGGGTCCCAAAGCGCATGGCGGCGGCCGACGACGAACCGGCGAAGACCACCGGCGCGCCCTCCCGGACCAGCTGGGTCAGGGTGATGCCGGCCAGGACCTCGGCGTTCTGGACGACCAGGGTGCCCTCGAGGGTGACCGGCGACGTGGCGCCGGCGATGGAGAGGGAGGAGATGAGCTGGGGCATGCCCGCCTCGGCATAGGCCATGATCGCCCCCAGCATCCGGTCGTCATACCCCAGGGGGGTCCGGGAGCAGAGGATGCTGATGAAGGGCGGGCGTTCCGCGAGGGCCGCCTTCCCGCCGAAGACGAGGGCGGCCATCTCGATGGTCTCCCGGGCCGCCTGCTCCCCGATGGCGCCGCCCATGAAGGGCTTGTCCGAATACCGCATGGAGGCATACATCATCTCGGCGTTGCGCCGCGCGTGGGGGATGTCGTTTGGCTCGGCCATCATCCCGCCGGTGATGTCCATGGCGAGGCTGGCATAACTCATCTTGACGAAATTGATATAGTCCTCGAGGACCGATTCCCGCCGGCCCCGATCGAGGTCGGTGACAAACGGGGGGCCGTAGCAGGGAATGAAGGCGACGGTGTCACCGCCGATGACCACGTTCTTCCCGGGGTCCCGGGCATGGAGGGTGAACTCGGCCGGGGCCTTGGTCGCGCAGGCCTCCACCAGGCTGGGGGGAAAATAGACCCGCTCGCCCTCGACCCTGCAGCCGGCCCTGGCCAGGACCTTCAGCGCGGGCGCGTAGGTGAAATCGACCCCCACGGTTTCCAGCACCTGAAGCGTCGCGGCGTGGATCTCCTCAACCGATTTCTGATCAAAATACTCGAAATAATGCATACGCCATCCTTTGGGTTCCAGTGTGAAAGATGTATGGAATCCCATATGACAAAGCAATGGGCATGCCACGGATGCCGCATCGGGAGAACGGGCGATGCGGCATATTGTTTTCTTCAGAAATACAGCAGGGTTGAAACCCTCTTCGACGGCACGGATGCCCTCCCCAGGACTGCGCGGCATCGGAAATAAGCCATTATTTTGTCAAAACATTTTGTCTGTTTTCACCGGGGGACAAAATCCTTTCGGTTGAGGCCGTATTTTTTCAGCTTGTAGTGGAGCGACTGGGGAGAGAGGATGCCCAGCATCCGGGCCGCCCGGGCAACATTCCCGCCCGAGGCCCGAAGGGCCCGCCGGATGGCCTCCTTCTCGACGCTGTCTTTGGCCCGCGCGAGGGTTTCCATGGGCGGACCGTCATCCGGCACGGGCGCCCGGTCTTGCCCGGTCGGCAGGGGCGGAGAGGGAGCCGGAATTTCACAGGAAAAGGGCGGGAACGGCGCCGACGGCTCCCTCCGGTCATATCCCGGGCAGAACGACTGGATATGCCGGGGCAGGTGTTTCAGGTCAATCACGCATTCCCCGTCGCCGATGACGTTCATGGCCCCCTCGATGACATGGGCCAGTTCCCGGATGTTGCCGGGCCAGGGATAGCCCTGGAACAGGTGCATCACGTTCTCGGAGACCGCCGCGACCGACTTTTTCAGCTCCCGGCTGGACCGGTCGATGAAATGGCATGCCAGGGCCGACAGGTCGCCCCGGCGCTCCCGAAGGGGCGGCATGGCGATGACGACCACCCCCAGACGGTAAAAGAGGTCCTTCCGTAGGGTTCCGCGGGAAATGGCCCGGTAGGGGTCTTCGTTGAGGGAGCTCACGAGCTTCACGTCCACCGGCGTCTCCGACGGGGAGCCGATCCTGCGGATGCGCTTCTCCTGGACGACCCGGAGCAGCTTGGCCTGCAGCGACAAGGGCATGGCGTTGATCTCATCCAGGAAGAGGGTCCCGGAGGCGGCCTCCTCAAAGAGCCCCGGCCGGTCCACCGCACCGGTGAAGGCCCCCCGGCTCGTGCCGAACAGGATGGCTTCCAGCAGGTTTTCGGGGATCGCGGCGCAGTTGATGGGGATGAAGGTGCGCGGCCGCATCGGGCCGTGGTTGTGGATCGACTGGGCGATGATCTCCTTTCCCGTGCCGGTCTCGCCGAATATCATCACCGCCGACGGCGAGGCCGATGCCATCTTCGCGGTCTCCACGGCCTTCCGCAGGCCGGGGCTCGACCCGACGATGTCCCCGAAGGCATACCGGGTGCCGTTGCCGGGCGCCTCCGGTTTCTTCCCGGACGACGGCGAGACGATCTTTTCGACCATCTGGTAATCCTTGGTGAAGCTGATCGCACCGACCAGGCGGCCTTCCGCGTGGATCGGATAGACGTTGCTCACGACATTGGCGAACCTGCCCAGGCGCGTCCGGTAAAAGATGGGCTGGTGGGTAATGGGACGCCCGGTATGGAGGCATCGCATGGTGGTGCTCTGTGCCTCGGTCAGGTCGTAAACCTCGACGATTTTTTTCCCGATCGCCTCCCCGGGCGGCAGATCGTCGATGCGGCCCTGGGCATCGTTGTAGTAGAGGATCGTTCCCCCGGCATCCGCCACGATGACCCCTTCGTGAAAGCTGGAGAAAATCGACCGGAAATCGATGCCGGAAATCACGGCCATCCTTCCTCCTTTCCGCCCCCCGTGAGGAACCGCGAGTGCCCCACGTCCGTCAGGCGCCGGCGCGCCCACCTCATGAGGGGCCTCCGCCCGCCTCGACGGGAACGATGCGGACCCCCAAGCGGCGCGTGTCCTTCCCGCCCGGGGGGACCCAGGTTTTGTCCGCCCTGACGACAAACAGCCGGCTGACCCCCGAGGGGACCTCGGGCAGGGTGATGCGAACCCGGGACGGCTCCCGGAAGGTGTGGCGCACCTGACGGCCGCCGCCGTCGATGGTGGCCGTGATGGGCAGGGCGTCGCCGGACGCGTCGCACGAGAGCCAGAACTCGTGACGGTCCGGGCGGTCCTCGGGCGCCGCCACCGCCAGGTAGGCCGGGTTGCCGTCGGTCGTCCACAAATCGACCGTCAGCCCCAGGGCCACGATGCGGCCGCCCGCAAACGCGACCTTGTCCGGGATCGGGCTCGTCTTCACGGCATCGGCCAGAGCCGTCCCGAGGGTCCCGTTGCCGCTTTCGGCGGCCGAAGCCAGCATCATCGAAAGGATATCCCCGTCATGGTTTCCCCTTTCAAAAGCCGCTTGGGCAAGGGCCATGGCGGCCTCCTTCCTTCCGGCGCGATACATCTCTCCAATCTGCATGGCCTCACGTCCATAGCGCCGCCGCTGGTCGAGTTCCGAAATTGTAAACCGGAGCGCCGCGATATCCCCGCGCCGCCTGCCGCGGGCCGCTTCGTCCGGCAGCGCGGCCAGGGAGCGTTCGAGGGTATCCGCCCAGAGGCTGAGGGTCAGGTATTCGGCGCCGGCGGCGTTGAGGTGGTCGCTGTCCCAGAACATGCCGTCCTCCCCGAAAAAAGATGCCTGGTAATCGAGGGTCACGATATTGTCATAGGGTGCAAGCATGCCGCCGACGGTTTCATAATACCCTTCGACGCTGGGGATGAACCTTCGGGCTTCGTCGAAATAGGCCCGGGTGACGGGCATCCGGACCAGGATCACCTCCAGCCCGGCGTGGGCGGCAAGGTCCAGAATCCTCTTGAAATAGGCCGCCAGGCGGTCGTCAAAGTGGTTCGTGCCGGAGAGCTGGCCCGCCGCGCGGTCCCGGGCGACAGCCGCCCGGTCCGGCCTGAGCGAGAAGTCGTCCCGGTTCTGGACAAACCCGCGGACCTCCGGGGTCAACTTATCGGGATCGACGGGGTGGAAAAAATCCATGCCGTTTCCCAGAAACGGGAAGCAGGCGGCGATCATCCGGCCGGCCAGGGAAGCATCCCCGATCATCCGCGCGGCCTCGACATAGTCGACATGCCTCCGCCAGTACCAGGGATCCCGGAAATAATGGGTTTCAAGGGTCCGGGCGGCGAAGGAATGGAGTTCGACGGGCAAAACGACGGTGCGGAGCCGGCCCGGGCCCCCGGCCAGGACCGATTTGAGCTTGTAGTAATTGAGGGCGTAATGCTCCGCCTGGGAGGAAAAATTGAAGGAATTGGGGATATCGAGGGTGCTGAGGCCGTGCTGAGCATGGGAGTCGCCCAGAAACAAAACCTCGACCCCGCCCCGGCACTGGGCGAAGGCCCGGTCGGTCCGCGCCAGGATGTATTTCGACAGGACCTGCCTGTGGTAGACGGCGTTGACCCCCCACACGAGGAGGGCGAACAGGGTGAGATATGCCCCCGCGCGGGTCATGAAGCCTCTGGTCATATTGCTCCCGGGGTCGGCCATGGGTTTCAAAACTGGAAGTAGATGAAGGGCGTCTTGCGGAAGACGCCGAACAGGAGGATCGCGAAGACGGCGCCGTAGGAGGCGGCCCAGGTGATCCAGAGGGGTTTTCCCGCGAGCATCTCCCGGAGCATCCCTTTTTCCTGGAGGAAATGGACCGCTTCCATGACGAGGATGGCGCCCAGGGCGATCCCCAGGTCGGCCGGGTTTGAAAAGACCGGGGGAAAATCCGAAAAGAGCGGCGTCCGCCACGAAAAGAGGTGGGTCGCCACGTGCACTGCGTCGTCCATGGTGTTGGCCCGGAAGAAGATCCAGGCAAAGGTTGCGAGGTGGAAGGTGATAAGGACCTTGAGCGCCCCGTGGAGCCGGGGAAGCCGGGAGAGGCCCAGGCGGCCGGCCGCCTTCGCCCGCAGCGGCCCGGTGACGACACCCCCGATCAGGTAGAGGCTGTGGAGAACGCCCCAGGTGATGAAGGTCCATCCGGCCCCGTGCCACAGCCCGCAGATGAAAAAGACGACGAAGAGGTTGAGGCACCGGCGCCCCGTCCCCCGACGGTTCCCGCCCAGGGGGATGTAAAGATAGTCCCGGAGCCAGCTTGAAAGGGAGATGTGCCACCGCCGCCAGAATTCGGCCGCGGATGCGGCGGAATAGGGGCGCCTGAAGTTTTCCATGAGGGAGAATCCCAAAACCCGGGCCGCGCCGATGGCGATGAGGGAGTAGCCGGCAAAATCGCAGTAGATCTGGTAGGAATAGAGATAGGTGGCCGCCAGCAGGGGCAGGCCCGAGAAGCCGGCCGCGTCGTTGTAGACGGCGTCTACATATCCGGCGAGGCGGTCGGCGATGACGATCTTGAGGAAGAACCCCCAGAGCATGAACCACAGGCCGTCGGCGATCCGCCGCTCATCCGGCCGGTGGGGGGTCCGGAACTGGGGCAGCAGGTTCCTCGGGCGTTCGATGGGGCCCGCAACAAGCGGAGGGAAAAAGGCGACACCGGCGGCGAAAATGCCGAAATGCCGCTCGGGCCGGAGCTGCCCACGGTAGACGTCGATGATGTAGCTCAGGGTGTGGAAGGTATAGAAGGAGATCCCCACCGGCAGCAGGACCCTCAGGTACGGCAGGTCGAGGGAGATGGACCAGGCCGCAAGGATCACCCGCAGCGAATCGCTCACGAAATTGAGGTATTTGAAGGCGGAGAGCAGGCCCAGGCCGACGGCGATGCCGAGGCCGAGCAGCAGCCTCCTGGCGCCCCGGGAATCGGTCCGGTCCATGGCCAGGGCCGCGGCCCAGGGCACCGCCGTGGAAAAGAGGAGGAGGACGGCGTATTCCGCTTTCCAGCTCATGTAGAAATAATAGCTCGCGCCCAGAAGCAGGACCCAGCGATGCCGGTGGGGCAGGCTGAAGTACGCCAGGGCGACCACGGAGAAAAAGATCAGAAAGTGCAATGAATTGAATGCCATGTGCCGGACCTGCGGGCGGCCTTCCAAAAGCCGCCCTTGAATTGGACAACCCCGCAAAACGCCGATTGCAGCCGCAGCCGACGCCCCTGACCCCTGCTGTTTATATCGCCTGCGGGCAGGGCCGTCAATCCCCTGTTCTCCCCCCGCCGCCGGGATTGGTTTTGGGCAATAGAAAGACGCCGCCTGGAAAGAAAAACCCCCTTCATCCCGGACAGTAAAGTCTTGACAGAAGGGCGATAAGAGCCATATCCTGCTTACCAAGCCCGCATCCGTTCGGCATTTTCAAAAAGGAACATACCGAAAATGAACATAAGGGTCTTGATCGCTGACGATCACGCCATTGTTCGGGAGGGTTTCCGCGCCCTGATCGACCAACAGGCGGACATGCAGGTGGTGGGGGAGGCCGAAAACGGCAGGAAGGCCGTCCTCCTTGCCAAGAGGCTGCTGCCCGATGTCATCATCATGGATGTCAGCATGCCCGATTTGAACGGCATCGATGCGACCCATCAGATCCGATCCGAGGTTCCCAAAACGAAAATCATCGCCCTGTCCATGCATTCCGACAAGCGCTTCGTTTCGGGAATGCTCAAGGCCGGCGTCTCCGGGTTCCTCCTCAAGGAATGCGCCTTCAGGGAACTCACGACGGCCATCCATGCCGCTGTTGCAGGCGGGCATTATCTCAGCCCAAAAATCGCCGCCACCGTGGTTCAAGACTACGTCCGGCAGACGGATGCCCTGCCCGCTTCATCTTCCCAGCCTCTGACGCTCCGGGAACGGGAGGTGCTCCAGATGCTCGCAGAGGGCGGGAATACCCGCGATATCGCCGCCGCACTCCACATCAGCGTGAAGACCGTCGAAGCCCGGCGGCGGAGCATCATGGAGAAGCTGCGGATCACGACCCTTGCCGACCTGATCAAATACGCCCTTCGGGAGGGGCTGACCAGCCTCTAATTCTAAGATATATCCTGTGTATATCTTTCGGCGGGAAACAATGATGAACATGCGCTTCAAAATTATGGGGATCCTGTTGTTCGTCCTGACGGGGTACATCCTGCTGAGCCACGGCGTCCAGCGTTTCGTTATCCTGCCCAGCTACGCCAGGCTGGAGCAGGAGGGGGCCGGAAAGGACGTTTCGAGGTGCATCGAAGCGCTTCGCCGTGAAATTGAGCATCTGGATGCCGTCACCCACGACTGGGCCGCCTGGGACGACACCTATGCATTCGTCCTCGACGGAAACCCCCGCTATCCGCAGTCGAACCTGCTGCCCCAGACCTTCACGGACAACCGGATCAACCTTCTCTATATCCTTGACTCAACCCGGAATATCCTTTGGGGCGAAATCAGGGATATCGAAAGCGGCGACACCATCAGTCTGCCGGCGTTTTCAGAGGATCTCCAGAAACACACCCCGAAATTGTTCAGCAACCAAGAGATCGAAAGTTCCGTGTCGGGGATGATATCGACATCCGGCGGCCCCCTCCTCATCTCTTCGCGGCCGATCACCACGAGCGACCACTCCGGGGCGGTGATCGGCCACCTGATCATGGGGCGTTTTCTCGACCCGGGCTTTGTCCGGATGATGGAGGATCAGACCCATATCCGGCACCGGTACCGCCCCCCGGGCGATGCGCCGGCAGGCCTTCTGGAAAGCCTCTCCGGGATGACGGCGGACCCGCCGGTCGTCTTCACGGCGCCGGACGATCATACCCTCTCGGCCTGGAGCCTCATCCGCGACATCAACGGGGCGCCGCTGCTCGTCCTCGAGGCGGACATCCCCAGGACAATCTATCAGCACGGCGCAGACACCCTCAAATTCGCCCTGATTTCCGCGGGACTCTCGGGAATGATCCTGCTCGCGATCCTGATGATCCTCATGAACACCATCGTCACCCGGCCGCTTTTCCGACTGACCCGGTGGGCTGTCGCCATCCGGGATTCCGGCGACCTGCCGCCGCCCCCCTTCCCCGAGCGCAGGGACGAAATCGGCGTCCTCAGCCGCGAGTTCAACCGGTTGATCCGGCAGCTCCGGGAGGTTCACACCGGTCTGGCGGAGGCCAACGAGCGGCTGCATCATGAAATCGGCGAGCGCATTCAGTCGGAAGAGAAGCTCCTCGTCAACCAGCAGAAGCTGCGCGCGCTCTCGTCCGAGATGACCCTGATCGAGGAGCGGGAGAGGCGGCAGATCGCAGCAGACCTCCACGACCGCATCGGCCAGAATTTGGCCCTCACCCAGATCCGGCTGGGCATGCTTTCGGCCTTGGGGGCCCCAAGCGATCGCAGGGACGACCTGCGGGAGATCGAGGCGGCCATCGACGCCATCATTCAGGAAACCCGGACGCTCATTTTCGAGATCAGCCCGCCTGTTCTTTACGAGATCGGCATCGGTGCCGCCATTGAATGGCTTGCCGAAACCATGGCAGCCCAGCACGGCATCCGGATTTCCGTCGTTCTTGGGCCGGAGAGCCGCGACATGGATGACACCCTTCGGGTGCTTATATTCCGAGCCGTTCGGGAACTCCTGCTCAACATCATCAAGCACGCCCGGGCCCGGAACGTCGCCGTCCGGATGGCCGCCCATCCCGATGCCGTCACCATTATGGTGGAGGACGACGGGGCCGGATTCGACGCGGCCCGCGTCGCGGCAGAGAACGCCGGGGCCGGCGGATTCGGCCTTTACAGCATCAAGGAGCGGTTCCACATGCTGGGCGGATCCGTGGAGATCGACTCCCGGGTGTCGGAGGGAACCCGGGTGACGCTCACGGCGCCCGTGAAACCCCTCAAGATTTCCGGCGGGAAATAACCGCACCTCCATCCTCTCTTTCCCCTGTCCGCACGGGACCCATGAACCGCGGATACGCTTCCCGGATCTCCAGGGGCCGGACATGGTCCACCGTGAGGGTGACGGCCCCCCACTCCCGCGCCACCTTTCCGGACAGGACATAGGGGCGGTCGACCTCCAATATCCGGCAGAACCGGTCGTAGGCCCCGGGGAAAAAGACGGTCTCGACGATCCCGGTCTCGTCCTCGAAGGAGAGGAACTCCATGGGCTCCCCGTGCCGGGTGCGGATCTTCTTGCCGGTGATCAGCCAGCCGGCAACGCGGACCGTCTTCCCCGCATGCCGGTCGAGCCGGTCGGCCTTCACGGCCCCGGCGACGGCCGGGTCCCCCTCAAAGAGGACCATGGGGTGGCGGTCGCACAGGAACCCGAGAACTGCAAACTCCCGGCGGAGGCGGACGATCTCGGGGTCCGGCTTCAGGACCGGGAGATCTGCCCCGTCCCCGCCGCCGAAGAGGGGTTGTGCGCCGCCCCGCATATGCTCCCGGCGCTCCCACCGCGCCAAAGCCCACATCAGGGAGGCCCGACTTGCCCCAGGCAGGAGGCCGTCCAGGGAGCCGCACCGGACCAGGGCCCGGGCCTCGG
>NZ_JBGSQX010000023.1:0-8657 GCF_041737845.1 Desulfococcus sp.
GCGGCCCAGAGGACGGCCCAGGCGGAGGCGGGCCTCGATTCCGCGGCCGCGACCCGCGGCGACACCGAGATCCGCGCCCCCTACGACGGGGTTATCACGGCCAAACTTGTCCAGGCCGGGGACCTGGCCTCACCGGGAACCCCCCTCTTTTCCATGGAAGGCGACACGGGCTTCCGCGTGGACCTCGTCCTCCCGGAGACCTACCTCGGGGCCGTCTCGGCCGGACAGACGCTCCGGGTCGCCCTTCCCGCGCCATTAGACGCCGCAGTCGAAGGGACGGTCCAGGCGGTGGTCCCGGCGGGCGACCCGTCGAGCCGGAGCTTCATCGTCAAGGTGGACCTGCCCGAGGGTCTCGCCCTCCGGTCGGGGCTCTTCGCCCGGGTCGCCATCCCGGTGGGCGAGGAGGGCCGGATCCTCGTCCCGCGGACGGCCGTTGTCGCAAAAGGCCAGCTCACGGCCGTCTTCAAGGTGGACAGCGGCGATATCGCCCGGTTCCGGCTGGTGCGCCTGGGAAGGGCATTGGGCGGCCAGGTGGAGATCGTCTCGGGGCTTGCGGCGGGCGAACGCTACCTGACGGTGCCGCCGCCGGAGACGGAAGACGGCATGCGGGTGGAGGAACGGTCATGACCCCGAAGCTCGGACCCGCAGGGCGGATGGCCCGCTTTTTCATCGATTCCAAGCTGACGCCGCTCGTCATCATCGCCTCGATCCTTCTGGGGCTGGCCGCCGTGGTCATGCTGCCCCGGGAGGAGGAGCCCCAGATCATCGTGCCCATGATCGACATTTTCGTCGCCATGCCCGGCGCCTCCGCCGAGGAGGTGACGCAGCGGGTCTCCCGGCCCATGGCCAAGCTCCTGTGGGAGATCCCCGGGGTGGAATACGTCTATTCCACCTCCCAGCCGGGCATGGCCATGGCCATCGTCCGCTTCTACGTGGGCGAGGACGAGGAGAAATCCATCGTTCGGCTCCAGTCCAAGCTCATGGCCAACTTCGACCGCATCCCCCAGAACGTCAGCCAGCCGCTGATCAAACCCCGGTACATCGACGACGTGCCGATCCTGTCGCTCACCTTCTGGAGCCGGGAGGTCGACCACTTCCAGCTCCGGCGGTTGGCCGCCGAGATGGAGGACCAGGTCAAGCGGGAGCCCAACGTCTCCCTGACAAGCCTCATCGGCGGGCTCCGGCGGACCGTTCGGGTGGCGTTCGACCCGGCCCGCCTGGCCGCCTTTCACCTCGATCCCGGGCAGGTGGCCCGGATGCTCCTCTCGGCCAACGCGGAGACGGACGCCGGCGCCTTTCCCTCCGCCGACGGCCAGATCCTCGTCCACACGGGCGGATTTCTGAAGGATGCCGACGACGTGGGCCGGGTGGTCGTGAGGGTCGCGGACGGCCGGCCGGTCTACCTCCGGGACGTGGCCGCCGTCACGGACGGGCCGGACGAGCCCGACCAGTATGTCTTTTACGGCACGGGCCCCGGGGCGTCCGCCCAGGGGTCGGAGGGCCGGATCTCGCAGGGAGACGGCATCTTCCCGGCCGTGACCCTCACCGTGGCCAAGCGCAAGGGCACCAACGCCATCACCGTGGCCGACCGGGTGCTGGAACGCGTGGCGGACGCCCGGGGAAGGGTCCTCCCCGACAACGTCCAGGTCGCCGTGACCCGCAACTACGGCGAGACCGCCCGGGAGAAATCGAATGAGCTGCTCCTCCACATGCTCATCGCCATCTTCTCCGTGACGGTCCTCATCTGGTTCACCCTGGGCCACCGGGAATCGGGGGTCGTGGCCCTGGCCATCCCCGTGACCCTGGCCCTGACCCTGGCCGTCTTCTACCTCTACGGCTACACCCTGAACCGGATCACGCTGTTCGCCCTCATCTTCTCCATCGGCATCCTGGTGGACGACGCCATCGTGGTCGTGGAAAACGTGGTCCGCCATTTCCGTCTCGAGGAGAACGCGGGCCGCTCCCCGGCTTCGGTGGCCATCGAGGCGGTGGACGAGGTGGGCAACCCCACGATCCTGGCCACCCTCACGGTGATCGCCGCCATCCTGCCCATGGCCTTTGTGGGCGGGCTCATGGGCCCCTACATGCGGCCCATCCCCGTGGGGGCCTCGGCCGCCATGGTCTTTTCCATGATCGTGGCCTTCATGGTGACGCCCTGGGCCGCCCTCCGCCTCATCCGGCAGGAGCCCGGGGGCTCCGGGCACGACCACCAGGAGGACGCCCTCACCCGGCTCTACCGGAGCGTCATGGGCCCCCTCCTCCACCGGCCCCTCGTCCGCCGGCTCTTCCTCCTGGGGGTGGCCCTCCTGCTCCTGGCGGCCTGCGCCATGGTCGGCCTGGGCCTCGTGAAGGTCAAGATCCTTCCCTTCGACAACAAGAGCGAATTCCAGGTGATTCTGGACATGCCCGAGACCGCGACCCTGGAGGAGACCACGGCCGCGGCCATGGAGATGGCGGGCGATCTCAAGACGGTCAACGAGGTCTCGGACTACCAGATCTACGCAGGACTTTCCGGCCCCATCAATTTCAACGGCCTGGTCCGGCATTATTACCTGCGGCGGGGGCCGAACGTCGCGGAGATCAACGTCAACCTGGTGGGCAAAAGCCGGCGCTCGGACCAGAGCCACGAGATCGCCAAGCGGGTCCGGCCGGCCCTGAAAGCCATCGCGGACCGCTGCGGCGCCCGGGTCAAGGTGGCCGAGGTGCCGCCCGGCCCGCCGGTGCTCTCGACCCTGGTGGCCGAGGTCTACGGGCCGGATTACGCGCGCCAGCGGGAGCTGGCTGCGAAGATCCGCGACATCTTCGAAGAGACCCCGGGCGTGGTGGACGTGGACTGGTACATGGAAGACCGCCAGGATCGCTATATCTTCGAGGCGGACAAGGAAAAGGCCGCCCTGAACGGGATCTCCATCGCCCAGATCAACGACGCCCTCGACACGATGCTGAACGGCCGTCAGACCGGCCTCCTCCACGAGCCGGCCGAGAAGGAGGACGTGCGGATCATTCTCCAGGCGCCCCTGGCCCAGCGGGCCGGGGTCGAGCGCCTGGCCGCCGTCAAGCTCATGTCCGGGGAGGGCCGCCTCGTTCCCCTCTCCACCCTGGTCTTGATCCGGAAGACCGAAAACGACCGGAGCATCTACGAGAAGAACCTCATGCCGGTGGTCTATGTCACCGGCGACGTGGCCGGCGAAAAGGAGAGCCCGGTCTACGCCATCCTCGAAATGACCAAGAAAATCGAGGCGATTTCCCTGCCCGAGGGCTACCGGATCGAACAGCATTTCGCGGGCATGCCCGACAGCGACCGGCGGTTTTCCATGAAATGGGACGGCGAGTGGCAGATCACCTACGAGGTCTTCCGGGACCTGGGGATCGCCTTCGGGTTCGTCCTGATCCTCATCTTCGTGCTGGTGGTGGGGTGGTTCCAGTCTTTCTCCACGCCGCTCGTCATCATGGTGGCCATCCCCTTCTCCCTCATCGGCATCCTCCCGGCCCACTGGGCCATGGGCGCCTTTTTCACGGCCACCTCCATGATCGGCTTCATCGCGGGCGCAGGCATCGTGGTAAGGAACTCCATCATCCTGGTCGACTTTATCGAGCTGCGGATCACCCAGGGCATGCCCCTGGACCAGGCGGTGATCGACGCGGGCGCGGTAAGGTTCCGGCCCATGATGCTGACGGCCGCGGCCGTGGTGGTGGGGGCCTCGGTCATCCTCTTCGACCCCATCTTCCAGGGGCTCGCCATCTCGCTGATGGCCGGCGAGGTGGCATCGCTCCTCTTCTCCCGCATGACCGTGCCGATCCTCTACTTCATGGACAAACGCTGGGAGTTCGCCCACGGCCATCCCCTGCACAAGACCGCAGCAGGAGGGGAAGCGCCCCCCGGGGAATAACCGGGATTCCCTTTGTCAACGCCGCCCGAGGCGGTTCCGGGCGGGTTTCTTCTTGATTCTTTTCGGTCAGATGCATACCTTGCAGGTATTGTAAAACATTCGGCAGGAACGAGGAGGAACGCATGGGCGAGGAATCATATGACGTCGTTGTGCTGGGAACCGGGCCCGCGGGGCTGCAGGCCGCCATCCATGCCGCGCGGGCCAAGGTCTCCGTGCTGGTGATGGGCCGGGAGGTCAAATCGAGCCTCTACAAGGCCCATATCGAGAATTACTGCTGCCTCGACCGGACCACCGGTGAAGATTTCCTGCGGCAGGGCATCCAGCAGGCCACCGATTCGGGCGCGGCTTTTCTTCACGAGGACGTCATTAAAATAGCCGCGGAGGACGACGCTTTTGCCATCACCACGGAAAGCGACCGCCATATCCGGACGCGCGCCCTGGTCATGTCCATGGGCATCTCCCGCAACCGTCTGGGGGTCCCGGGGGAGAAGCAGTTCATAGGCAAGGGCGTGAGCTACTGCGTGGACTGCGACGCCGGCTTCTACAAGGGGGTCGAGGTGGCGATCGTGGGGAACGCCTCCGCCGCGGCTTCCGGCGCCCTGACCCTCACCTTCTACGCCTCGGCGGTCCATCTGATCTGCGATCGGCTGGAGGTGACGGAGCGGCTCGCCATCCAGGTCCGGGCATCGGATGTCATCCTCCACGAGAACCGGAAGGTCAAGGAGATCTACGGGAAGGATGCCGTCGAGGGGGTAATGCTGGACGACGGCAGCCGGATCCCCCTTTCCGGCGTCTTCATCGAGACCGGCGCCAAGGGTGCCGTGGAGCTGGCCGCGACCCTGGGGGTGGATCTCGATTCCGAGCAGTACAAATACATCGTGACGGATACGAACCAGCAGACCAACATTCCGGGGATCTTCGCGGCGGGCGACATCACCGGACTGCCCTGGCAGGTGGCCAAGGCGGTGGGGGAAGGGTGCGTGGCGGGGCTCGCCGCGGCCAAGCATGCCAAAAAATTCAGATAGGGCGGAAGATTCCGGGCGCCCGGCCCGCCGCCCAAAGGAGGTCGAGATGGTCAAAGACACGGTTGACAGTTTCAGTCTGGTTTCACGCCTGTTCCACTGGGTCATTGCCCTGATGGTGGTAGGGATGCTCCTGGGCGGCCTCTTTGTGGGGTTTCTGCCGAGAGGCGCTTTCAAATCACTGGTGGTGGATCTTCACAGGTCGACAGGGTTCGTCATCCTCGTGCTCATGGCCCTGCGGCTCTGGTGGCGATCCGTCAACCCCCGTCCGAAAGACCTGGGGCCCAATGCCTTTGAAAACCAGATCGGCCGCCTGATGCACATCTTTCTCTACATCCTGGTCTTTTTGCAGCCCCTCTTCGGCATCCTCATGTCCCAGGCCTTCGGCTCGCAGGTGAGTGTTTTCGGCCTGTTCACCCTGCCCGCCGTCCTGCCGAAAAACCCCGCCGTGGGATCGGTCTTCAGCCAGATGCACAGCATCACCGCGCTCCTGCTGGCCATCAGCGTCGCCATCCATGCGGCCGCGGCCCTGAAGCACCATTACATCGACCGGGACCGGACGCTCGTGCGGATGATTTCGGGGAAATGACCGGCACCCCACCGATCCATAACCCAGCCGGCCTTGAATCGCTCTGCAGCGAGCACGGCGTCCGGTTGCTGGTCGCATTCGGGTCGCGCGTGACCGGTTCGCCCCCGCCCACTGCGGAAAGCGACCTGGATCTGGCCCTGCTGTTGAGCGCAGGTCATGCAGAAGGCATGGAAGTGGCTCTCATCACCCGAATCCCGGATTTCTTCCCGGCGGTTGAGGTGGACCTGGTAATCCTGAACCGGGCCGACCCGCTGCTGCGGCATGAGATCATGCGGGAGAGCGTGCTGCTATACGGAGATCTGGATGCCTATGGCGCCTACCAGGTTTTCAGTTGGCGGGACTTGATGGACTCCCGGGATCTCATCGATTTGGAAGAACGCTTGTTCGAGAGGAAAATGGCCTATATTCGAAGCCGGGTGTTTGAAGATCCGCAGGATGCCCCGGGGGACTCAAACCATGACTGACGGTTCCGCAAAAAGCCCGATATCTGCGTTATGCTGCATCCCTCGTCACTGCGGCGTACTTTAAGTACTCCTCATTCCGCGGGATTTGCAAGCCTTGATCTCGAACTTTTTGCGAAACCGTCTGAAAATTGACTTTTTACGAGACCATCATGATTCATCCCGATTTCGTCAGCAGAAAATGCCGTCTGATTGCGGAAGACTTGGCCCATCTCCTCCAATTCAAAGACGAGCCCCTGGAAGGTCTTGCCTCCGATTTCGTCAAACTGGCCGCGGTGGAACGCCTGCTGGAGCGGATCATCATGCGCGCCATCGATATCAACCTGCACCTGATCGGTGCGCTGGAAAACCGCATGGATGAAAAAAGTACCCGGCTGACCTACCGGGATTCATTCTTACGACTGGCGGATTATGGTGTCTATCCTGAAGGTTTCGCACTGGATATCGCAAAAAGCGCCGGTTTCCGAAACATCCTCCTGCACGATTACAATGACGTCAACCGAACGCTTCTCCATGCATCCATTCAAAGCTGTCTGAAGGATTACACCCGGTATATCGACTACATCACGGCCTTTTTGAAACAACATTCATCCTGATCCTTATCACGCCTGTTCCCGAATTGATAAGACTCGTTAAATGTAATATTTTGACATCATAATGCAATCATATTTTGACATCAATATATGGAGGTTTTCATGAAGGCCATAACCATTCGGGGCATTGAACCCGAGATTTCAGAGAAGCTCAAATCAACCGCGGCAAAGCAAGGTAAAAGCGTTAATCAGCTCACCCTTGAGATCATCAGGGAAGGCCTTGGCATGAACAAAGAAAAGAAGCGGTTGCGTGAATATGATGACCTGGACGATTTGTTTGGACGGTGGAGCGAAGATGAGTTTAAAGAAATTGATTCTAAAATAAATCGGGAACGCCAGATTGATCCGGAGCTCTGGAAATGAAAAAAGTGTTGATCGATACCAACATATATTCATTGGCGATGAAGGGTGATCGCTATATTTCGAATATATTGCGAAAAATTAATCAGATTGGCTTCTCCGTCATCAGCATCGGGGAGCTTTTTTCAGGTTTTAAAGGCGGCTCCCGTGAAAGCAAGAACCGAGAGGAGCTTAATTTATTCCTGGATTCTCCAAGGGTGGTCGTACACCCGATTGATGAGGGCACTGCTGATTTTTATGCTTCGATATTGAACAACCTCAAGGCAGCAGGAACCCCGATCCCCACGAATGACATCTGGATTGCAGCCGTTGCCTTTCAGCATGGATACAAAATCTTCTCAAAGGATAACCATTTCAACCTGATTCCCGGACTGGTGCAATTTAATGAGCTCTCCCCCATTTCAAGTCTTTCTTGACAAATGAGGCTCACCAAACAATGTTATTATTAAGAAATCCAAGAGATAGATAATTGGAAGAAAGCAAACACGTTATGAGCATTGCGGAAAAAATTTATCAGGAAGCATGTCGATTACCGGAACATCTGGCACAGGAAGTTTTGGATTTTATCGAATACATAGAAAAAAGCACGGCCTCATAGACAGGGAAGTGCAGAATTTAAAGGAAGCGCAACTGATCGTGATGAAGCATGTGTGGGACAACGAGGAAGACGAGGCTTGGAATGAACATCCATCCCGCTGATATTATCGGAACATACTTTAGGCCATGATCTCAAAACTCAAATCCGCCCTGAGCCAGCACCCGGACATCGCCTTTGCGTACCTCTTCGGCAGTCAGGCCAGCGGGCGAGCGACACGGATGAGCGATATCGATATCGCGGTATATCTGCACGGCTCCCCAGATGGCGAGAAGCGGCTCGATATTCTGGGGCTTCTCATCGACACGCTGAAAAGCGACCGCGTTGATCTGGTGATCCTGAACACGGCCCCCCTGCCGCTGCAATTTCGGGTGCTGAAAAACAATCAGCTTCTGGTCGACAAGGCACCCTTCATGCGACACGCCTTTGAATCCAAGACCATTGCCATGTATCTCGACTTTTCGATCTTTGAATCACGTCTCCTGGAGCGAAGGTTTTTCCGGGATCAATGACGGCCGTAGTGATCACACCCTCCAACAGGTGTTCATATGGTTGATAAAACCTTGATATTCAGAAAACTTGCCGAGCTTGAAGCCTATATCGGGCAGATATCGGAATTTAAATCAATATCCGTCGAGGATTATCGATCCGACTGGAAAACCCAGCGGATTATCGAACGGACGCTTCATCTGATGATCGAGCTCTGCCTTGACGTCGGCGGACACATCATTTCCGACAACAAATTCAGAGTTCCGGATAGCTATGCGGATGAGTTCCGGGTCCTTCATGAAAACGGCATCGTTTCGGATGCCTTGATGACGGCTTTGGTAAAGATGGCCAAATTTCGGAACATCATCGTCCACCAGTATGAAAAAGTCGACCCGGAGATCGTCATCAGCATCCTCAGGAACAACATTTCGGATTTCCAGAGATTTTCAGACGAAATTGCCGCATTGTAGATTTTTTCGTTAAATTCCCAGAATTTTCCCGCGGAGATTTACCGAGGGAAAAAGGGCTCGGCGTGAGCCGAGCCCTTTTTTGAGAGGCAGACAGCAGTCTACCGCACCGGGCTATCCCTTGGCGCCGGAGTCCCCTCGCAGGCGCCGCTGTTTCACCCGGATATGTCCATCAGATCAGAGCTGAGAAT
>NZ_JBGSQX010000026.1:0-34230 GCF_041737845.1 Desulfococcus sp.
GCCGGCCGGGGACCGAACGGTTCTGGACCAGCGGCCCCGTCGATCATGCCCGATGGGTGATCGGGGAGCTCTGGGGCGGGCGCCCGGAGGTAAGGCGGCTGCCGCCCGATTGCGGGCGCCCGGCCGGCTGAACCCCCTGAAACGCCGTGCCGTCATGGTATGCATCGACATGGCGCTTCATTTTTCAGAGACACCGGAAAGCCGGCCGTTCCAAACTTTTGCCTTGACAGCGCCCGGGCCCGCCTATATATTCCAAAAAAACGATATATGGAGCGCCCATGAACGACTTTATCAAGGTCATGAAGGCCCTTTCGGACCCCGGCAGGGTCAAAGTGATCAAAATGCTTCAGCGCAGGACGCTCTGCGTCTGCGAGATCCAGTCCGCACTGGGCATTGCCCAGTCCTCAGCCAGCAAAAACCTGAAAATACTGGAGGAGGCCGGGCTGATCGTGGCTTCCAAGGACGGCCTGTGGGTGAACTATCGCCTGGCCGACGGCGCGAAAAGCCCCTTTGCGGCAAGCCTCCTCGGAAACCTTCGACACTGGCTGGAGGATGAACCTGACGTGGTCCGCCTGCTGGAGAGGCTCCCTGAGATCCGACGCGACCTCATCTGCGGAAATTGATTTTTGGGGAGCACCTTCCTATCGATCATCCCGCGACAGGGGGCGCTGGAGAGGGTTTTTGCCCGTGGTGCGGGATCGGGGCTTGCGGATCCCCGCGAATGCCCCCTACAACTCCTCCCGGACCTTGGTCATCAGGTGTTCCCGGATGCGCCGCATCTCCTGGGTTGAAAGGGTCATGTCCGGGACGATTTTTTTCAGGACCCGCTTGACGATGAGCCGGACCCGGGTGATGCTGATGCCGTACATCTCCGCGATTTCCCGGATGGACTGGCCTTCCAGGAGCCAGCCCATGATATCCTTGTTTCTGTCGCTTTCGCGCCGGCTCTGCCGCGGCTGCCGGAGGGGGTCGACGGGCTTTTCGCTGAAAACGTCCTCGGGCGGCCCCAGGGGTATCCAGTGGGTGACGTTTTTGAAGGTTCTTCTTCCGTGGGCTTCGCGCCAGACGTCGGCATCGGCATCGTAGGTCATGACGTCAAAGCTGAAATTCTTCAAATCGGGGCAGGGCACGAAGGCCAGCACCTCCTCCTCGGACGGGGGGAGTTCCTGGGAAATCTTTATCCATGAATACATCATCTGCTGTATCCTCCGAGATAAGATTTTTGATGCGACGCATGATAAGCTGCATTCGATGAAAAATCAATTTATTTATGCGGGTTATGAATTGAAAAAACGTCGGGATACCGATTCCTGCCGCCGCCCGGACGGCCGCAGGCCTTGAAAATCCTCATCGGAAATTGTTTTTCCCCCGAGGGCGTGGTATCATTTTTAGCTGTGCTCGGGCTGCGCGCGCAAGCCGCCTGCCGTTTTCCGATTCAAACGGACTGACCGTTTGAACTTGTTTCGATCCGCAAGGACAGAAAACCTCAATAAAGAGATCCGCCGGTGAACCTTCAATATCGACTCATATCCTACACATCCCTGATTGCGGCCATGATTCTCTGGTCCAGCTCGTTTCCCGCGCTGAAAATCGCCTTTCGCGCCTACGATCCCATGGTGGTGATCTTCGGGCGCATGGCGGTGGCAAGCCTCTGCTTCCTGATGTTTTTCAGATATTTCAAATCGGTGCGCCTTGAAAAAGGGACCCTGAAGCAGCTCGCTTTCATGGCCTTCTGCGAACCTTGCCTCTATTTCGTGTTTGAGGCCAAGGCCCTGGAGCACACCACGGCCTCCCAGGCCGGCATCATCGCCGGCACCCTCCCGCTCATGGTGGCGGTGGCGGCCCATTATATCCTGAAGGAGCGCATGTCCCGGCAAAACCTCTTCGGACTGACCCTTGCCATCGCGGGCGCCTGCTGGCTCAGCATGACCGGCCAGGCATCGGAGAGCGCCCCCGATCCGCCCCTGGGCAACTTCCTGGAATTTGTGGCCATGATTTTTGCCACCGGCTACATCATCACCCTGAAAAAACTGAGCCGGTTCTATTCCCCGCTGTTTCTGACCGCCACCCAGGCCGTGGTCGGATGCTTCTTTTACATGCCGCTCCTGCTGCTGCCGTCGACCACGCTGCCGACGGCCTTCGATGCGACGGGTCTCTTCGCGATTGCCTACCTGGGCGCCTTCGTGACCATCGGCGCTTACGGCCTTTACAATTTCAGCTTGAGCCGCGTCCCCGTCAACCAGGCCACGGTGTTCGTGAACCTGATTCCCGTATTCACCATCTTCCTCGGATGGCTGATTCTGAACGAGCAGCTTCTGCCCCAGCAATATCTGGCCACGATGCTGATTCTCACCGGCATCTTCGTCAGCCAGGGCGGCATGGCCCCGGACGACGCGGCCGTGCCCGCGGCCGTCGAGCCCTGCTCCTCGCCGAAATAACGCCCTGGCGATGGTGATCCGGCCGGGGGGTGGGACGATGGCGGAGATCCGGGGCGGGGCCGGGACGGATGCGCGCGGGCGGTGCGGCATCCATCCCGACCCCCGGGACGTGACCGCGCCTACGGCATGGTGCTCAGCAGCCCGGAGAAGACATTGGCGGGGTCGTACTTGGCTTTGACGGCCCGGAGACGCGTCAGGTTCGGGCCGAAGGCGGCCTGCAGGAGGGCCTCTTTGTCTTCCATGAAACCCGGAAAGTTCAAATAAATCCCTTCCCGGCTGAACCGCCGCATGTCATCGAAAAGCCCGCGCGCCCACGCAATGTTGGCCTCGGCATCCTCCCGCCGATGCCAGTTGGCCTCTATCCCGAGCATGTAGGGAGCGTCCCGTCTGTAAAAGGCGGTGTCCGGTGAAGAAGAGCCGGCAGGGGCACCCCCGAGCATCCATACGTCGATCGAGGACGCCGCCGACGGGCGCATGCGCGTGTGGTTCGCGAGAACCTCGACGACCTCCCCGTCCAGCCGATCGAGATAACACGATTTCCAGTAGTAAAAATCGCCATCGGGATAATCGGCGTCCAGATATTTCTGGGCCTGGACCCAGCTCATGGGGCCGCTGAGATCCGCGATGGGGTCCCCCAGCCGCCGAAGCGGTGCGATCCTCCGCTCGCCGTCATGGAAAGGCCCGGTGTCGCATCCGAGGACGATGACGACGGGCGTGCCCCGCATCTCCGGCGGGACCTCCGGGACATCCGGCGCGCTCCAGAAGACCGCGAGGGCCATCAGCTCCTTTTCCGCCCCGGCCATGTATTCCCGAAGGCCCGTGATCACGCCGCGGGCCTGTTCCAGCGGATAGACCGGTACGGCCATCCACACCCGGGGGCCCACCGGGTGCAGTCGAAACTCAAACGAGGTGACCACGCCGAAGTTGCCGCCGCCGCCCCGGACGGCCCAGAATAGATCGCTGTTCTCGGTCTGGCTGGCCTTCCTGAGCTGCCCATCGGCGGTCACGATGTCCACCGACGACAGGTTGTCGATGGAAAACCCGTGCTTTCGCAGCAGCCATCCCGCACCGCCGTGAAGCGTCAGGCCGGCGACGCCGGTGGCCGAAACCACGCCGACCGGTGCGGCCAGGCCGAACGCCTGGGTCTCGTGATCGAGGTCTCCCAGACGAGCGCCGCCTTCGGCGCGCGCCAGCCGGCGTTCCGGGTCGACGCGGACGCTTCTCATCTCCGAGAGGTCGATCACGAGCCCGTTGTCGACCAGCGCGCTCCCGGCCACGTTGTGGCCGCCGCCGCGGATGCCGGTCAAGAGGCCGTGCTCCCGCGCAAATGCAACGGCGGCGATGACGTCGGCCGTACCGCGGCACCGGACGATCAGTGCGGGTCGCCTGTCGATCATGCCGTTCCACACCCGGCGCGCGTCGTCATAGCCGTCGTCGCCGGCGGCAAGGAGTCTTCCTCTCAGGCGTTCGTGAAACCTGTCCACGGCCTCCTTTTCAAGCATTGCGACGCCCCCGTCGCTTTTTGAAACCCTGTATGTCATCATCGCTCTCCTCCAATCATGCCCCGGTGGTTGTTTCCCGGGGATCGTTGCGTGGTTGTCATGACGCCTGCGCTTCCCTGGGGCGCCCTTTCCCTCCCCAGCATCCGGGGACCCTGGTGAAAAGGGCGGGTTTGCGCCGTGAAAAGCGCTCTTGTCCAGGCTGCGGTCGTCTTCAGTCGATTGGATCGGGCTGAGCGGAGAATCTCTATGGATGCGCGCCAGCCAGCCACAGGTGCACGGATAGGAAATAACCGGGGGATCCCGAAGGCGGATTCCAGAGAAGCGGGTCGCGGCAGACGGTGCGGAAAGACGGGGAAACGGAAACAGGAGAATCGCAGCTTTGATGAAAAAAATTATGCATGAGGCTGTAAAAGTCAATGGAGGGCGGGCGCCCGCGGTCAACCCGTCCCTGCCGCGGTCCATCCGCGAACGCTTCATCGGCCTTGCAAAGGCTTGCGGCTTCGGTATAATGCATATGGAGATTGCGTGGGGTGAACTGGTCGCCCCGCCCGAGGCCCGGAAGGATTCTTGCGGATGCCTGTCCGCCAGGGGTCCGCAGGCGGAGGGGCGCCCGGAAAATGTTCCATCGGCCGGAGCGAATTCATGAAGATCGATGAAAAGGATGTTGTGGAGTTCAGCAGCAACGGTGTGCTGGTGACCGATGAAAAGGGCCGGATCCTGCTGATCAACCGTCAATCCAAAAAAATCCTGAACCTGGATGCGAAGCGGCACATCGGCCGGCTCGTATCGGATACCCTGCCCCTGGTCGGCGACCGCATCCTGGAATGCCTGAAGACGCGAAGGCCCATCCTCGGCGCCCAGATTTCCGGAAAACAGGTGAGCCTGGTGCTGAACGTCACCCCGGTGATCAAGGACGGTATGCTTTGCGGCGCGGTCAGCAATTTCCAGGAGCTGAGCGCCTTCGAGAACTCGGCGCGGAATCTGGAATCCTACAAGCGGCTGAACCGCCAACTAGAGACCATCATCCACGCCTCGTCCGACGGGATCTGGGTCTGTGACGAAAAAGGCGAAATCATCCACGTCAACGAGGCATCGGAAAAGCTCAACGGCATCCAGGCTGCGGACGTGGTGGGCAAAACCGTCCGGAACCTGGTGGACACCCAGCTCTTCGACCAGTCGGTGACCCTCAAGGTGCTGGAAAGCAGGCAGCAGGAGAGCCTCGTCCAGTTCATCCCCCGGACCGGCCGGCATCTGCTGGTGACGGGCACGCCCGCCTTTGACGAATATGGAAACATCTTCCTGGTCGTGGTCAACGAGCGGGACATGACCGAACTCAACACCCTGCGGGAGAAGATTGAACAGACCCGGAAGATTTCCCAGAAATACCGGGAGGAACTGACGGACCTCTCCATGCTCGAACTCAAACGCCACGACATCGTTGCCGAGAGCGACAAGATGCGCCAGGTGCTTCACATGGCCATGAAACTGTCCCGGATCGACGACGCCAACATCCTCATCCTCGGGGAGTCCGGTACGGGCAAGGGGCTTCTGGCCAAGTTCATCCACAAGAGCAGCAGCCGGTGCAAGAATCCCTTTGTTCAGATCAACTGCGCCGCCCTTCCGGAGCAGTTGCTCGAAGCCGAGCTTTTCGGCTACGAAAAAGGGGCGTTTTCCGGTGCCGGCGAAAAAGGCAAGGTCGGCCTTTTCGAGGTGGCCCACACCGGCACCGTGTTTCTGGACGAGATCGGCGACATGCCGCCGTCGCTTCAGGCCAAGCTCCTCACCTACCTCGACAATCACGAAATCCGGCGCCTGGGCGGCACGGAATCGTTCGTGGTGAACTGCGCCGTCATCGCCGCGACAAACCAGGATATCGAAGGGATGGTGAAGGAAAAGCGCTTCAGGAAGGACCTTTACTTTCGCCTGAACAGCTTCATCCTCCAAATCCCGCCGCTCAGGGAGCGGCCGGAAGACATTTTCGAGCTGGTTCAATTCTATCTGGAAAAATACAACCGCGAGTACAACACCAGAAAGCGCATCCGCCCGAGCGGGCTGGATACGCTGCTGGACCATGCTTTCCCGGGGAATGTCCGTGAACTGAAGAGCATCATCAAGAAGGCCGTGGTGATGAGCGACCGGGAGACCATCGACCCTGTCGTCATGTCCAGCATCGACAAATCGGCGAAGGAGAATTCAAGGGGCCGGGAGAACGCCCTTTCATCCCGCATTCGCCTGCCGGACAGGGTGGCGGCCGTCGAAAAGGAGATTCTGGCCCGGGCCATGAAGGCCTGCAGATCCACACGGGAGATGGCGGGCCTCCTGGGCATCAGCCAGTCGACGGTGGTGCGGAGGATGAAAAGGCACCGGCTTGCGTTCGATAAGATTCATTCCTGAATCGAAATTATTCATCAAATCAGGAATGATATGGATTTGAGTCATTATAGCATCGACCTCTTTTCAACCATCCGGTCGATGGGGCGACAAAGTGATTCAAGAATGAATCAAACCGGTTTCAGATCCAGGGGCAATCCATCCTCTTTTCAGTCCATTCCCGTGTGCGCCAGGAATTATCATGCAGAAACCTATTGATAATTCAGGGTGATCGGCTTTTCCCTCCGGGGCTGCTGCTGCATTGGAGCATATTTTGCTTCTCATGGAGGGAAATGGCTTTCGGCGGCGGGAGCAGAACCCGGGGAGGCATTCCCGGGGGATGACTCCGGCGCCGCATGGCTCAACTAGAGCGTCCAACGCTCACCCCCCCAACCAGAAAGGAGCGCATTCCCGATGTCAACCAATGGAGCCCTGCATGAATCCAGGAACAAGGTCATCGCCAAAGGCAATGTCAGCGGCACCGGCACCTATATCGCGAAAGCCCGGGGCGCCCGCCTCACGGATGTGGAAGGCCGTGAATACATCGATTTCGGAGGCGGCATCGCAGTCATGAACGTGGGGCACTCCCATCCGAAGGTTGTCGCCGCCATCCAGCGGCAGGCGGAGCGCTTTACCCACACCTGTTTCATGGTCACCCCCTATGAATCCCCGGTCCGGCTGGCGGAAAAGCTGTGCGCCGCGGTGCCCGGCGATTTCCCCAAGAGCGCCATGTTCGCCAACAGCGGGGCCGAAGCGGTTGAAAACGCCGTGAAGATCGCGCGATACGCCACCCAGAAACCCGCCGTCATCGCCTTTGAAAACGCATTTCACGGCCGGACCCTTCTGGCCATGACCCTGACCAGCAAGGTCAAGCCCTACAAGTTCGGGTTCGGGCCTTTCGCCCCCGAGATTTATCGGATGCCTTTCGCCTATTGCTACCGGTGCCCGTTCCGGTTGTCCTATCCCGCCTGCGACGTGGCCTGCGCCGACTATTTCAATGATTTTCTCATCACCCATGTGGTGCCGGAAAACACGGCGGCCATCATCTTCGAGCCGGTGCAGGGCGAGGGGGGGTTCATCGTCCCGCCGAAGGAATACTTCCCCAGGATCAAGGCGACCTGCGAGGCCAACGGGATCCTGTTCATCGCCGACGAAATCCAGACCGGCATGGGCCGCACCGGCACCCTTTTCGGCATGGAGCAGTTCGGCGTGGTCGCCGACATCACCACCGTCGCCAAGAGTCTGGCCGCCGGCATGCCCTTGAGCGCGGTGGTCGGCCGGAAGGAGATCATGGACAGCGTCCACGCCTCGGGCATCGGGGGCACTTACGGCGGCAATCCCCTGGCCTGCGAAGCGGCCCTGGCCGTGTTCGACATCTTCGAGACCGAAGGCCTGCTGACCAAGGCCAAAGCCCTGGGCGAGATCCTGCGCACAAGGCTCAACGCATTCAAGGAGAGCTGCGCCCTGGTTGGCGATGTCCGCGGCCTCGGTCCCATGATGGCCATGGAGCTGGTCAAGGACCGGGAAAAGAAGACGCCGGCAGCCGATGAAGCCAAGGCCCTGACCCGGTTCTGCCTGGACAGGGGGCTTGTACTCCTCTCCTGCGGCATTTACGGCAACGTCATCCGTTTCTTGATGCCCCTGGTCATCTCCGATGCCGACCTGAACACGGGTCTCGATATCGTGGGCGAAGGCCTCGAAGCCGTCAGCCGGTCCTGAGCGCAGTGTGCCGGTATTTTCCGTTTTTGTACTATCAACCCTGATAGTCTCGTAAAAAGTCAATTTTCAGACGGTTTCGTAAAAAGTTCGAGATCAAGGCTTGCAAATTCCGAGGAATGAGGCGTACTTGAAGTACGCCGCAGTGACGAGGGATGCAGCATAACGCAGATATCGGGCTTTTTGCGGAACCGTCAACCCTTTCAGAGGAGGAATTCATGAAGACCAAAACAACCCGATCGACGATCCACGGACATTTTCTATCCATTGCGATGTTCTTTACCGCCCTGATGCTGGCCGCGCCCCTTCCGGCCCAGGACACGGCCATCAGGGTGGGGAATATCATCCCCCTGTCCGGCCCGTCGGCCAGCGTGGGCCTCCAGGGGAAGCAGGCACGTGAAATGGCCGTCGAGGAGATCAACGCCGCCGGCGGCATCCAATCCCTTGCCGGGGCGAAGCTCGAAATGCTGTACGCGGATTCCGAATCCAAGCCCGAAAGAGGCGTGGCCGAGGCCGAGCGCCTCATCAACACCGAGAAGGTCAACGTCCTGACCGGCTGCTGGAACAGCGCGGTGACCTACCCGACCACGGCGGTGGCCGAGCGGTACGGCATCCCTTTTATCGTGCCGGTATCGGTGGCGGACAAGATCACGGAGCAGGGCTTCAAGACGGTGTTCCGCATCGCCGCCAAGGATTCCTGGTGGACCCGGGACCAGTTCTCATTCCTCAAAGACATGGAAGCCGAATTCAACACGCCGATCAAGAAGCTGGCCTTCGTCTATGAAAACGGCGACTGGGGCAAGGGCTTTGCCGGCCAGTGGAAGATGCTGGCGGAAAAGGGCGGCTACGAGGTGGTGATGGATGAACCCTACCCCTCCACCGCCACGGACCTGAGCCCGGTGGTCCAGAAGATCCGCAGGTCCCGGGCGGACGTGCTGATGATGGTCTCCAACGCGGCGGACGCCATCCTCCTCACCAACACCCTGGCCGAGTACAAGGTCAAGCTGAAGGCCATCGTCACCAGCGGCGGCGGTCATGCGGACCCCTCCTTCATGAAGGCCGTCGGTCAGAATGCCCGCTATCTTTTCGACATCGTGGAATGGGAAACCGACGTCAACAAGGCGGGCGCCAGGGAGACCAATGAAAAATTCAAGGCCAAGTACGGCCAGAACCTCACGGGCGAGGCTGTTGACGCTTACCTGGCCATGTACGTGCTCAAAGACGCCCTGGAACGGGCCGCCTCCACAGATCCGGCCAGGATTCGCGACGCCCTTGCCGCTACGAAACTCACCAGCGGACCCGGCATGATCGTGGGCTATGATGCCGTGGAGTTCGACGAAACCGGCCAGAACAAGCACGCCTCCCCGGTCATGGTTCAGATCAACGACATGGGCAAGGGGCTCGAACGGATTACGGTCTGGCCCAAGAGCGCCCGCCGTGCCGGCTACACCCCGATCTTCCCCATGCCGTAAACCCGAACCGAATCCCCTGTCTCCCACCGGAGAAAGGGGATTCGGGGCTGATCCGCAACCACATACCCCGGGGGGATCCACCCATGCTTTACATCCTCGAAGACACCATCAACGGCATACTGATGGGATCCATCTACGGCCTGACGGCCTTGGGGCTCACCATCATCTTCGGCGTACTCAAGGTCATCAATTTCGCCCACGGCTCGCTGCTCATGGTTGGAATGTATGCGGCCTACTGGACGGTGGCCCTGACGGGCATGCATCCCTACCTGGCCATTTTCATCGTGGCACCCGCCATGTTCGGCTTCGGCTATTACCTGCAGGACATCGTGATCAAGCCCATTTTCAAGGTGGAGAAAAACGTCCGGGAACCCATCACCGTCATCATCGTCACGACAGGGCTCTGGTATATCCTGGACAACCTGACGCTGCTCATCTTCGGTCCCCAATACCGGAGCCTGCCGGATAATCCCCTCCGCGGCGAGATACTGGAAATCGGCGAGATGCTCATTTCCGTACCCAAGCTTTTCGGTTTCGTCATCACCTTGCTCACGGCAGCGGCCATTTACTGGTTTTTTCAGAAAACCCGAATGGGCCGGGCCATCCGGGCCACCAGCCTGGATCGGGAGGCGGCCAGCCTCATGGGAATCAACCAGTACAAGATCTACAACGTGGCCTTTGGCATCGGGACGGCCACCGCAGGCATCGCGGCCGTCACCCTGGTGCCCTTTTACAATGTCTTTCCCAGCGTGGGCGTGCTTTTCGACATCAAGGGCTTCATCATCGTCGTGCTCGGGGGATTGGGCAGCATCGGCGGGGCCATCCTGGGAGGCATCATTATCGGCTTGATCGAATCGGTGGGTCCCCAGTTCATGACCGCCACCTGGACCGAAGCCATCGTCTACGGGCTGTTTCTGATGTTTCTGTTCCTCAAACCCTCCGGTCTGTTCGGTGTGAAACATGACTGGTAAAATCACAGGATAAGCCATGCCATGACCCAAAGAGCGTTCAACATCGCGGCCCTCTCCGGCCTGATCCTTCTGTCCTTCGGACTGCCCTTCGTGGTTCGGAGCGCCACGTATCTTCACATCCTTGTGCAGGTGTTTTTCTATGCTTACCTGACCACCAGTTGGAACCTGGTGGGGGGATTCGCCGGCGTGCTGCCGTTAGGCCATTCGGCCTTTGTGGGGATCGGCGCTTACGCCTCAACCATCCTGTTCCTCCAATACGGCGTCAGCCCGTGGATCGGCATGTTCGTTGGAGCGATTTTCGCCACCATCGTGGGCGTGCTCATCGGACTGCCCACATTCAAGATGCGGGGGGCCTATTTCGCCCTGGCCACCATCGCCTTTGCAGAAGGCTTCCGCGTGATGGTGGAAAACATCGATACCATCGGCCCCATCAACATCAACGGCCCCCGGGGGCTCCAGATTCCGCCCCTGGACACGGGTTTCGCCAATATGATGTTCGCCACCAAGGAACCTTACTACTACATCATTCTGGTGATGCTCATCGGCGTACTGGCCATCACCTATTTTATTTCCCGGTCCAAACTCGGCTATTACCTGAATGCCGGCGGCGAGGAGCCCGAGGCCGCCATGGCCCTCGGGGTCAACGTGGCCCGGGCCAAGCTGGCGGCCATGGCCATGAGCTCCTTTCTAACAGCCCTGGCCGGCACGTTTTACGCCCAGTTCACCCTGTACATCCATCCCAAGAGCATCATGCACCTCGATATGTCCTTCGAGATTGCATTCATCGCCCTCATCGGGGGCCGGGGCTCCATCGCCGGCCCCGTTCTGGGAGCGCTTCTGCTGAGGCCGGTCAGCGATTTCTGCCGCATCTATTTCGGGGATGTCCTGCCCGGCCTCCATTTGATCATTTTCGGCACCGTTCTCATCCTTGTTATGATCTACCAGCCAAGAGGTCTTCAAGAGCCCCTCACACGGGCCTGGCAGCTCCTGGTGAACCGCCGGCCGGCCAAAACCATGGGGAGGGCCCGCACATGACGATTCTTTCGCTTAGGAACATGACAAAGGATTTCGGCGGATTGCGGGCCGTGAATTCCCTCAGTCTCGACATCGAAAGCGGACAGATCCTGGCCTTGATCGGCCCCAACGGCGCCGGAAAATCCACCGCCTTCAACTGTATCGCGGGCGTATACACCCCCACCGCCGGGACGATTACCTTCGAGGGGGAGAGCATCAACGGCTGCAAGCCCTGGGATCTGTGCAAAAAAGGGCTGGCCCGCACCTTCCAGATCGTCAAGCCCTTTGCCTCAAAGAGCGTGCTTTACAACGTTACCGTGGGCAGCTTCGCGAGGACCGGAAAGCGGGACGCCGCCGAGGAGAAGGCCCTCGAGGTACTCGAATTCCTTCAGTTCAGCGACAAGAAGGACGTTCGCGCCGGCAACCTGACCATTGCCGATCGCAAGCGCCTTGAAATCGCCCGGGCACTGGCCACCGGCCCCAAGCTCCTGCTGCTGGACGAGGTCATGGCGGGGCTGCGTCCCGCCGAAGTGGACGACATGGTGGAGATCATGAAAAAGCTGCGGGACAGCGGTATCACCATCTTTGTCATCGAGCACATCATGCGGGCCATCATGGCCATGTCCGACCGGATCGTGGTGATCCAGTTCGGCAGGAAAATCGCCGAGGGAACGCCAAAGGAGATCGCCTCAGACGAAAACGTGATCAAGGCCTATCTGGGAGAAGACTATGCCGCTGCTTGAGATCAACCATATCGACGTGTTTTACGGGGACGTTCAGGTCATCTTCGATATTTCCCTGACCGTGGAAAAAGGAGAAGTGGTGAGCATCATCGGGGGAAACGGCGCCGGAAAGTCCACCCTGCTGAGAACCATTTCCGGACTGATGCAGCCGGCCTCGGGAAAGATCCGCTTCACCGGTAAATCCATCCATAACCGGCCTCCGGAAGAGATCGTGGAGATGGGCGTGGTGCACGTCCCCGAGGGGCGTCGCCTGTTTTCCCTGATGACCGTCAAAGACAATCTCATCGTCGGTGCATACACCAAACGGGCCGGTGCAGCCATGACGCAGACCCTGAAGGAGGTTTATGAGCTGCTTCCCCGGCTCGCCGAACGGGAAAATCAGATTGCCATGACCCTTTCCGGCGGAGAGCAGCAGATGGTTGCCATCGGAAGGGGGCTGATGGCCAAACCGGAGCTGCTGATGCTGGACGAACCCTCCCTCGGCCTGGCGCCTATCCTGATCAGGGATATCTTCGAAACCGTCCGGAAGATTGCCGATCTTGGGGTGACGGTTCTCCTGGTCGAGCAGGACGTGAAGCACTCCCTGAGCCTGAGCGACCGCGGCTACGTCCTGGAGCACGGCCGGGTGGCCATGACGGGGCAGGCGAAGGACCTGATGAACGATCCCCATGTCAAGGAAGCCTACCTGGGGATGTAGGCCCATTTCATATGAAAAAAACTGAAAAGGTGGACATCATGCATGGCTGTTACGGACGCATATTGACTGTTGATTTGACCGGGCGGACCGCCGCGGTTGAATTCCTGCCCGACGACCTTCTGGCCGCGTACTTTGGCGGAAAGGGCCTGGCCACCCATCTCCTGCTGGAACGAAACCCGCCGGGGGTGGATCCCCTTTCGCCGGAAAATCGTCTCATCATTGCCACGGGGCCTTTCTGCAACAGCCGTATCTGGGGCGGGAGCCGCTACGGGGTGTTCACCAAATCCCCCCTTACCGGCCTCTATTCGGAATCCTATTCCGGCGGCAAAGTCCCGGAGGCCATCGACGCGGCCGGGTATGACGCCGTCGTCTTCACCGGGTGCGCCAAGCGCCCCGTTGCGGTCACCGTTCATCCCGAAGGGGCCGATTTCCATGAGGCCGGGGATCTCTGGGGAAAGGACGTCTATGACACCGAAGCCGAGGCCCTGAAGCGGTATGCGGCGTCAACAGAGGGCTATGGAAAGCCCGGCGCCGTCGTCATCGGCCCGGCAGGGGAGCGGCTGGTGCGCTATGCCCTCATCGCCAACGACAGATGGCGGTGCGCCGGCCGGACCGGCGTGGGGGCCGTCATGGGGTCCAAAAAGCTCAAGGCCGTGGTCTTCCAGGGGGACCGGACCCGCGTCTTCCACCGGCCCGACGCCGTGGCCGAATACTGCAAGGCCTTCTCCAAGAAGAACATGGAGGCGCCGGGCGTCAAGGCCTACCGGGCCATGGGCACCACCATGATGGTGGCCCTGATGAACACGGTGGGCGCCTTTCCGGCCAGATACTGGTCCCAGGGCACCTGTGACCACTGGGAAAAGATCAGCGGCGAAACCTATCACAAGGAACATGCGGTCAAACCCCACGCCTGCGCCAAATGTTTCATGGCCTGCGGCCGGATGGCCACCCTGTCCAAGGGACGCCACCAGGGCCTGACCCTGGAGGGGCCGGAGTACGAAACCATCTATGCGTTCGGAGGGCTGTGCATGGTGGAAGACATGGCGGAGATCGTCTACCTTAACGACATCTGCGACCGCCTGGGCATGGACACCATCACGGCCGGCAACCTCTGCGCCCTGGCCATCGAGGCCAGCCGCAGGGGAAACATTCCCTACGCCATAAATTACGGAGAGGCGGACCGGATCGCCGACCTTCTGGAAATGATCGGCCGCCGGGAAGGCATCGGCGACCTCCTGGCCGAAGGCATCGTGCCCACGGCCCGGGCATGGGGGCTTGAAGAGATCGCCGTCCACGTCAAGGGCCTGGAACCCGCAGGCTACGATCCCCGGGTGCTCAAGGGGATGGGGCTTGCCTATGGCACCTCCGACCGGGGTGCATGTCACCTGCGCACCACCTTTTACAAACCCGAGCTCTCCGGCATGATCCCCCCGGATCAAATCGACGGCAAGGCGGAATTGCTCATCGATTTCGAGGACCGGCTCACCCTGTTCGACATGTTGATCCTCTGCCGCTTCTACCGGGACCTCTACACCTGGGAAGAGCTGGAAACCCTGATTCACCATGTCACCGGCCTGCCGGCATCCAAGGCGGCACTCCGGGAAATGGCGGCCCGGGTCACCAATATGACCCGCAGATTCAACCTCCGGGAGGGCATGACGGCCAAGGCCGATCTGCTCCCGGGGCGGCTGCACCGGGAGGCCCTGCCGTCGGGACACCGCCTCACCGAATCGGAAATGGCCGTCATGCTCGCGGACTATTACCGGCTGAGGGGATGGAGCAGCGCGGGGGTGCCTGGCGAGTAGGGCGCCGAAAGACAGAACCAGTTTTGAATCAATATAATCCATGTATATCAATATAATGTGGTTTCGATGCGTTATTGAATCATTTCGGATTCAAGGTATGGGCCGTTCTTCTTCCGATCTGATGCAAAAATGAATCGAACGGGGTCGATGCCGGAGCATGTCATTGCGTTTCCGATGTTCTCCCATGCATCCCAAAGGATTTCATGAAATACGAACCCCCTTCATTTGCTGAATATTCGGAGCGATGGCCGCCGCTCCCCAGGACATCGCGTCGTCGTTGGCGCATCTTTTGCTGCTGCATCATTGGCCCGTTTTTTTAGGCGATGACGCACGCCGTCAGGGTTTCGGCCCGGGCGAATCGCTGCGGGGAAAGAACAATCACAGGAGGCATCTATGAAGGTCGATATCAATGTGGACATGGGGGAGAGTTTCGGGATGTACACCATGGGAAACGATGAAGCGTTCATGCCGTACATCACCACCGCGAACGTGGCCTGCGGGTTTCATGCCGGGGACCCGACGGTCATGAAAAAAACCGTTGCCCTCGCCCGAAAGCACGGGGTCCAGGTGGGCGCCCATCCCAGCCTACCCGATCTCCAGGGGTTCGGCAGGCGGGAGATGAAACTGACCATGGAGGAAATTCATGACGACATGGTCTACCAGATCGGCGCACTCAAGGCCTTCGTGGAGGCCGAAGGCGGGATGCTGCACCATGTCAAGCCCCACGGATCGCTTTACGGCATGATGTCCCGCAGCAGAGAGGTTTCAAAAACCATCTGCGAGGCGATCCTCGATATCGACAGGGATCTCTACCTGTACACGATGAAAAAAGGGGTGGCGGGGGAGGTCGCCGGGGAAATGGGGGTCCGCGTCGTGTACGAGGTGTTCGGAGACCTTGGGTACGACGGGGAGGGAAACCTTGTCATCACCCGCCATCACGACGCCCATCAGCCGGAGGCGGTCGCCGCCAGGGTATTGAGGATGATCCGGGACAGGAAGGTCGTCACGACGACGGGGGCCGAGATCGACATCGAGGGCGCCTCGGTGTGCCTGCATTCGGACAGCCCGGGCGCCGTGGACCTCCTGAAGGCCGTCCGGAGGTCTCTGGAGGGCGCGGGAGTTGAGATCGCGGCACCCGTGAAATAGAAACGCCGGGGTTTTTCGCGGACGGACGACCCCGTAAGCGCAGCGCAGATACCGGTCTTTTTGCGGAACCGTCAATCATGGAAAGGGGAAGACAACATCTATGGCACAGCAAGACTACGACGTCATTCTGGACACGTTGCCGGCAACGGAATCCCGGCTGGAAGTCCTGTTTCGGCAGGCGGGAGATGGATTTCTTCAACTGGAGTACGGCCGGATGCAGCGCGCCGACCTGCTGGACTCCTTCAGGGTCGGCACCGTCAACGAGCGGCTCCTGAAAAAAAAGATCCCCGGGCTCATCGAAACGGTGCCCGGCATTCGGACCAACCTGTTTCACTACCATCCCGAAACCCTGAAAACCAGGGAATTGATCGACGTCATCAAGGAGGAGGAGGGGGCCCTTTCAGACGTGGAGGATATCGTGCTGGAATCCCGCCTCATCCATCTGCCCATCGCCTTTGAAGACAGCGAGACTAAAAAAGCGGTCGCAAAATATGTCAAGGAGGTCCGGCCCGACGCCCCCAACGTCATCAACGGATACAATCTCGAGTATATCGCCATGTGCAACGGCGTGTCGGCGGAAGAGGTCAAGCGGATGCTCCTCACAACCGAATGGTACAACAGCGGCTGCGGGTTCTGGCCGGGGGGCGGCTTCTTCTGGCCCATGGACCCCCGCTGCGCCATCGTCGTGCCCAAATACAACCCGCCGCGAACGTGGACCCCGGAGGGAACGGTCGGCATCGGCGGCCCCTGCGTCTTTACCTATACCACGGCCACCGGAGGCGGCTACCAGCTCTTCGGCCGCACCATCCCCACCTTTCAGTTCAGCCAGAAGCACCCGCTCTTCAAAGAGACGCCCTTTCTCTACAGAAACGGAGACCGCATCCGGTTCCATGAGGTCAGTGAGGCCGAAATCCTCCGCATTTTCGAACATGTTCACGACAAGACGGATTACACCTACGAGATCGAAAGCGGCAGCATCACCGTGAAGGACTATATCGGCTTTGTCACCTCCGATGAGGTTCGAAAAGGCGTCGAGGAATTCAAGGCGAAACAGGCGGAAGGCTTCAGGACGGCCCCCAGGCTGTAGGCCGGGGCGCAGGGACCGCTTTTCAACATCGTCGAGGATCTTGTCATATTCCAAATCCGTAGAGGGAGGAATTCTATATGCTGCACGTGATCAACGGGGGGATCGAAACCGTGGTGGAGGACTGGCCGGGAAGACTCGGCTATCTGGGCAAGGGGATGTCGGCCTCCGGCGCCCTGGACAATGTGGGGCTCGGGTTTGCCAACCTGCTGGTGGGAAACCCGCCCGGAGAGGCCGGCCTGGAAATCGCCGGCGGCTATTTTGAGGCGGAATTCTCGGCGGACACGGTTATCGCGGTCTGCGGAACAGACATGCAGCCGGCACTCAACGGAAGTGCGATGCCGCTCTGGACATCCGTCGCCGTGGCCAAAGGGGACAAAATCAAGTTTTCCCATTTCGGGAAGACCGGATTCCGGTCCTACCTCGCGGTGGCGGGGGGGGTTGACGTCCCTGTGTACCTGAACAGCAAGTCGACCTGCATTTTCGGGAGCTACGGCGGCTTCCACGGGAGAAAGCTTGCCCCGGGGGACACCCTCGGCTTTGGCCGCCCCGCAGGGCCCCTGGGCGATCTGGCCGGCAGAACGCTGAAAAAAGAGGTTATCCCGGAATACGAAAATGAATGGCACATTCGGGCCATGCCCGGACCCAACACCTGTCCGGATTATGTCACCCGGGAGGGCATGGATTACCTGTTCGGCCACTCCTTCAAGATCCAGCACACCTCCAACCGCTCCGCCTACCGGCTGGATGCGCTGAAGGAGGGCTTCTTCGCCAGGGAGGACGGCGGGGTCGGGGGGAGCCATCCCTCCAACATCGTCGACCACGCCTATTCCATCCGGGGCGCCATGAACATCTGCGGCAACACCCCCATCATTCTGATCGGCGACGGCCCCACCCTGGGCGGCTATTTCTGCGCCCTGCACGTCATCAACGCCGATCTCTGGAAGATCGGACAGGGCACGCCCACCCGGGATTATATCCGGTTTGTATACTGCACGGAAGAGGATGCGATCCGCGCACGCATCGAACAGAAGCGGCTTCTGACGGCGGATGCGGTGGTCTAGCGCCGCCGCCGGCAGGGAAAAAGGACGGATGCCGAAACCGAAACCGATTATGGAAGGTATTGCCCACAGGGAGGTTCAACATGGAAAAAAGCGTTAACGCCATCATGCCGGGGCTCGTCGCCCGGGTGGTCGTGGATGAGGGTGCCAGGGTGACAAAGGGCCAGGAGGTTGCGGTGATCAACTGCATGAAGAATGAAATCAGCGTCCCCTCCGACGCGGACGGCATCGTCAAGAAGATCCTGGTCAAGGAATGGGATGAAATGCAGGTCGACATGCCGATGATCATTCTTGAAGTCCAGGAGGGATGACGTGGAACGCCCCGGCTTCGGGTCCGGAATATACCCCCCGGACCGGGCGGGGCGGCCGGTCGTCCCCGGAAGAACCGGATTCCCGGGGCATGCGGAGCGGTCTGCCGGCCCCGCGGGTCCGATGACATCAGAAAAGGAGCATGGTCTTTGAGAAAGCTGCTGATCGCCAATCGAGGGGAAATCGCCGTAAGGATCATCCGAACGGCCCGGGATATGGGGATTGAAACCGTCGCGGTCTACTCCGACGCCGATCGGAACGCGTCCCATGTCCGGGAAGCGGATGAGGCCTTTCATCTGGGTCCTTCTCCGGCGCCGAAAAGCTACCTCGACATCGACCGGATCATGGACGCCGTCGGGAAATCCGGTGCGGATGCCGTTCATCCCGGCTATGGCTTTCTTTCGGAGAATGCGGCGTTCGCGGAGGCCGTGGCTTCACGGGGAACCACCTTTGTGGGTCCGCCGCCGTCGGTTCTGGAGAAGATCGAATCGAAATGCTACTGCCGGAACCTGAGCGATTCCGTCGGGGTGCCGGTGATCCCCGGCTCCCTGGATGTCCTCGATGACGCCGCCTCGCTTCACCGGGCGTTCCAGGAACACGGCAGCCCCATTCTCCTGAAGCTGGACAAGGGCGGCGGCGGGAAGGGGATCCAGGTCATCCGGCATGCCCATGAGATCGAGAACGCCTTTGAAGCCAGCCGGAGCATGGGAAAGGTGGCGTTCGGCTCCCAGGACTGCTATGTCGAAAAAGGGCTCGGCAGGGCAAGGCATATCGAGGTCCAGTTCATCGGCGACCACCACGGCAACTACATCACCCTGGGGGAGCGGGAGTGCTCCATCCAGAGAAGATATCAGAAGATCATCGAGGAGGCGCCCTCTCCGGCCGTAACGGCGTCGGAGAGAGCCATGCTCGAGGGCTGGACCATCCGGCTCGCCTCGGCCATGGGATACCGGAATGCGGGCACCATTGAATACCTCCTTGCCGAGGACGGCCGGTTCTATTTCATGGAGATCAACGCCCGGATCCAGGTGGAGCACCCCGTCACGGAGTTCATCACCGGCACCGACATCGTCCGGATCCAGCTTGAGGTCGCCGCAGGCAAACGGCTCGGCATCGCCCAGGAGGATGTGCGGTTCGACGGCCATGCCATTCAGGCGCGGGTCTATGCCGAAGACCCCGTCTCCTTCATGCCCTCCCCGGGCGTCATCAGCAAGCTCCGGTTTCCCGTCATCCGGAAAATCAAGACCCGATTCGATCACGCCCTCGAGGAAGGGGGCGCCGTCTCCCCCTTCTACGATCCGATGCTGGCCAAGGTGATCGTATGGGGATCCACCCGGGAGCGGGCCATCGAGCGGCTGAAAAAACGGCTCTCCTGTTTCACGATCGAAGGCACCAAAACCACCATCCCCATCGCCCTGATGGTGTTGGACAGCCCGGATTTCGTCAACGGGGAGTTCCACACGGAATCGCTGGAATCGATTTTCAAGCAGTATGCCTTCGACCCCGACGAAAACCGGTACCGGCGGATCTGATCCGGCATTCCGGAGGGGTATCGCCGACATTTGGAAAGGTCCACCTGCGGGAAGAGGGGGGCGGCGTTTCTCAACGCCGCCCCCCTTGCGTTGGGCGGGCTCCCGCCGGCGGGGAGCCCGCTCCTCAGTACATCCGAGAGGCGGCTTGCCGGCGGGAAGTCATGGGGGGGCGCTAGAAGTTCGGCAGGGCGCCGAACCCCCGGACGGCCCAGTAGAGTCCCGTAAGCAGCAGCAGCACGATGTTGGCCAGGAACCAGAGCGGAATGCCGACCCGCAGGAAGTCCTTGGGTTCGAGGTAGCCGCTGGCGTAAACGATGGCGTTGGGCGGCGTGCCGATGATCAGGGCATAGGCGAAAGAGGAGGCGATGGCCGTGGACATGGCCATGAAGGGCAGGTAGGCCGTGCCCGGATGGGCCAGCCCCGCCATGTTGAGGGTGATGGGCCCAACGGCCGCTGCGGCCGGGCCGTCCGCCATGAGGTTGGTGACGATGGCCGTGATGCCGTTGGATACGGCCAAAAGCGGTAGCCCTGAGTTCATGCCCAGGGGTGCCAGGAGGTCCATGACGCTCCGGGCCAGCCAGTAGGCCGCGCCGGTGCCGTCCAGGGTGCGGCCGAAGATGATGGCCCCGGCATACAGCCAGACCACGCCCCAGTCCACCTTCTCCTGGTAGTCGCGCCAGTTGACGATGCCGGACAGGAGGTAGGCCACCGCGCCGGCCATGGCCAGGACGCCCAGGCCCAGGCGGATGGGCAGGATCCCCATTTCATAGAAGGTCTTCTCCGTGAACCAGCCGAAGACCATGATGACGAAGATGATCAGGGCCATGATCTGGGTTCGGCTCCAGCCGCCCATCTTGTCGATCTCTTTTTTGAGCTGTTCCATGGCCGGGGCCAGGGACTTGATGCGGGGCTTGAACTGCCAGTTGATCAGGAGCCAGGTGGCCGGGATCATAACGAGGAGGAAGGGGGCGCAGTAGGTGATCCACTGGAAATAGCCGATGTCCATGCCGAACATGTCGCTCAGGTAGGTCATCATGATGACGTTGCGGGCCCCGCCCGAGGGGGCGCCGGGGCCGCCGATGTTGCAGGCCATGGCGATGGAGATCATCAGCATCTTGCCCAGCTCGGGGTCTTCCGGGATATCCTTGGTGAGGCTGTTCTGGTAGAGCAGCATGGCGATGGGCAGGAACATGGCCGCCAGGGCGTGGTCGGAGATGACCGCCGCAAGAGGCGCGATGATGATGATGAAGATCATGGTGATCATCTTGATGTTGGGGACCGCGAGCTTCTTGAACATGGCCAGGCAGACCCGCTTGTCCACCCCGGTCTTGACGAAGGCGGCCGCGAACATGAGGCTGCCCATGATGAACCAGACGGCGTCGTCCCAATAGAGCTGGGCCACCTCCGAGCGGGTGACCACCCCGGTGAAGACCAGCAGCAGCCCGGTGCAGAAGGAGACGCTGGGAAGGGGGATGCACTCCGTCAGAAAGCAGAAGACCACAAAGGCGCCCATGGCGATGGCGACCTGGATATGCCAGGCGCCGGTATCGGCGGCCGCCTTGTCGCCGCCGGTCAGGTTTTCATATTTCAGGCCTTCCCTGCGCAGATCCATGGCGCTTTTCATGAGGTCGCGAAACCGTTCGTCCGGCACGTTGTCGGTCACCCAGGTCATGGCCTGGGCCAGGTTGGTCTTGTCCGACGGGATCTTGTTCTGCTTGAGCCACTTGTCGTCCCGTTTCAGGAAGCGGTCCTTGCCCAGGGCGCCCATCCGCATGTTCTGGTCCATGATCTGCACGGTGAGGAGCTGCCATTGTTCCAGATAAGGCGTTTCCTGGTTGAAAAGCTCCTTGGCGAGGAAGCTGTTCACCGCCTTGGGGCCGACCTTGTATTCCGTGCCCACGTCCTTCATGCTGTAAGGCGTCGGCATGAGCAGGATGCCGATAAGCAGCACCACCGGAATGACGAACAGCTTCCAGTCGACGTATTTGTCATAGCCGGAGGCCTTCTTTTTCTTGATGGCGCTCTTGCGGGTCGCGGGTGCTCCCTCGCCGTGGGACGAAGCAAGGTCCTGATCGGTTCGGGCATCGCCGGATTTACTCGATGGATTCATATAAACCCTCCTTAATTGACGATCAATTGAAGTTGATTCCGTTCATTTAGAAAATGATGTGAGCCATTTCAAAAAAGAGATCCTGTTCGCGCACCACGCCGACGACCCTGCCCTTTCGGGTGATCAGAACCCGCCGGACCTGCTGGGAGTACATGAAGTCGGCCAGCTCCATCAGGTTGGTGTCCTCATCCAGGCACGGCGGGGTATCGGACATGACCTCCGCTACTTTTTTGCCGGCCAGGGCCTTGACCTGGGTGGAGAAAAGGCCGCTCCAGAACATCCGCGAATACTGGATGCTGTCGGCCATGGAGGGTTTTGCCGCGCTCAGATAGCCCGGCCGCGCCGCTTCGATCAGGTCCAGGATGCTGAGAATGCCGATGACCTCCCGGTTGGCATCGCAGACCAGGAGGGAGCGGTGGCCGGTTTCCATGACGCGGCTCGATGAAATGAGGCCTTCGAAGGTGCGCATGAGGGCCTGAACGGCCTCCCGGACCGTCTGCTCCGGTCCGATGGAGGTGTAGTCGTCCAGGCGGATCATGATGTTCCCGGCATTTTTTTCTTCTTTTTTCAAATCCTTGTGCGATGCCTTGAACGCTTCGTTGATTTTCAGGGCCAGCAGATCGATGTCACAGGGCTTGCTGAGGTAATCATAGGCGCCTTTTTCGCGGGATGCCTTGGCGGACACCTCGGCGCCGTGCCCGGTGAGCATGATCACCTGGGTTTCCGGGCAAATTTTCTTGATTTCACCCAGTGCCTCGTGCCCGTCCATGCCCGGCATCTTGATGTCCAGGATGACCACATCCTGGGGGTTGTCCGTCAGGATGCCGATCGCCTCCTCGCCTGAGGCGGCGATGGTGGTCGCAAAGCCCTTTTTGTTCAATATCCTGGATGTGGTCGCCCGAAACTGCGCTTCATCATCCACCATGAGAACCTTAATTTGTTCCGTCATGCTTTTTCTCCTTGTTTATGGATTCGATACCTCAAGCCTCGAAAAAACATCACCAGGGATCCGGCCGGCCGATCCGCCCCTCCACCGATGCCTATCGTGATATTGTCCCGCGGATGGGCGTTTCCGTCGAACCGAATGGCGGACATTCCCGCGGCACTCCGTTCCGTCTGGGCCCTTTCCGGGTCTGTGTCGATATTTTTTACGCACTGGAAAAAAATCATACGCTCCCCCGGCATCCGCCGCTGCCGTCCATGCCCCCCTCCGGCAGGACCGGTCCGGCCGACCCTCTCCGTCGGGCCGGACCTTGCGGCGTGAAACAGCGCTCTGAGCAGGCATTCAAACCCTTCATGGGGTCCCATGCTTTGCCGAAGAGGGAATCCGGCGTCTGGATGCCTGAGCGGCGGCGGCGGAAGCCGCTTCGCTCGTGCAGTACATTCAGCAATTTCCGTACCAGTAAAAATCAGCCCAAAGGATCGTATCTAAGATGATGATACTATTTTATCCGGGATCCTTTTTTCGGACAAGGGCGTCCGTCTGCCGTGGCGGATCTTTTTTCATCGGCGGGAAGACGGGATGCAGAGGGGGGAACGGCGGCGCCTTTCTTGCAAGGATTCTGCATTCAACGGGACTGGCATTTGTCGTCGGAATGAGGTAAAGATCATGGCATCACATCAACCGGACTCATCCCGACCTGTCTTTCACCGGGACCGGTTCAGGGGGCATCCATCCTCGTCTGAACTCAGCCCGGACGAGCGCCATGGAGGGAGGATCGCAGAAATGAACATCTATTACGTCGATGGGGAGTTTGTCGCGGAAGACCGGGCGGCCATCTCCGTGAACGATCTGGGGGTGATCCGGGGATACGGCGTTTTCGACTTCATGCGCACGTACAAGATGCGTCCTTTTTTCCTGGAGGACCATATCCGGCGGCTTGAAACCTCGGCCCGGCTGATCGAGCTGGCCATGCCGCGCACCCGCCGCGAGATCTTCGGCATCACCATGGAGACCCTCTCCCGGAACAGGGGCCACATGACCGAAGCCGCCGTCCGGATCGTCATCACCGGCGGCGTCAGCCCGGACGGCATCACCCCCCCGAGCGCCGCGAGACTCCTGGTCATGGTGACGCCGCATCACCCGTGCCCGGCCGAATGGTATCGCGACGGGGCCGCCGTCATCACCACCCCGGACGAGCGATACCTGCCAGGCGCCAAGAGCACCCATTACATCCCGGCCATCCTGGCCCTGTCCCGGGCGCACCGGCAGGGCGCCATGGAATCGCTCTACGTCGATCGAACCCACCGCCTCCTGGAGGGCACGACCTCCAATGTCTTCGCCTTTATCGGGGAGCGGCTGGTAACACCCGGCGCGTCCATACTGCCCGGCATCACCCGGCAGGTCGTCATGGCGCTGGCGGGGATTGAATTCAATGTCGAGGTCCGGGACATTCATCGGGACGAGATTCGGGTGATGGACGAGGTCTTCATCACCTCCTCCAACAAGGAGGTCGTCCCCGTCGTCTCCCTGGACGGCCTGACCGTCGGCGACGGCAGCCCCGGTCCGCGGACCCGGAGGATCATGGAACTCTTCGCCGCCTGCACCCGCGCCTACGGCGAGGGAAACCAGGGATATGAGGCGGCAGGAGAAGGGCAGGGCCATGGGAACCCATGATATCCGGGCGGAAATCGACCTTTCGGCCGTCGATCACAACCTGAAGGGCCTGCGGAGGCTCACGGGGCCTTCGGTCCGAATGCTCGCCGCCGTGAAAGCCAATGCCTACGGCCACGGCCTGGTCGAAGTGGCGCGGCAGGCCGCGGCAAGCGGCGTCCACATGCTGGGCGTCGCCCGCGCGGAGGAGGGGATCGAACTGCGCGCCTCCGGGATCGGGGCCCCCGTCCTGATCTTCGGATACACCCCGCCGGATGCGGTCCCGGAACTGCTGAGGTGGGATCTCATCCCCACCGTGTTTTCCGCTGCCGCGGCCGAAGCCATGTCCGTCGCCGCCCTTGCCGCGGGGAGACGGCTTGCCGTGCATGTCAAGGTGGATACGGGCATGGGGCGGATCGGCCTGCTCCCGGCCGGCCGGCACCCCGACGGCGAAGGGGCCGCCGTCCCCGAGATCGAACGGATCGCCCGCCTGAAAGGCCTGTCGCCCGAAGGGATCTACACCCATTTCGCCGCGTCCGACAGCCGGGACAAAACCAGTGCCGGACGGCAGTTTGAAACGTTCATGGCCATCCTGTCCGCGCTTGCCGGAAAGGGCATCACCTTCCCCCTGCGCCATGCGGCCAACAGCGGCGCCGTCATCGATATGCCCCAAACCCATCTCGACATGGTCCGGGCGGGCATCGCCGTTTACGGCCTGTACCCCTCCGACGAGGTGGACAGGGGCCGGATCGACCTCGTCCCCGCCATGACCCTGAAGGCCCGGATCGCCCAGCTCAAGTCGGTTCCGGCCGGGTTTCCGGTGAGCTACGCCGGCACCTACGTTACCCCCCGGCCCACAATCATCGCCACCGTGCCGGTGGGCTACGCGGACGGGTATCGCCGCGCCCTCTCCTCCCGCGGCGTCATGCTCGTCGGCGGCCTTCGGGTCCCGGTCGTCGGCCGCGTCTGCATGGACCTCACCATGCTGGATGTCG
This sequence comes from Desulfococcus sp., assembly GCF_041737845.1. Lineage (GTDB taxonomy): Bacteria > Desulfobacterota > Desulfobacteria > Desulfobacterales > Desulfococcaceae > Desulfococcus. The sequence goes on from NZ_JBGSQX010000026.1 coordinate 25,559, forward strand.
GCGGGGTCCCGGGGGTGGCGCCCGGGGATGAGGTGGTGATCCTGGGGGCCCAGGGCGGTGAGAGGATCACCGCGGAAGAGATCGCCGGCCGGCTGGGCACCATCCACTACGAGGTGGTGTCGACGGTCATGGCAAGGGTGCCGCGAATATTCAGATCGTAGGGGCAGGTGCCACACCTGCCCATCCTGCAGGTGAAGACCCCGGTTCTGGATCATGCCGGGTGCGGCCCGTGTGCCGCCCTTCTCCGGGGCATGATCCGGGATGAAATTAAAGATTGACAACCCCCCGGGGGGGGTGTTCTCTTGAGGTTTCCATTTCCTTGGATTTCGCGTTTCCGGTTAGACATCACCCTGCAAGGGAGGCCGCGTCATGAAGCCCGTTTCGTCCATCCTGTTTGCAACCAATCTCACCGAGAACTGCTCACCGGCATTCGAATTCGCCGCGTCCCTGGCGACCCGGTACCGGGCCACCCTCGTCCTGCTCCATGTCCTGGAAAAAATACCGGACTATATTGAGGCCTATCTGAAAGGGATGCTGGGGGATGAAAAGTGGAAGGCCCATATCGCGGCCAATGAAAAAACCGCCCTGGCTTCCCTGACCGGAAAAAAATCGGACAACCGGCTGATCCGCGAGGCTTTGGAGAAGTTCTGCGCCGAGGCCGGCATCGAAGGGGATGCCTGCGGGTATCATTCCCTGGAAATCGTCCTCACCGACGGTGATGTGGTGGAGGATATCGTCACCCAGGCCAAAAAACACCACTGCGATCTGATCGTCATGGGCGCCCATCAGGGCTTCATCACCGGGACATCCATCGGTCCGACCATTAAAAACGTCCTGCGCGGCGCCAAGATCCCGGTCCTGGTGGTTCCGCCGAAGCCTGCACCAAAAGGGGCTTGAACCGCATTGCTTCCCCGGAGAACCGCCATGAAGCCCCCTGTGATATCCATCGTGAGCAAGAAGCGCTCGGGGAAAACCACTCTCCTTGAAAAGCTGATCCCGGAATTGAAGCGCCGGGGATACCGTGTCGGCACGGTCAAGCACGATACCCACGGCTTCGATATCGACCACGAGGGCAAAGACACCTGGCGCCACAAACAGGCCGGGGCCGAAACCGTGGTCATCTCCTCGCCCTGGAAAATATCGGTGATCCGGGATGTTGTGGAAGAAGCCGGGCTGGATCGGATTGTCGCCGAACAGCTTTCGGATATGGATATCGTTTTGACGGAGGGCTACAAAAACGCCGGGATGCCCCAGGTCGAGGTCTTCCTCAGCACGGCCCACCGGCGCCCCCTCCACGGCAAAGAAAATCCGGGCACCCTCGTGGCCGTCATGTCCGACGTCCCGCTGGACATCGGCGTTCCCCGGCTTCACATCGACGATGTCCCCGCCCTGGCCGACCTGATCGAAGCCAGATTTCTTTCTCCGCCGCCCGGGCGGTGAACTCCGCCGGGAAAACCGCCCGGAAGCCTTCCGGCAGGGCTATTCCAGAACCTGGACCGGGATCACCGTCCCGGCCGGGATGAGGGTCAAGCCTTCGGGGATGGCGGCGACGGCTTCGGCTTCGGCCATGGATTTGAGGCGGCTTGCGCCCCGGAGGGGATGGAAGACCGGAAGGTCCGGGCGCCTCTCGATCATCCCGAAAATGAACTGGGTCCAGTGGGCGTCCCGGCCCTTGAGATCCGCCGCCGTCCGTACCGGGGTGACCGGCAGGCCGGGGCGGCGGTGGCCCGCCAGCTTCAGGAGGCCCGGAAGGGCGATCTGCAGGAACCCCATCAGGTTCGAGGGAGGCCCGCCCGGCAGGATGAATACGGGCTTTCCGGAGAGGCGGCCGAACCCCACGGCCTTTCCGGGACCGATGCGGATCCGGTGAAACGCCTGTTCCCATCCCAGCCGGTCGAGGATCCGCACCACCATGTCCCGGTCCCCGGTCCAGGCCCCGCCGCTCGTCACCAGGGCGTCCGCATCCCGGGCGAGGGCTTTCAGGGCATCCTGGAGCGCATCGGGATCGTCCCGGACGATGTCCATTCGGGTTTCCATCCGATAGCGGCGGCACCAGGCCCCCAGGGTCGCGATGTTGCTGGCGTAAAGCTTCCCCTCGGGCAGGGGCCGGCCGGCCGCCACGACCTCGTCGCCCGTGGCGAGGATGGCCACCCGCGGGTTCCGAAACACGGGTACCCTTCCGTGGCCGGCGGCCGCCAGAATCCCTACGGTTCCGGGTGTCAGGCGGCGCCCGGTTTCCACGACGATTTTTCCCCGGGCCACGTCGCTGCCCCGGGCCAGGATGTTGCGGCCGGGTTCGGCAAGGATGCCGACCCGGACCTGGCCGCCCGAAACCGTCACGAACTCCTCGGATACGACCGCATCGGCGCCTCTGGGGATCCTTGCGCCGGTCAGGACCCGCACCGCCGTTCCCGGGACCACCGGGATATCCTCCCCGCCGCCTGCGGCCATCACGCCGACCAGCGAGAGCCTTACCGGGTGCTCGGGCGACGCCCCGGCCACCTCCCGGGACAGCACGGCATAACCGTCCTTCAGGGACGCATCAACGGAGGGGGAGTCCACCAGGGATGCCAGATCCGCTGAAACCACCCGGTCGACGCTTTCATGGAGATCCACCGTCTCCGAAGCCAGGGTCGCGACCCGCGCGAGGGTGATTTCAAGCGCCTCGTCCAGCCCCACCGCAAGGGTATCGGTCATATTTTTCTCCCGGAACCCGTTTATCTGCCGAAGGGGCAGACCGGATAAACGCATTTCTTGCAATTGAGGCAGAAGCCGCCGTGGCCCAGGGCCGCAACCTCGCTGCGGGTGATTTTTTCTCCGGCAAGGACCCGGGGATAGATGAGGTCGAAGACGGTGGTCGCCGAAAAAAGCCCGCAGGCCGGTATCCCCAGCACAGGAACGTCTTTCAGGTAGGCGATCATGAACATGGCCCCGGGAAGGGCGGCCGCGCCGTAGACCATGTCCACGGCCCCGGCCCGCGCCAGGGCGAACCGCGTTCGGTCGTCGGGATCCACCGACATGCCCCCGGTCGTGATGATGATGTCGGCGCCCCGGTCCAGGAATTTCAGGGCGGTCTCCGCGATCCGGGCGTCGTCGTCGGGCAGGAAGACCACATCGATGACCCGGCCGTCCAGGTCGGTCACCTTTTTCCGGATGATGGGTTCGAATTTGTCCTCGATCCGGCCGTAGAAGACCTCGCTCCCGGTGATCATGACGCCGACGGCGGCCCGTTTGAGCGGCAGGACGCGCAGGACGCCGCGCTCTGCGGTGCGCGCCTCTGTCACGGCCGCGTCGACGACCCTCCGGGGCACCAGGAGGGGGATGGCCCGCGTGGCGGCCACCGGGTCGCCGCGCTTCACCAGGGTGCGGGTGTGCCGGTAGGCGCACATCACCTCTCCTATCATATTGAACCTGTTCAGGGACGCGGTATCCACCAGGAGCATGCCGTCCCGGGCGGCCCGAAGCGCCAGCTTCCCTTCCCGGGGCGCACCGCTCCAGCCCACGCCGTCGCCGCAGAGCGCGGTCGCCATCGCCCTGGCCGCATCGTCCTCGTGGACTTCGTCGTCCTCGGGCTTCAGGATATAGAGATGGTCTTTTCCCAGGCGGCGGAGGTGGTCCAGATCCCGGCAGCTCAGGATGTGGCCCCTCTGGAACACGGGCCCCTTGAATTCGCCCGGCCGGATCTCGGTAATGTCATGGGCCAGGGCGCACCCCACCGCATCCTCTATTTTCACCACTCGGATCATGCATGCATCTCCTTCGGAGGGTCTCCACAGGCGTCGCCTTCGGGTCCGTCCACGGGATAAAAATAGCTCTCTCCGGCGCAGGGGCGGCACAGGGTCTCGCCGCCGGACACAATTTCCCGACCGTCGCGAACCATCTGGCCGCATCGGTCGCACACGGCATGGCGGCGCGGGGGGCCGGGCATCTCCCACTCGGGAAGGCTCACTCCGACCCGCTGAACATCGAAAAGGAGGGCGTCCGGCATGCGCTTGTAGCCTTCCAACTGCTGTCGGTGAACGGTGCTCTCCCCGGGGGCGTACTCCTTTGCCATCTCCCTGGCGCTCTCCGTGGAGACAATCCGATAGGCCACCCGGGTGTCCAGGTTGACAAAGGTCGCCGCGTTGATTCCGAAATCCCTGAACTTCAGCGAGCGCCGGCCCATCCGGCATCCGGTGACGCTCTCGATGGCATCGGTGGCGCACCGGTCGATTTCAACATAGACCATGAGCTTTTTCCGCAAATGGGGCGCCGTGGGGTCATCGATCCCGACCAGCCGGCATCCCAGCATGGCCATTCGAACGCCGATGACCTGACCGGCGCACAGATGTCCGTGCCGTTCGACCGACGCCCCCAACAAGGCATCGAATGACTTCATGCCGGATATCCTCCTTGCTTTCCTGCGAGCGGCGGATTTTGCCACTCGGTCCCGGACGACGGTTTGAAACTATTTTGAAACCGGACCTTCGCTTCCTGCTGGAGACCGGCCGCGAATTTCCGAAAAGCGTCCATCAGGGCATGGGCTTCTGTGGTCAGCATCGCCCCGCCGCCATCCCCGCCGCCCCGAAAAACCTTGACCAGCGGGCGGCCGACAGCCGTTTCCATATCCCGGACGGCTCCCCGTATCTTTCGGTAGGAAATCCCCGTTTCCCGGGAGGCATCGATGATCGAGCCACAGCGGTGGATGGCCTGGAGCATGGCCATGCGGCCCTCCCCCATGACCGGCCGTCCCTCGACCTCGATCCAGACCTTTGACCGCAGACGCCATTCCACGGGGTTGTCTTTTTCCATCATCCCGGGGTCCTCCCGTCATGTCCGCCGCCGCTTTTTTCGGGCAGCCATTTTTTTTGGGTTATGGCATGCAATCCGGGCCGAGGCAAGCAATATCGCCCCTCGGGGTGCAAAACGCAGGCGCGGCGGACGGGCCTGCGCCGGATCAGTAGATGAGGTTCGGCAGTACCATGACGATCTGGGGGAAAACCGCGAGGATGACGATCCCCACGAAAACCGCCAGCAGGAACGGCATGATCCCCCTGAAGATGGCCTCCAGGGGCATGCCCCCCGGAAGCGACCTCGCGACGCCGAAGACCACATAGACGTTGATCCCCACCGGCGGGGTGATGACCCCCATCTCCGTCACCATCACGATGATGATGCCGAACCAGATGGGGTCGAACCCCAGGGATACGATCAAGGGAAAGAAAATGGGAACGGTCAGCATGACGAGGGCCAGGGAATCCATGAAGCACCCCCCCACAAAATAGACCATCACCACCATGGCAAGGATGACCAGGGGCGGGAGGTTGAACCCGCCGATCCACGAGGCGATGTCAAAGGGGATCCGGGTGACGGCCAGGAATTTCCCGAAAATGGAGGCCCCGGCGATGAGCATGATGACCATGCACGATGTCCGCAGGGTTTCATAAAGAGAGGTGGTAAAGCTCTGCCAACTGAGCTGCCGGCGGATCAGCGCAACGAGCGTGACGCCGAACACCCCGACCCCGGCGGCCTCGGTGGGCGTGAAGAGTCCGAAGAAGAGGCCGCCCATGATCATCCCGAAGACGGTCAGCGTCTCGCCCAGGTCGATGAGGGAGCGCATTTTTTCGCCCCAGGTGAAGGTTTCGCCCCGGGGCCCCTGGTCCGGATAAAAGCTGCACCAGATCATGACGGCGACGATGAACAGGAACGTCACCAGAAACGCCGGCAGGATGCCCGCGGCGAACAATCTGCCGATGGACTGTTCCGTCATGACGCCGTAGACGATGAGCACCACACTGGGGGGCATGATCATCCCCAGGCCGCCCCCGGCTGAAACCGATCCGGCGGCCAGCTCGTCGGCATAGCCCTTCCGCCGCATCTCCGGCAGTCCGACGGTGGCCATGGTCGCGGCCGTCGCCGGGCTCGACCCGCAGACGGCGCCGAATGCAGTGCATGCGGATACCGTCGCGATGGCCAGGCCTCCCCGGATGCCGCCCAGAAATTTGTAGGCCGTATCGTAGAGCCGCCGGCTGATGCCGCTGTTGAAGGCGATCTGTCCCATCAGGATAAAGAGGGGCACCGTGGTCAGCCCGTAGGACGAGAAGGTCTCGTAAAAGCTCCGGGCCAGAAGGTTCATGCCGCCCTGGAATGAAATGATGACGCTGAACCCCGCAAAGCCGATGACGGCCATGACGTAGGCAACGGGCATCCGGGACAGAAACAGCAATATCATGACGGCAATACCGATGATGCCGATGAGTGTGGGATTCATTTCCGCTTCAATACCTCTGCCTTTTCAACGAGCCCTTTGATGATCATCACGGAAAACATCACAAAGCAGAATGCCGCGACAAGAATAGTCAGATATTCGGGCAGCTCCAGGTTCATGGAGACTTCGCCCGAGGCCTTCATCTTTGATCCGTAGTCAAACAGGCGCCACGTCACCAGTGCAAAAAACAACAGGCTGACGACGGCGGTGCAGATATCGACGACGGCGCGCTTTTTCCGCGGGAGCTTCGCGACAAAAAGCTCGACCCCGAAATGGCCTTTGGTCTCATGGGTGAAGGGAAGCGAGAAAATCACCGCGAACACCCCCAAGAGCGTCACCAGTTCCACCGAACCGAACACCGGATGCCTGAAAAACCGGCCGACAATATCGACGCAGGTCAGCAGCGCCATCCCGACCAGGCAGGCAGCCCCTGCGGCCTTCATTTTATCCGAGACGGATTGAACGATTTTCCAAAAGGGTTGCATGTCAGCCACCTGTCCACGTCTGCGCATCGGTTCTGTATAGACTTCCAGATAAAGATTTTGGCTGCGTTATCGCTCGTCGACGTATGACCTATACGCCTTTCTCGCTCTGCCTTGCCAAAATCTTTATCTGAAAGTCTATAGAAGACGCGCCCCATGCGGGACGCGTCTCCTTTTGATGCGGCTCGTTATGTTGGGTTATTCAAATTTTTTCAAGGATTCGCGGATCGTTTCGACGACGGATTTTCCGGCCAGCCCGTTCTTGTCCAGTTCAGCGGCGGAGGCATCGATCAGCGGGGCGACGGCCGCGCCCCATCGAGCGCTCTCCTTGGCATCCAGGCCGAAAATGGTGTTGCCCTGCTGCTGGAAGAACCGCAGCCCGTCCATATCGCTCTCATCCCAGGCCTCGCCGTGCATGGGCGCCCATTCCAGGTTGATGGCCTCGATGATCTTCTGGTCTCCGGGAGCGAGCTTATCCCATTTGGCCTTGTTCATGACAACGAAAAACGTCGTGGTGTAGGCGGCGGAATAGGCGAAGGTCGCATTCTTGGTGACCTCCCCGAGCTTCCATCCCTTGTTGGATTCCACCGGGTGCATGGAGCCGTCGACCACGCCCTTCTGAAGGCTCTGATAGGATTCAGGCATGGGCATGGGCACCGGCGTTCCGCCCAGGGCCGACACCACATCGGCGCTGGTCCCCGTGGACCGTATCCTGAGGCCCTTGAGGTCTTCCAGGGTCCGGACGGCCTTGTCGCGGGTGTGGAGGAAGCCCGGACCGTGGGCATGGAAATAGAGCACCTTCGTATCGCCGAACTCTTTGGGGCTGAACTTCGCGTAGACATCGTTGGCGACGGTGGTGGCCGCTTTTCCCGAGGTGTAGCCGAAAGGCAGATCGACGGCGGACATCACCGGGAATCTTCCCCGGGTGTAGGCCAATGCCGAGGTTCCGATATCGGCGATGCCGTCGATGACGCTGTCGTAGGTCTGCTTTGCGTTGGTCAGGGTCTGGCCGGCGAAATACTGAATCTTGACCCTGCCTTCGGTGCGCTTTTCAACCTCCCGGCACCAGGATTCCGAGAGCTGGCTCTGCACGTGGGTGGGGGGGAAAAAGTTGCTGTAGGTCAGCGCGGCGGTTTCAGCCGCGGACGGTGCCGGCGATGCGGCCAACAGGGAAATAGCGAAACAAAACAGGGACCATACCTTGGTAAACATCAGGGCCTTCTTCCTCATTGCAAACCTTCCTCCTTCTTGATGGTTGATCCGACGTGGATGGTCATTTAGAGCCATGGGTTGATGATTCTTAGGGGTGATGCCGGGCGGTGCCGATGAAACCTCCTTTCGCGGATGGCGGGTTGTGGGCCTGAGTTCTGATTCTCCTAAAAAAGTTCCGAGATTTCAAATGTTTTTTTCATCCGCCCCTCTCCGGCCGGTGGTGCGGCGGTCCACCCCCCCGATTCCGCCTCCGGAAGACTAAGGGATCATGGCGATTTTCCATAATATTTGAAATACATGGAAAGGGTGTCGGGCCGCCGCCCCAAAAGCCGTTGCCAGAGGTAGGCCAGAAAAAGGCGGATGATGAGGCCCACGCGTCGTGAGACACCGGACCGCCATCGTCGCGGGGAGATCTCCGCGTCCCCGAAAAGAAAGACCACCCGTCCCAGACCCTGCAGCCGAAGGCTCAGCTCCACGTCCTCCATGAGGGGCATATCCGGATAGCCTCCCATCCCGACAACCGGCCTGCGCCGGAAGAACTGCACCTGGTCCCCGAAGCTGATCCCCAGGAAAGCCGCCCGGAGATCATTGGCCGTCTCGATGAGGCGAAGGCGCCATCCGCCGCCGGAAAACCGGCCGCCGACCGCCCCGCCGACAATCATGGGCTGGCGCCGCAGCAGGTCGATGATCTGGCCGAACACCGGCGCCGGGATCCGGGTGTCGGCGTGGAC
>NZ_JBGSQX010000073.1:0-16291 GCF_041737845.1 Desulfococcus sp.
CACCCGGCGGGAGGGCTTTTTCCGGGCCTGCGCCTTCGCGATCAGAGCCTGACGGCGTATCCCGCCGCCACGTCCGCGCCCTCCACCGGCCGGGCCTCGGCCCGACCGTCCGCAACGGCGGTGATTTCGATCTCTCCGGCAAGGGATCCCGGAACGATGAAACGCTGCCCGTCTTTCCCCTCGAAGATCTCTCCGACCCGGTACACCTTCAGGACATCCCCCGCCTTCAGGCCGATTTCCCGGCCTGACGAGAGAATGACCTTGCCCTCCTGAACCGCGACCACATACCCCTGCCAGGGGTTCTTCTGAAGGGTTTCGCAGACCTGTTCGGCGCCGTTTGCGGCGATCCGCCCCATGGTCTCGCCCAACTCATACATGGCCTTCAGGTCCTTGGCCAGGATGGCATCGAATTCGGCGCCGTCCACCTCCAGGGACTCTTTCAGGCTCTCATCCATGAGTTTGGCGCCGGTGCCCGTATCATAGACCTGAAATCCGACCTGGGCCGATTCGTAGTAGTGGGTGTCTCGAAAAATGAAAAACCCTTTTTCCTTTTCCTCGGCGTCGACGCTGACGACATTCCCCAGAAGAAAGGCATTGGCGCCCATGGCCCGGCCCATCTCCGCAAGGGCCAGGTTGTCGATCCGTCCTGACGTCAGCCGGGGAACCTGGTCGATCGCCGCGGGGTAATCGGGGTCGCCGGGCTTCACCCACAGGATGCTGCCGCAGTCCGTCGAAAGGAGGTCGATGAACAGGTTCGTGAAGAGCGGCTGCATGTCCTGATCGGAAATGAAGGTCGTGTTGGCGAAGGGAACGACAACCACCTTTTTCCGCAGGCGCTCCCCGGCGAAGGGAAGGGCTCGGGTGATTTTTTTCGCCTGTTTTTTCACCGTGGTACATCCGCCCAGGCAGAGGGCCAGAAGCACCGCCGCGGCAATCATCAGCATGCGTTTCAGGGGTGTCTTTTCTATCCGGGCTGAAACATGGCTTGTCATGGGATACCTTCTCTCACTCAGATCACGCCGGTTTTTCGTACAGGGCGGTGACGACGGTTGAAATGCCCCCCCTCGGGGTAAAGTCTCCGGTGATCTCCATGCGTTTGGGTTTCACCGCCGCAACCAGGTCATCCAGGATCCGGTTGACCACATGCTCGTAAAAGATCCCGACATTGCGGTATTGGAGCAGATAAAATTTCAGGGACTTCAGTTCCACGATCTTCTCATCGGGGTGATACCGGATGATGATGGTTCCGAAATCCGGAAGCCCCGTCATGGGGCATACCGAGGTGAATTCGGGCTGGCGGATTTCGATATGAATGTCCCGGCGGCCCTTGTACTGGTAGTCGACGGGGTCCAGGAATTCCCGCCGGATGGCATCGGGTTTTTCGATATTTCGCAGCACTGGTTCTGTCATGATGAAATGCTCCCTTGGGTCGGGTCTCCGATGTCGCTTTTTAGCAAACAGGCTGGCGGTTGTCGATGGGAATATATTGCCGCAGGGTCGGCCCGGTATAGACCTGGCGGGGGCGGTTCAGCCGCCATTCCGGGTCGTCCATGCTCTCCTTCCACTGGGCGATCCATCCCGGAAGCCTCCCGATGGCGAACATGACGGTGAACATGTTGGTGGGGATGCCAATGGCCCTCAGGACGATGCCGCTGTAAAAATCGATGTTGGGGTAGAGGTTGTGGTCGATGAAATAGCTGTCCCGGACCGCGATCTCCTCCAGCTCCTTGGCCACGTCGAGCAGCGGGTCATGGATGTTCAGTTTGGTCAGGATGCGGTCGCACATCTTTTTCATGATCCTGGTGCGGGGGTCGTAGGTCTTGTAGACGCGGTGCCCGAACCCCATGAGGCGGAAGGGGTCCGCCTTGTCCCTGGCACGGGACAGCACCTCTTTCAGGGGGATGTTGTTTTCGACGATATTGGTCAGCATTTCGATGACCGCCTGGTTCGCGCCGCCGTGGAGGGGGCCCCAGAGGGCGGAGACCCCCGCGGATATGGACGCATAAAGGTTGACCCGGCCGCTGCCCACCATACGGACCGTGGAGGTCGAGCAGTTCTGCTCGTGATCGGCGTGAAGGATCAGAAAAACGGAGAGGGCCTGGACGACATCCGCATCGATTTCATACGGCCGGACCGGGCTGTTGAACATCATGTTGAGGAAGTTTTCACAATAGGAGAGGTCCGGTCGGGGATAGACCACCGTATGCCCTTTGGATATTTTGTAGGACATGGCGGCCAGCGTCCGGATCTTTGAGATGAGTCGGGCGACGGTGATGTTCAGCTCCTCCTCGCCCTCGAGATAGGGATAGAAGCTTTTCAGGGTGTTGACCATGGAGGAGAGGATCCCCATGGGATGGGACGCCCTCGGGAAGCTCCCGAAAAACGACCGCATGTCCTCGTGGACCAGGGAGTGATCGTTCAGGAGGACCGAAAACCGGGTGATCTGCTTTCGGTTGGGCAGCTCGCCGTTGATGAGCAGGTAGGCGACCTCGCGGAAGGAGGAGTGCTCCGCCAGCTCTTCGATGGGATAGCCGCGGTACCTCAGGATGCCGCGCTCCCCGTCCATGAAGGTGATGGCGCTCTTGCAGCTTCCGGTGTTGGCAAATCCCGAATCCAGGGTGATCATGCCGGTCATCTGACGGAGCTTTGAAATATCAATGGCCCTCTCCCCCTCAGACCCGGTGATGACAGGCAGCTCGTAGGTGTTGTCCCGCCATATCAGTTTGACGTGTTCAGACATGCGTCTTCCTTTCGTATGCTGTCGAATGTGTCCCCGCCGCGGCGCGTCCCGGCTCCGGCCGGGCAGTCCTCCGGTGCGGCATCCCGTGGGAGGGCATTGCCGCCGTTTCAGCGGAGATGTTGGAAAAACAGATGAAACAGGTAAAAAAACATGGCATCCGGCACCCGATCCGCCGATGCCTCCTGGTCCCGGACGATATCTTTTTCGCAATCAATCCATGGGTGTCAAGAAGTTTTTTTCTCCGGGTGCCGCCGGATCGGCCCGGCGCAGGGGCCAGCAGGGAGGGGGGGTGCAATTTCATGCGGTGTGCCGGCCGACCGGGGGCGTATTGCTTCCCCCAGCCGGCATTCCGGATTTCATTCCGATAAGCAGCAGCGGTTCCTTCCGGCCTTTTTGGCCTGGTAGAGGGCATCATCGGCCAGCTTGATGAACCCCTCCCTGGATAGGCTTTGCCCCATGAGAAGGGACGCCACGCCGAAACTCATGGTCACCGAGAACCGCGCCTCCTGATACGAGACGCTTTCGATTTCGATTTTTTTTCTGAGGCGCTCGGCGACCCACATGGCGTCGTCCGAATCGGTTTCAGGCAGGATGACCGCAAACTCCTCCCCGCCGTACCGGGCGATATAGTCGGATTGACGCAGTTCTTTTTTCATGCGGAGGACGACCGTCTTCAAGGCCTCATCCCCGGCAAGATGGCCGTAAGTGTCGTTGACCTTCTTGAAATGGTCGATGTCGGAGAAAATGAGAGAGAGGGGCTTTTTATACCGCTGGGCCCGGCTCATTTCCCGGTCCAGGCCCTCGCAGAATCCCTTGTAGTTGCTGATGGCCGTCAAGCCGTCCAGGGTTGCCTGTTCACGAAAAAATTCCACCTCCTTATCTTTTGCAGCAAGGCTCGTGATCAGCTCCAGGGACAGGTTGGCCAGCTCGGACTTCGCCTTTTCAAGGAGCTGGGACAGGTCCCGGTCATCCTTGAACTGAATGTCGAAGATCGGAAGGATCTCCCGGGTCTGGGTGTTGATTTCCTCGGCCATCCGGGCGCAGTCCAGATTCCCGCTGAAGCCGTACGCCTGGGTCAACTGCTGAAGGGAGCCCAGCAGGAAAACCATCTCGGAGGCGTTGAGGAGTTCGGTGAACAGGGAGGCCAGATGGAGCAGCCGGGACCGGGTCACGATGTCCTCTATTTGGGGGTCCGCAACTTTTTCAGGGAAGTGGTGGCACCCGATGGGGATGCAAAAATTCTCCGGAAGCCCCCATGAATTGGCCAGGTATTCTCCCATCTCCATGTGGTTGAACCCCAGCACCCTTGTCTCGGCTTCATGGAGGCTCTCGCCGTCCTCGACCGCGGAGACCACCTGCGCGTATGCTTCAGGCAGGCCGTAGGCCAGGGTGAGGGCGCCCATGTCTTTCAGGAGCCCCATGAAGAAGGCGTCGGCGGAGAGCGCGGGGCTGATTTTCTCCGCCAGCAGTTTGGCGGAAACCGCGCCGACGATGGAATCCTTCCAGAACTGGGTATAGTTGATGCCCTTGACGTTTTTATTGTAGTAGGTCGTCGTGACGCTGAAGCTCAGGGCCAGGCTCTTGATCGTGTTGAGCCCGAGCATGCTGATGGCGCGCTGAATGGTCGTGATTTTAAATTTGAACCCGTAAAAGGGGGAATTGGCGAGCTTGAGGATCTTGGTGGTGAGGACGGCGTCGCTGGAGATGATCCTGTCGATTTCACCGATGTCCGGTTCTTTCTTCCTGACGGCATCGAGCAGCTTCATGGCAATCCCCGGCAGCGTGGGCAACTGATCGATCTTGGATGCGATGGTCTTGATAAGCCGGTCGTTCAACATCTGGGTACCCTTTTCCCTGCGTCCGTCTCCGATGCTTGATTGCGGCGGGATGCCCGCCATGCCGTCTTCCGCATTTCTGGTGGTCCACCCTGCCCGGTTCCGATTCCATATCCGGTTCCATGCCCGGTCCAGTATCCGGGGATGCCGCCCGTCGCATAATGGATTTGTGCGATCCACCCGGGTGCCCCCGCCAGTGTCTGCAGGTCAGACCATAGGAGGTGCGCATAGGGATGACTGGTGCTATTCGGGTCGCCCCGGCTGGGGCGTCGGGACCATTCGGCTCTGGAGAAGCCCCGTCGATCAGACGGCATCCTCGCGGGGAGGGCAGCGGGTCGCCGGGACGTGTTTTGAGTCGAAAATGGCCAAAGTATACATAAATATGCATGGCGGGTCAAGAAATGATCCGTACGCCACGGACTGAGCGCATCTTCAGCCTTTCCGGGTGAATTTTTTATTTGTAAAGGATTTTCCGATGTATTATAAATACATTCGCAAATTCGTGGTTCCGCTGTAAGGGTCTTCTCAGGAGATCACCGCGCCATATCCCGCGGATTGGCAGGGCTTCCTGCCGATGCCCGAAGCCTGCACGGGGGCCGGTTTTCAGGCGCGGAAGCTTCCGGAATGCCTTTTCTTGCCGAAATTGCGCATCTTTCGACTTCAATTGCTTGAATCACCTTCAATGCCTCGTGAGGCGCTGAAGCCCAGAATTTCCTGACAGCGGTTCCGGAGAATTTCGTAACCTCGCACGGCGCATTGCCGGGTGTCTTTGTGATGTAAGGGTGTACGGATGAACGAGGTAAAGGCATTTATCGACAGCGAGGGAAAGGCCATCATCAAGTGCCCGGAATGCCACGAGGTGAGGCTCGTGGACGTCAAGAACTATACCAAGCTCGATCGTCATGTCCGCTTCAAGGTGAAATGCTCCTGCACGCATGCCTTCAAGGTCCTCCTCGAGCGGCGGGAGTACTATAGAAGGGCCGTCGATTTCGACGGGACATGCCTGCTTCAGGGGGGCACGGTGCAGGCGGAGGTCAAGATCTGCGATTTATCCCGCAAGGGGATGAAGGTCCAGCTCCTGAAAGAGTCGCCGATTGCAGTGGGGGACAAGGTGATGGTGGAGTTCCGGCTGGATGACGAGAAGAAAACCCTCATTCGAAAGGATGCGGTGGTACGGTCCATCATGGGGCAGTTCCTGGGGATGGAGTTCTTTTCCATTGATCCCCACAATGTCTACGACAAGGCCCTGGGGTTTTACCTCATGTAGGCTTGTCCCCGTCACCGGTAGAAGCGGTCCAGCCGTTCGGCCGGAACCCCCATCCGGAACAGGATCAGGATCAGCCAGTTCCGGAGGGTGTTGCGAAAGATCCCGGTCCTCTCCCAGCGGCGGGCCGACGTCCTCACCCGCGGGGAGAGCAGCACGATCCTCTCCCCGGTCTTCTTGATACGCCGCATCAATTCAACATCCTCCAGGATCGGGAAGGCCGCAAACCCGCCGATGCGCAGGAAATATCCGCGTCGGATGAAAATGGCCTGGTCGCCGTAGGGGACGCGGGTGATCCGGGATCTGAGGGTCGCCGTGGTCTCGATCACCCGGTAGCAGGGGCATCGGGAGTCGATGGACAGGCTGAAAGCCCCGCCGACAGCCGACGAGGAGCGCATGGCCCGGGCGATATCGGCCGGGCCGCTGGGGGGAAGGCGGGTGTCCGCGTGCAGGAACAGCAGGATATCCCCGGAAGCCTCCCGGGCGCCGGCGTTCATCTGAATGCCCCGACCCCGGCCGGAGCGGACTTTCCGAACCCGCGGATCCCGGATCGCCTCGATCGTTTCAGCCGAAGGGGCGCCGTCAACCACGATGATCTCCAGGTTTCCGGCACAGGGAAGGCGGGTGAGATGGGCCAACAGGCGGTTGATCCCGCCGGATTCATGCAGGACCGGGATGACGACGGAGATGGATGGGGGCAGGGTCGGTTCCGGCCCGCCTGCGAACATTTTCATGAATGTGTCTTGACGGCTCCCTGAAAAGTCCGATATCTGTGTTGCGCGAATCCCCTGTCGGTGCGGCCTTCTGCAAATGCGCCGCGGTTGCAGGGAGCCCCGGGCTTGATCTCGATTTTTGCGGGGCCGCCTGTCATGAGGGGGTACGGGTTCATGAATGGTAAGGAAAAGTTTTGATGAATGATATTCGAACGCGGCTCTTGTCGGCCGCCCGCGCGGGGATGAAAAAAGGGTTCTTCGGGTTCCTCTGGATCCTCAAAATCCTGATCCCCATCTCGTTTTTTACCCTGCTTCTGGACGCCGGCGGCGTCATCGGGAAGATCGATTTTCTGCTCACCCCGCTCATGAAGGTCCTGAGCCTCCCGGCCGTGGCGGCCCTGCCCCTGATCATCGGGCTTCTGACGGGCATTTACGGCGCGGTGGCGGCCATGGCCGTTTTGCCCATGACCCTCGATCAGATGACCCTCACGGCGATTTTCCTGTTGATATCCCACAACCTGATTCAGGAGGGCATCATCCAGGGAAAATCGGGCATCAACCCCCTGCTGGCGACGGTTTTCCGGCTGGCCGCCTCCATCGTCACGGTGATGGTCACGGCCCGGTTCCTGCCGTCCGACACCGCGATCGCCCTCTCCGACGGGCTCGCCCGAAGCCGGACGGCGCCGTTTCTCGAAATCCTCGGAAACTGGGCCGCCGGGATGGGATGGCTCAGCGTGAAGATCCTGGCCATCATCGTGGCCATCATGGTGACCCTGGAAACCATGAAGGCGTTCCAACTGATCTCGCGCCTGATCGCGGTCCTCCAGCCCGCCGTTCGGTTCATGGGGCTTGACCGCCGGGTGGGGATGCTGTGGCTGACCGCCTGCCTTTTCGGCATCACCTACGGCGCCGCCGTGATTGTCGAGGAGGCCAAGGAGAGCGATTTCGATGCGGACGACCTGACGCGGCTCCACCTGTCCATCGGCATCAACCACGCCGTCATCGAGGACCCGTCCCTCTTCCTTCCTCTGGGGATCGGCGCATTCTGGCTCTGGGTGCCCCGGCTGATCAGCGCGGTGGCGGCGGTATGGCTTCTCAACCTCTGGTTCCGGGTGAAGCGGCGTCGGGAGGCCCGGCAGCGGTTTGAGATCAGGGGCCGTCTTCCAGGCTGAAGGTAGATTTGTGCTGCTTGAGCAGCTGCTTCTTGCTGATCTTCCCGACGCTGGTCGTCGGGATGGTGTCCACCACGGCGATCTTGTCGGGCACCCCCCTTCTGGAGAGGCCGCCCTCCTTCACCCGCGCGATCAGGAACGACCGAAGGTCCTCTTCTTCAACACGGCCCCTGTACCCCTCCTTGAGGACGACGAACGCCAGGGGCCGCTCCCCGTACTTTTCATCGGGGATGGCTGTCACCGCCGCTTCGGATACGGCCTCATGCTGGCAGATCATGTCTTCCAGGGCCACGGCGTCGATCCATTCCCCCCCCGATTTGATGGCGTCGAGGGTCCGGTCCGTGATCTGGAGATACCCTTCGGAGTCGATAAAGCCGATATCCCCGGTATGGAGCCATCCGTCGACCCAGAGTTTTTCGCTCTTCTCGGGGTCCTTGGCATACCCCTGGGTCAGCCACGGGGCCCGCAGCACCACCTCGCCGATGCTCTTGCCGTCGTGGGGAAGGGGGGCTCCGGTTCTGTCGGTCACCTCGATGTCCACCATCGGGGTCGGGAGCCCGGTGCGGCACCTGACCTCCACCTGCCGTTCGATGTCCCACGACAGCATCTCCGGCTTGAGCAGGGCCGCCGTCAGCATGGGGCCGGTTTCCGCCATGCCGTAGACCGAGCAGAGATCGATGCCCAGGGAGAGGGCCGTCCGGCAGACCGATTTGGAGAGGGGGGCCCCGCCCACGATCACCTTCCACCCCGAAAGGCCCGCCGATTGAATCTCGGGGCAGTTGATGAGGGTGTGCACCAGGGGCGGATCGCAGTGGGAGAAGGTGACCCCTTCGTCTGCAATCAGTTTCAGGATCGTCGCTGGATCGTATTTCCCGGGGTAGACCTGTTTGGCGCCCAGGAGCGTGAAGAGGTAGAACAGGCTCCAGGCGTTGACGTGGAACATGGGGGTGAGGGGCATGTAGACGTCCCCGGCGTTCACCGAGGGATGGAACCCGTACGAGCAGAGCCCCGCCATGATGCCGTAGGTGTGCAGGACGAGCTGGCGGTGGCTGAAGCAGACGCCTTTGGGGATGCCTGCTGCGCCGGTGCTGTAAAAGATGGCGGCCATGGCGTTTTCATCGAAATCGGGAAAAGAAAAGACGCCGTCGCTCTGCGCGAGCATCGACTCGTACTCGGCCGTGACCGGCAGGGATGTTTCGAGATGAGTATCGTCGTCGGCCAGGAGAATGACGGCCTTCAGGGAGGTGAGGCGGTCCTGGATCGATTCGATGGCCGGAATGAAATCGGCGTTGGCCAGGAGGACCCGGGATTCGGCATGGTTGATGGTGTGGATCAGGCTCTCGGCCGGCCTTCGGACATTGATGGGATGGAGCACGCATCCCATCATGGGGATGGCGAAGAAGCATTCCAGGTATCGGTGGGAGTCCCACTCCATCACGGAAATGGTGTCTCCCTGCCGGACGCCCATCCGTTCCAATCCGGCCGCGAGCCGGGCGATGCGTTTTTCAAGGGTTAGATAACTGTATCGAACCGTGTTTTTATAGATGATTTCCCGGTCTGGAAAATATCTCAGGGGGGGGCGGAGCAGGTTCTTGATGAGGAGCGGGTAATCATAGGCCGAGGGGGCCTTTTCAATCTTCCTGACAGGCATCTTGCCTCCTAAAAAATTTATGTTATCCCAAAACGGAACATCTATATCATGGGAGGCTTTTTATTCCAAGTGAATCTTCCTGGGCGATTAAATTAGGGGTTTTGATTAAACTTGACAAATCTTTTTTTCCCGATTAAGTGTAGTTCCTTATGAAAAGACGCGAAAGGATACTGCTGAGTATCGGCTGGATCTGACGTCACCGGCAAAATGTGACGAATATACTATAAACCTTTTTGAAAGGAGACTGAAAGGATGTCCAAACTCGTACCGCCTCATGGAGGAAAAGGGTTGGTCTGTTGCCTGCTGGAAGGCGCTGCACTGGAAAGTGAAATGAAGAAGGCCGCGGGCCTGAAAAAGATCGAGATTTCCGCCCGAGCCAAAGGCGACGTGATCATGATGGGCATCGGCGGCTTCAGCCCGCTGAGCGGCTTCATGACCAAGGCGGACTGGAAAGGGGTTTGTGAAAAATGCCTGCTGGCCGACGGAACCTTCTGGCCGGTTCCCGTCACCCTCGACACCGATGATGACAGCGTCAAGGTCGGCGACGAGATCGCCCTGGCAAACGACGGCGAGATCTTCGCCACCATGAAAATCACCGAAAAATACGAGATGACCGAGGCCGACAAGAAATGGGAGAGCGAGATGGTCTACAAGGGCGAGGGCGAGGACTCCAAGGGAGACTTCCTGGCCAAGGCCCTGTCAGATCACCCCGGCGTCCAGATGGTCATGGCCCAGGGCAAATACAACCTGGCCGGCCCGGTCAAGGTTTTGAGCGAAGGCGAATATCCGGTCAAATACAAAGGCGTCTATCAGCGTCCGGCCGAGTCCCGCAAGATCTTCGAAGAAAGAGGCTGGAAAGAGATCGCCGCCCTGCAGCTCCGCAACCCCATGCACCGCTCCCACGAGCACCTGGCCAAGATCGCGGTCGACGTGTGTGACGGCGTCTACATCCACTCCCTGGTCGGCAACCTGAAGGCCGGCGACATTCCCGCCGAGGTCCGCGTGCGCTGCATCGACGCCCTGGTCAAGGGATATTTCGTTCAGGATAAGGTCGTTCAGGGCGGCTACCCGCTGGATATGCGCTATGCCGGTCCCCGCGAGGCCCTTCTCCATGCCACCTTCCGCCAGAACTACGGCGTCTCCCGCATGATCATCGGCCGCGATCACGCCGGCGTCGGCGATTTCTACGGCATGTTCGAAGCCCAGACCATCTTCGACAAGATCCCGTGCCCCAGCGAGCCCGGCAAAGCGCTGCTCTGCACCCCGCTGAAGATCGACTGGACCTTCTACTGCACCAAGTGCGACGGCATGGCCTCCCTGAGAACCTGCCCCCACGGCAAGGGCGACCGCGTCCTGCTTTCCGGCACCATGCTCCGCAAGGGCCTGTCCGAGGGCACCCCGATTCCGGATCACTTCGGGCGTGAGGAAGTCCTGGAGATTCTCCGCGAGTACTACGCCGGCCTGGAAGAGAAGGTCGAAATCAAGACCCACAAGGCCGCGGAAGGCAATTAATCTGACGGTCATGTAATCGAATCAAGTTATCAGAATCAGAGAAGGGGGGTGCCGGTTCGGGCATTCCCCTTTTTTTGTAGGCCTTTTTTCAGCAAAGATGCGGCAGGAATGACTGACCGGGATCGCAGTGGAGCGCCCGCAAGGAATCCGCGGGATATGGGAACGACATGAACGTGTACGGGAAAACCTATGACATTATCGTGGTGGGCGCGGGACACGCCGGGTGCGAGGCCGCGCTGGCGCCGGCGCGCATGGGGCTTTCGGTCCTGCTCTTCGCCATCGATCTGGACAAGGTGGCGGCCATGCCGTGCAGCCCGTCCATCGGCGGCATGGCCAAGGGCCAGCTCGTCAAGGAGGTCGACGCCCTGGGCGGCGAGATGGCCAGGATCACCGACCGGACGGCCATCAGCTACAAGGTGCTGAATACGAAAAAAGGGCCGGCGGTCCAGTCCTCCCGGACCCAGAACGACAAAAAACGGTATCACATGGCCATGAAATCCGTGATCGAGGCCGAGCCGGGCATCGACCTGAAACAGGCCATGGTCGAAGGCCTGGCCGTGGAGGGCGGACAGGTCGCAGGCGTTGTGGATCACACGGGATTCGGCTACCGGGCAAAGGCGGTCATTCTGGCCACCGGGACCTTCCTGGGCGGCCTGGTGCACATCGGCTACAGCGCCATCCAGGCGGGCCGGGCGGGGGAATTCGCCGCATACGGTCTCGCGGACGATCTTCGGCGGCTCGGGTTCCAGCTCGGCCGCATGAAGACCGGCACGCCCCCGAGGCTTCACCGGGACAGCATCGATTTTGCGCAGTTCGAGGTCCAGCCGCCCATGTCCCAGCCCATCACCCCCTTTTCGTTTTCCACCGAAACGGTTGCCATGCCCCAGCTTCCCAGCTACATGGGCCACACCAGCGAGCTGAGCCGGCGCATCGTCCTGGACAACCTCGAACACTCCGCCCTCTACGGCGGGCGGATCACGGGGCGGTCCGCTCGCTACTGCCCCTCCTTCGAGGACAAGGTCGTCAAATTTCCGGACCGGAGCCGCCACCATGTCATCCTGGAGCCGGAGGGCATCGACACCCGGGAGATCTATGCCAGCGGCCTGGGAAACAGCCTTCCCGTCGAGGTGCAGATCCAACTGGTCCGGTCCGTGGCGGGGCTGGAGCAGGCCGAGATCATGCGGCCGGCCTACGCCATTGAATACGATTACGTCAACCCGGTTCAACTCAAGCCGACCCTGGAAACCAAACGGATATCGGGGCTCTACATGGCCGGCCAGATCAACGGCACGTCGGGGTACGAGGAGGCGGCGGCCCAGGGATTGTGGGCGGGCATCAACGCCGCGTGCCGGATCACCGGAAGGCCGCCCTTCCTCCTGGACCGTTCCCAGGCCTACATGGGGGTGATGGTCGACGACCTGGTGACCCGGGGCACGAGCGAACCTTACCGCATGTTCACCTCGAGGGCCGAATACCGGCTCATGCTCCGGGAGGACAACGCGGACATGCGGCTGATGGAGATCGGCCACGAGCTGGGTCTGGTCGATGGGGAGGCCGTCCGGGAGCTTCGCGACCGCAAACAGCGGATCGAGGCGGAGATCGCGCGGATCGGGAAGGTCGTCGTGAAACCCGTGCCGGCCGTCAACGAGTACCTGGCCTCGAAGGGAACCCCGCCCATCCAGAACGGCATGACCATGGACCAGCTCCTCAAGCGGGCCGAGCTCGACTACGAGGCGGTGGACATCCTGGCGCCGGCCCCCCGCCCCCTCTCGAAAAAGGCGGCCCGGCAGGTCGAGATCGAGGTCAAATATGACGGGTATATCCGGCGCCAGCTCCGGGAGATCGAGCGCTTTCGGAACCTGGAATCGATCCGGATCCCCGAGGGTTTCGAATACGGCGGCGTCCCGGGCCTGTCCAACGAAATTCGGGAAAAACTCTCGACCATCCGGCCGACGACCCTGGGCCAGGCCTCCCGCATCGACGGGATGACCCCGTCGGCCATTGCGGTCGTCATGATCGCCATCCGCGCCGCAGCGCGCCCCGCCGGGGCTGCGGAAGATTCGGAGAAAAAATGAACGGAGGAAAGATGAGATCTGCAGATGTGATATCGGTCGTGATGGCCGCCGGCAGGGGCAGCCGCATGAACGCCTTTGACGGGAACAAGACCCTGCTCCCCCTCGTCCCGGAAAAGGGCCGGTTCGAGGGCCGGGAGCCCATCCTGGTCCATGTGCTCCGGTCCCTGCCGGAAGGCGAAAAGGCGGTGATCGTCCATCACCGGGCGGAGGAGGTCATGGACGCGACCCGGGCCTTCGCCCCGACCTACTGCCGCCAGCCGGAGTTGAACGGCACCGGCGGGGCTTTGCTGGCCGTCCGGGAGTTTCTTGCATCCAAGACCTGCGACCGGCTCCTGATCACCATGGGGGACGTTCCCTTCGTCCGGCCGGAGACCTATGCGAAACTCGTCGGCACGCTCGACACCCACCACATGGCGGCCCTGGGATTTCAGCCGGCCGACAAGAAGCAGTACGGCGTTCTCGAGACGGATGGGGACCGGGTGCTGAAAATTACCGAGTGGAAATACTGGCGGGACTACCCGGCGGAGAAGCAGGCGGCCCTGGGGGTCTGCAACGCCGGCATCTACGCCGCCCGACGCGAGGTGCTGGTCCGGTATCTCTCCGTGCTCGAATCGCGCCCCCAGACCGTCCAGAAGGAGCGGAACGGGAAGATGACGGCGATCCGGGAATATTTTCTGACGGACATCGTCGAGTACATGAACGCCGACGGACTCTCGGTGGGCTGCGTCCTGGTGAGGGACGAGATGGAGACCCTGGGGGTGGACGACCCGCAGGCCCTGGAAAAGGCCCAGGCCTATTACCGGCGGCACTGCCTCGAGGCGGCCGGCGTGCGGCCGTGAGGCCCGGGCCGCGCCATGCCCGGATATGGACAATGCGTCCCGGTGTATTACCTTGAAAGATAAGCGCGAAAAGATCGTTTAAACGCGCCCCGGCCAGGCAGGGGCGGTCGGTCCGGACGGTTATCCATCCTCAAGCGGAAAGGGGCGTTGCCATGGAAGAAAAGACCTTCAAGATACCCAACATCTCCTGCGGCCACTGCACCGCGGCCATCCGGAACGAGTTGACCGAACTGGCGGGCGTCGTCCAGGTGGACGGCAATCCCGGGGAAAAAACGGTGACCGTTCAGTGGGAGGCCCCGGCCACCGAGGCGGGGATTCTGGCGCGCCTCAAGGAGATCAACTACCCGCCGGCGGGGTAGGGGGGATGCCGTGACCGATCGAATCCTCACCCTGCCCATATCCGGGATGACCTGCGCCAACTGCGCCAATACCATCGAAAGAACCCTCGGGAAGCTGCCGGGCGTTGCGGAGGCGGCCGTCAGTTTCGCCTCGGAGCGGGCGCGGGTCGCCTTCGACCCCGGGCAGGTCACGGCGGACCGGATCGTGAAACAGATCGAGGGCGCCGGATTTTCCGTGGTCACGGCCCGGGCCGAATTTCCCGTCACCGGGATGACCTGCGCCAACTGCGCCATGACCATCGAGCGAACCCTCAACCGGAAGGTGGCGGGCGTGGTGAATGCATCCGTCAATTTCGCCTCGGAACGGGTCTCGGTGGCCTACCTGCCGGAGAGCACCTCGCTTGACGAGATGGCGGCCGCCATCGGCAAGGCCGGATTCACGGCGATTTTGCCGGACGAGGCCTCGGACGCGGCAGACGCGGAAGACGCCGAACAGGCGGCCCGGTCCGCCGAGATCCGGAACCAGACGCGGAAATTCCAGGTCGGGGTGATCTTCGCCGCCCCCCTCTTTCTGTTGAGCATGGCGCGGGATTTCGGCCTGACCGGCCCCTGGAGCCACGCGTCCTGGGTCAACTGGCTCTTTCTGTGCC
Organism: Desulfococcus sp.; assembly: GCF_041737845.1. Lineage (GTDB taxonomy): Bacteria > Desulfobacterota > Desulfobacteria > Desulfobacterales > Desulfococcaceae > Desulfococcus. Next base: position 14,790 of record NZ_JBGSQX010000073.1, read on the forward strand.
TCGCGACCCCGGTTCAGTTTTACACCGGGTGGGACTATTACGTCGGAAGCTGGAAAAACCTGAAAAACCGCACGGCCAACATGGATGTCCTGGTGGCCATGGGCTCCTCCACCGCCTACTTTTATTCCCTGGCTCTCCTCTTTTTCCCCGTCCTGGGCCACCATGTCTATTTCGAGACCTCGGCCGTCATCATCACCCTGATCAAGCTCGGCAAGATGCTGGAGGCCCGGACCAAGGGCCGCACCGGGCAGGCGATCCGCAAGCTGATGGACCTCACCCCCCGGACGGTGACGGTCCTGCGGGAGGGCGCGGAGCAGGAGGTTCTCCTGGCCCGGGTCGTCGTGGGGGACGAGGTCCGGGTCCGGCCCGGCGGGTCGGTCCCCGTGGACGGGGTGGTCATCTCCGGGCATTCGGCCGTGGACGAATCCATGCTGACCGGCGAGGCGATCCCCGTGGACAAGCAGCCGGGGGACACGGTCTATGGCGGGACCCTCAACCGGGAGGGGATGCTGACCTTCCGGGCGACCCGGGTGGGCCGGGAGACGGCCCTGGCCGGGATTATCCGCATGGTTCAGGAGGCCCAGGGAAGCAAGGCCCCCATCCAGGCCCTGGCGGACCGCACGGCCGCCGTGTTTGTTCCGGCGGTCATCGTCATCGCCCTGTTGACCTTCGTCCTCTGGTGGGCCGTGGGCGGGGATTTCGTTCCGGCCATGATCCGCCTGGTGGCGGTGCTGGTCATCGCCTGTCCCTGCGCCCTGGGGCTTGCGACCCCGACGGCCATCATGGCCGGCACCGGCAAGGGCGCCGAACGGGGTATCCTGTTCAGAAACGGCGAGGCCCTGGAGGCCTTCTCCCGCATCGACACCATCGTTTTCGACAAGACCGGCACCCTGACCCAGGGGGTTCCCCGGGTGACGGACCTTGTTGTCATCGATCCAACGGCCGTGGCGGACGAGACCGCCCTGCTGATGCTGGCCGCCGTCGTCGAGGAGGGCTCCGAGCATCCCCTGGGCAAGGCGATTGTGCAGGAAGCCCGGGACCGGGGCATGGACGTGCCGGACCCGTCGGATTTCAAAGCCTCCGGTGGCCTGGGCGTCGAGGCGACCGTCGGCGGCCGCCGTTGCCGCATGGGAAAACCCGGCTGGTTTGAGGCGTCGGGCGTCGATCTGAATCCGGCGCGGGAAGCCGTCGACCGGCTCCAGCAAGCCGGCAAGACCGTCATGCTCCTTTCCGTGGACGAAAGGATTGCCGGCGTCGTCGCCGTGGCGGACACCCTGCGGCCGGAAGCCCCCGAGGCCGTGGATGCGCTCAAAAGCCTGGGCCTTCGGATTCTCATGCTCACCGGCGACAACCGCCAGACGGCCGCGGCCATTGCCGGGCAGGTTCACCTGGACGACGTGGTGGCGGAGGTCCGGCCCGAGGAAAAGGCAGACGCCGTCGTCCGGCTTCGGGCATCGGGGCGAAAGGTCGCCATGGTGGGGGACGGCATCAACGACGCCCCG
>NZ_JBGSQX010000091.1:0-9121 GCF_041737845.1 Desulfococcus sp.
AGGATTGGAGGCATCGGGCGGTTCCTGCTGTCTGATGGAAAGATCTTTTCTCATGCTCACATCCCCAGCCATCGTTCCACAGGGTAGCCGACCGCGATAATTTTTGGCGTTTTTCAGGCAATATAAAGAAACGCGCTACAAAAGGGTACACAAGTTGAAACTGAGAAGAAAAATGAACTTATTGAAATGATCAAAATAAAGCCTGACAATGGTGCTGAAGATCATTCCGCTCCTGGTACTACACATATACCGACACAAATACATTCAGTTAGCCCCACGCAGCTTCCTGCCAAGGAAAATCATGAGCTTTCCACCCCTAACAATGATATTGGAAAGAACAGCAGCACATTGTTAAAACCCCCCAGTTTTAATGACAATTATGGAACTTCTCCCCCTCCAAAATCCCAACCCATTCAATCTGCTCCCCTGAGTTCCGATGGAAATCAAAAGTTACCCACATCAAGCGACTCAACTCCCGAGGAAAGGAGCATAGCGTTTAAAAGGACAGATTCTATCAACAAAGAATATCATGCATATTCAGCTAGTTTTGACTGTAAAAAAGCCAGCACAAAATCTGAAAAACTCATTTGCTCAAATCCTCAATTATCAGCAGCTGACGGACAGCTTGCAGAGGTTTATAGCCAGGTGCGAGAACAAGCTATTGACCAGGAATGGTTAAAGAAAGATCAGCTTAGTTGGATGAAATATCAAAGAGATACATGTTCAGACGCTCTCTGTATGCTGAATTCATATAAAACACGAATCGATGAGTTAAATACATTTTTCACAACCGAGTACTTCAAAACATTATCTCCGGCGTTAACTGACAAAATTAAAGAGGTAGGGCAATATTTCAACACATCTGGAGATGCAATTTTTAGAAAGTTTTGCATAATTAAAAATACTGTTAAATTGGATCACCGTGAACGCCTCGCCACTCTAATTACCTACCCGATAAAGGTCAATTTAAACGGCATTAAAACCCAGATATCATCCAACAAGGAGTTTATAGAAAATTATCATAATATTATTACACCACAGGTTAAGGATGCTGTTGCTCAGCAAGAATTCACAGACATTTTTTATAGGGATATTGGAATCATGTTTGGAAATGGAGCAATTTGGTTTGATGAAAAGGCGATCATCTCAATCAACAATTAGCTTGTAATGTCATATATCGCCGCTTCGTTTTTAATGGGAAAAAATTGTACAATTCCCAGACTAAAAGTCTGCTTAGGCCACGTGAAAAAGCCGGGCCGGAGCCACACATTACCCGGTCCGGCCCTGCCCTCCAAATTTTCCCATTCCGTCACATTGATTTTGCGATGACCCAGCATGCCGCCGCGGTATGTTCGACAATGCCATAGATCTCCTTTCCGTATCCTTCTACTTCATCATCGCCATCCTCCGCAGCCAGTGCGGTCATGCCGTGGGAAACCGGTGATGATGGAGATAGTGTTGCAGGATGTTATCGAACATGGGCTTTGTGGGCCATATCAACACCCTCGCAAAAAAAGATCGTGTCCCTTCGGCAAGCGTGCCCAGGCCAAAAAAAGTTCGCGAGGGGGCGTGGCGCCCGGTTGTTCACAGGGGCGCCCTATCGGTTGGTCTTGCGAGAGGTGATCAGCGGATTCAGGGGGTTTTTGGCTGCATTGCGGCGGTATAGTTCCAGGGGAGCCATTGATCTGGGGTTTTGGCTGTTTCAGCGGCGTGTTCCTGCAGGGCCGTGAGATACGCGATGGGATTGACGCCGTTCAGGCTGCAGGTGTGGATCAGGCATATGAACAGATCCCCGACCCTGGCGCCGTTGAGGGTTTTATAGAACAGGGCATTCTTGCGGTGCAGGATGGCCTTTTTCAAGGCCCGCTCGCAGATGTTGTTGTCCAGGGGCGCTCCGGGCTCCCTGAGGAAAAGGGTCAGGGGCTCCCAGTGGTTGAGCATGTAGGCGATGGCCTGGCCCAGGCCGCTGTTGGGCTCGACGCTTTTTTTGAGTTGGGTATCGAGCCAGGTGTGGAGATCCGTCATCAGCGGCCCGCTCTTATCCTGATGAAAGCGCAGCCGTTCATGGGGGATCATGTTTTGCTCTTTGGCAATGTGGTCGTTCTGATACACCGATGCCAGGGTTTCAATAACGTGACGGTACTCCTCCGGGAAGCTGTCCATCACGTCGATAAAGCCTCTGCGGCCGTGAACCAGGCAGTTGGCCAGCAGGGTTTTCAGGTTTTTGGGGATGTTTCTGGAAAGGCGTCGCACATCTGGATGGGCGGACTGCGGTCCCCGCGCTGCTGGAGCAGGTCTTCCAGGTTTTCGCCGGCGTGGTTCCGGCCGGTCAAAAACAGGGCGATGTTATGATCCGCCGTGGTCGAGAGGATTCCGGTGGTAAACATGCCTTTTCGGACCGGATCTTTCTCCCGCATCAGCTCTATCACCTTCATGGTGGTGTCGTCGTTGTCGACGACATCCCCCTGTGCCGCTGTCCGGATCAACTCGGTGAAGACGGGCTCGACGGTATCGGCGACCTGGGCGACGATCTCGAACTGGGTGGATGCCGGTAGCCTTTTTTGTCATCGGAAAAAAGGCGGAAATGCATCCGGAGCTGATCCGGGCCATCCTTGCCGACGGCCACCTGGTGGGAAACCATACCTATCGTCATGATACCCTGGTGATGCTCAAATCCACGGCCATCCTAGCCCGTGAAATCGAGGCGGCCCAAGCGGCCGTAGCACCCTTCGGCGTCGTCCCCCTGGCCTTCCGGCCGCCCGTGGGGATCACCAGCCCCAGGCTTGGGGAGGTGCTTTCGGGCTCTGGAATGTACGTCGTGAATTTCACCCGCCGCGCCGGCGACGGCGGGAACCGGTGGATACGGCATCTGGCCCGGAGAATCCTGGCCCGGGTGCGGGCCGATGACATCCTCCTGCTCCACGACGTCCGGCCCGGCAACCCGGACTGCTGCCGTCTCTGGCTGGGCGAGGTGGACCGGCTGCTGTGGGGGCTCAGGAAAAAACATCTCCGCATCCTCCCCCTGCCGGAGCTGATCGGGAAACCCGTCATGGGCCGGCGTGCGGGGGTGGGTCGGCGCCCGGACGCCGGGCTGGTGCATCCGGTGCTTCCTTTTGATTGACATATCCAGTCATTCGATCTAATCACCCCAATTGATGGCCCGCGCCTCCGTGAGGCATTTCGGCGGGGCAACACGGTCGCCGGCGTGCGTATTCGGCATAACGCTCCGGCCGGTCCGGCGACAGAGGGGATGTCATGGCACAATCCGAAACCGACCTGCGGCAAGAACTGGAAGCGCGTCTGCAATTCGAGACGCTGCTGTCCGAAATCTCGACGCGCTTTATCAACCTGCCTGCGGAAGAGATCGACGGCGAGATTGAAGATGCCCAGCGCCGCATCTGCGAATGCCTCGGGCTGGACCTGTCCGCACTGTGGCAATGGTCGGCCGAAACCCCGCCTTTGCTTGCGCTCACGCATCTTCATAGCCCGCCGGAAGGTCCGACGCGTCCGGACCGGATCGATGCGCAAGAGGTGTTTCCCTGGCAGTTTCAGAGGATGTTGCGCGGCGAGACGCTTGCGATTTCCTCGCAAGATCTGCCGCCGGAAGCTGCGCGCGACCAGGAAACCCGTAGCCATTACGGAGTCAAATCGTCGGTGGTGATCCCCCTCTCGACGGGCGGCGGGCCGTTCATCGGCGTGCTCACCTTCGATACCCTGCATGCGGAACGCGACTGGCCCGAACCACTCGTGAAGCAGCTCAATCTGGTCGCGCAGGTATTCGCCAATGCATTGAGCCGGAAGTGCGCGGACCTTGAGCTGCGGGAGAAGGAAGCCCGCCTGCGCCTGACGATGGATGCCGCGGGGGCGGGCCTGTGGAGCATGGAGATCGATACCGGCCGTGTCTGGGTTACCCCCAAAACCCGGGAACTGTTTCATTTTGTTGCGGATGAAGCGCTCACCTATGACCATTTTCTCGAGGCAATCCATCCCGCGGATCGTGAAGCCGTCGACCGGGCGGTACAGCATGCCGCCCAGTCCGGAGAAGACCTCCGGTACGAATACCGCATTCTGCTCCCCGACCAGACCATTCGATGGATGGTTTCCAGCGGGCAGCGGTATCGCAGATCGGCCGGAGGGCCGGACTGCCTGATGGGCGTGTCGCTTGACATCAGCGCGCTGAAGCGGATGGAAGGTGAGATCCAGGCGCGGCTGAAGGAGATCGAGGGGCTGAAGCGCCGGCTCGAAAACGAAAATCTCTACCTCCGCGAGGAGCTCCGGATCGAACAGGGATTCGAGAAGATCGTGGGCGTCAGCAAGGCCCTCCAATCCGTGATCTTATCGGCCAGGCAGGTCGCCTCCACCGACGCCACCGTGCTGCTTCAAGGCGAAACCGGGACCGGCAAAGGAATGATGGCCAACGCCATCCATCAATTGAGCGCCCGCAAGGATCGGCCCCTCGTCACGGTGAACTGCTCGGCCCTGCCGCAAAACCTCATCGAAAGCGAACTCTTCGGACGCGAAAAGGGCGCCTTCACGGGCGCGCACGCCCGCCAGGCGGGACGTTTCGAGGTGGCCGACGGCGGCACCATCTTCCTCGACGAAATCGGCGAGATGCCCCTGGAGCTCCAGTCGAAGCTCCTTCGGGTCCTCCAGGAGGGGGAGTTCGAACGGCTGGGCAGCGCCAGGACGGTAACGGTGGACGTCAGGGTGATCGCCGCCACGAGCCGGGACCTCAAGGAGGAGGTCCGCGAGCGGCGGTTCCGGAAGGATCTCTTCTACCGGCTCAACGTCTTCCCCATCTCGATCCCCCCTCTCCGGCAGCGGACCGAGGATATCCCGCTGCTCGCCCAGTACTTCACGGAAAAATACGCCCGCAGGATGGGCAAGCAGATCGAGAGCATCCCCAGGGCCACGATGCAGACGTTCCTCAAATACGACTGGCCCGGCAATGTGAGGGAACTGGAGCATGTGATCGAGAGGGGCGTGATCATCACCTCCGGGCGCTCTTTCGCGATGGCCGGCCGGTTGAGTTCCGCCGTGCCCATCGATTCACGGGACGAACCGCTGAAGGATCTGGCGGCCGCTGAACGCGAGCATATCCTGCGGGTTCTCCACGAGACCGGATGGAGAATCGAGGGGATGTCCGGCGCCGCCGCGATCCTGAAACTCCACCCGAGTACCCTCCGCTTCCGGATCAAAAAACTGGGCATCCGCCGCCCCGAGTAATTCGCCTGCACAACCCGCCCCCTCAATATGTTGCGGATCCGCAGCATGTTGAGGGAACGGGGCACCTTGATTCCCCGCAACCAGACCTTCTCGGCGATAATTTATAATATGTTCCCGAATGGTTGTCTTTTTTCGTGGCCGCCCTTCCCCGATGGTACGATTCTTGGTTTACCTGAGGTTGACCGAGGGGTTCATCGATACCACCCTCAGGGCGCCTGATTTCAAATTCCATCATGCAAAGGAGAGATGTTTTATGTTTGCATTCCAAGGAATCCATCGCGTCTTCAAACGCATCTCGATCGCATCCATGATTGGGTTGGGTGCATTCAGCACCGGGCCGGCCATGGCCGGCGGCCTGATCACCTACGAGGTCGGCACGGCCGAGGTCGGACTCGGCTCGGCGGGCTACAGTGCCCGCGCGCAGGACGCCTCGACCGTGTTCACCAACCCTGCCGGCATGACGCGGCTGGAGGGCACGCAGTATGTGGGCGCGGGGCAGGTGCTCTGGGGCAACACCCAGTTTTCCATTGACTCCGGCACCGCACCGGGGCTCGGCGACGTCGACGGCGGCCATGCCGTGGGCTCGGACGGATGGTTTCCGGGCGGCGGCGGATTCCTCAGCTACAGTGTGTCGCCCGCGCTCAAGCTCGGGTTTGCCCTCACCGGCAACTTCGGGGCACCCCTGAATTACGATGACGACTGGGCCGGGCGCTATTATGTTCAGGAGACGACCCTGCTCGGGATGTCGTTCCTGCCCTCGATCGCTTACAGGGTGACCGATAAACTCTCGCTCGGGGCAGGAGTAAACGCTATGTACGGCAGCTACGAGAACCAGGTGGCGATCAACAACCTCCTTCCCGCCTTCGGCGACGGCCAGCTCAAAATAGATGACACCGAATGGGGCTGGGGCGTCAACCTCGGGCTGCTGTATGAGATCACCGCCGGCAGCCGGATCGGGCTCACCTGGAACTCCCAGGTCGACCTCGACTTCGACGCGCCGGCGGAATTCTCGAACCTGGCGCCGGGTCTCAACACCCTCCTGAACAGGAGGGGGATGCTGAACGCGAACATCGATGTCGGGATCAAGGTGCCGCAGCAGCTGATGGGCAGCATCTTCACCCAGGTGAACGATCGCTGGGCGGCGCTCGGCAGCGTGGGCTGGCAGCAGTGGTCGAAGTTCGGCCAGGTGCAGATAGGCATTGACAACGTGCTCAATCCCACCAGCATCACGACAGATCTGGACTTCAAGGACACCTGGCACGCTGCCCTGGGCGCCCAGTATCGGTTGAGCGAGCCCTGGCTGCTCAACTTCGGCATCGCCTACGACTCGGAATTCCAGGGCGGCTCAGACGTCTCGCCGCTGCTGCCGGTGAATTCCGCCTGGCGCTTCGGCGTGGGCACCGAGCACCAGGCGAGCGCGACCTTCTCCTGGGGCGTTGCGGCCGAGTATCTGTATGGCGGGACCCTCGACGTCAACCTGGAGAGCGAGGCGCCGGTCGCACTCGGCGGGCGCGGGGACCTCGTCGGCACTTACGATGACACGGGGACCGTGTTCCTCGCGCTGTACGGCAACTGGAAGTTTTGAAGCAGGAGGGCACGCAAGTCGGTTCAAAATGATCTCGCCGATTGTCACGACCGGGCAACACCGCGGTAGTCTCATCAAGTCGGGATGGCATCATCCTGTTATGGATAGGAAAGGAAACACCATGCCAGCACATCAAGTGGATCCCAATTCGTCTGTCGGGGAAAATTTCCGGAACCCCAGACTCGGACGCGGCGAAGAACTCCCCGTTGGTCAGCCCCCGCGATATCGCCTTCGGGTCATGGCGGCTTCTCAGGAAGAGAGGGGAAACCGGGCGCCGGGGGACGGCAGGTTGCGGACAGCAGGCTCGTTGAAGCGGCGGCATCCCGCATCGGCTGTTGTGTGGGGCATTGGGCTCGCCGTGCTCGCGCTGGCCGCCTCGGGATGCGCGACGCCGGTCGGCGTGAATCCAGTGGACATCCATACCGGCTACCGCCTTAACACCAAAAGCGCGCTCTCGGCTGGGCAGCCGTCCGAGGCCTCGAAGACGGTGCTGAGAAGGCTCGGGCTCCTGGATCGGTTCGAGGAGGAACCGCTGGCGGTGCTGGCCGAGCTGCATGGCGGGCTGGGGTCCGCCGAAGATGACGACCGGCTGTTTGCGCTGGCGGAGCTCTCCTTTCTCCATGGGGAGCGGACGAGGAACCGTGGACATTTCCTGGCGTCGGCTGTCTACGCCTGGGCACTCCTGTTCCCGGGCGATGCCGCCGGCCTGCGGCTTCAGCCATCGGATCCCCGGCTGCGGCTGGCGTACGATCTGTACAATCAGGCCGTCGTCCAGGGGCTGGCCGCGACGCGCCACAACAGTGGGGGGAGCGGCGGCGGCCCCACCGGCGCCGGCGTGGAGCGAATCGAGGTGAGGCTGGCTCCGGGAAAGCGTACACTCCCGTTCGGGGCGCTCCAGCTCACCCTGGACGAGTCCGAGTTGACGTGGGGCGGTTATCGGCTCGAGCATTTGGTCTCGACGACGACCCTGGAGGTCCGGGGCCTCCGGAACCGCTATCTCAACCCCGGGCTCGGGGCCTCTCTGGCGGCCTCCCTGGCGCCGGGCCACGGGGCGGCGAAGGTCGTCGGGGCGGAGCGGATCGGGCCCCTGACGAAAGTGGCGGTAACGTTGCTGCTGCGGATCGAGGACGTAAGGGCGAGCCTCGCCGGCGGGCAGATCCGGGGACGGATCGAGTTGCACCCCGCGGACCAGGCCGCGACCGTCACGGTGGACGGACAGGTCCAGCCGCTCGAGACCGACACAACCGCCGCGCTCGCCTACACCCTCGACAAAAGCCCGCTCTATGCGATGGAAATCGCCGCCTTTCTGCGGGGGGGCACCATCGCCGGCCGGCTCCCGCGAGATAGGGCCCAGGACGGCCTGTTCATGCTGCGTCCCTACCGGCCCGGGCAGATCCCCCTGGTGCTGGTGCACGGGACGGCTTCGAGCCCCGCGCGCTGGGCCGAACTCATCAACGAACTCAACGGGGATCCCAGGATCCGGCAGCGGTTCCAGATCTGGGTGTTTCTCTATGACACGGGCAACCCTATCGCCTTCTCGGCGGGGCGGCTGCGGGCGGCCCTGACGGACACGGTGCGGGAGCTCGATCCCGAGGACAGGGATCCGGCGCTCCGCCGCATGGTGGTGATCGGCCACAGCCAGGGAGGCCTTCTGACGAAGATGACCGCGATCGACAGCGGGACACGGTTCTGGGACAGCATCAGCAGCAAGCCGTTCGATGAGATCGAGGTCAGTCCCGAGACCCGAGCGCTCCTGCAGCAGACCGCGTTCGTCACGCCCCTGCCCTTCGTCGAGCGGCTGGTGTTTATTTCGACGCCTCACCACGGCGCCATCCTGGCCGGCCGGCGGGTGGGCGCGATCGCGGCCTGGCTCGTGACATTGCCCCTGTCGGTGTTCGGGGGGCTCGCCGATGCCGTTGCGTCAACCGGCGACGAGAAGCTGGTCGCAGTCCTCCGCCGGCCCCCGACGGCGATCGACAACATGAACCCAAACAACCCCGGCCTCCGCCTCCTGGCGTCCATCCCGGTGCCGTCCCGGATTCCGGCGCACTCGATCATCGCGGTGAAGGGGGACGGCCCGAAGGAGGAGGGGAACGACGGCGTCGTGGCGTATCAGAGCGCCCACATCGACGAGGCGGTTTCCGAGCTGGTGGTCCGGTGGAACCACTCCTGCCAGGGGCAGCCCGAGGTGATCGAGGAGATCCGGCGGATCCTCCTCGATCACGCGGCGGCGCCGGGAAAGAGCGGCCAATGAAGGGGCGGGTGGATCGGGCTCGACCTGCCGACGTCCATCGGCGGCCAGGGTCTGCC
>NZ_JBGSQX010000109.1:0-5356 GCF_041737845.1 Desulfococcus sp.
GAAGCGGCAAGCATCGCGCCCGGCGGGATATTCGCGGAGGTCCCCGCGCGCCACTGCGAACTGGTGGACGCGGAGCCGGCGGGCACCGGTACCGGATTGCCGGGCCTGGTGGTGAAGGTCGGCCGGCCGCCCATGATCGCTCCTGTCGCGGGGTCGAAGGATCTGGTGGTGGGGGTCGAAACCACGGCCGAGGAGCAGGAGACGCTCTCCGGCCCATTTGTTTCCCACGGCGGCAAAAGCTTTCGCATCTGGCGCGAGGTCGAGAACTTCTCGACGACCGGCGACGACCGGTTTGTCTATATGGTCGACCGGATGACCGGTGCCGTCATTTTTGCCCCCGCCCTTCGCAGGAGAACCTCCGAAGGCATGCTGGAAAGCGAGGCCGCCGCCCTGGCCGAATTCCCCGGGGCGAACCGCGAGATCCGGGTCTGGTACCAGTGCGGAGGCGGCGCGGGCGGCAATGTCATGGCGAACACCCTGACGACCCTCAAAGACCCCATTCCGGGGATGACCGTGACGAATCCCCTCCCGGCCACGGGGGGGCGGCAGGCAGAATCCCTGGAGAACGCCATGCGCCGCGGCCCCCAGGAGCTCCACACCCTTCAACGGGCCGTCACGGCCCGGGATTTCGAGCACATCGCGAGGCGCTCGTCGGGCGCCGTGGACCGCGCCCATGCTTTCACCAAGGCCATGCTCTGGACCTATGCCCGGCCGGGGACGGTCGAGGTCCTGCTGGTCCCCCACATTCCCGGCCAAATCCGGGACCGGGTCAGCATGGGCGATCTCCGGGCCCACGAGACCCCTGAGGCTCTCGATCAGATCCAGCGGGCCCTGGACGAGCGAAAGCCCCTCGGCACCGCCTGCATCGTGAAGTGGGCCCACTGCAAGCCCGTCAAGGTACGGGCCAGGCTTTCGGTTTACCGGGAGGAGGACCCCGCCGCCGTCCGGGAGCGGGTCCTGGATCGGCTCTTTCGCACCATCACTCCCCTGTCGACCACGCCGGAGGGGAACGGATGGCCCTTCGGCCGGCCCTTAACGCGCTGGGACATTTACCGGATCATCGACGAGGAGCCGGGGGTGAACTCCGTGTCGGACATCCGGCTGGTGGTCGACGAGGTGCCGGACCGCGATGTGAAAGCGGTCTGCGCCGACGCCTACCAGCGCGACACCTGGTATGCGGGCGCGGGCGAACAGCTCTTCCGGTCGACCAACACGGGCGACGGCTGGGAGTCTGTCGGCCGCTTCCCGAATGAACGCGTCGTCGCGGTAAAATCCTTCCCCAGGGAGACCGGCCTCCAGGATCGGTCCGGGCTCCTCGCCGTGGCCACCCAGATCACCGGTGCAACCGAGGAATCGGCCGTCCACGTTTCCCATGACTGTGGAGAGAGCTGGAAGGTAGGGCTCCGCATGACCTTCAGGGTGGACGATCTGGCCTGGGTGGAGCGGGAGACGGTCCCGGTCCTGCTCCTGGCGACCGAGCGGGGACTGTATGAACTCGCCGTTCACGAGGCTGCGGAGCCGTTCCAGGTGCTGGTGGCGCCGGATCAGCCCGCCCTCGGCTTCTATGCGGTCGCCGTGTCCACGGACGTGTGGGGGGGGACCAGCGTCGCCGTGGCGGCCCGCGGGGACAAGGGGGTCTACCTCTCCGACGGGGGCGGCAGGACCGGGACTTACCGGCTCCTGGGCCTCGAAGGCAAGATGGTGCGGCACGTCGCCTTTCAGCATTACAGCGCCCACCGGTACCTCTGGGCCTGCACGGCGGCCATCGGAAACGACCCCGGCCAGGCCGCTTTCCGATGGCTGATGACGGGCGCGGAGGAGAACCCCGAGGGATGGCGCCAGTTTGCCGGAAACTGGAATGCCGGCGGGTGCCGGGGGATCGCATTCCACGGTCCCGTGGTCCTGGCGGCGTCCCACCGGGGCGGCGTGCTGCGTCTCGATGTCACGGCCCCCGAGCCCGCATGGGAGCCCCCGACGATCAAATGCAACCTTCCCCTGAGGGGTCCCGAGCGCCTTTTCCAGCCCGTCGACGCCCTGGCCGTTGACCCGTCGAGCGGCGGCATGTTCGCAGCAGGCCTCGAGGGAATCTACCGAAGCCGCGACCATGGGAAGAGTTATGAGCATGTGTCGAGCAACACCTTTCTCGAACGGGTGACCCTGCCCGGAACGTGGCTCTTCTGTTCGGCCGAACACGATCTGGAGGTTGACAGCGAAGATGAAACAACGTGACATCGAAGGCCTTCTGCCCCATGTGTTTCAGCAGACCCTTCGCGACGGCGGCCCCCTGAACGCGCTGCTGGGCGTGATGGACATGCTGCACGAACCGGTGGAAAAGGTGCTGGCAAACCTGGCGGCTTTTTTCAACCCCCATACCGCGCCGGATATGTTCGTCCCGTATCTGGCCTGCTGGATGGATCTGGACCGGTTTTTTCCCCTGTACTGCGCCCAGGCCGAGGGGCTCCGGCGCCAGTCGGATCCCATCTCCTCCGGCAACGGCCGTCTGCGCGAATTGATTGCGGCGGCGGCCTTTCTGTCGCAGTGGCGGGGGACCGCCAAAGGGCTGAAGTGCTTTCTGGAGATCGCAACCGGGGTCGAAGGTTTCCAGTTGATTGAAAACAGGGATCAGGATGGCAACGCGCGTCCCTTTCATGTCCGCATCATCCTGCCGGGCGGCGCCGAGCCGCACCGGGCATTGATCGAAAGGATCGTCGCGCAGGAAAAACCGGCCTATGTCTCCTACGAGCTGGAGAGCGGGCCAACCATATCGGGAGGGGAGGAGCCATGAGCATCGTTTCCATCAAGGAGGTCAAAGGGGTGGTTACCTGCGGCGATGACGGGAAAGCCGCGCACGTCTTCAACGTCAAGAACAGCATGGAGACCAGAATCCGGATCGGGACGCAGATCGCTTCTGCCGAGCCTGCCGAAACGGCATGGCTTACGGTGGAAGGCCCCACCGAACGGGACCTGGAGCCGGATACCATGACCCAGTTTGTCGTGAACATCCAGGTCCCCCGGGGCTGCAAGCCGGGGAAATTCAGCTATCGGCTCAGGGTGTTCGACCCCGACAACCCCGGAGAAAAGTATACGGACGGCGAAAACGTCTATTTCGAGGTCGTGGAGAAGAAGCCGGTGGTGGTGGCGACAAACGGTGGAACCCAAAAACGCTGGATCTGGTATGTCGTCGCGGCTGTCGTCACGGTGGGGATCATCGGCGTCGCGATCAAGATATTCACGGATGAACCCGAGCCCGTGGTAAAGCAGGTGACGGTCCCTCAACTCGAGAAATCGACCCTGTTCGCCGCCCTGCAGAAGATCAACGCCGGCGGGCTGACCTTCAATGCGGAAACGGGTCTCTCCTCCCGCAGGGTTTCGAATCCGCAGCAGGTCGGGATTGTCGTGGGCCAGGAGCCGGCCGCCCTGACCCAGGTGCCTGAAAAAACCGAGGTCAAATTGTGGGTGGGCGCCGGCGGCAGATTCAGGATCGAAGACGTGATATCGCATCAGAACATGAATGAAGTGAAAACGATGAAGCATGTGGTCATCCCGCAGGTGATGTTGAATCGGACCATGGAACCCGAACCGGATAGCAACTGACGATAGGCAGGGACGGATATCATGACATCTCAAAAGCTTGTCCTGCTCATACTGGTATTGATCGCGGTCGCCTTCGCCGTCGGCGTCGGATCCCCCCTTCTGACGGGTTCAGGGGATGGGGAGAAGGATTTGACGAAGGAGGAGGCCATCGGCAAGGCGAAAGCTTATATGGGTTCCTGGGTGGGCTCCCTGTCTATGGGCCTCGATTTTCTGAGGCCGGCCCTGGACGTCAACCGGCTCACGCCGGCATCTCCGTGCCGGAAAGGTCAGAAAACCTTTCTGCTGGCGGATGACACGCCCTGCCGGGTTCAGATATCGAAGAAAGAAAGCGGGCTCCTGGACTGGATCGCGTTTGAAGAGATGGCGCTGCGGGCCGACCCGGCCCGGGTGAGCCTGCAGGTCTGCCATTGTGAAAAGTCGACCGGCCCCTTACCCCGGGGGGCGGGGCTGCGGGTGAGCCCCAAAAAGCTGGTGAAGTTCTCGGATCGGCTGAGGATCCCCCCGCGCGTCGGCACCGGGACGGTCGTTTCCCGGCGCCCCGAACTGGCGGTTTCCTATTTTCCGAAAGGGGAAGCCGTGGCCTCGGGCTGTGCCGGCGGGGAAATCCTGGTGTGTGAGGAGGTCGACGCCGCATCGCTGGTGATTCTCGAAGACGGCGGCACCGTCCAGCTGGCATGTGAGGGGTGCACGGCGGCGAACCCCGCGGCCGTTACCCTAAAGTAGCCGTCCCCCCTTTCGGCCTGCGGGAAAAAATCATTCCCGCAGGCCCGGGGGAACGTCGTCCCCCGGGATCATGCCCCTGCTTCCGCCTTGCGAAGCGCCTTCAGGATCGCGGGGATCGCGCCGACCAGATAGAAGATCGCCCAGATCAGCGTCAGCACCGAAAGGATGATGGCCCCGATGTCGTCTGTGATGCTCACCAGAAAGCGCGGGAAGAGCCCGTGCAGGAAGCTGAGGAGGACGGCGCCGAGCAGGGATGTCAGGATGATCAGGACGAGCCCCTTGTTCTCCAGAAATCGCTGATGGGCGAGGAACAGGAGCACGCAGAAGCCGATTTTCAGCGCCATGGCGAGGCTCAAGGTCGCCGCGGCGGCGGCCCGGTCGAAGCTCCCGTATTCCGCGAGATAGACGATCGTGCCGAAGGGAATGGCCAGCAGGAGGGAGACCATCAGCAAAAGCAGGGCCAGCGCGGCAAAGATCATGACGATGGACCCGAGGAGCATGAGAAACGAAAAGATGAGGGTGACCACCCCCTGTATGCGCCCGTGGAGGCGGTGGGTGATGATCAGCGGGGCCCCGACCAGGGCCACCGTGAAGAGCACCAGGGTGTCCAGAATGCCGAGGTAGAAGATGCCGCTGATGGTGTAAAGGCTTTCCGCGCGGGCACTGGCATCGGTCACGGGGCTGAGGTAGAACCCCGCACCCAGCTCCACCAGGACGGCGAGGGCGATGACAATGGCGGCGGCAAGCAAAAACGGTTTTCGCAGTTCGTCCAGCATGGCGTTCCTCCTTTGGGATGGGGAGGTGGAGGGAAGGGCCCATCCGGTCCGGCCGCAGGACGTGTTCCATGGCCGACGGAAGGCCGAAAGGATGTTTTTCATCCGGAAAGGCGTTCGACATGAAAAAAATCTTATATCAATATAGGTGGGTTCGAGCGGCTCTGTCAAGACTTGCCATCGGCTTCCTGGTACTTTTCGCCGCGTGCGAAAATACCGACGCCGGGAAAAGCGCCGGCCCGGCGGCGGGCGGCCGCGGCGCCCCG
>NZ_JBGSQX010000148.1:0-21657 GCF_041737845.1 Desulfococcus sp.
AGGGGCCGGTGATCGAGGAAGCCGCCCGGGGCGGGGTGGAGGCCGTCGCCGCCGCGCTGAAAGCCGGCGCGGGCAGCCTGGGGCTGCCATTTGACTCGCTGACGGAACTCGTCGCCGACCTTCGGACCATCGACGCACAGATGTTTTCCCCCCGGCCCAAGTCCGCCATCCTCAGGGAATGCTTCGACTCCATCCGAAAGTCCCTGGCAAAAGTGAACCTCATGGAACAAGTGACCCAGATCGATCGACTGCTCGCATAACCCCTCCCCCCTGGCGGAATACCCGACGGCAGGGTATTCCGGAAGATGATGCCGGCCGGGGAACGCATTGCCCGCCATGCCCGGACCCGCCGAATCGCCAGGAGCCCCATCTCATACGGAAAAGCCATATCATGGATTTTATCGACCTCAAAACCCAGCAGATAAGGATCCGCTCCCGCATCGAAAAAAACATTCAGGCGGTTCTCGATCACGGGCAGTACATCATGGGCCCTGAAATTCTCAAGCTTGAATCGCGTCTGGCAGAGTTTGCCGGCGTCAAACACGCCGTTTCCTGTGCCTCGGGCACCGACGCCCTGCTGATGACGCTGATGGCGTATGATATCGGTCCCGGCGACGCTGTCTTCACGACCCCCTTCACCTTCGTCGCCACGGCGGAGGCCATCCGGCTGCTGGGGGCGACCCCCGTATTCGTCGACATCGACCCGGTCACCTTCAACATCGACCCGAAGCGGCTCCGGGAGGCGCTCCTGGCGCATGCGCAAACCGAAACGGGCCTTGCGGCCCGGGGCATCCTCCCCGTCGATCTCTTCGGCCTGCCGGCCGACTACGATGCCATCCGCGCCGTTGCACGGGAACACGGGCTCTTTGTCCTGGAGGACGCCGCCCAGTCCTTCGGCGCCGAATACCGCGGCCGGAAGGCCGGTGCGCTGGGGGATGCGGCCGCCACCTCCTTTTTCCCGGCCAAGCCCCTGGGCGCCTATGGCGACGGCGGGATGTGCTTCACCGACGACGACGCCCTGGCGGCCGCCCTCCGCTCCGTCCGCATCCACGGCATGGGCGCCGATAAATACGACAACGTCCGGATCGGGATCAATGGACGGATGGACACGATCCAGGCCGCCGTCCTCCTGGCCAAACTGGACATCTTCCCGGAGGAGGTCCAGCTTCGCCAGACCGTGGCCGGGCGGTACACCCGGACACTGGCCGGAGTGGTTACGCCGACCGTCCCTGAAGGGCTCCTGTCGGCCTGGGCCCAATACTCCGTGCTCGCGGAAGACGCCCGCCACCGGGAAGCGCTCCAGGCCCGTCTCAAGGCGGCCGGAATCCCCACCGCAGTCTACTATCCCATCCCCCTGCACCTGCAGACGGCCTACACCTCCCTCGGCGGCAAACCGGGCGACTTCCCGGTCACCGAGGACTGCGCAAACCGCATCTTCAGCCTGCCCATGCACCCGTATCTCAGCGCCGAAGACCAGGAGAGGATCGCGGCGGTTTTCCTCGGCAGGTCATGAAGATCGGAGATAAAAACCGGCCTTTCTCCCTGTTACCCAGCAATCTGCGAGAGTTCTCATGAAAAACACATCTTCTTCAGCATCGCCCGACGAATCCCTGCCGACCGCGGCTTCCGTTTCCCCCGACGGCGAAATCTTTCCTCTCCCCCAGGCAGATGATTATGCCGGGGAATTCAGCCGGCTCAAACTGATCGCCGATGAGCAGCGCGCCCAAGGGCGCAGGATCGTCGTCGTCATGGGCGTCGGATTCGTCGGAGCGGTCATGGCCGGCGTGGTCGCCGACTCCGTCGACAAGGCCACCGGCGACCCGCTCTATTTCGTCATGGGGATGCAGCGCCCCTCCACCCGGTCCTTCTGGAAAATTCCCTCCCTGAACCGGGGCATTGCACCGGTGGAGGCCGAAGACCCGGAGGTCGCCCCCCTCATCCAGCGCTGCGTCCTCGAAAAGCAGACCCTCATCGCGACTTACTCCTACGATGCCCTGTCCCTCGCCGACATCGTCGTGGTGGATGTTCAGTGCGACTACCAGAAACATACCCTGGGCAATGTCCGCAACGGTCACGCCGACATCGCGGCCCTGGAGGACGCGCTCAAGGTCATCGGGGAAAAGATTCCACCCGATTGTCTGGTGCTCATCGAAACCACGGTCCCGCCGGGCACCACCGAATATGTGGCCAATCCCATCATCAAAAAGGCGTTTGAACGGCGCAGCATCGAGACGGATCCGCTCCTGGCGCACTCCTTTGAACGGGTCATGCCGGGCCGCAATTACGTGGCCTCCATCCGGGATTTCTGGCGGGTGTGCAGCGGCATCAACGATGACGCCCGGGAGAGGGTCGTACGGTTTCTGTCCGATATCCTCAATGTGGCGGCCTATCCCCTGACGGTCCTGGACCGGCCCATGGAAAGCGAAACCTGCAAAATCGTCGAGAATTCCTACCGCAGCGTCCTCCTGGCCTTCATGGATGAGTGGAGCGTCTTCGCCGAACGGAACGGGGTGGATATCACCAAGGTCATCCAGGCCATCAAGGTAAGGCCGACCCACGCCAACATGCTCTTCCCGGGGCCGGGGATCGGCGGCTACTGCCTGCCCAAGGACGGAGGGCTGGGGGTCTGGGCCTACCATACCCTCATGGGGTTTGAAGACGACCTGTTCAAGATGACGCCCATGGCCATCGACATCAACGACACCCGGGCGCTCCGGGCCGCCAGAATGACGCGCGACGCCCTTCGCAACATGGGCAAGATCGTTCCCAGCGCCAAGATCGCGGTGCTGGGCATCTCCTACCGCGAGGATGTGGGCGATACCCGCTACAGCGGATCCGAGATCATCGTGAGAAAACTCACGGAAATGGGCGGCAGCGTGGTGGCCCATGACCCCTACGTCAAGCACTGGTGGGAGATCGAAAAACAGGACACCTACCCCGCGCCGGGCCAATCCTGGGCGAGATTCTTCAGGAACCAGGAGAGCCTGGCGGACTGGGAGGTCCATCAGGACCTGGCGGCGGCACTGGCCGGTGCGGATGCCGTGGTCCTGGCCGTCCGCCACAAGGCCTATCTCTCCCTGAAACCCGAAGAGGTCCTGAGCATGACGGGACGACCCATTGCCGTCATCGACTGCTTCGCCGTATTGAATGATGAAGACATCCAGACCTATTTCGAGCTGGGATGTGAAGTCAAGGGGCTGGGACGGGGGCATATTCAGCGGATCAAGGATCGGGTCCGCTGGGGGCATCGGAATTGATGCACCGCAGGAGGAAAAAACCGGAAGACGGCTCCCTTGCGATCACTTTTTTCAAATCTTGAAGGAACCCAGATGAAAACCATCCACCTGATTGCCGCGGCGCGCCCCAATTTCATGAAGATCGCACCCCTTTACCATGCCCTCAACCGAACGGACTGGGCGGATCCCGTCATTGTCCATACGGGGCAGCATTACGACATCAATATGTCCGATGCGTTCTTCACGGATTTCCGTCTGCCCGATCCTCACATTCACCTGGGGGTGGGGAGCGGAACCCATGCCCAGCAGACCGGCCGGGTCATGATCGCCTATGAGGAGGTCCTGATGAAGACGCCGCCGGACCTCGTTGTGGTCGTCGGGGACGTCAACTCCACCGTGGCGGCCACCCTTGCGGCGGTGAAGCTGGGCATTCCGACCGCCCACCTCGAAGCGGGGCTGCGCTCGTTCGACCGGACCATGCCGGAAGAGATCAACCGCCTGGCCACCGACGCCCTGGCGGACCTCCTCTGGACCCCGTCCCCCGACGGGGACGAAAACCTGAAGCGGGAGGGGGTTCCGCCCGAAAAAATCGAGCGGGTGGGCAACATCATGATTGATTCCCTGGAGATGCTCCGCGGCCGCATCGAGGCCGAACGGATTTACCGGCAGCATGGGCTGGGCGCGGGCGGCTACGGGCTCATCACCCTGCACCGGCCCTCCAACGTGGACGACCCTGAGGTGCTGGGGCGCATCTGCGGGATCATCTCGAACATCACGGAAAAACTTCCCTGCGTCTTTCCGGTCCACCCCAGGACCCGGAAGAACCTTGAGACCTTCGGTCTGATGGCTGGCTTGGAGGCCCTTGCGGGGCTCAGGCTCCTTTCGCCCCTCAGTTACATCCCGTTCATGAACCTGGTCTTCCACAGCCGCCTCCTCATCACCGACTCCGGAGGGGTTCAGGAGGAAAGCACCTATCTGGGCATCCCCTGCCTCACCCTGCGGCCCAATACCGAGCGGCCGGTGACTGTCACCGAGGGGAGCAACCGTCTCTGCACCCCGGCGGACCTGGAGGCGCACGTGAACACCATTCTCGACCAGGGGTGGCCCAAGGGGCGAATCCCGTCGCTGTGGGACGGAAAGACGGCCGATCGGGTCGTGGCGTCCATCCGGCGGTATCTCGACCGTTGACCGGAACGGAGGGCCGCAGGATAGGGGCGAAAAATCTTTCGCCCCTACCGCAACCCGGTCTCCCAAAAAACGGTTGCATTTTTGGCGCTGCGTAATAATATCGAAGCGCTGTTATGCCATTATTTCTGATTTCCTTTCAATAAAGGTGACCCCATGAAACAGACACAAAAAAAGATCCTCGTCACCGGCGGCGGCGGATTCCTGGGGTCACATCTGTGCGAGCGTCTCCTGAAGGAAGGGAATGACGTCATCTGCCTGGACAATTTTTTCACGGGCTCCCGGTCCAATGTTCTCCACCTCTTGGACAACCCGTTTTTCGAGATGATGCGCCACGACATCACCTTTCCGCTCTATGTGGAGGTGGACGAAATCTACAACCTGGCATGCCCGGCCTCGCCCGTCCACTACCAGTTCAACCCGGTGAAGACCATCAAGACCAACGTTCACGGGGCCATCAACATGCTGGGGCTGGCCAAACGGATCCGGGCCAAGATTTTTCAGGCCTCCACCAGCGAGGTGTATGGAGACCCCGCCGTCCATCCCCAGCCCGAAACCTACTGGGGGCATGTCAACCCCATCGGTATCCGTTCCTGCTACGACGAAGGAAAGCGCTGCGCGGAGACCCTGTTTTTCGACTATTACCGACAGCACAGCCTGCGCATCAAGGTCGGCCGGATCTTCAACACCTATGGCCCCAATATGAATCCCGACGACGGCAGGGTCGTCTCCAACTTCATTGTCCAAGCCCTCAACAACCGGCCCATCACCATTTACGGCGACGGCTCCCAGACGCGCTCCTTCTGCTACGTGGACGACCTCATCGAAGGCATTCTCCGGTTCATGGCCTCGGGGGACGATTTCACGGGGCCGGTCAACCTGGGCAACCCGACCGAATTCACCATATTGGAACTGGCCCGGCAGATCATCGACCTTGCCGGCTCCGGTTCCAGCATCGTTTTCGAACCGCTCCCGGAGGATGACCCCAGGCAGCGGAGGCCCGACATCCGCCTCGCCAAGGAGCGGCTCAACTGGGAGCCTCGGGTGGGGCTTGGGGAGGGGCTGCGGCGGACGATTGAATATTTTGAGAATTTGTTGAGGTAGAAAAGAATTGAGGCTGAAGGAATGAGTGGAGGGCTTCCTTGGCGGTTTGCCTTCAGCCTATTCCCCTTCAGCCGGATATCAAAGTTACGGTTTGATTTGCTTTCGAATGTGGCTCATCAAACCGCCGCTCTGGACCAGCGCCTGCATGAACGGCGGGATCGGCCGGGTCGAAAAGCGCTCGCCCGTTTCCACAAGGACGATCTCCCCCGTATCGAAATCCACCGACAATTTTCCCCCGCTCCTGAACATGCCCGTATCCGCGCATTCGAGAATGGGCAGCCCCATGTTGAAAGCGTTCCGGTAAAAAATGCGCGCGAAGCTTTCGGCAATGACGCAGGAAACCCCCGCGGCCTTGATGGCGATGGGCGCGTGCTCCCGGGACGACCCGCAGCCGAAATTCTTTCCGCCCACGATGATGTCCCCCGCCGCCACCCTGCCGGCAAAGGCGGGGTCCGCATCTTCCATGCAGTGTTTCGCCAATTCTTCTGGATCGCTGGTATTCAGATACCGGGCCGGGATAATGAGATCCGTATCGACATCATTACCGAATTTATGTATATTTCCGGTTGTTTTCATATAGTAATATCCTTCTGGCAGGGGCGAAAAATCTTTCGCCCCTACAGGTCGGCGGCCCTTCAAATTTCATCCGGACCCAAAATCCTCCCCGCCACCGCGGATGCGGCTGCAACGGCCGGGTTGGAGAGATAAACCTCGCTTTCGGGGTGCCCCATGCGGCCGACGAAATTGCGGTTGGTGGTGGCGATCGCCCGTTCGCCTTTGGCGAGGATGCCCATGTGGCCGCCCAGGCAGGGGCCGCAGGTGGGCGGGCTGATGATGGCGCCGGCATCCATGAAGATGTCGAACAGACCCTCGTCCATAGCCTGGCGATAGATGGTGGGCGTCGTGGGGATGACGATGAGCCGGACGCCCTTGGCCACCCGGTTGCCCTTGAGAACCTTCGCAGCCGAACGCAGGTCTTCGATGCGGCCGTTGGTGCAGGACCCGATCACCGCCTGATCGATGACCACCTCCCCAACCTCGCTGATGCCCCGGGTGTTCTCCGGCAGATGGGGAAAAGCCACCTGGGGCTCGATGGCGCTCACATCGTAGGTGATGACCCGCGCATATCGGGCATCGGCGTCACTCTGAAAGAATGCGTAGGGCCGGACCGCCCGGCCTTTGACATAGTCTTCCGTCAGGGCATCCGGCGCGATGATGCCGTTTTTGCCGCCCGCCTCGATGGCCATGTTGGCCATGGTAAGACGCCCTGAGACGCCCAGGGATTCGATCACCGGCCCGGTGAATTCCATGGCCTGGTAAAGGGCCCCGTCCACACCGATGTCTCCGATGGTGTAGAGGATGAGGTCCTTGCCCTCGACCCATGGATTGAGGCTTCCCGTAAAAACGAACCGGATGCTCTCGGGCACCTTGAGCCAGACCTCGCCGGTGATCATCGCCGCAGCCAGGTCCGTGCTGCCGACCCCCGTGGAAAAGGCCCCCAGGCCGCCGTAGGTGCAGGTATGACTGTCGGCGCCGATGACCAGGTCACCCGGCAGCACCAGCCCCTGCTCCGGCAAAAGGGAATGTTCGACCCCCATTTCGCCTGCGTCGAAAAACCAGGTAAGCTCCTGTTCGCGGGCGAATTCCCGGACCAGCTTGGCCTGCATGGCCGACGCGATGTCTTTGTTGGGGACGAAGTGGTCCGGCACCAGAATCACGCGATCCTTGTCGAAGACCCTTTTCGCCCCGCTCTCGCGAAATTCCCGAATGGCGATGGGCGATGTGATGTCGTTTCCCAAAGCCACATCCACCCTGGCCATGATCAGATCCCCCGGCGACACCTCTGGAAGGCCCGCATGGGCCGCAAGGATCTTTTCGGTTATCGTCATTCCCATATCGGCTTCTCCTCTTATCGGGCGGCGCAATTGCGGGGGCGCATCGCGATGCGCCCCTACCGGCCCGGTTTGACCGTTCATGTAATTGCGCCGCGGGGGCGCATCGCGATGCGCCCCTACATACCCCTGCGTTCAGTCCTCCGTCTTCAACACCGACAAGAATGCCGACTGCGGGATCTCCACCTGCCCCACCATCTTCATCCGCTTCTTGCCTTTCTTCTGTTTCTCCAGCAACTTCCGTTTTCGGCTGATATCACCGCCGTAACATTTGGCCGTGACGTCCTTCCGGAAGGGGGAAATGGTCGACCGGGAGACAATCTTGGCGCCGATGGCCCCTTGAATGGCGATCTTGTACATCTGGCGGGGAATCTCCTCCTGAAGCTTGTCGCAGGCCCGCCGTCCCCGCTCCACGGCCCGGTCCCGGTGGACCAGTTGGGAGAGGGCGTCGACCCGCTCGCCGTTGATGAGGATGTCCAGCTTGACCAGGTCGGTTTCCCGGAAATCGAGGATGTCGTAGTCGAAAGAGCCGTAGCCCTGGGTGACCGATTTGAGCTTGTCGTAGAAATCGTAGATCACCTCGGCCAGGGGAATCTCGAAGATCATCTCGAGGCGGTCCCGGGTCAGGTACTGATAGTTTCGGCTGATCCCGCGTCGGTCGAGGCACAACTTCATCACCGCGCCCATGTAGCGGTCCGGAACGATGATGGCGGCGCGGATGAAGGGCTCGCGGGTGCTTTGGATCTTGGATGGATCCGGATAGAGGGACGGGTTGTCGATGATCTGGACCTCGCCGTCGTTCAGGGTGATCTCGTACTGGACGGACGGGGCGGTGAGAATCAGAGAGAGGTCATACTCCCGCTCGAGCCTCTCCTGGACGACCTCCAGGTGAAGAAGGCCCAGAAACCCGCAGCGGAAGCCGAACCCCAGGGCTACGGACGAGTCCTTTTCATAGACCAGCGCGGCGTCGTTGAGCTTCAGTTTTTCCAGGCCAACGGCAAGGTCCTCGTAGTCATCGGACGCCACCGGGTAGATGGACGAGAACACCACCGGCTTGGATTCCCGGAACCCCGGCATGGGGGTATCGCAGGGATTCGATTTCAGGGTGATGGTGTCGCCGCAGCGGGTGTCGCTCACGGTCTTGATGCCGGCGATCATGTATCCGACCTCTCCGGCGGCAATCTCCTTCCGGGGCACCCGGACGATCTGGAAGATCCCGACCTCCTCGACCTTGTAGCGGGCGCCGTTGGACATGAACTGAATCGTATCGCCCGCCTTGATCCGTCCGTCGACGACCCGAAAATGGACGACGGTCCCCCGGAAGGGGTCGTAGTGGGAGTCAAAGATCAGCGCCTTGAGCGGGCCGTCCGGGTTTCCCCTGGGCGGCGGAAGGAAATTGACGGCCGCCTCCATGACGTCCTCGATGCCGATCCCCTCCTTGGCCGAGGTGAGGATGATCCGTTCGGGATCCATCCCCAGATCCTCTTCGATCTGTTCCCTGACCCGTTCGATATCCGCCGAGGGAAGGTCGATCTTGTTGATGACCGGGATGACCTCCAGGTTGTGCTCCAGCGCGAGGTAGAGGTTGGCCAGGGTCTGTGCCTCGGCCCCCTGGCTGGCGTCGACCAGCAGGAAGGCTCCTTCACAGGAAGCCAGGGCGCGGGAAACCTCATAGCTGAAATCGACATGCCCCGGGGTGTCGATCAGGTTCAGGGTGTATGTCTTCCCGTCCCTCGCGGTATAGGGAAGGCAGACGGTCTGACTCTTGATGGTGATGCCCCGCTCCCGCTCGATATCCATGCTGTCCAGGATCTGATCCTTGAAATCCCGCTCCGAGATGATGTGGGTGGCCTGGATCAACCGATCCGACAACGTGGATTTACCATGATCGATGTGGGCGATAATGCTAAAATTTCGTATATGTTTCATTTAGTGCTGTAACTTTGGCGATTAAAGTGTTATGTAAGAAATTATATGCTCTCGCTGTCAAAGCTTAACCATACTATACGAGCTTGAAATCGAAACCCCAAAAAAAAACCCATGACCTCCGCTGGAAAGAGGACGACAGCTCCCCCGCGTTTTCAGCAGCCCGTTTCGGCCGCCGGGAATGTGATCCAGCATAACATGACCATTGAACTGCCGCGGTATGGATCTTGGGGGCTGGGTTCGAATGTCGGTTGACACCGAATCTGTTCCAGAATATACTTAATATCCTTAGAAATCAGGAGCCCTTTACTATCAACAGATAGACATCCTGTCAACCCTGATACGCATCGGGGACGGAACCCATGGCCATAGCGATGAAAAAACCTCAATCCCACATCAACAGCAGAATTCTCATCGTGGACGACGACGACACGATACGGGTGCTGATGAACGAGTTCATGACAACCCTGGGATATCAGTGCTACACCGCCTCCGGCGGGCTCGAGGCCCTGGATGTTCTGGAAACCCACCCCGTGGACGTGGTCATCACCGACATCATCATGCCCGGCATGGACGGTCTCGAGCTCACGCAGCAGATCAAGGAGCAATACGACTACGAAATCATCGTGATGACCGGCTTCGCCGGGGAATATTCGTATGAAGAGGTTATCCACAAGGGCGCCAGCGATTTCGTGTTCAAACCCGTCCGCTATGAAGAACTCCATCTCAGGCTTCAACGCGTCCTCCGGGAGCGCTCCATGAGGGAGAAGCTCGAGCGGCTGGCCATCACAGACGACCTGACCAAGCTTTTCAACGCCCGTCACTTTTACAAGCGGCTGACGGCGGAGGTCGACCGGGCCAACCGGTATGAGCACCCCCTGGCACTCCTGATGCTGGATATCGATTATTTCAAGATGTACAACGACACCTATGGTCACCTCGAAGGAAATACGGTGCTGGCCAGACTGGGGCAGATCATCCGAAACGGCCTGAGGCGTCTGGATTCGGCCTATCGCTACGGAGGGGAGGAGTTCACCGTGATTCTCCCGGAAACAGGCGGCACGAATGCTCACCATGTGGCCCGGCGTTTGCTGGAGGCCATCGGCAATGAAATATTTTTTCCGGCAGGCGGAAAGGGGGTCGGGATCACCGTAAGCATCGGGATCGCCCAATATCGCCCCGAAGAGGACATGAAAGCCTTCATCAAGCGCGCGGACATGGCGATGTACGAATCGAAGAAGCATGGGCGGAACCGCATCACATTTTTCGATGCGGATATCGAAGCCGCAAATTAGGGGGAGGGCGGCCGGGACCAACGCCGCCCCCCGCATCCTGAAAGCGGGCGGGCGTTCCCCATGACGGGCCTGCCGCGGTTATCCGGATGCCCTAATAGGTGTAAATTTCATACTCGGTCTCCAGGCCGAGCAATCGGTCGATCCTTTCCTGAATCGAAACCCTCTCCTTGGACAGCACCCATTCCCGCCATTGATCCACGGATGACCAGGTGCTGATCACCAGGCTCTCCCCCGGCTTGTCAAACCGCTTCAGCGTCTCCCCGGAGATGTATCCTTCCCGGTTCATCGTCAATACCCTCAACTCCCTGAGAAGGACCGCAAGTTCAGCCTCCTTGTCCTTGGGGACCATTCGCTTGATCAGGATTTTGGCCGCCATGATTTTCTCCTTTCTTGCCCTGAGGCTCTTTTGGGTTCAAATCCAGCCTGTTCCAATTCACCATCCGGATACCGGAATCGAAATGCAGTTATTAGAGTACATATCATAGTTTAAATATCATTCATAGAAGAAAGGCACTCCGGGTCTCCCTCCCGCGTCGACCTTCCGTTTTCCATTTGACATCACCGGACCCTCTGCTATAGTTTTCCAACGATTTTGACCCGGCCGCCAGCCGGATCATCCACAGGGCGCTTCCCCCAGGGGAGGCATCCCCTGCTTCAAAACAAAAAACGAGGAGTCAATCTTGTCGGAACAGAACAAATACCCATTCTCCATCCTAATAACGGCGCTTCTGCTTTCCATCGGTTTTTCTTTGGGATGCGCCCCTGAAACCCTGGCTGAACCCGAATCAAAAGTGTTGATCCTGCCGTTCAACATCCACTCGGACAAAGACCTGTCCTTTCTGAAAAACGGCATCCAAGACATGCTGGGCACCCGCCTGACCAAACCCGGAAAGCTTCAGCCCATCAGCAAGGAGGCAGCCCTGAAATCATCCCGGGGCATCGTCGCCATCGATGAAAAAACCGCCGGGTCACTGGGCGAAAAAATGGGGGCCGACTATGTCGTTTTCGGGAGCCTGACCGTTTTCGGCGACAGCATCAGCACCGATGCCCGGCTGCTGGATACGGGGCGGAAGAAGATCTTGCTCTCTTTCAATGAATCGGGAAAAGAGAGCGGTGACGTCATTGCGCATATTGACCGCTTCGCCGGCAAGGTTGATGAAACGCTCTTTGGCGGAGCCGGCGGAGCGCCCGCCCCCCCGGCTGCCGCGCCGAAAACCGATGAAGAACAGAGCCGGATGCATCCCGAATCCCTCTGGACCGGGAAGGTCGATGCCGAAGATCAGCGTCTGGCGGCGGGAGAGACCGGGAAAAGCGCCCTGGGAGGCACCTGGAAGAGCCGAAACTTCGACCTGGCCATCGAGGGCATGGATATTGGCGACGTGAACGGCGACGGCAAAAGCGAGGTCGTTTTCATGACCGAAAAAAGCGTTTTTGTCTATCGCCAAATGAACGACCGGTTCCTCAAGATCGCAGAAATCGAGGGGGGCTTGAGCAACCGGCACTTGAGCATCAACGTCGCCGACATCAACGGCAACGGTGTCGGAGAGATTTTCGTCACCAACCTGCACAAAGAAAAGCAGACCCTGCTCTCCTACGTCCTGGAATGGGACGGCACCGGGTTCAGGAAGATCGTGGAAAACGCCAGGTGGTATTTCCGGGTGGTCGAACATCCTCAGAGAGGCAAACTCCTGATGGGGCAGCAGCGGGATCTCAAACGCCCGTTTTCAGCCGGCGTAACGGAGATGAACTACAACGGCACTGAATATGCGCCGGCCATGTCCGGTGATCTTCCCCTCCCCCGCTGGGTCAACGTCTTCGGGTTCGCCATGGGCGACGTGACCAACACCGGCCAGGAGATGACCGCGGCGTTCTCCGAGCGAAATTATCTGAGGGTGCTCACACCGGACAACGAGAAGGAATGGGAAAGCGAGGAACCTTACATCGCGGGGGGCCTCTTTATAGAGTATCCCGATGAGGCCGCCGCCAGCATCGGCACCTACCGGGAGCAGATCCGCTACTATCTGCCCCAGCGGATCGTGATCGCGGATGTGGACAAGGACGGAAAGAACGAGGTCCTGGTCTGCAAAAACAAGGACGCCGCCGATGGTCTTTTCGCAAAGCTCAGGCTTTTCAAGGCGGGCCAGATCGAATGCCTGTCGTGGGATCAGTTCGGGCTCTACCCGAAATGGAAAACCCGAAACATTTCTGGACATGTCAGCGACTTTGCCGTCGGCGACATCGACGATGACGGCAGGCCCGAACTGGTTTTTGCCATCATCAAGAGCTATTCCTCGGTCATGGGGGCCGCCAGAAGCTTCATCGCCTCGCAGGACATCCTACCGGCACAGGAGATAAAGAAGACTGAAGACTGAAGGGCCGAGGGCCCAGCGGCAAATGGGCGGGGGGGAAAGGGCTGGATGATTCAATGCCGTTCCCTTTCGCCCTTCGCCTTCAGTTCTTATCCCTTGGCCCTTCAGCCTCAGCCTCTTCAGCCTTTCCCCTCTCCATCTGGAAATGAATCCCTCCTTTTTTTCTTGACAGAAATTGCGGCTTTGAATAAAACCATGAATGATAACAATGTTATTCATTCAACATGCCATTTTGGTTGATTATTTTTTTTATTATATATTTTCAAGATTTTATATATAAAAATACGTCAAAACGGCATTTTATCCCGTGAAGAAAAAGTGTCTCGATTTATCAGGCCGCCGAGGCAGCAACATATTGTAAAATAAAAGTTTAAATCGCTATCCAACCGACGGATTAATTTGATAGATTGGACAAACAGTAACAATGTTAGATGCATTCAATCCGGATATCCACGATCGTCTCGAAAAAGCCGTGCTGGAGGTCTTCTCCAACTCGGATTTCCACAAGGCAAGCATCCGGGATGTCGCCAAAAAGGCCGGCGTCAGCTTTACGACCATTTACAAGCATTACGGCAGCAAAGAGCGTCTCGTTTTTGCGTTTGTCGACGTGTGGATGGGGAAACTGACCGACCGCATCGTCGACCACCTCCAGGGGATCGAAGATCTCAAAGAAAAACTTCGAAAGGTCTTCTGGCTGCAGCTCGATTACTACGAACGCCACACCGGCCTTGGGAAGATCCTGTTCATGACCCTTCCCATGAAAACCTGGATGGCCGATGAGACCTTTCAGCAGCGCAAGATGATCGGCCTCCTTGTCGATGTCCTCCGCCAGGGACAGAAGGAGGGCATCCTCAACCCCCGCGTCAGGGCCGGGACCCTGCTCGATTTTCTCATGGGGTTTGTCCAGCGCAGCTTTTTCATGTGGATTCTCCGGGGTCAGAAAGAAAGCCTGGCCGAACAGGCCAATACGCTTTTCGAGATGGTATGGCGGGGGATGGCCAATCCCGATTTAAAAGAGAAAGAGTGAACGGAACACCTATTCATCTGCGCGCATGCTCACCGTTTGGTTTTTTTACCGCCCGCGGGGCGAAATCCTTTAACATCATTATTCAACAGGAGGAAGTCATGAAGATACTCAAAATCGATCATCTGGGAATCGCTGTCAACAGCATCGACGATGGAAAAAATTTCTGGTCGGAGGTCCTGGGGCTGAAATTTGAGGGCGCGGAAACCGTCGCGGAGCAGAAGGTCACCACCGCTTTCTTCCCGGTCGGCGAGAGCGAGGTCGAACTTCTGGAATCGACGTCGCCGGACGGGCCCGTGGCCAAGTTCATCGAGAAAAAAGGGCAGGGCTTTCAGCACGTGGCCTTCCGCGTGGAAAACATCGAGGCGGCCCTGGAAGAGCTGAAAGAAAAGGGTATTCAACTGATCGACCAGAAGCCGAGGATCGGCGCCGGCGGGGCCAAAATCGCCTTCCTGCACCCCAAAGCCACCGGGGGCGTGCTGGTCGAACTGTGTGAAAGAAATTAACCCCACCGCCAACCCGTAAGGAGCGCCAAATGTCAGAACATCCGAATAAAAAGAAATGGGAAGAGCTTGCAACCAAACAGATGAAGGGCAAATCCCCCGACACCCTGGACTGGATGACCCCCGAGGGGATCAAGGTCAAGGCGCTTTACACCGCCGAGGATATCGAGGGACTGGCCTGTGTCAACACCCTGCCCGGCCTGGCGCCCTATGTCCGGGGCCCCATGGCCACCATGTTTGCCGGGCGCCCCTGGACCATCCGCCAATACGCGGGCTTTTCCACGGCAAAGGAATCCAACGCCTTCTATCGCAGGGCGCTGGCCGGCGGCCAGAAGGGCCTGTCGGTCGCCTTCGACCTGGCCACCCACCGGGGCTATGACTCGGACCACCCCCGGGTTTCCGGTGACATCGGCAAGGCGGGCGTCGCCATCGACTCCGTGGAGGACATGAAGATCCTTTTCAACGGCATCCCCCTGGACCAGATGTCCGTCTCCATGACCATGAACGGGGCGGTCATCCCCATTCTCGCCGGCTACATCGTCGCGGCCGAGGAGCAGGGCGTAACCCATGAACAGCTCACGGGCACGATCCAGAACGACATCCTCAAAGAATACCTCACCCGGAACACCTATATCTATCCGCCCGTGCCCTCCATGCGGATCATCTCCGACATCATGGCCTTCTGCTCCAAGGAGATGCCCAAATACAACACCATCAGCATCAGCGGCTACCACATCATGGAAGCCGGTGCGAATAGCGTGCTCCAGACCGCCTTCACCCTGGCCGACGGCGTGGAATACGTGCGGGCGGCCATCAAGAGTGGCATGGACGTGGACACCTTCGCCCCGCGTCTCTCGTTCTTCTTCGGCATCGGCATGAATTTCTTCATGGACATCGCCATGCTGCGTGCGGCCCGGTTCCTCTGGCATCGGCTCATGAGCCAGTTCAACCCGAAAAACCCCACCTCCTCGATGCTGCGGACCCACTGCCAGACATCGGGGTGGAGCCTCACGGAGCAGGATCCTTACAACAACGTCATCCGGACCACCCTGGAAGCGCTGTCGGCGGTCCTGGGCGGGACCCAGTCCCTCCACACCAACTCCTTTGACGAGGCTATCGGCCTGCCCACCGACTTCTCGGCCCGCATTGCCCGGAATACCCAGATCGTCATCCAGGAAGAGTCCCAGGTCTGCCACGTCATCGACCCCCTGGGCGGATCCTACTACGTTGAAACCCTCACCGACAGCATCGTCAAGGAAGCCCAGAAGATCATCGACGAGATCGAGGAACTGGGCGGCATGGCCAAGGCCATCGAGTCCGGCATGCCCAAGATGCGCATCGAGGAATCGGCGGCCCGCAAACAGGCCCGCATCGACCAGGGTCTGGATGTCATCGTGGGTGTCAACAAATACAAGCTCCCCGACGAAAAGATCGACTTCGAGGTCCGGGAAGTGCCGGCCTCGGTGCGCGACGAACAGATCGCCCGAATCAACGAGATCAAGGCCACCCGAGACAAGGCCGCGGTGGAAAAGGCCCTGGCCGACCTGACCCGGGCCGCCGAGGGCAGCGGAAATCTTCTGGAGGCGGCGCTGCCGGCGATCCGCGCAAGGGCCACCGTCGGTGAAATTTCCGACGCCCTTGAAAAGGTCTTCGGCCGGTTTGTGGCCACCACCCGGTGCATTTCGGGCGCCTATGCCTCGGAATATACCAAGAATGCCGACGTCATCGAGGGCCTGCGCAAACGGACCGCGGCCTTCCTCGAAAAACAGGGGCGCCGCCCGAGAATGCTCGTCACCAAAATGGGGCAGGACGGCCATGACCGCGGCATCAAGGTGGTTGCCAGCGCTTATGCCGACCTGGGATTCGACGTGGATATCAGCCCCATGTTCCAGACGCCGGAAGAAGCCGCCAAAATGGCCATTGAAAACGACGTCCACCTGGTGGGCGCCTCCAGCCTGGCCGCCGGCCACAAAACGCTGGTCCCGTCCCTGATCGAGGAGCTCAGGAAGGCGGGCGGAGAGGACATCATGGTCATCGCGGGCGGCGTCATCCCGCCGGGCGATTATGACTTCCTCTACCAGGCCGGCGTCAAGGCCGTCTTCGGCCCCGGAACCCCCATCACCGATTCGGCGGACAAGGTTCTGTCCATGCTCGAAGAAAAATATATAAGTTAGGCCGAAGGGGTTTAGGCTGAAGGAAGACAGGCTGAAGACAGAAGGTAAAGCGGCGTTACCCCTTCAGTCTTCAGCCTATAAACCTCAAACAAGGATGTCGATGCACAAAGATCCCGAATACTACGTCCGCGGCGTGCTGGACCAAAACCGCCTGATGCTGGCCCGGACCATCACCCTCATCGAAAGCACCCTGCCGGCCCACCAGGAACTGGCCCGAACCATCATCGACCGGCTGCTGCCTTACACCGGGAATGCCGTTCGCCTGGGCATCACCGGCGTTCCCGGCGCCGGCAAGAGCACCTATATCGAAAGCTTCGGGATACTCCTGACCGAGCAGGGGCACCGTGTGGCGGTGCTGGCCATCGACCCCAGCAGCACGCGCAGCGGCGGCAGTATATTAGGGGACAAAACCCGCATGGAAAAGCTCGCCGTCAACGACAGGGCCTTTATCCGCCCGTCTCCATCAGGCGGAACCCTGGGCGGCGTGGCCAGAAAAACCCGGGAATCGATGCTCGTCTGTGAAGCCGCCGGTTTCGACGTGGTCATCGTCGAAACCGTCGGTGTCGGCCAGTCGGAGACCACCGTGGCCTCCATGGTCGACTTTTTCCTGGTGCTGATGATCGCCGGCGCCGGAGACGAGCTTCAGGGCATCAAAAAGGGGGTCCTGGAGGTCGCCGACGCCATCGCCATCAACAAGGCGGACGGGGACAACGTGATGCGCGCGGAGATGGCGCGGAAGGAATACCAGGCCGCCCTTCACCTGCTCATGCCCGACAGCCCGAACTGGTCCCCGCCCGTGCTGACCTGCAGCGCCCTGTCCATGACCGGAATCGACAGGATCTGGGAGACCATTCTGGACCACCGGCACAAGATGAAGGTGACCGGGGAGCTTTCCGCCAAGCGAAAACGGCAGGCATTGGAGTGGATGTCCTTCATGCTGGACGATGGGCTGCGGGGATGGTTTTTCAACAATCCCGAAGTGAAAACGGCCCTGCCGCTGCTGCGCAGGGACGTGGAGAACGGCATCCTCTCGCCCACCGCCGCCGCCGGGCAGCTCCTGGGAAAGCTGAAGGGAGAAGGGATTCAGGCTGAAGACTGAAGGCTGAAGGCCGAAGGGGGACAGGCTGAAAAGGGTTCATTGCACCCCTTCAGCCTTCAGCCTTCAGCCTCTTGACTGAAAGACTGCACATCTATTTTCAATATGTAAACTGATAATGATTATCGGAAATGAAAGGATAAGATAATGGGTAATGTTGCAGACAAGATTCAAGATCTAAAGGATCGGAAAGCAAAGCTTCTGCAAATGGGCGGCGAAAAGGCCGTCGCCAAACACAAGGAAGGCGGAAAGCTGACCGCCCGGGAGCGTCTGGATCTGTTTTTCGACAAGGGGACCTTTCGGGAGATCGATACCTTCGTCACCCACCGCTGCACCAATTTCGGGATGGCAACGGTCGAGGTTTCGTCGGACGGCGTGGTCACCGGCTACGGCAAGGTCGACGGGAGGACCGTCTTCGCCTTTGCCCAGGATTTCACCTCCCGGGCAGGCAGCCTGGGGGAGATGCACGCCAAAAAGATCTGCAAGGTCATGGACATGGCCCTGAAGGCCGGCAAGCCGTTCGTGGGGTTCAACGACTCCGGCGGCGCCAGAATTCAGGAGGGGGTGGACGCGCTGTCCGGCTTCGGCCAGATCTTCTACCGCAACTCCATCTCTTCCGGCGTGATCCCTCAGATTTCGGCCATCATGGGCACCACGGCCGGCGGCGCGGTTTATTCTCCGGCCATGACCGACTATATCTTCATGGTCAAGAACACCAGCTTCATGTTCATCACCGGGCCCCAGGTCATCAAGGCCGTCACCGGCGAGGAGATCAGCTTCGAGGACCTGGGCGGCGCCAGCGCCCACAACGAAAAAAGCGGCGTCTCCCACTTTGCCTGTGAATCCGAGGAGGACGCCATCGAGAAGATCCAGAAGATGCTCTCCTTCCTGCCCGCCAACAACATGGAAGACCCGCCCATCGTGGAGACGGGCGACAGCCCCGGACGCATGGACCCGGCCCTGGACGCCATCATTCCGGACAACCCCAACCAGTCCTACGACATGAAGGCGGTCATCGCCTCCATCGTGGACAACGGTGATTTTTTCGAGCCCCATGAGTTCTATGCCCCCAACATCATCATCGCCTTCGCCCGGCTCAACGGACGGAGCATCGGCATCATCGCCAACCAGCCGGCGCACATGGGCGGCGCACTGGACATCAATGCCTCGGACAAGGCATCCCGGTTCATCCGGTTCTGTGACGCCTTCAACATCCCCATGCTGACCATCGCGGACGTCCCCGGGTATCTTCCCGGCTCAGACCAGGAATGGGGAGGCATCATCCGCCACGGCGCCAAACTGCTCTGGACCTACTCGGAAGCCACCGTGCCCAAGCTGCTTCTGGTCACCCGCAAGGACTACGGCGGATCTTATCTCGCCATGTGCTCCAAGGACCTGGGCGCGGACATGGCCTTCGCCTGGCCCACGGCCCAGATCGCGGTCATGGGCGCTGCCGGCGCGGCCAACATCATCCACGCCAGGGAGATCAAGGCCGCCGAGGATCCTGCCGCCAAGCGCAAGGAAAAAATCCAGGAATATGAAGATCTTTTCTCCAACCCCTACCGCGCGGCGGAAAGAGGCTACATCGACGATGTCATTATTCCCAGCGAAACCCGACCCCGGCTGATCGATGCACTGGAAGCCCTGAGCAGCAAACGGGAACTCCGTCCGCCCAAAAAGCACGGCAACATCCCGCTGTAAATGACTGGCGGGCGATGGGTTCAGATATTCCCCCTACCCGGAACCGAAACCAAGGAGTCGGCATGAAAAAAAACGACAAGAACAGAAAAAAAATGGCTGCCGCGCTGTCGGCCGTATCGGCCTATATCAAGAGCGGCGAAGAGATGGCGGCCATGCAGGCGCCCCCGGCCGCTGCCGCGGCGCCGGAAAAACCGGCGGCCATGCCTTCCCTCTGGGGCATCAGCGGCCGTCAGGATATCATGCAGATGCGCAACATGATGCAGATGAAGGCGTTTCACGTTAAAGCAGGCTGAAGGTAGATAGACCGAAGGCAGGGAAGGCGTTTGACGCACCCCTTACGCATAAACCCCTTGGCTCTTAGGCCTTGGCCCCGGGTCCTTCAGTCTTCAGCCTAAAAAATATTTTTTCTATATACTTTTTTAACCAATGTAACGGGAGAATACACATGAGCGATCAAGTCAAGATGACCGAAATGAACTACAGCCCGGACCGGCCGGCAGCAGAAAACCCCATTAAAATCATGGACCTGTCGCTGCGGGACGGACACCAGTCCCTCTTCGCCACCCGCGGCCGGACGGAAGACATGATCCCCGTCGCCGAACTCATGGACGAGGTCGGCTTCTGGGCGGTGGAGACCTGGGGCGGGGCGACCTTCGACACCATGCACCGGTTTCTGAACGAAGACCCGTGGCAGCGGCTTCGGACCCTCAAGCGCTATATCAAGAAGACCCCGTTCTCCATGCTGCTCCGCGCACAGAACCTGGTAGGATACCGGAACTACGCCGACGATCTGGCCGAGGTATTCGTGGAACGGGCCGCCGAGAACGGCATGGATATCTTCCGGACCTTCGACGCCCTGAACGACTACCGCAACTTCGAAACCGTGGTCAAGGGGATCAAGAAGGCCGGAAAGCATTTCCAGGGCTGCATCTGCTACACCATGACCGAACCCCGCCTGGGCGGAGAGATCTACAACTCCGACTACTATGTCAATAAAGCCAAGGATCTGGAGGCCATGGGCGCCGACAGCATCTGCATCAAGGACATGGCCGGCCTCATCGCGCCCTACGACGCCTACAACCTGGTCAAGGCCCTCAAGGAGACCGTCAAGGCCCCGATCCATCTCCACAGCCACTTCACCTCCGGCATGTCGCCCATGAGCCACCTGAAGGCCATCGAGGCGGGCGTGGACATCATCGACACCTGCATGACGCCTTACGCCTATCGCACCTCCCATGCGGCCGTCGAGCCCCTGGTCATGGCCCTCATCGGCACCAACCGCGACACCGGGTTCGACATCAAGAAACTGGCCAAGATCAATGAAATCCTCGAAAAAGAGGTCATGCCCAAGTACAAGCACCTCCTGGACGACAGCAAGGTGTCGATCATCGACATCAACGTGCTGCTCCACCAGACGCCGGGCGGCATGCTCTCCAACCTGGTCAACCAGCTCCGCGAGATGGACGCCCTCGACAAGATCGACCAGGTCTACAAGGAGCTGCCCCGGGTCCGGAAAGAGCTGGGCGCCATCCCCCTGGTCACCCCCACCAGCCAGATCGTCGGCATCCAGACCGTCAACAACGTGCTGTTCGATGACGAAAACGAGCGCTACAAGATGATCACCGCCCAGGTCAAGGACCTCTGCTACGGCCTGTACGGCAAGACCGCCATCCCCATCGATCCCGAGGTGCAGAAAAAAGCCCTCAAGGGATACTCCAGAGGCGAACAGCCCATCACCTGCCGTCCGGCGGAGGTGCTGGAGCCCGAACTGCAGAAGGCCAAGGAGGAGATCGGCGACCTGGCCAAGGACGTCGACGACGCAGTCCTCTACGCCATCTACCCGGTCACCGGCAAGAAATTCCTCAAGTGGAAATACGGCGTGGAAGCCCCGCCCAAGGATGTCCTGCCGCGGACCATGGATGACGTGAAGAAACAGGATGAGCTGATCAAAAAGGCCAAGGCCGGCCACCTGGTGGAAAAAGAGCCGGCCAAGGACGTTCCCGAGAAGGGCGCGGCCACCCGAAAATTCAACGTCTTCGTGGACGGCGACTATTTCGCGGTCGAGGTGGACGAGCCCGGCGGCGCCCCCGTCATTGCCTACCAGGCCCCGGCGGCAGCGCCCCAGGCCGCCGCGCCGGCCCATGCGGCCCCA